>JAYTPD010000050.1:0-199691 GCA_043747435.1 Bdellovibrio sp. | reverse complement strand
TGTGAAATTTAAAATCTAAATAAAAAACTCTAAAAACTATTTTTTACTTAACTGTATTGGTTCTGATTTTTTAAATGCTGGTTCGGGTACAGGCTCATAAAGTGGTTATTCGCTTGATCTCTTTTTCAATCCCGCACATCGGGCTCGATGAAAAGCCATTTCACTTCTGGAAAATCTTTTTTAATAGTGACTTCAACTTGATTGATTGTTTCGATCAAATCATGGCTTTGCAGCTGGTTGCCGGCCGTTACTTTAAGGGCGATCATGACTTCGTTGGAGCCTGTTACGATTGAGATAATTTTTAATATGCGCATTTCTGTTTTTAATCGGTCGAAATAATTTTGGATGTGGCTTTTGTAGTCTTTTGAGGATTTTTCGCCGACGATCAAAGATTTTACTTCGCGGGCTAATAAAAATGAAACGCAGACTAGTAAAATTCCGATCGAGATCGACCCCGCCGCATCCCACATCACATTGTTCGTGATGATTGCGATCACTAAAAAAATTGTCGCAAGCACAAGTCCTAGCAGCGCGGCCAGGTCCTCCATAAATATGACGACTAAATCTGAAGCTGTGCTTTTTTGAAACCACTGCCAAAGATTTGGGTATGAGTTTTGTTTTTTAACTTCTTTAAGGCACGCGTAAAAAGAGCCGCCCTCAAGAAAAATCGACAGAATTAAAATGCCTAAGGCAATAAACGGAGACTGCAATTCAGAATCTGTTGAAGAAAGTTTGTGATAACCTTCGTAGATGGCAAAGACGCCACCCATCGAGAACAAAAGAATGGCCACCATAAAAGACCAAAAAAAACTTTCGCGTCCGTAGCCTAAAGGATATTTTTCGTCGGCGGGCTTTTGCGAATTCTTAGCCCCGATTAATAAAAAAACTTGGTTTGTGCAATCAGCCACCGAGTGAATCGCCTCAGCAAAAAGGGAAGCACTTTTGGTGATGAGTGCTCCGATTAATTTTGTGATCGCGATTCCTAAATTAGCAAGAAGCGCGAATAAAATCACACGAGTTGAACCACCACCACTTGTGGACGCTGACACGAATTAAATATCTCTGACTAAAGTAAATCGCGACTGATACGGAGTCGGGACAAATAGAACCATCTTTCCCGTACCATCAAAATAGGCTGTCCATCTTGAAGGTTGTAAAGTGGCGCGGCAAAAATGGTAACCGTCGTCGACGACAGATTGTCGACTATCTTGCAGATAGATTTCGTTATCGATGTAGTGGGCATTTGTTAATGCTTGGGCTTCTAAAAAAGCACCGTCGTAGAAATAACATTTTACAGTCAGCTGGGTCGTGTCTTCTTGAAAATTAAACGACATGTGAAATTCGACTCCTCGGCCCTGAACAAAATTTTGCGCAGTCCATGAACCCAGCAGCCCCTCGACCGGATCAGCCACAGCCGAAAAAGTTTGTAATAGTGTTAAAGAAAACGCGGCAACAAATAATTTGATTTTCATAAAACCTCCATCAGCACTTAGGCTAGTGAAGATTTAAAGCTTGTGTCAAATAATTTAGATTTGGTTTTACGACGCAGCACTCATTTTGAACAGAACAGAGTACATCGCTTTTAACATTTCAGGATCAAAGCGCCCTGAAATTTTATTTTTCATTAAGTTCAAAGCTTCCGCTGGCTTCATCGGGACATTATAAGACCTTTGCGTTGTCATAGCGTCGTAAGTGTCTGTCAGGGCAACGATGCGCGCGAATGGATGAATTTCTTGCGCCGATATATCTTGCGGATAGCCGCCCCCACTCCAAGATTCATGGTGTTCGTAGCAAGCCGCTTTGATGGCTTCAGAAATACCATCATGTTCGTTGAGTATTTTAAGGCCGTACTGTGGATGCATACGCATTTGGATCCACTCGTTTTCATCCAGGGGGCCTTTTTTACATAAAATTTCCAGCGACACATTTCGTTTACCCACGTCGTGAAATAAAGAGCTTTGACCTAATTCTTCGAGAGCTTTTTTTTCAAAACCTAACGACTGTCCTAGGCCCAAAGAATAAATACTGACATCAAAAGAGTGATTGTAAGTGTAAAAATCATGGCCCGATAAACTAATCAGATTTCCGATGGATTCCGGTGCATTTTTCATAAACTCAATCAGCTCAGTCACGATCGGTCTTGATTCGGCCAAAGCTAAACCCACATCGGGAGTTTCAAAAAGATCTTCCAACAGCGCAATCGAACTTTCACGTAAGATCGCGGCCTTTTCGTTATTCGAAAACGTTGCCGAGTTCATCGAGCTTTTGACGTAGTCGCGATACAGCTGTTTGTTTTGGTTAACCACAAAAAAAGATTCGCCATTGTCTTTGTTGTGCAAAGAAATAACTTTTTCTGATTTTAATGAATCGCCTAATTTAAGATAGCTGATCATTTTTCCGTCAACGTAGACGAAGATATCAAAAGGAACAGCTTCATTGGGACGAATTGTCGTGAGCCTAATCCTAAAAAAACCAGTTGTGTCCATGGGCTTTATTATACCTTGTTTGCTTATTTGACGGATGCTTTTTTTTAGCATGAAATGAATCATGGCCCTTTGTCTAGAGACAGAAATTCAATACTTAAAAGGAGTCGGACCAAAGCTTGGAGCTTTATTCAGTCGGCATGGAATTAAAACGATTTCAGATCTGCTGATGAATTTTCCACGCGCTTACGAAGACCGCCGAGCGGCTCGAAATATCGCAAGTCTTAAGCCCGATGATATCGTCAGTCTCAAAGCGAGAATCGTCAGTGTGTCATCCTACAACATGGGAAAATCCTCACGAAAAATTTATGATCTATTAATTCGAGATTCTTCAGGACAAATTCGCTGCAAATATTTTCGCTCGCCCTACAAAGGATATTTTGAACGATTCAAGCAAGATCAAGAAATTCGTGTCGTCGGACGAGTCACCGATTATCGCGGGCGACTTGAATTCCATCATCCTGATTTAAAAGATGTCGAACCCGAAGAAGATTTGCAAGATGCACTGATTCCCATTTACGTCGAAAATGAAGGTCTTAGCACGGCTAAGATTGCAAAATTGATTCAATCTGTTTTTGAACAACTGAAAATCTGGCCCGCTGAAAAACTCACTTCTGAAATTGTCCAAAAAAATAAATTGATTTCGCGCGAAGAGGCTCTTTATCGACTTCACAATCCCGAATCAGACAGCGGAGTCGTTTACAACGATTTTAAATCGCCAGCTCATCGAAGAATTATTTTTGAAGAATTTTTTTGGCTTGAGCTTTATTTGGCTTCAAAAAAAGCGGGCCTCAAAAACGAAAAAGGTTTCGCCTTTAAAAGCGCTGAAATTCAAATCCAAAAATTAATCTTATCTTTACCTTTTCAATTAACGGCCGCACAGACGCGAAGTTTTAGTGAAATCAAAAAAGATCTTGAATCCGGAAAACCCATGAATCGCTTAGTGCAAGGAGACGTGGGCTCGGGAAAAACACTGGTCTGCTTTTTAGCAGCGGTCAAAGCTTTCGAAGCGGGTTTTCAAACTTGTCTGATGGCACCCACTGAAATTTTATCGGAACAACATTTCAGAAATGCCGAAAAACTTTTAACTCCACTTGGAATTCAAATCGGACTTTTAACTGGTAAAACAAAAGCTAAAGAACGCAAACAGATGGCCGAAAAACTGGCACTTGGAGAAATTCATTTTTTGATTGGAACCCATGCTTTGATTGAAGACTGGGTGCAGTTTTTAAATTTAGGTCTTGTGATTATCGATGAACAGCATCGCTTTGGCGTCGCTCAACGTGGAGTTTTAAAAAACAAAGGGCAATCGCCCCATTTTTTAATTATGACAGCCACACCAATTCCACGCACATTAGCGATGACTGTTTACGGCGATTTAGATGTTTCAATTATTGACGAAATGCCTTTGGGGCGCACGCCGATTCAAACCCGCGTGATCACTGAATCAAAAAGACCTCAAGCTCTACAGTTTATGGCCGAGCAAATCATCAAGGGCCGACAAGCTTATGTGGTTTATCCGCTTGTGGAAGAAAGCGAAAAAATCGATTTAAAAAATGCCACTGATGAATTTGAAAAATTAAAAACTCAGTTTCCAAAAATTCGCTTTGGACTGTTGCATGGAAAAATGAAATCAGTCGAAAAAGACGAAGTGATGACTCAGTTCAGAAATCACGAAATCGATATTCTGGTCTCAACAACCGTCATCGAAGTGGGCGTTGATGTTCCGAATGCAAATCTGATGTTGATCGAACACTCCGAAAGATTCGGTCTATCGCAGCTTCATCAATTGCGCGGACGGGTTGGTCGCGGCGAGCATAAAAGCTTTTGTGTCCTTATCATGGGTTATGCAATTTCAGAAGAAACGCGCACACGTATTGAATTTATGGAAAAAACTTCGGATGGATTTAAAGTCGCCGAATTTGATTTAGAAATTCGCGGGCCGGGTGAGTTTATGGGATCAAAACAATCCGGACTTCCTGGTTTTAAGATGGCGCACTTAGTCCGCGACTTTGAAATTTTAAAATCAGCCCGCGACACCGCTTTTGATTTGCTAGCTCAAGATCCAAAACTAACAAAGCGCGAACACCAGCTGATACGCGATGAGCTCTTAAAAAGCTTTGGCCCGAATGCTTTGGCCGGCGTGGGGTAAACTTTGACCCCGCGTTATTTTGCATTATTCCTAAAAGCATTTAATTAATTGCTAGCGTTGACGATCTTCCCATGATGGAATTTTTGATGAGATCAAAAAAGTTCAAGGAGGACTTATTATGAAAAACAAGGTTGTTTTATTCGCGCTTATTTTTGCTTCATATGCGCAAGCAGGAATAGAAATTAAATTAGCTCAGCAGACTTTAAGCACAAAAAATTTTAAATTTTCAAATAGTATGCGAAATTTAAATCAGCAAACCGAATGGATTGTGCAATTTAAAAATCACATCCTTGAATCAGATAAAAAAAATCTGATTCAGCAAGGTTTTCAAATTCACAGTTACTTACCTGAAGATGCTTTACTTGTTCGAGCTTCATCAAAGCAAGCCGCGGAACTGAGTTCAAATCAGTCTGTTCAAGCTGTGCTGGCTTTTTTGCCAGCAATGAAGTTATCACCAACTTTGGGGGTGATCAGTTCGATCACGGCTTCAAACCGCGAAACTTTCATCGTCAGTTTGTTCAATGAAAGAGAACTAAAAATAATCTCGATGAAAATTCAAGACGTATCAAAAGAAATTTTAGTTCAAAAAATAGCAGGTCGATCGATCGTGCTCACAGCGCCTCGTTCAACATTGACTGCATTGGCTTCTCTTGAGGGAGTTGAAAATATTCAAGCTTTCGTTCAAGTAGAACCTCTACATCAAATTTTCGATGCAGCTGATAGAGCTCCCCAAGTACCCGGAGATTATTCGGACATCACTGGATTTGAAACAGGTACAAAAGTTATGAACTTTGATGCTGCTTGGGCGCTTGGTTTAACAGGCCAAAATCAATTTGTGGGAATGGCCGACACCGGGCTTGATTCGGGTGATTCAAAAGCGATTCACCCCGATTTTCAAGGCGCGATCAAATCAGGTTATGCCGTTGGACTTTTCGGAAAAACTTGGGCTGATCCCATGGGACACGGAACTCATGTTGCCGGTTCTGTTTTAGGCCGAGGCACTGCTTCAGGCGGGCGCCTAAAAGGCGGAGCTTATTCCGCGCAAATCATTGCGCAAGGAATGTGGTCTCCGATATTAAATAATCTTTCAGTTCCAAATGATTTGATCGCAATGTTTAACCAAGCTTACACCGACGGAGCCCGCGTTCACACAAACTCTTGGGGGGCCGCTGCAAACTTTGGAGCCTACGAAAAAATGGCGGCCTCGGTTGATGAAGTGATGTTTGATAAACAAGATCTTTTAATTTTATTCGCAGCAGGAAACAGTGGAGTTGATAAAGATCGCGATGGAAGAATTGATCCAAATTCAATAGGTACTCCGGGAACTTCAAAAAATGCTTTAACTGTTGGAGCCAGCGAAAATTTTGTTTTTAACGGCGGTATTCAGAAAAAAGTCGGCGAGCTTAAATCCTCGCCTGAAAACTGGCCTGTGGCTCCTATCACAGAATCAACTGTTTCAGATAATCAAAACGGACTTGCGATGTTCAGCTCACGGGGGCCAACCGCAGACGGCCGTTTAAAACCTGAAATCGTTGCGCCAGGAACAAATATTTTATCCGTTCACGATCAACAACCCGGAGCTGAAGTTTTGTGGGGATTATATAACAATGATTATGCTTGGTCGGGCGGTACTTCGATGGCAACTCCATTGACGGCTGGTGCTGCTGCCATCGCAAGAGAGTATTTGATTGAAAATTTAAAGCAAGTTCAGCCCACAGCTGCTTTACTAAAAGCTTTCCTAATGAACACAGCTTATGAAATGTTTCCGGGTCAGTATGGCGAAGTGGGCGCAGCCCACGGACAAGAGCTTTTAACTTTAAGACCTAATAATGACGAAGGTTATGGGCGAGTTGATTTAGCACAGGTCGTGAAATTCTCATTCAATAAGTCAGCGTCAATAATAGATGAAAAAGTCGGAGTCGGAACAAACGAAGTCTTCACACTCATTTTGAAAGTCACTCAACCTGGGCTGATTCAAGTCAACCTTGTTTGGACAGATGCGCCGGGTTCGGTGAACGCAGGCAAGGCTCTAGTGAATGATTTAGATTTAGAAGTGGTTTTACCAGACGGAAAAATCCTTGCGCAAAATGACCAAATTAATAATCACTCTTTTGTTTCAGCTGAAACTCCAGCAGGCGAAATCACAATTCGAGTCAAGGGCGCCAATGTGCCCATGGGGAAAAACGCAAAACAGCCTTTTGCAATTGTCGCAGTCGTCCGCTAAAAAAAGGTACCAGGTACCTTTTTATTAAAATCTACGACGATATAGTTGAAAAGGCGCCCTAGAGCGCCTTTTCTTATGAAGCTTTTACAATGCCTGCGTTATTTGTCTCAAAAATTTGATGAACAGTGTCAAAAGTGGTATAACAACCCTGTTTCTAAATCTACCAAAAATTAAGGGTGGGGTTGATGACACAGTTCAAAGTTGGAGATCATGCAGTTTATCCAGGCCACGGGGTCGGTAAAATTAATTCGATCGAATCAAAAGAAATTTTAGGTACGATTCACATGTTTTACTCTGTGATGATTATCGAAACAGGAATGAAAATCATGATTCCTGCAGCCAATATTAAATCCGTTGGTTTGCGTGCTTTGATTTCTCAAGAAGAAGCGCAAAAAGTAGTCGAAATTTTAAAAGACAAAAATGTCAAAATCGACACTCAAACATGGAATCGCCGTTACCGCGATTATATGGAAAAAATCAAAACAGGTTCTGTCTTTGAAATTGCTGAGGTTTTGCGCGATTTATATGTTCTAAAAGTTGATAAAGAGCTGAGCTTCGGCGAAAAAAAGATGCTCGATACAGCTAAAAATTTACTATTGAAAGAATTAAACTTAGCTCCTGATGTAAAAGATATCGTGAACTCTGACGCAGAAATCAAAGCGATCTTCGGCGTACAGTAGTTATTTACTTCACTCACTCAAAAAAGTTAAAATAAAGGCTTGGGATAAAATCTAAGCCTTTTTTATTTTTTGATGAAGGAATATATGAGTTCAAAAATTGATTCAAGTTCAGAAGTTCGTGTGCGCTTTGCTCCTAGCCCAACAGGTTATTTGCACGTGGGTGGAGCTCGTTCAGCACTTTATAATTTGCTCTATGCAAAAAAAAATAACGGAAAATTTATTTTACGTATTGAAGACACAGATCAAGCGCGTTCAACAGATGAATCTTTAAAAATGATGATCGATGATTTAAAATGGCTGGGCTTAACTTGGGATGAAGGGCCACATCCAGAAACTTTGCAAGACATGGGGCCTTACGGGCCTTACAAGCAAAGCCAAAGGCTTTCGATTTATAAAAAATGTGCTGATGAACTTCTTCAAAAAGGAAAAGCTTATTACTGCTTTATGAGCGATGCTGAAATCGATGCTCAGCGTGAAAGTTTAAAAGCAAAGGGTTTGCAACCCCACGTAGTTTCACCCTGGGAGAATAAATCTTTAGATGAAGCTTTACAAAAAATAGCTGCAGGTGAAAAAGCTGTCGTGCGATTTAAAACGCGAGAACTAAAAAAAGATTATCTTTTAAAAGATTTGATTCGCGGTGAAGTGAAGTTTCCGTCAGATATGGTCGGAGATTTTGTGCTGCTGAGATCAGATGGCATGCCTGTTTATAATTTCTGTTGTGTGGTCGATGATCACATGATGAAAATTTCGCACGTGCTACGGGCGGAAGAGCATCTACCAAACACTTTACGTCAGATGATGATTTATGAAGGCATGGGTTGGGCGCTTCCGCAGTTTGGGCATATTTCTTTGGTCTTAGATGATGATCGCCAAAAATTATCTAAGCGCAAAGGTGCTGTGGCTTGTGATCAATATAAAAAAGAAGGCTATTTGCCTGCAGCTATGAATAATTTTTTAGCTTTGTTGGGTTGGTCGCATCCGGATGAAAAAGAAATTATGTCGATGCAGGATATGGAAACTGCTTTTTCTTTGGATCGCGTTCACTCTTCAGGTGCTGTGTTCGATCGAGTGAAATTAAAATGGATGAACGCTCAGCATCTGCGCGCTTTGCCGAATGCAGAAATTTGGAAATTGATTTCTCCATTTTTAAATGATGCGGGGTTAAAGTTGCCACAAGATTCTGACTGGCAAAATAAATCTGTTGAAACTTTTAAATCTTATCTGGAAATTTTAAGTGATGCGGTTAATTTATATTCTCCGTTGGATGATGCCAAATATGAAATTAAAGCCGAAAGTGACGAAGCTTTGAAATGGCCATCGACTTCTGCTGTTTTAAATGCATGGAAAGAACTTGTTGGTCTGCACGTTGGCGAAACTTTCACTGAAGCTGATTTTTTAAAAATTCAAGATGAAGTTAAAGTTAAGTCAGGCCAAAAAGGAAAAAATTTATTTTTTCCAATTCGCATTGCCTTAATCGGCCAGCCCCATGGGGCTGAGCTTAAAATTTTAGTTCCTCTGATGACGAAAAAGTCGATCTTAGAGAGATCTGATTTGGCTTTGGCAAAAATTTAAGAAGGAATAGTAATCATGTTAAAAGTTTACAACACACTTGGAAAAAAATTAGAAGATTTTAAGCCTTTGAAAGAAGGCTTTGTTAAAATGTACGTGTGTGGCCCAACAGTTTATGGACTTTTGCATATAGGAAATTTTCGTGGGCCCGTCTTTTTTAACTTTGTTAGAAACTGGCTAGAGCATTTAGGTTACAAAGTGGATTACGCCCTGAACTTTACGGACGTAGATGATAAAATCATTGCTAAAGCCAACGAAGAAAAAAAATCAGCTGTTGAAATTTCTGAAATGTATATTGCTGAATATAAAAATGATTTTTCGTCTTTAGGTTTACGCAAGCATGATCAAAACCCCAAAGTCAGCGATTCAATGCCGGCCATTATTTCGATGATCTCAGAAATTATTGAAGCAAAAAAAGCCTACACAAGTGTTTCAGCTAGTGGAAATTCTGATGTGAATTATTCGATTTCAGATTTTAAAGATTACGGAAAACTTTCAGGCAGAAAACCTGAAGAGCTGCAAGTGGGCGTTCGTATTGATGTGAACGAAAAAAAGAAAAACCCTCTTGATTTTGCCTTATGGAAATCCGCGAAAATAGGCGAGCCCAGCTGGCCGTCACCCTGGGGAAATGGGCGGCCCGGTTGGCATATTGAATGTTCGGCTATGATTAAAGCTTTGTACGGAGACCAAATTGACATTCATGGCGGCGGGCTTGATTTGATGTTTCCGCATCATGAAAATGAAATCGCACAGAGTGAAGCTTGTCATGGGTCTGATCATCAGTTTGTAAAATACTGGATGCACTGGAATATGATTCAGTTTTCGGGTGCAAAAATGTCAAAGTCTTTGGGGAATATAATTTCTTTGCGTGATTTTTTAAAAGATCATCACCCTGAAATTTATAAGTGGATGATGTTGACGCCTCACTATCGAAGTACAGTTGAGTTTGGGGCTGATGCAATTGATTTAGCAATATCAGGTTTGGCTCGGGTCTATTCGGCTTTGTCGATGGCTGAAACAATTGCGATCGGTTCCACTGAAAAAAAATCAGATTCAAAATATGCCGACACTTTATCGCAAGCTTGGAAGCAGATCGAAGACTCTTTAAATAATGATTTTGGAACGCCTGCCGCTTTTGCTGTGATGTTTGATGTGATCCGTCAATTTAATTCTCAATTTCGCCGTGGAATGAAAGTGACTGCTGAGCTGGCTGGAAAAGCTCAGCAGTTTGTTCAGTTTATTCAAAAATTTGGTAGGATGATGTCGCTTTTTCAAGAACCGGCCTCGAAGTTTTTGATTGAACTAGATGATAAGCTCCTACAAAAACAAGGTCTTAAACGTGCTGAAATTGATCAGCTTGTGAAAGAACGAACAACCGTGCGCGATGCAAAAGATTTTGCAAAAGCTGACGAATACCGCAAGAAATTAACCGAAATGAAAATCGCAGTGAGTGATTTAGCCACCGGAAGTTTTTGGGAAGTAATGAAGTGAAAGTATTTAAAAAAAATTTCGAGCTTGTTTCGCCTTATAAACCGGCGGGCGATCAACCTAAGGCCATTGAAACGATGGTTGAAAATTTTCAAAAAGGGCTGAAGCATCAAACTTTATTGGGGGTTACTGGAAGTGGTAAAACATTTTCTATGGCGCACGTGATTGCTCAAATGAATATGCCGGCTTTGGTTCTTGCGCCAAATAAAACCTTAGCGGCTCAGTTGTATTCGGAGTTTAAAGAACTTTTTCCTAAAAATGCAGTCGAGTATTTTGTTTCTTATTATGATTATTATCAGCCCGAGGCTTATATTCCGTCTTCAGATACTTTTATTGAAAAAGATTCGGCGATCAATGAGCAGATCGATCGGATGCGCCATTCGGCCACGCGGTCTTTGTTTGATCGACGTGATGTGATTATTGTTTCAAGTGTGTCGTGCATTTATGGTTTGGGTTCGCCCGAAGCTTATGAAGGTATGATGATTCAAGTTGCGAACGGGCAGAAGCTGAAGCGCGATGAGTTTTTAAAAGAGTTGATTCGCATTCGTTACACTCGAAACAATGTGGATTTTTCGCGTGGAAATATTCGTGTGCGTGGGGATATTGTTGAAGTATTTCCTCCTTACGAAGAAGATCGGGCGTTAAGATTTGAATTCTTTGGAGATTTTGTTGAAAAAATTTGTTGGATGGATCCTTTAACAGCCCAAATTTATGAAGAGCTTGATCAAATCGGAATCTACCCGGGCTCGCATTACGCAACTGGTGATGATAATATTAAAGTGGCGATCAAAACTATTCAAGCCGAGCTGCAAGAGCGAATTAAAGCATTGCAATCACAAATGAAATTACTTGAAGCTCAGAGGATTGAGCAGCGCACTTACTACGATATCGAGATGATGGAGCAAATTGGTTTTTGCCAAGGTATCGAAAATTATTCGCGGCATATGACCGGACGGGATGAAGGCGAGCCTCCTCCGACTTTGATTGAATATTTTCCGAAAGATTTTTTAACTTTTATTGATGAATCGCATATCACTGTTCCACAAATTGGGGGTATGTACCGCGGGGATCGGGCTCGAAAAACAACTTTGGTTGAACATGGTTTTCGCTTGCCTTCGGCTTTAGATAATCGACCTTTGAATTTTCAAGAGTTTGAAAAAATGATGAACCGAGTTGTTTATGTTTCAGCGACTCCAGCCGTCTATGAACTTGAAAAATCTGAAGGCCTTATTGTGGAGCAAATTATTCGCCCCACAGGCTTAATTGATCCCGAAATTGAGATCAGACCCGTTAAAAATCAAGTCGATGATTTACTTAAAGAAATCAGACTTCGTATTGAGCGTAAAGAGCGAGTATTGATCACGACTTTAACAAAAAGATCTTCTGAAGATTTATCTGAATACTACGAATCGATTGGAATTAAAGTTAAATACTTACACAGTGATATTGAAACGATCGAACGCAGTGAAATTATTCGTGACCTGCGATTGGGTGTTTTTGATGTACTGATTGGAATTAATTTACTTCGCGAAGGTCTGGATATTCCTGAAGTCAGTCTGGTTGGGATTACAGACGCCGATAAAGAAGGTTTCTTGCGCTCAGAGCGCTCGTTGATTCAAACGATTGGTCGCGCGGCCAGAAATGCAGAGGGACGCGTTATACTTTACGCCGATCGCATCACGAATTCGATGCAAAAAGCGATCGATGAAACTTACAGACGTCGGAAAATTCAAAGTGACTACAATACAAAACATGGAATTACTCCAACAACGATTAAAAAGAAAATACGCGAAGGTATCGGAGATATGTTTGATGGCTCGCTGAGTGCTTATAAACTGCAAGGTGAAAAAGATAAAACGGCCGAGCAATTGAAAAAATTTGCTGAAAAACCAAATAAAATTCAAGACGAGATTTTAAAATTACGTAAAAAAATGAAAAAACTTTCATCCGAACTTGAATTCGAAGAAGCGGCCAAAGTACGTGATGAAGTGAAGCGACTTGAAATTTTAGAATTGCAAATTCGCGAAGGAAAGTCTGACTCAGCCCAGGAATTAGAAAAATAATGTCGGATAAATTTGATTTGATTAAAGAGCTTGTTAAAGAATTCCCCACGCAAAGTGGGGTGTATTTAATGAAAAGCCAAGAAGATAAAATTATTTACGTCGGTAAAGCTAAGAACTTAAGAAACCGAGTTAAAAGTTATTTTTTTGATTTAAAAGATCATTCAGCCAAAACCAAAGCCTTGGTGCAAAATATTTTTGAAATTGAATATTTATTAACTAAAACTGAAGTTGAAGCTTTTTTATTGGAAGCTTCACTCATCAAAAAACATCGCCCCAAATATAATATCCGTTTAAAAGATGATAAATCTTACCCTTATATTCAGCTGTCTTGGAAAGATGAATTCCCCCGACTTTATTTATCACGCAAAGTAAAGCGTGATGGCAGCCTTTATTTCGGCCCGTACACGTCGGGCGGGGCTGTGTTTGGTACGATTCGTTTTTTAAATCGTCTTTTTAAAATTCGCGATTGCACAGATCATGTTTTTAAATCGCGAACACGCCCCTGTATGACTCATCAGATTGGTCGATGTACCGCGCCCTGTGTGAAGCTTGTTTCGAAAGAAGAGTACCGCTCTGATATTGAAGGAGCTAAAGATTTCTTAAAAGGTCGTAGTAAAAAATTAATCAAAGATCTTGAGCAAAAAATGACCGTGTCGGCCGAGGAAGAAAAATTTGAAGTGGCCGCTAAAATGCGTGATTCAATGTTTGCGATTAAAAGTATTATCGAAAAACAAACGGTGATTAATGGCTTGTCTGAAAAGGACCAAGATGCGATCAGTTACTATGGCGATGAGCGCGGCGTTTTGATCGAGACCATTCACATAAGAAGTGGTCGGGTGATTGGAAATCGCCCCCACTTTTTAGCCGGAATTAATCCCAATAGCTCGGAAGAAGATCCACGCGAGTGGCTGGCTTCATTTTTAAATCAGTACTACGAAGATAATTATATTCCTGACGATGTTTTATTGGGAACTGACCTTGGCGGAGATATTCATCGCTTGTTGCAAGATGTTTTAAAAGAGCGTTCTGGTCAAGAGGTGGTGGTTCGATTTGCAACCGATAGCAAGGGGCATGATTTGATCGAGATGGCTTCACAAAACGCGAAAGCTCATTTCGAAAAACAAATGTCGAAAGACGAAGAAAAGAAAAAAGGTCTTGAAGAAATTCAGACTAAACTAAGTCTTCCAAAAAAACCAAATCGCATTGAGTGTTTTGATATTTCGCATTTTCAAGGTTCTGAAACAGTGGCCAGCCAAGTTGTTTTCGAAGACGGAGTTCCAGCTAAAGAGCATTACCGTCGTTACAAAATAAAAACAGTTTCGGGCATCGATGATTTTGCTTCAATGTACGAAGTTCTTAAACGTCGCTTTGGACACGACGAGTTTGATGAGCCTCAGTTGATTGTGGTCGACGGCGGAAAAGGCCAGCTTTCGCAAGCGGTGAAAATTTTAAAAGAGCTGAACAAAACTCATATTCCTGTTGTTGGTTTAGCGAAAGCCCGAACCGAAGCTGACTTTCAAGCTCAAGATGTCAGCTCGACTGAAGAGCGCTTTTATTTACCAGGTCGTGCAAACCCAGTTGTTTTTAAAACCAACACGGAAGCTTTTCAAATTTTAACGGGCATTCGTGACGAAGCCCATCGCTTTGCGATTACTTTTCATCGTGAACGTCGCGAAAAAGTGTCTTTAGAAAGCGAACTGGATTATATTATTGGCCTTGGTGAAAAAAGAAAAAAAATTCTTTTACTTAAATTTAAGACAATCGATGAAATTCGTGATGCTGATGTTGAAGTGATCGCTGAACTTAAAACCTTCAATCGCGTTTTGGCTGAAAGAATACTTTTACAATTGAACGAAACAGACGAAAAAGTCGAGATTTTAACAGATTCAAATGTCGACAAGTCTGAAGAAGTGTGATGTAAAGTTGTATGCGTGAAGCAACCCAAAATTATTTCGAATATGTTGAAAAAGTTCTAGGAGTTAAAAGTCTTTTGCTTGATCAAGTGACTCAAACTGATCTGCTTTTTTGTATCCAGAATTTAGCCACTTATTCTGAAGCCGAAAAAGAACTGCTGCACAAAATGATTTCTGCGATCAAGCTCGATTCTGAGCAAACAAAGTGTTGTGATCTTTCGCAACGCAATCAGTTTCAAGCCCGATTAGCCATGTTGCTGATTGACGATTGGGCGCCTCAAAACACTTTAAATTCGGATATTCTGAGTGCGTTTTCTCCTCGTATTTTGCTTAAAAAACCTGAGCTCAAGAAGCTGGCTTGGGCCGAGCTGCAGAAGATTCCGCTGTTTTTTCATGTGTCAAAATGAAATGACTGTTAGCCTTTTTTGTAACTTCAGGCCCCTGTCGACGAATTAGTCGTGTCTTAATTTAAGACAACACTTAAAATCTTTAAATCAATTCAAAGCTTTAACTCTTTAAGCCAAGTCGGCATAGGCCTCGCAATGTATCACTACAAAAGGAAGGTCTTTATGAAAGCTTTAATACTTATCACGTCTATGTTTGCTCTAGGACTGATGGGTGTTGGTTGCTCTAAATCCAACTCGCAGTCAAATAATAACCCAGCTCCAATAACTCCAACTGATGGACAGCTTGCCGTTCCACCTGTTGTGATTGATCCGGTTTTAGGTCCTGGAATAAGTAATGGAACTGCAGGATTTTCGGGTGGATCGACTTCGACATTTACTCCTGTGAGTTTACAAACCATGAGTGATTACGTAGCGACTCATCCTTTAAATAATCCAACAAATTTTAAAATTAATATGAATTTATCTCAGTCAGCAGCAGGCCGCTATGGTGGTGCTGTCACAATATCTTATTCTGATAACGGTATTCAGTACGACGGAATTTTTAAAGCGGGTCTTGGCGTGAACCAAAAAATCAAAGGTGGTTATGACAACAACCGTTCTGAGGCTGATTACAACTACTGGTTTCATTTAAACAACCAACTTGTCTTCACCGCTTTTTTTGAAGACGAGTACGGCGCAATCACAGTCACCTTAACTCCCCAGTCTACAACGTCAACTCCGGGAAATGATGCTGAACCCTTAGCAACAACAAAATACAAGGGGTCGGTTTATTATAAGAATTTTGTAACGACCTTTGCGCAGCATTCACCTTATCGATCTTGTTGGTACACTTACATCGGCCCTTATGACTGTCGCTCAAACGTGATTCAAACGAAGTGTGGATTAACTCCGGGCGCAGAAGCCGGTTACAAATTATTAGGAACTTTTTCGGGTGTAGATATCAAATCAGGGTTTAACATCCAATAATAAAAAAGATGAAAGGAAACTGTATGAAAAAGAATAAATTTTATAAAAACACAACAGGATTTTTAATTTTGATCGCGATGTCAATAATGACAGCTTGTGGAAAAAACAGCGGTGGAAATAACAACCCTGTTCCGGTGCAGCAGGGCTACGTGTTTCAACAATGTGTGAATTGCCAAACTTTGAACGGACCTGTTTTATTTACCGCGGTATCGACGGATTTCTTAACAAATCTAATTAATTTGAATTGGTCTTTCAACGGCCAAGCAGGAAGTGCTTATTACACACCAGGAACTTACAATGGCGCGGTGACGGCCAATGGACAGATGACGGTGTCGCAATCGACAAACTTAGGTTACTGCCAAATTCCTGCCGGGGCTTACACATTAGCGACGATTCAGCCAGGCCAGTGGATTTTCGGCGGAGGCGTTTCGGGATTAGGACTGCAAGCCATCAGCGGAGCTTCGAACTTGCTGATGATTTTTAGCGGCACTGTTTCGAGCCCGGGCTATTTACAAGATGGACAGCTTTCAAGTGCAACAAATCCTGTGGGCCGCATGACGGGTGTTTTGCAAGTTCAAAGCATTAACGGTTATGCATGTCAGGCGACGATTAACCTTCAGTAAATTTTGATTGCATTTAAGCCTAAATTAATTTGCAATAGCAACCATGTTAACACCACTGTGGATTGAATTTTTTGATGATTTGCAAAATGTCCGAGGTCGATCGTTAAATACCGTCATGGCTTATCGTCGTGACTTAGATCTTTACAAAAAATTTCGCGAAAAAAATGATCGCATGATCGAGTTCTTTGATTTTATGAAAAAAGAAGGTCTTTCAACGCGATCGCAAGCTCGGGTGATCAGCAGTGTGCGCACATACTTAAAATTTTGTGAATCACGCGGATTAAAAAGCCCCGAGCTTCGAGAACTTCGTCCACCCAAAGTCAATGCATCACTGCCAAAGTCGATCACTGTCGAAGAGTTTGAAAAATTATTTGTTTCTTGCGAAGTTGGTGATCTTTCGAAAACAGCACGCAATCGGTTAACGCTTTTATTTTTATATGGCTTGGGCTGCCGTGTGAGTGAACTCATCGGTTTAAATTTAAATGATTTTTCGGCGACTGAACGTTGGGTTAAAGTTTTAGGCAAAGGCCGCAAAGAGCGATTAATTCCCTTAACAGAAGCTTTATATACAGCACTTGATCTGTATTTAAAAAATTCTCGTGATCAATTGTTATCGGATTCAACCACATCGAATTCATCACATCAGCCATTGCTATTAAACGATCGCGGTCATCGTCCGTCGCGTGTTGATATTTGGCGCTGGTTAGCGGCTTGGTCGATCAAGGCGGGGTTTTCTGAGCCCGTTCACCCCCACCGCTTTCGTCATGGCTGCGCCACCGCTTTGCTTGAGGGTGGCGCCGACTTGCGCAGTATCCAAGTGATGTTAGGGCACGCCAGTATTCAAACCACGCAAGTTTATACCGCTGTTACAACAAACACAGCCGTGAAAACAATCGACGATCATCACCCTTTGTCTAAAGTGAAAGATCATTCGATCTAAATCCGAATCACGAAAGACATTATTAATTTCGATTGCCATCACGTAAAGAACAGAATGCTTTCTTATTTGCATCAGTTCATTTCATGAAATTAAAATCACTGATTCTAAATAACAATCGCTTAGAAATTGCTGAAGTCGAAATTGAATTTATACCGGGTATTCCGCAAATTCATTTTTTGGGTTTACCGGATCGTTTGATCAAAGAAAGTTTTTATCGAATTAAGTCGGCCTTAAAAAATGCGGGCTACAAATTCCCGCTAACCAGTCAAATGATTGTCAATATCAAGCCCAATCATCTTCGTAAAAGCTCAAGGGGTGTTGAATTGGCCGTCGCTTTAGGAATTTTACTGAAGACCGAACAAATTTCTGAAGCCATGATCGATAAAAATTGGATTATTTATGGCGAGCTTGGTTTGGATGGATGTGTCTTTCAGCCGTCTGATTTAGAAAATGAGCTCAGCCGATTTCAAAGCGAAGTTTTTTTGACAGGAAGTCAGGATTCAAAAAAAAATCTACGAAAAGCCCAAATTTATCGGATTGAAAAAATACAAAATTTTGAAATTCAAAAACAAATCAATTCAGCTCAAGAAAATACTTATGAAAGGCCACAGATCGGGCTTCAAAAAAAGTTTTCAACCGAAGAAGCTGAATTTATTTTTCTAAGCGCGGTGTCGGGCTTTCATAGTTTATTAGCCGGGGATTCGGGGGCCGGTAAATCGACTTTGGCAAAAGCCTTTATCAGTTTTACCAAAGAGCCTCAAGAGCACGAAAAAATTCGTTTTCAAAACAATTGGCGACCCGCGATCAACCCCCATCACTCGATCAGCGGAGCCGCTTTTTTAGGAGGTGGTGCGGGCCTTTATGAAGGCGAAATCGAACGCGTTCAGGGCGGAGTTTTATTGATGGATGAGTTTCTAGAATTTCAATCTGAAATTATCGAATCATTGCGCGGCCCGATGACCGGTGAAACTTTACGCTTATCGCGCAGTTCCCAATTTCGTGAAATCCAAGCTGATTTTCAAGTGATCGCCACAACAAACTTATGTCCGTGCGGGCAGTGGACTCCAGAGAAAAAAAACTTCAGTTGCCGCTTCAGTCGAAGTAAGTGCACCAAGTATCTTGAGCGCTTGTCGGGGCCTATTTTAGATCGCTTTGCACTTTTATTTTTTGTCCAAAAAATAAATAAGCGTGAAGTCGAAGCCTCAAAAATTTTCGAACGTATTCAGCAGACAAGTCCGATGATTCAAACTGATCAGATAAGGCCGACGATCACATTTAAGGACCTAGATGAAATGATCGAGCAATTTTATTCAAAACTATCATCAAGGCGTCGAAAATATTTAGATCAAATCGCAAAAATATACGCCTTCGAAAGAACTCTTCATGCAGACGGTGCCCAAGCTTTGCGCGACAATTCAGAAATCACGCTGACATTCCAGGACTACAACAAGGCTGAACGCTGGGTCATAAGGCCCTTTGAGCAGCTCGAAAAGGGCATAAGTTGACTTTACAGCTGGTGTCTTTTAATTTAAAAAACAAGATCAAGGTGGGTTGGCCGAGGAGTTAGGCACGGCTCTGCAAAAGCTGTTACGGGGGTGCGAAGCCCTCACCCACCTCCAATTGATTTCTGCTGTGTGCAGAAAAGCTTAGATAACCCATCAAAATTATTAACAAAAGATTTCAGTAACTTAGCTGAGTCAGATTTAACCCAGATCGGTGGATAAGCCGCATCAAATTCGTTTTTCAAAAATTTTGTATCCGAAAAAATTCAATCAATGTATCCCAAGCGCAGCTTTCTGCGCGGGAGGCCTAGTCACGCCTAAAATTTGACGATTTACCTCGTAAAGCGAGTGGACTTACAGGCGGCGTGCTCGCTGTCAGGGCCGCGCGGATAAATGTATTTTACGAGCTTTTATCAAAACTCTAAGTGGGGAAAGCTAAGTTTGTTAAGCGTTCGAGGGTTCAAACCCTTGTCCACACAAAATTTAAAAAATCACATGCGCAATTCTTTAATTTAGGTTTTCAAGGATCAGACACTATCCACAGACTTACATAGTCATGCTGTGGAGAACTGTAAGGGAATTTTTTCCGACTTTAACCCCAATGTCTCTCGTAAGAACAGCACCTCCTGTAAGTTGATGTCCATCATTTTTAAAAAAACTTGTCGTGCGTGATGAACAAGTTTGGCTGGAATTGATATAAATCGTCTTCTTAATTTTTTTGAATAGTGCGGTTTATGAGGCTTTGTCATCACAGCTATCCAACGAAGAATATTGTGCGCCACCATGGCAAGTAGTCCAAATGCGTAGTTCGCATTTAACTTTAAACACGGAAAGTGTTTCAGATCGTAGCTGTACTTTTCTTCTTTAATAAAGTTTTCAGAATTTCCTCGTTTTTGGTGATGTTGAAAAACTTCTTGGATGGACCAAAATTTTTGTTTTTCAGTCTCACTAGATGTAGTGGCTATATCGCGTCGATCGATCGCTGTGTCCAGCTGAAAATTAGTGACGACGGCATAGTAGTCCCACGGGTCTTGGTGTTCAAAGCTATCGTTATAAAACAGGCTTGCTTGTTCTTCTTGTTCTGCGTCTTTGTTCCAAGTTCTTTTCACGATGATTGGAAGAACTAGTTTTGATTCCTGTTTTTCAGACCAGCTTGGTGTCCAGTAAAATCTTGTTACTTCAATTTTGGGTAAAGTTATTTTTTTGAGTTCAGCTTTTTTAAGTTCTTCTTCGGAGTAAATCCAAGGTTGCCACTGGACGCCGGTATTTTGAAAGAGTTCTTTCCAGTGGGTTGTTCCATCGTGGGCCGTGATCGTGAACTGAACGCCGAGTTCAATTAATGCTTTTATGACATCTTGTTTACAGTAAGCTGAATCAGCTCGGAAAAAATCTTTTTTACCGAACTTTCTTTGCACTTGAGTTTTTTCGTCGTTAAAACTTTGCCGAATTAAGGGCTCGCTTTCAACACCAGATTTTGTATTGCCTGGGCGCAGTTGAAAGCCGTGGCACAGTCCCATTTGATTGAAGCTCACTTGCGAATCCAAACACCACTCTTTTTTGTAGTTATAAGCAAGGCCTTCCATTTTTTCGCCGTGCTGCTCATGGGAAGTGGAATCGACATCAACGATGAGTTCGTTGGGTTTGTATTCTTCAGGCAAGTGTTCTTGAAACAGTTTCATCACGTATCGTGATTGGCGATTTAGAAAGTTGTTTAATTTGATGAGATGTTCTTCGTCGAAATCCCTCAGGAAATCGCCGATCGTGCGGGCTGCGACAGTTTTATCACTGAATAATGATTTTAAAGAAGGATCGCCGCGAAACTCGTCCAGATCTTCAAGGCAATCATGGCCATAAATAAAAGACGCCATTGTGGCTAAAGCCAGTAAGTAACTACCAGCCGAGCGGCTGCTGTACCGAGCAGGTAAGCAGGCGATGAACTCTTTTTTTAGTTCACTGGAATCAAACAACTCCATCAAAGTGCCAAGGCCTGCAGCGGCAGTCAGTTGATCTTTTGTTGCCATTAATTTAGGAAATCTAAGCTCGTTTTTTGACATGAGAGCAGGTATAACAAAAAAATTATTAGCTGAAAACCTACAAAACTCGTTTCACCCACTGGGTGATTTTAAAAAATAAAAGAACTCAAATTATTTTAAGAACTTAGATTCATTTTTTGATTCCTAGGCGCGGATTCAGGTGAATACCCAAAAAATAATTAAAGTTCTTAAAACCGAGCTGAAAAAAAATAAAATCACTTATAATCAAGTGGCTTTACGTTTAGATATGACAGAAGCGGGTGTAAAAAAGCTTTTTAATAAAGACGATATAAGCCTAAAAAAAATAGAATCCATTTGCGAACTGATGAATGTTTCTGTTATCGATATTTTAAAGGCCTCAGAAAATGATGACGTTGAATCTGTTAAATTTAATGACAAACAAGTTCAGTTTTTTCTAGCAAAACCACACTTTTTCCATTTTTTTATGAAGCTTGCTTATGAACAAAAAAGTCCTTTAGAAATTCAAAGTGAATTTAAATTAACAGTAAAGTCAGTTTCGCTTTACTTAAAAAAATTAGAAGAACTTGGTTTGATTAAGCGGCATCCCCACAATCAAAATCAAATTGTCGGTGGAATTCCGTTAGCATTAATCACAAAAGGAACGGAACTCGAAAATTTTAAATTCGATATCACTCAAAAATTATTAGATCATTTGAAGCAAAACTCAGATCATCAGCTTAAAGGTGCAGGCTTGTACTTGTCTTCAGATCAAAGAGAAGCTTTTGTAACAAAAATTGGGTCAACAATTTTAGAATTTTCGGCGCTTTCGCGAGGGAATAGAAAAAAAACAGCCCTAGCAAATTTTAGTGATTGTACATTTATGTCGTTTGTTGTGAATACGTCTATGTTTACGAACGTCATCGAGCTGTAGATAGCCATTTTGGTTAAATGCAAATGTTGAAACCCGCTTCGCCTAACTGGAATTTTCTTAAAAATCACGACGCTTTCTATTTATTGTTAATTGTAACCATGCACAACCTCCAAAATGCTTTTTAGAAAATTGACCAGTCGGGATTTTTTGTTAGATTGAACAAACGATGTTGAATAAAATTTTAGATGGATCGCCATCACAAAGAATGCCTTTACTTTTTATTGGCCATGGTTCGCCGATGAATGCGATTGATCGCAATGAATTTACAAAAATGCTTGGAACTTTAGGGGCAAAACTTCCAACGCCCAAGGCGATCTTAGTTGTATCTGCGCACTGGATGACGGAGGGTTCCTGGGTGACAGAAATGGCAAACCCAAAAACGATTCATGATTTCTACGGTTTTCCGCAAGCGCTTTTTGATGTGCGGTACCCTGCTCTGGGCAGTCCAGTGTTAGCGAAACTGATCCAAGATATGACTTCGCAACCAAAAATTCACGGCGACAGAGAAATGTGGGGCCTCGATCACGGAACGTGGTCGGTGCTTCGCCATATGTACCCGAAGGCCGATATTCCAGTATTACAACTCAGTCTTCACATGTCTCAGCCGCCTGAGTATCACGTGAATCTTGGAAAACAAATTGCGAAACTGCGCGACCACGGCGTTTTGATACTTGGAAGCGGAAATCTGGTTCATAACTTACGACAAATCCGTTGGGAACCTAATGCAAAACCTTTCGACTGGGCTATCGAGTACGACGAATGGCTTAAGAAAAAATTAATCGATCGTGATTTTACATCAGTGCTGAATGATTTTGATAAAACAACCGCGGGGAAACTTAGCGTTCCCACGCTGGATCATTATTATCCCTTGCATTACATTCTTGGTGCGGCAAACGACCAAGACGAACTTAAATTTGAATACGAAGAATTACAAAACGGTTCAATATCTATGCGTAGCTTTAGACTTGGATGAAGACCTCAAAAATTCAAAAAAGAAAATCATCTACTAGACGACAAGTAGTATTAAAATATTTTTCATAGAATCCTTTTAGTTTATTATAACTACTGAATAATGAAGACACCTTCAGATGGTTTATTGGCGCCATGAAAACCGCAAGTAAATTTAAAACTGCCTTTATTCTCTAAAGCAAAAGTTTTTTTGGAAGTGCTCTTGCGGTCAGCCATAATATCTAAACCCAAGGTGGCAGACTCCAATTTAAACATTTTATCTGTTGCTTGAAGAGTTAGATCCACAACTTGCCCTTGTTTCAGATTAATTTGCAAAGGAGAACAAGTGCCGTCGTCTTTTCCTTGAATTAAAACGCTTGTATCAGCAATTCGAACTAAATCAATAACGGATTCTTTTTGCCATTGCTTTGCAAGATCGTAGGCTGTTTTTGCATTAATATTTTTTAGACGGCGATCAGGATTACCTTCAAGAAGTTGTTCGACGACTTGGTCGTTGCCATTCAGCACAGCGTACATCAAAGCGGTGTTACCAAGTTTATCTTGAGCATCAAAATCAGCTTCAAGAGCGATGAATGTGTCGTAAACATTTGGGATGTTCATCTTCGAAGCTTTAATTAAAGGTGTTTCACCTTGCGCGTCGGTTGTATTAATAAAAGCACCGTTACTTGTTAAGGTATCTAAAATTTTTGTCGTTTGTGCAAATGGAGATGTGTAGCGAATTGGATTTAGTTCGCCGCAAGCTGAGTCAAGTGCAAACATAAGGGGTGTGCAACCATTTTTATCGACTTGGTTGACGTTGGCTCCACATTCAAGAGCTGTTTCAATGGAATCAATATCTGAAGACTTAATGGCTTGGATCAAAGATTTTGTTTTGTCAGTTTCTTCTGTGCAAACGGGACGAGCTGGAAGAGCTCCCGAAATTTCACACTCAAGCTGTTGGTTTATAATGCGGTCATCGTAATTCATAACAACATTTTGAATTGTTCCGTCGGGATTGTAATTGAATGTTAAATTTCGTGAAGAACTTAAAGAGCCATTAAAAATAATTTTATTTATTTTCGCGGATACGTGCTCAGCAATATCAAGTCCTGTGAAAGAAGTGTTTGTCGAGTAAAAATATTTAATCGTAGATTTATAGAAAGGACCAAAATTTTTTGTGATTGGACTTTTGTCTTTTTTTATTTCAACTAGAAATTTTACATTTTCGCTAGCGTTGATGTCATTAGTGATTCCAGTGCAGCTTATAGCTTGCGCTTTAGAAAGCTGTGATAAGAATAAAATGATTGTTGTTAGGATTGTGAGTTTCATTTGAGATCCTTTGTAATTGAATTAATCTTTTGCGCCATTTTCAATCCATTGGCGGACAATTGCAATTGCTTCATCACTTAATGCCATATAACCCTCTTTAGCCGGCGGCATTCGTTTGTCATCGGTACGTCTAAAAGCCACAAGTAACCCGGATTCATCTGGAGTTACTGTATCAATCAACAAAAGTGGAGAATCTAAAAGTGATTCTTTATCAAGTGGAACTCTTTTTCCGGATCCATTTGAGTCGTGGCAATTTTTGCAAGTGACTTGAAAAATATTTTTATTAATCGAATCATAAGTTGCTGTTAAGGGTGCAGGCTGATTCAAGTTTTCTTCCTGCTGTTGTTTTTGGGTAACTCTAAGTTGAAGTCTTTCTTGATTTGAAATATTGCAACCTAAATAGCATAAAGAGAAAATAAATAATATGATACTTTTAAATAAATTCATTTTTTAGTAACTCTGTTTTTATTGTACAACTTCAGCTGAAATAAATGTTCCATCTAGCTTCAAATAAACATTTAATTTTTCAGTCGTTGCTGACGAAGTTATTTGTCCTAGAGCCACTGTCTGACCATTTAATATCTCTTGAGTGAGCGTAATATTTGTGGCGGCTTTATCAAAAAGAGCAACTTTAGCTTCTGTTGCATGATCAAGAACATAATGTAGAGCATTTTCAGTTAGTTCACCTGCGTTTTTATCAGGCCATGCTAAATCAGGTCCGGCTACTCCGTTGGGCAATAATAAAAAAGCCAAAGGCTTTCCATCTTCATCAAGAGAAATTTCAAGCTGAATTGGATTTCCTTCGCTGGGTTGAGTTTGTGAAATGCGAGTCTTGTAATAAACTGGAGCCTGATTTTGAACAACAGTAACTTCGATTTTATCTAATTTTTTTAAAAAAGAAGTATCAATTTTATTTAAAGCAACAAGACGATCTACTCGGTGAGCCGAAAGCTCAATCGCTTTAGCATTCGAAACTCCAGGGCCACCAGTATGCGCGATTGCAGATACGGCTATAAATAGTGTGGCTAGGATCATTAGTATGTTTTTCATTTGAGAGCTCCTTTTTAGTTTGTTTTATATAATTTAAAATTCAAAAATCTTTGCCAGTTCAATATCAACTTTGACCTTTCATGAGCAAAACTATTTCTTCTAGTTTTTCTTGAACAATCATTGGATCACGGCTTTTTATTGCTGTGGTCACACAGTGCCGCATATGCCCTTCAACAATGTTGGCCTCTAAAGCTCGAAGAGCTGACCGAATGGCTTTAATTTGGATGACTATTTCTGGACAATATCTTTTTTCGTTGATCATTCTTTCTACGCCTTCAACTTGGCCTTTAATTCGACTTAGACGACGAAGCTCAGAACTGTGATCATGGGCGTGACTTGCTTTGCTCATGTGAGATGAGTGCTTTTTCTCTTTTTTAGAATTAGCTTTAAGATCAGAAACTGACGCGCTCATGGCGGCTCCTTATGTTAAGAACTGATACCCTGCATAGGTATCAGTCAACAGTCTTATAATTGAATAAGTCTTACGTAAATACAATTCGAAGTTAGGCCTCATTTTCTGACGCTTAGCAATTTTACTCAACATATAGTACCTGGGTAGGGTATTTATGACAACTGAGTCTTAAATCAATCAAAAGGAATTAAAATGAAAAAAATATTATTAGCTTTAATGTTTGTGTTCTCTTCGAGTTTAGTTTTTGCTCATCCGGGTGAAGAGCCTCGAGTAACTATTGAACAAGAAGGAAATGGTCAATACCCAGCAGGCCAATTCGAGTACAGTTTTCAGCTGTTCGATACAGTTGCAAACAAACCTCTTTCAGATCAAGATTTAAATGAAAGTCATACTAAAAAATTACATTTTATTGCCTATGATGCTGCTCTAAAAGAATTTAATCATGTTCATCCAACCTTTGATGGAAAGGTATGGCGTGTAATGCTCAATCTTCCTGTGAATGGAAAATATTTTTTATGGGCTCAAGGAGAGCTTTTAGATCAAACTGAATTCTCAACTTCAATCGGTGCAATGATGAAGGGTGGTCAATCTGAAAATCCAATTCAACCCTTAGGTGATTTGCGTTCTGGAGTTGACCAAAATACGAAAGTTATTTTAGCAAACACTAAAATAAAAGTCGGTAAAATGGCCATGATTGGATTTACAATTTCAAGAACTGACGGGCAAGACCCGGTTTTAACGCCGTACTTAGGCGCTTTTGCTCATGTTATTTCAACACCTATGGATGGTGATGAGTTAACACACGTTCATCCAGCTGAAGGCAATAAACCAAATACGGGTATGCTTCATGCGACTTTTCCAGCTGAGGGAGACTATAGAATTTGGGTTCAGTTGGTGGATCGAGGCGAGCTTAAAACGATTCCTCTTTCTGTAAGTGTTGTAAAATAATTCGATTTTGCTGTCACAAACTGCTTAATTCAGCCGTATTTATATATATACAGTGAGGGTTTTATGAAATTAGTTATTTGTATTTTATTTTTGAATGCACATTTCGTATTTGCACATGGCGAAGATAAGTACGGTCCAAACAAGGGTTTTGTTAGAATGCCTGGCGCTTTTCATACTGAGCTTGTTCAAGAAGGTAAAAATAAATTAAAAGTATTCTTGCTTGATATCCAGTGGAAAAACCCATCTGTTCTGAATTCAAAACTACAAATTAAATACAATGGTAAAGATAACGCTGATTGCAAAATCCAAGATAATTTTTATACTTGTACTTTTCCTAAGTCGGTCAACTTGGCAAAAAAAGGTGAATTAAAAGTGACAGCCGAACGTGAAGATCAAAAGGGCATTGAAGTATCGTATAAGCTTCCTTTGAAACTTGAAATTGTTAATGATGGCCAAGGTGGAAATCACTAGTCTTAAGGAGATTCCATGCTTGATCGAATTATTAAATTTTCGCTTTCACATAGATTATTTGTTATTTCGATTGCAGCATTTTTGCTAGCTTATGGTGGCTGGATCGCGGCTCATCTGCCTGTTGATGTATTTCCGGATTTGAATCGACCAACGGTTACAATTATGACTGAAGCTTCGGGTCTTGCGCCAGAAGAAGTAGAAACTTTAGTTACATTCCCCTTAGAAACATCTTTAAATGGCCTTCCTGGAGTTGAGCGTGTGCGTTCGAGCTCTGGCGTTGGGCTGAGTGTTGTGTACGTTGAGTTTTCTTGGGGCACTGATATTTTTAGAAACCGTCAGCTTGTTCAAGAAAAATTAACTTTAGCAAAAGAAAAGCTTCCAAAAAATATTACGCCAGTTATGGGCCCTATATCTTCAATCATGGGCGAGATTCAACTTGTGGGTCTGACATCTAAAGATTCAAAAATAAATCCGATGGATCTTCGCACAATCGCGGATTGGACAATTCGTCCAAGGCTTTTAAGTATTCCAGGTGTGGCCCAAGTGACTTCAATCGGTGGTGGAGTTCGTCAATTCCAAATTTTATTGTCTGCTGAAAAAATTCAAAAGTCACAAATTTCGATTGAAGACATCGAGCACAATCTTTCAGAAATAAGTCTGAACTCAACGGGTGGATTCATCAACATTGAAAAAAATGAATCTTTAATTCGTGTTCTTGGTGCGATTCGTGATCGTGAAGAGATTTTAAATTCAGTGGTTGGAATGCATCTTGGAAAGCCAGTGCTCGTCAAAGATGTGGCCGATGTGAAAGAAGCTCCGCAAGCTATGCGGGGTGATGCCAGTGTCAACGCAAAGCCTGGTGTGATTATGAGTATTCAAAAGCAGCCTGGAGCAAGCACAATTGATCTGACTCGTGAAATTGAAAAAGCATTAAAAGAATTCGAAAAAACATTACCAAGTTATGTTGAACTTAATCCTGATTTATTTAAACAAGCCAATTTTATTGAAACGTCGATTGAAAATGTTAAAGAAGCACTTCGAGATGGTGTGATTCTAGTTTTGATTATTTTATTTTTATTCTTACTTAATTTTAGAACAACAATGATTACGATTACGGCGATTCCTTTATCTTTTGTATTGTCAGCGATTGTTTTTAAAATATTTGGGCTTTCGGTGAATACGATGACGTTGGGTGGCTTAGCTATAGCTATTGGCGAACTTGTTGATGATGCTATTGTTGATGTTGAAAATGTTTTTCGCCGACTTCGAGAAAATAAAAAATTAGACAATCCTAAGAATTTCATTTTAGTTGTCTATGAGGCTTCAAGTGAAGTCAGAAATTCGATTGTGATAGCAACGATTATTGTGTGTTTAGTATTTTTACCACTCTTTAGTATGGGTGGAATTGAAGGTAAATTATTTATTCCACTAGGTATTGCCTATATTATTTCACTCCTCGCTTCGATGGTTGTATCTTTAACTGTAACACCAGTTCTGTGTTCATACTTATTAACAACAGGTAAACTTCTTGAACATAAAGATGGGGCTTTAGTTAAATTTCTTAAAAAAGTAGACACTCAGATTTTAAATAAGTCACTCAAGCATCCCAAAGTAATTATCGGAGTTACATTGGTCTTATTTCTTGGAGCCTTTGGACTTTCGTTCAAAATGGGTCGGGATTTTTTACCAAAATTTAATGAAGGTACTGCGACAATTTCGATGATGGCTCAGCCTGGAATTTCATTAGATGAGTCAAATAAATTAGGAAATCTTGCAGAGACTTTGATTTTAAAATCACCCGAAGTTAAATCAGTATCGCGTCGAACAGGCCGAGCTGAGCAAGACGAACACGCTGAGGGCGTTCACTCTTCCGAAATAGATGTTGATTTCAAAGAAACAGGTCGTTCACGTGAGGTTGTTCTTGCTGAGATAAGAAATCATCTAAAAACAATTGAAAGTGTTTTTATAAATGTAGGTCAGCCGATATCACACAGACTTGACCATTTACTTTCTGGTGTTCGTGCGCAAATTGCGATTAAAGTTTTTGGCCCTGACCTTGCGACATTGCGAGCAAAAGGTGCAGAAATTAAAAAAGCGATTGAAGGCACCACCGGACTTGTTGATTTGCAAACTGAACAGCAAGTTTTAATTCCTCAAGTGAAAATTCAATTATTACGTGAAGAAGCAGCGAAATATGGAATCATCGTTGGGGATTTAGCACAACTTATGGAAAAAGCGCTGCAAGGAGAAGTTGTTGGACAAATTTTAGAAGGACAAAAAAATATTGACGTGCTCATGCGCTTTGACGAAAAATCAAGATCAGATCTTGAACTGATTAAAAATACGCCCATTAAGACTTTAGCAGATGGAACAAAGATCACTGTTGAAAAAGTGGCTGATGTTTTTGAATCGACCGGGCCTAATATTGTGAATCGCGAAAATGCACAAAGACGTATTGTGGTGTTAGCAAATTCTTCAGGCCGCGATCTTGATGGCTTGGTTCGAGAAATTCAAAGTAAAATAAATGAAAAAGTCCAACTGCCTGAAGGATATTTTATATCTTATGGTGGGCAGTTTGAAAGTCAGCAGCAAGCGGCAAAGCTGATGACCTTCTTAGCGATACTGGCCATCTTAGGAATTTTTATAGTGCTTTATATGCACTTTAAATCGACGTTTATTTCGATTCAAGTGATGCTTAATATTCCGATGGCTTTTATCGGTGGTATTGTTGGAATTTATTTAACAGATAAAACAATTTCAGTCGCAAGCCTTGTGGCCTTCGTAACTTTATGTGGAATAGCCTCTAGAAATGGAATCATGATGATTTCACATTATCTTCACCTGATGAAACACGAAGGCGAAGAGTTCACAGAACAAATGGTGATTCGTGGATCATTAGAAAGATTAGTACCCGTTTTAATGACCGCACTGACCGCCATTTTAGGATTAATTTCTTTAGCGTTAGCGGGTGGAACTCCTGGAAAAGAAATTCTGCATCCTGTTGCAGTTGTTATTGTTGGTGGCCTGATCAGTTCGACATTATTAGATATGTTTGTAACACCCGCCGTATTTTATCATTTTGGTAAAAAATCAGCGGAAGAAAGTGTAAAAAAAATGGATCAAAAAACAATTTTCGAAGGAGAAAAAAATGTTTAAAAAAATTATTTTATCAGTCGCGGTATTAATCTCAATGAGCTCTTTCGCCCATGAAGGGCATGATGATGCGCCTGGGGCGATTAAGGCAAATCATGGTGGTACTGTGAAGTCGGGTAAAGAGATTAATCTTGAGTACGTTGTGTCGGGTACTGAGGTTAAGTTATTTCCAGTCAGTCATGATGGTAAAGATTTAACTGCAGATGAAGTTAAATTAACAGTCAATGCAAAGTTACCAAAAGGAAAAGCTGAAGCTATCAAAACAGAATCAAAAGATGGCGCATTTGTGGCCAAAGTTGATTTTAAAACGGCTTACCGAATTGAAATGAATGTGGACACCGAAGTTAAAGGTAAAAAAAGTTCATTCAAGTTTCAAGTTGAAAAATAATACTTCAGGAGATTTGTTATGAAGTTTGGCCTTTTTATTTTTATGATAACAGTTTCTACTTTGAGCGCTTACGCGCTTGAAGGTTTAGACGAACTTTCGAAAAGTCTTTATCAAAAGAATCAAGAAATAAAGTCTTTAGAAAAAAATATTGAATCTAAAGAGGCTTTAAGCAGCTCATCAAATTCGGCGTACTATCCAACCTTGAATGCGGTTGGTGGTTGGGGGCAAAACAAAACGGATGATTTGTCTACGACGCAAAAAGGATATTTAGGCTATGTTGAAGGAAGGCTAAATCTTTTTAGGGGATTTAAAGATCAGTCAATCGGCAATCAGCAAGAGATCGATGTTCAAATATCAAAACTTGAACTTGAATCAAAGAAGCGCGAGCTTCGTATGCAATTGACTGACATTGCAAGTGATATGATTTATCTTCATAAGATTCAGAGTATTTTAGATGAAGAAAATAAAGTAACACAAACCCAGAAACAAATGGCTGCAAAAAAAGTAGCCGCAGGTCTAACGGGTTCAGTTGATAATTTAGAATTTGAGCTTCGTGAAAACGAAATTCAAATTGAATTGAAGCAAGTATTTCAAAAGCATCAAGAAGTTCATCAAAAATTAATTAAACTCTACGGTGAAGACATTGCAGATTCAGAGCTTGAAAAACTTGAATACAGCCATTTTGAAAATTTATCAAAAGATCCAGAACAGGTCAAAATTGAAAATACGATCGAATATCAAAAAGCAGAACTTGGTGAGCGCAGGTCAGAATTTGAAAAAAAAGAAATCAAATCAGATTTTATGCCATCCGTTGATTTTACATATAGTGTTGGTCGATTGACTCCGTCAGAGGAAAGTCCAATAAAATTTGATGAATCAAGATATGCAATTCAACTTACAATTCCATTGTTTTCAGGATTTGAAACTTATAACAAAACTAAAGCAGCATCGCTTTCACTAACTTCTAAGCAGATGCTGAAATTGCAGAAGCGAAATGATATTCAATCTGAATTTAATATTTTAAAAACTAAAATGTCTGAGCTTAGTGCGCTTTTTCAGATTAACGAAAAGAAACTTGTAAGTTCTCAGAAGTATTTTGATATGACGTTAGCTGAGTACAGACGCGGAATTAAAAATTCACCAGACCTCGTCAGTGCGACAGAAAGATTATTTTCTTCTAAAAAGAAAAAGTACGAAATTTTAAAAGAGCTCGAAATTGCAAAAGTTAAAATTGAAAATTATAATTAATAAAAAAATGGAAATACAATGAAAACAAATAAATTTACTATTGAAGGTATGACTTGTGAAGCTTGCGTTGAAAAAGTAACTGAAAAGCTAAAAGCGATTCCACAAGTTCAGTCAGTAATTGTTGATTTGAAAGGTAAGACAGCCGTCATTGAATCTCAAAATGGAATAAATTTAGATCAAGCAAAAGCCGTATTGAAAGACTTACCGAAATACAAAGTCAACGGAATCAGCTCCTTGGCAGCGCCGACTTCGTTAGTCGAAGAATCAAAACTTAAAACGTATAAGCCTTTAATTCTTATTTTCACTTACATATTGTTAGTTAGCGCGAGCTATCAGGTCTATCAAGGTAGCTTTCATTTTCATTTGTTTATGAATCACATTATGGCTGGATTTTTTATTGGTTTATCATTTTTTAAATTTTTAGATCTTAAATCTTTTGCTGAATCTTTTTCTAGTTATGATCCTATTGCTCAACGATTTTTAAGTTATGGCTTTGTCTACCCATTTATCGAAATAGTATTGGGGCTGATGTTTATTTCTGGCATTAGTCTGTCAACGGCAAATCTAATAACCATCATTGTTTTAACCGCAACAACATTTGGAGTTATTAAACGACTTCAATCTAAATCAAAAATTCAGTGCGCTTGTGCAGGGGCTGGGTTCAATTTACCGTTGTCCTATGTAACAGTATTTGAAAATATAGCTATGATCTTAATGGCCATCTATGGTCTGGTAAAGCTTTCTAGTAGCATTTAATTAAGTCGAAAGACGAGGTTTCTGCAATCTGCGGCTTTCAAGTTGTGCTAATTTGTATTCTCCTCTTTGTTGAAGAAAATACGAATGAGTCAATGACCACACGATGCCGATTAAGAATGTATACACAGCTCCGATTGTTAAGACTGAAATAAAATCTCCCAAAGTAAATGCAGTTCCTGCTTGTGTCATCTGTGTGAAGGTCATACCGTGAAATAATTTACTTGTGGCTGCTGTTATTGTATCAGGTGTGATCCAATAAAAAAGCGCACAAACAGAATATGAAATCGCCCAAGTTACACTGAAACTAAGTCCGTCGACGATTGGATGCCCCTGTGTTTTTGTGTGAACAGTTTGTGTATTTAAATCTCGCTTTACCAAGGCTTCATCTTGCAGAAAAAGAGCTTGCGTGTTTTTGTACTCTTCTTCTGTAATTTCACCTTTTGCTCGACGACGCTTAAGAATCATTTGTGGATCTAAGCTATTAAATCGGGTGCGCTCTGGAACATTAAAACCAAAAACAGAAACCATAGCAATAATCCAAAAAAACCACCAAAATACATGCATTCCCCAATAGGGCTCATACGTAATCATAGCATCCTCCTGTTAAATAATTTTTAAAAGCAACCAACATAACAAAAGCAATGATTGCGCCACAGGTTCATGCGCTTGAACGACTTGGAAATTAAATATGAATTTCATGGGGTATTATGCAACGCTCAAAGCTTAAATTGCCTCATTCGAATTTTTAATTCCAGCGAGTTTGGTTCGTTTCAGCATTAAGGCATTGATTGCTACGATCAGTGTACTACCAGACATAGATAAGGCCGCGACTTCTGGGCTGAGTAAAAATGGATAAAGAACGCCTGCGGCCAGTGGAAATGCAATTAAGTTGTAACCTACAGCCCACCAAAGATTTTGATGCATTTTTCTTAGAGTTGCACGAGACAGTTCAATGGCTGCTACAATATCATAGGGATCGCTTTTCATCAGCACGACATCGGCGCTTTCCATAGCGACGTCAGTGCCTGCACCAATCGCAAATCCAACATCAGCTTGAGTCAGTGCTGGAGCATCGTTAACACCGTCTCCGACCATGCCCACTTTTTTTCCGGTGGCTTGAAGCTCTTTTACTTTTTGAGCTTTTTGGGCGGGTAACACGTCGGCTAAGACGGTTTGAATTCCCAGATCAGCGGCGATGCGCTTTGCTGTGGCGGCGTTGTCTCCGGTGAGCATAACAACTTCAATATTTTTTTCGCGTAGTTTTGCAACCGCTGCTTTTGAAGTGGGTCTGATGGCATCGGCAATAGCGATCAGCCCAATCACTTGTTTGGCTTCTGCAACGTGAACAACTGTGCGTCCGTCAGATTGCAATCGGGCGGCTTCAGCTTCAAGTTTACCAAGCGTAAGTTTTTGTGTATCCATCAGTAAGCGATTTCCAAGAAAGACTGTTCCAGCCGCAGTTTCCGCACGCGCACCCATACCATCCAGACTTTCAAATTGAGTGGGTGCTGTCATTTTTAGTTTGGAGGCTCGACGAACAATGGCTTGAGCTAGGGGATGAGCTGATCCTTGTTCAACAGCGGCGGCCGCAGTTAATAAAATATCTTCGCTGATTCCATCTGCCGTGATTATTTCTACAACTTCGGGTTGGCCAACAGTAAGTGTTCCTGTTTTATCAAAAATAATAACGTTTAATTTTGTGGCCTCTTCAAGTGCCGAAGCATTTTTAAATAAAATACCATTCATTGCGCCTAAACCCGTGCTGACCATAATCGCCATTGGAGTTGCAAGGCCCAAAGCATCCGGGCAGGCGATAACAAAAACAGTGATGGACATTGTCACAGAAAAAAGAAGTGTTTGTCCAACCCACCAAAACCAAACTGAAAACGTTGTAAGCCCAATGGCGATTGCAACGATGACAAGCCATTGTGCAGCCTTGTCTGCTAAAAGTTGCGCGGGAGCTTTTGAATTTTGCGCTTCTTGAACAAGTTTTACAATTTGCGCAAGTGCTGAGTCCGCACCAACTTTTGTAGCCTTATAACGAAAGCTTCCGCTTTTATTTATTGTTGCGCCGATCACTTTTGATCCAGGACTTTTTTTAACGGGCATCGATTCGCCTGTTAGCATCGATTCATCAACAAGTGATTCACCGGTTTCGATCGTGCCATCAACAGGAATCTTACCGCCCGGACGTATCACGACAATCTCGCCAGCTAAAACTTCTGATGTGGCCACTTCAATCTCAGAACCATTACGAAAAACAAAAGCCTTTGCCGGAGTCAGATTCATCAATGCCTTAATTGCAGATGAGGCTCCTGCACGGGCGCGCATTTCTAACCAATGACCAAGTAAAATAAAAACTAATAGAACTGACACAGCTTCGAAAAACTGCCCTGATTGTTTAAAAAAAAATGTTGATCCAACGCTAAATAAATATCCAGTACCAACACTCAACACGATCAGCGCAGCCATGCCAAGAACACCTTTTTTGACTTCGCTCCAGGCAGACACAAAGAACGGCCAGCTTGGATACAAAATCGCAGCACTAGCTAAAAGAAAAAGCCATATATTTAAATCTAATCCAAATGGAGTTGGTGGCGGTTTAAACAGGCCTCCCATCGGAGCGTAAATAAATATCGGAATGGTGAAGACCAAGCAGATCCAAAAACGGTTTCGCATATCACGAACCATGGCGTCCATGCTCATTCCAGAACCATGACCCATGTCGTGAGCCATGTTATGTTCAGCGTGTGTGTTCATTTTAGAAAAACCTTTCTGTTAAGAAATTTCGTTTTCAAGTAACTTTTTAGCATCAATAAGATTTTGCATGTGCTCTTTATTTACTTTTGGGTAACTTAATTTAAGCGATTTTAGTTTTTCAACAATCACATCAGCCACAACTGTGCGAGTAAACCATTTGTTATCTGCAGGTATAATGTACCACGAAGAATGCTCTGTGCTGGTGTGATTCAGAGTTTCTTCAAATGCGCGCATATACTTATCCCAATGCACTCGCTCTTTGGCATCGTTGATCGAAAACTTCCAGTTTTTTTCTGATTTATTAATACGCGCAAGCAGTCGGCGCTTTTGCTCATCTTTTGAAAGATGAAGAAAAAATTTAAGAACAATGATTCCGTTTCGAACAAGATACTTTTCAAAATGATTAATTTCTTCAAAGCGATGTTTCCAGATGTTTTTATCTTTTGTTTTTGGCGGCAGTTTTTGTGAATCTAGAATTTCTGGATGAACTCGAACCACTAAAACTTCTTCGTAATAAGACCTGTTAAAAATTCCAATACCACCACGCTCGGGTAAAGCCTTGTTGTCTCGCCAAAGAAAGTCATGATCAAGCTCGTTAGCTGACGGAGTTTTAAACGAGTGTACATGTGTACCTTGCGGATTTACTCCTGACATCACATGTTTAATAAGGCCATCTTTACCCGCTGTATCCATGGCTTGTAATATAATCAACAGACCGTAATTGTTTTGGGCGTATAGAATATCTTGATACTTTGCCAGTCGTTTCACATCTTTTTTTAATTTTATAGAAGCTTCGTGTTTGTCTTTATAATGACTTGTAAATTGGGGATCATAATTCTTGAGACTTATTTTTTTTCCAGGTTTTACAAGAAAATAATTGTGATTAATAACTTGATCGGTGGTCTTCACAGAACTCCTTAGTTTGAGGCACTTGACCCCGTCTTCGAGTAGAAATAGCCCGGTATTTAACGATCGATCAATGCAGTGTTCTTCTAAACTCTGCCAAACTATAAAGAAGCACAACACATGCCGTTGTGATTGGATCATGTTTTGCAGAATTTTAATTTTTGAGAATTGAAATTATTAGAACAACAAACTAGGAGAAAAAAATGAAAGCATTTATCACAACTGCAATACTTACTTTAAGCTTTGTGGCCTCAAGTCACTTTGCCTTCGCCCAAGATACAAACAATACAACCGTACTAAAGGATTCAAATTATGCAACTCCAGCAGACACATCCAAAGATGTTTCAAACAGGATGAATATGAATGGTATGAAGTCTATGATGAACAATTGTATGACAAACAATAAAGACGGAAAAATGTGTGATCAAGAAATGATGACAAAATGCGAAGAAAAAATGGGTCAAGCTGATTGTACAAAAATGATGAAAAAAATGAAATCTGCAAAGATGAATACAAAATAGTTTTATGCGTCGTTAAGGTTCCAGTGATATTGCGATCACAGTATTCCGACTGATCTTTTTCGAGTTGAATAAGGTGATCATCATCGCTGTTCAGCTTACTGAATTTTATCGACTTGTATATAAACTTCATTTCGACGCAAGAATGGAATAACCATTGGGCCATCATACTGCGCCCACCGAGCTTCAGAAATTTCACGGTATTGATTCAAAAAATTGATCCATGCTCTTAATTCATTTGTTTTTTCTGTCATGATCATCTCGTTCGGAACACCACTGTATTGTAAAACAGCCCAGGTTTTAGCGGGTTCAGTTGAGATTATAATATCTTGATCATTTGGTTGAGGTATTGACTCCGAAGTTAAATTTTGAGGTAAAACAAAACTCATTTTCCAGCTATCAAATTTTTTTTCTATAAATACTGGAGTCGTCATGGCCATTTCTTTGTTGAGTAAATTATCTCCAAATAAATAACTGGCTAAACGCGTAAACATTTTTTTTGTTGAATCGTCGTAGCTTAAATTTTCATAGGTGCTAGCCAATAGCATTTGTGGATATCTTCGCACTTCAAAATCGCTCTCTTTTCTAACTAAGTCGTAGTCGGGTTCCTGATCAAGCCGAATACCAAAAAATCCCGGGACAGACTTCAATTTTTCAGATAAGGGCACGTGTAATTTTTGATCCATATGTTTTAAATGACATTGCAAGTACTTAGCCAGAAACAAACTAAGCGCAGGTTAAATATATGCTGATTAAATTAAATTTCTTTTACTCTCAATGGGTCAAAATGTACCCTCGACGGAAAATTTAACTCGTGATTATATTGCATAGATATAATTTACTTCCCGCACTGATTTTCTAAATCTTTAAGTGAAACAAATTCTAAAGCTTTTTGATGAGTGGCCTCTAAGACCACAGGCGGGGCAACATTCGCTTGCAAAGCTTCTTTCCACCGCGCTGCGCACAGGCACCAACGATCACCGGGCTTTAAGCCCTTAAAGTCAAACTCAGGACGTGGTGTGATTAAATCATTACCCTGCTTTTTTGAAAAATCTAAAAAATCTTTTGTCACAACAGAACAGACAACGTGTATTCCAACATCATCAGTGCCCGTTGAACAAAAGCCATCACGGTAGTAGCCGGTTTTTGGATTTTCTCCGCAGCTTAAAAGGGGTTTTCCATAAACATTTAAAATATTTTTATCTTTCATAGAGCTTCCTTGATGAGGTGTCGAAAAGCAGGCTCCTGCCATTAAAAACCCAAGAGCTGATTGTTTGAGTGATTTCATTCAATGAGAGTCTCAAATATTTCATAGAAATTGAACTTATTTTTTGAGCGTTAATATGTTGTTTTACAGTGAACATTTCTTCCTCGTAAATTCTAAAAGCAGATTGCTAAATTGAAGTGTAAATCTTTTTGACATCAAGTAATATGCTTAAAACGATATGATTGATTCTAAGCCTCAAGTGTCTTCTCATTTTGAGATTCTATGACGAATCCTGTTTTAGTCTTGTTCAAAGCTTAACTTAAACTTTTTAGATGCCGATGATACAGATGTAAGTCTGGGGGGACGATGGATAGATCATTCATGAAGCTTGAAGATGAGTTTTTATTACAAAATAAATCACCTTGGGTTTTCTTGGTCTGTAACAGTTTAAAGCCTGATTTAGTTCAACAAACTCAAAATCTTTTCAAACTTGAAATTAAAAAAGTGAAAAATGAATACTTTTTTTTCTCGAAAGATTTAAAGTTAAATCATAAAGAAAAATCTTTAATTTTATTTTTTGCATCTCTTTTTATAAGTTGCAACGACCATCAAGTTGCTATGTGTCTTGGGCAGTACAACAATCTTGCGAAAAGAATTCAAAGATCTGATTTAAGTCATCAAAACATTCTATTTTCTGAAACTGAAGCTGAATCTTACAAATTGTGGAAACGCGAAAAAGGCTCAATATTTTTACAAAATGAATTTAAAATTTATTTAGAGCAAGCAGGTCTTGATGTCAAAAATGATCTGATTCAAGGTGCGGAGTGGACTTCTCAATTTTTAAATGAAAATAAGCAATTTACAATTTTAAGTAAAGTGGGGTAAGAATTGCTGGATTTTATAAAAGAGCTTCGTCAGCTCAGCAAAGCTAAAAATATAAATCGCCAAGAAGCGGCCGACCAAATGGCTGCAATTAAACTGCCTTTTTGGCTCGAATTGATTTCATCTCAATTGCCATGGATGATTGTTGTAATAATGTGGCTGGGCGCTATGGCTGTAACGATTTTATTTTATCGCATGGTCAGCTTTAATGAATTAAATCTAAGCAATGGGATGCAAATTATTTTAATTTCCTTAAGTCTTTTTATATTTGCGCTATCGTTTGTTTTGATCGGCGGGCTGTTATCGAATTTAGGTCGGCCTGGAATTATTGCGGGTAAATTTCCACGTGTTGCCAGTCATCCAATTTATGCTTTAAGAAGAATTTATGGTACAGCTTGGAGTCAAGTGTATTACTTTAAGCCTTTGTACGCAGCTTTTTTGGCTGTTCCTTGGTTGAAAAAATTATTATTTTCTATCTACGGTTACAGAGGCTCTATATCATTTGTCACTTATCCTGATTCGTGGATACGCGATTTGCCCCTTTTAAAAATTGGCAGAGGTGTTTATTTAGCAAATCGATGCACTGTCGGAACAAATTTGTGTCTTAACGATGGGTCCATTTTAGTTGGAGAATGTTATTTTGAAGATGAATCAATGGTTGGGCACTTAGCTATTTTTGGTCTAGGTTGTCATCTAGGTAAAAAAAGTGAAATTGGCGTCGGAACGTCGCTTGGAATACGAGTAAAAATTGGTGAGTCTTCACAAATCTCGCCGAAGTCTGTTATTTATCATGGTGTCGAAATTGGAAATAAAGCTAAAGTCGGAGCCTGCTCTGTTATTGGTATGAAGGCCAAAATTGGCGATGGAGTTGAATTGCCAATTGCCTCCGTCATTGCATCAGGTGTGAGTTTACTTACGCAATCAGATGCCGATCATTACTTTTCTTCAGAAACACAAAAATTAAAAGAGCAAAAAGATGAATTAGCGAATGTATTAAGGATGAATGTGCATGAGTTTAGCCCAGAAGGTCGTAAAAACTGAAGAACAACTTCAAGTTGAAAAAAGTCTTCTTGAAGGCGTGGTTTCGCGCGCAGGGACTTTATTTTTTACGTGGTCGTTTATTAGTACACTTTATGGGTTTTTAAGTATTGATTTGTTTCGTCACAAAATGCCTGAATTGAGTTTATGGGACAATGTCTGGCCAAGAATTGTTTTTTCATCAATTCCTCTTTATCTAACAGCGATCCTATACAAGCGTCATCAGTCGAAAACAAAAATAAAAGCTTTTTTAACTATTTTTCTGCTGCCGGTGTTTTTAGTTGGGGCTTCAATGATTAAAGCCTGGCCACTTATATGGGGCGGAGACTACAACTTTTATTTACAATTTCATGCGACGAATATTATTGCAATGGCTTCGGGTATATTTGTCATTTCAGCATCGCCTCGGTTGGTCTTGTCGCAGGCCATCGGCTTTATTATTATTTATTTCGGTCCTTTGTTTTATTTATTTTCAAATTCTGATTATAATACTCAGTTAGCTCAAATTATTTTTTCAGATTCACTCATGGTAGCTATTATTTTAGTCGTGACTTTAAAATCTATTTATCAACTTCGTCTTGATTTAGCTTATGATGAAAACAAACGACGTCATAAAGCCTCTTTATTTTTAGGTAAAAAGCTAGCCGATGCGATTTATGAAAGTCGTACAATGGTTCTGGAAGATTTTACCCGTGAAGGTCTAATTATGTCTGTTGATTTAAGGGGCTATACGAAGTTTGTTCAATCGACAGATCAAAGTATCGTTCGATTATTTATGTCAGATTACTATTCTTTAGTAACAAAAGTTTTATCAACTAAAAAATCTTTTTTGCATAAAACTTCAGGCGATGGTTTATTAATATCTTTTGGTATTATGGAAAATGATGTAGACCTTTCTGATTTACCTGAAGCTCGTCAAACTGATGAACTTATTCATGCGCGAAAAAAAGTTGAATGTCTTCGACAAGCAAACCTGGTTTTTTTGGAACTGGCTGATGGGCTTGAGATCTTAGCAAAAAAGCATCAAATTTCACAAGCCATCGTGCTTGGAAGTGGATGTGCTTTTGGCTCGATCGAAGTCATCGTGCGTGGAGACGAAAATTATCGCCAAGAATTAGATATTCAAGGAGCTACAATCATTCGAGCTGTAAGGCTTGAAAGTTATTCGAAGCTGCTGAATTTCCAAATCGATGCTGAGTCTTCATTTATGTTGCTTTCGACTGAGCTCATGACTTCAGCCGGACTCGAGCAAGGTTTTAAGACCTGGATGGTAACAAGTGAAAAAGATCAGGTCAGAGATTTCCCCGAAATTAAAATGATGCTTTATCGTCAATGGAAACACCAGCGAAGCCGTTCAGCAACTCGAGTTGCGTAAAAAGCTCTAAGAAAAACTAGACCTTCTTTTAGTTTTAAATTATAAATTTCAACATGAACATTGTCCCAATCGATTCACCAGAAATAAAATCTAAAATTTGCAACCAAATCCTAAGGGCTTTACCAAAGTGGTTTGGAATTGAATCGTCGATTGTGGATTACACAAACGATGTTAAAAAGATGTTAACTTGGTCTGTCCAAGACGCAAAAAATTCGATCGGGTTTATTTCTATTCATCAACATAATCAATTTACGGCCGAAGTTCATGTGATTGGCATTTTAGAAGATTATCATCATCAGGGTCTTGGTCAAAAGTTGATAGAAACTGTTGAAATTTATTTGAGTCAACAGGGTTTCAAGTTTCTAACAGTGAAGACTCTATCTGAAAAACGAGCTGACGAAAACTACGAAAAGACACGAAAATTTTATTTAAAAATGGGATTTTTTCCGATCGAAGAATTTAAAACACTCTGGGGCGAACACAACCCCTGTTTGATGATGATTAAACCGATTGAAACCAAGCTTGCACCAGCATCGCAGAGCCCAGCTCCAAAAATATTACCTTTTTCGAAAATCGTAAAAAGCTCAACGGAAGTTACGATCAGATGCGCGACTGTTCACGACGCTGAACAGATTTTATTTGTGTCTAAGTCAGTTATTGACGAAGATATTTTTCAACTGACAACTTCCGAAGAATTTAGCCAAATAACAATTGAACAAGAGATCAAATGGATCGAATCATTTCTAAGAAAGCCTTTTGATCTGCTGTTGGTTGCTGAAGTTGAAAATCAAATCGTCGGATTACTGGATTTTTCAATAGGGCGTCGGCTAAGAATAGCGCATGTGGGTGATCTGGCGATGTCTGTTCTGAAGCCCTATAGAAATTTAGGGTTAGGCTCGCTGCTGTTGCAAACATTGATTGAATGGTCAAAATCGACAAAAAAAATTGAAAAAATCAATTTGCAAGTTCATTCGACTAACAAGGCGGCCATTCAAACTTATGTGAACAATGGTTTTGTGATTGAAGGAACTCGCAAATATGAGCTCAAATACAGTCCGACTCAGTATGTTGATTCGGTGTTAATGGCTCATTTTTTAGAATCTTAAATAATGAAAGAAGTGAAATGAAAAAACTGATTGTCTTTATTTTAACTAACTTCGGTCCGCTGGTGGGATTTTATTTAGTCAATCAATTTTGGGGCTTCAAAGAAGCTGTGATTGTTTCGATTATATTTATTTTTGGTGTCGCTGACCGGGTCATTCAAGAGCCCTTCTTGTTGGTAAAATCAGTTTTTGGGTGATGATGTTTATTTCGGTGGGATTATCGCGGCCTCTTTGGAATTTGATGATGCGGTTTAAAATTTTTCCGTCGCAAAAATCTGAAGATTCTTTCGCAAAATAACTTTTTTTAACGACAAAACTTATTCAGCTTGCTTCAGTCTTGCGGCAGGTTAATATTTTCTTTTTGTATATTAAATGCTTTATTATGCATTATCGATTATTAAAAAAAGAGCGTAAGTCTTAATCTTTAAGGAGTTTTCTGATGTTTTTAAAATATACTGCTTTGATTTTAATTTTTTACACAAGTTTTAATGTTTACGCGTTGAACTCTCAATTTGATTTAACCCACGAAGATGAAGACATTATCCTGCTTCAGTTGAATAATATTTGTGGAGACACTTGGTGTGAAGGCGAGTACGAATTGAATTTCACATCAATTTTATTTCATGAAGAAAATAAGGGCTTCTACCAAATTCAGTTTCAGGCAGAAGATAAAAAGATTTCTTGCGACATTAAAAATGTCCAGACTGTACAGAAAGTGCTTTGGAACTTAAAAAATTCAGCCTCGGATGAGACTGAACTTGAGTTTTACAAAATGATTGACGATTGTATTAATGAAAAACTTTATTCGAAGAAATGAAAAATGACATAAATGTCATTTTGCGATGCCAGCATCAGTCTAAATACAAGTATCAGAGTCCTCAGAACAGTGCTTAAATAGAGTCTGAGGTCAGAATGAAAATCTTAATTGTTGAGGATGATATAGGGATAGCCCAAGACTTACTGACTGGTCTTGAGAAAAATGGTTTTCAGTGTGTTCATGTGACAGATGGACAGATCGGACTGAGCCTGGCGCTTAAAGATAAATTTCATTTAATGATCACGGATCTGATGCTGCCGGGGCTTAACGGCCTAGAAATGATTTCTAAATTGCGCCAAAACAAAATGACAACCCCCGTTTTGATTTTAACGGCCAAGCGCAGTTTAGATGATCGGGTTTTGGGCTTGCAGAACGGTGGTGACGATTATTTAGTGAAGCCCTATGCGTTTGTTGAGCTTCTTGCACGGGTTAATAATCTGATTCGATTAACTTCTTTGCAGCCGTCACTTAGCCAAGAGCAAAATATTATTACTTTTGAAGATTTAAAAGTTCATTTAATTTCGCGAGAAGTGACTCGGGAGCAAAAAAAAGTAGAGCTTCAAACGAAAGAATATCAGTTGCTTGAATATTTTATCAGAAATATAAATGTACCCCTTTCAAAAAATCAGATTCTTGAAAAAATTTGGGGCTATCATTTTGATCCCAAAACAAATGTTGTCGACGTTTTAGTTTACAGACTTCGAGGCAAAATCGACAAAGGCTTTAAAATATCTTACATACAGACGATCAAAGGGATTGGCTATGTTTTTAAAACTCCGTAAGAATTTTTTAAGAAGCATCAGCTTTCGATTAACCCTTGGATATGCGGTTTTATTTGTTATCAGTAGTTTTTTAATTTTATTTTTGAATTATTTTCTTTTTAGTCAGTCGATCCAAGCTCGAGATCATGAAATCTTATTTGCAAAAGCAAAAGAGTACTCTTCGATTTATGCAAAAGGAGGAGTTTCAGAGCTCAATCATTACTTGGCTGAAGAAAAACAAAGTGACGAAGATTCTCAGTATCTTGTTCGCATTGAATCAGACAAAGGGGAATCGCTTCTTCTGCACCGACCAGAAAAAATGCAACAAATTTCTGTGGATGAATTAAATCAAAAAATTTCTGCAATCGGCTACTCAAAAAATATTCTTAATTTTTCTATAAAAGAAAGAACGGCTGATGATCCTGATGAAGTCAATGAGTACGAAGTCGCAAGTCAACTGGGACCTCAAGGCGAACATATACAAGTGGCTCGCAATTCAGATGACCGCGATGATCTGATCGAAAGATATTTAAAAACATTTTTGGGAGTGGCTTTCGCCGTTTTAGTGATTGGCAGTCTGGGTGGTTTTATTTTTTCAATTCAAGCTTTAGCGCCTCTGCGCCGTCTGATACAAACGATGAAAAGAGTTCGGTCTGGTGAATTGAGTGCTCGTATTCCAGCTCGGAACTCAAATGACGAGCTCGATGAAATCAGTCTTTTATTTAACAGAATGGCCGAAAAAATTGAAAAACTGATTTCAAATATGCGAGAAACTTTAGACACTGTGGCGCATGATCTAAAAACACCATTAACTCGGCTTAAAGCAAAAGCCGAGCTCACACTCTTAAGCCCCTCTTCACTGAGTGATTACAAAAATACTTTAGAGAGCGGTGTTGAAAATATATCAGAAATCGTCAGCCTTATCGATACGATTATGGATATCTCAGAGGCGGAAGTGGGCTTATTAAAGCTTGATCTATTAGAGTTGCATTCGGCGCGTCTTATAATGGAAGTGATCGATCTTTATTCGATTTTAGCTGAAGAAAAAAATATTCTTATTCAGTTTAAACAAACATCTGACTTTAAATTTAAAGGTGATAAAAATAGATTTAAACAAGTTTTTTCGAATTTACTTGATAATGCGATCAAGTACTCTCCAAAAAATTCGACGATTTCGATTGAAAGTCGCCTTGTCGGACAACAAGGCGAAATTTCAATGATCGATCAAGGCGTAGGAATTTCATCTCAAGATTTATCTAAAATATGGGATCGGCTATTTCGAGTTCCCAATCAGACAGAAAAAGGCTTGGGGCTTGGGTTAAGTCTTGTTCGATCGATCTGCAAAGCTCACGGTTGGAAGATCGAAGTTCAGAGCCATTTAGACCATGGCTCTGAATTTAAATTAACGATGACGACGTCCTGAAGCTTGGGAATCATCTTGTCCGCACAAAATGCCGTCGACAATGATGTAGCCCGAGTCATGGCTGGCTAGATTTGTGCTTTTGTGAACCCAGTGAACAATCGCACCGTCGGGTGAAGCAGGTAAGTGACCTTTGGTTGCGTTTGATGTGATGTAATCACCGCAGGCTTCAAAAGTAGCTCCGATAGAAGCTTTGGGTACAGCTCCAAACTCTTCGTTGTAAATCACTTCGATCAGATCATTTTGATTTCCACCAATTTGGACTTCGTAGTGGTGGTGTCCCGTGTGGTCAGGAAAAAATCGAACCACTTTTCCTTGAATGTGGGCGCGATTTCGATATTGGTTTTTTGTACTGTGCTTCCATTGAATAACAGCTTCATTGTTTACAAGGAGTTCGCGGCCGTTTGCCAAACAACTTGGTGTGAACGGAGCTGCATAACCATAAGACGTTAATAGAATCTGAATCAGAAAAATTGAAACGATGTTCTTAACAGACATAAAATCCTTTGGTTAGGGTTGTAATCAAAATATTTCACTTTTTGGCATGATCTTCAAATGACATTTGTGTTAAGACGAATTAATTTTAAAATATGAACTTATTATCGTTTAATAGTTAATGTAAAATTGTATTTGCTACAAATAAAACCTTCATAAATTTTATTAAACTAAAAGTTGATCATCAAATCCAAGTGGCTGCGCTCATAACTTGTCGGGGCGATATCGATTGTATTTTCATTCTTAAAAACCGTGTATTGAATTTGAACTTTACTGTTAAATTTATAATTTAAACTCGCAATCGTTCCTTTACTTGAAGTTTGTCCGCCGGCAAAATCAGAATCTGTGAATAAGCCAACAACAGCATCTTTTTCAATTTTTTCTTGAGTCCAGTTCAATGTCCATTTTTGATAACCTAAAGAAAAGCCGTAAGCAGCTGCTTTATTTAAATCATCGATATCGGTATTTTTAATGATTTCATAAAAAAGTCCAAAATCAAAATCACTTACTTTCTTTTTCACTTCAAAAAAATACTCTTGAAGATCAAAATTATTTGGATAGTTATTTAAAAGATCTAAAGTATTTCCATTGGCTCCCGTATTAGGTGGCGAGATCGCCGTCAGATTCGATGGTGGAGTATCTTTTAAACCCGTAAAAGCAAATGTGCCGTAACCCGCGATGATATCCCAGTCATCATGCTTCCATTGAAGGGCTAATTGCCCGCCGTTAAACATGTTATCGGAAGTGTCTTCGTTGAATGTTGAATCGTAATTTTCACGAATAAAAAAAGTTCCACCTTGAGCAATTAAATTAAACGATGGGTCCAATGGAATTTTAAATTTTGTAGCCACTCCTTCTAAAGTGATATCGCGGTCAAGAATGATTTGATTTTTGCCTGCAAAAGTAAATGGCTGTGGCATTTTACCACCGTATAAATTCCAAAACGAAAATGGTTTGTAATCAAAAAACGCCTGATCTAAACCAAAACTTCGACGTACAGATCCGGGTGCTTTTTCGTCGCCCAGGGTTTGATTCCCGCTGTTCGCAGCAGAGCCCGTCATCAGACGAAGAGTTACTTTTAAATCATCTTGAACTTCGGCTGTGGCCTGCAGTTTTGCTTGAATACGCTGAATTTTTCGCGCTTCTTTCAAGCCCTGTTTTTCAGATTGTAAGCGGTATCTAAAATCTCCGTTCAACAAGACGGTGGGAACTGGTGGGGCTGCTTTTTGAACTGGCGCTGCCGTGATCGCAGACGTTACATCCGTCGATTGAACTTGTTCTGTCTGAGCCCAACTTAAGCTTGTGAGTAATAAAATAAGACAAAAATAAGACTTCATAAGAGCTCCTAGAAATATAAATGGGTTATAAACCAAACCATATCTTGGAATTCATTCAGTTGTGAAGTGTCTTTGTGTTTTTTGTAAGTTAAAAATAAATCTAAATTTGAAAATGGAAAGTATTGAACGCCCAGACCGTAAGCTTCAACATGAGGGTCGGTTAAAGTGGTATCAGAATTAAAATATTCTTGGGTCGCAAAAAGCTCGATGCCTTTTTTGTACTCATAGCCTTGTTTGATGTAATCTGAAAAACCTTTTTTGCCTGAATCATATTGGATCTGATCCAGCTGAATTAAAGTGGTGATTTCTTTGTTCCAACCAATCAGGCCAAATAAGCCATCCATTTTTTTTTCGGCTTGAATATTATTTTGCGTTAGTTTTGTACGATAAATATTTAATCCAAGTCTTGCGCTTTGACCAACGACTTTTGAAAATTGTAAAACGCTGCCTTTTTCTGAATCGTATTTTTGATAATTTGCTCTTTCAGTTAGTCCTGTTAAAACAACTTGAAAATTTTCTGAATTAAAAGAAAGCTCTACAGCTAATCTTTCTTGCCCGGGATTAAAATCTAAGTAACGTCGATTCACGTAAGTGTGCTCGATCATATTCAACCCGTAAGTTGGATAAAAACGGCCCAAACGTAAACTGATTGAGTTTGAAGAATTGTCGGCTGTCTTGGTGTACTGCACCCATGCGCGGGGCACGTAGGCGAAATCTTTCCATTCGGCTTCAGGCTGGGTGGGCTCATAACGACCTACCGAAAAATAAGTTTGAAATTCTTCACTTAATTTAACGGCGGTGTCGACGTCAACTTGCATAATTAAAAAACGACCTTTTGAAGCAGCTGAGCTTTCAGAAAAAATTTGCAGCAATCGAACATTTGCGCCGATGGTTAAATAATCAGGCGTGTTTATTTGCCAGTAGCGATCTTCATCTTTGTCTTTTTCGAAAGTAAAAAGCGTGTCGTGTCGATTCAGCAATTCTTTGCCAAGTTCTTTTCCGTAGGCTGTTAGTAAAGTTCCACCTTGTTGATTCGTGTGACAAGCTAAACAATTCACATAACCGTGACGAATCATTTCAGGAAATGCAAACGCCTGCATTGGTCGTAAAAATAATAAAATAAATAACAGGGTAAAAGAATATTTCAATCGGGCATTCCCTGGGAAATCCATTTCATCAAAGCTTGTTTTTGCCCGTCAGACATCGCAGGGTAGGGCTCAAGTGGCATTGTCTGCTTGACGATCGCAGAATCAAAAATCGCGTTGATGTTTTTTCGAACTTCATCGGCTGAATCTAATTGCAGATGGCCTTCCGAGTTTGTTCCCGAGTGACAATCAAGACAGCTTGCACCTAAAACCTGCTTTTTAATGACAAGCCATGTGATCGGACCTTGGATCGGGCCTACATTCACGCCATTATTTTTTTCTGGAGCGCCGGCTTCAATCCAAGATTTCAATAAGCTGAATTGATCACTTGTGAGCGAAGTCGGAGGCATATCTTTTTTTTCGATACTTCGATAATAAATTTTATTCAAATTAGCGCGAATCAATTGATAACTTTCAAGACTAAGACCACCTTGATTTCCGCCCGCGGCTGAATGACAGCGTAAACATTGCGGTGCAATCACATTCGATTGCACCGTAGCAAAATCAAAAGACTGAGCGCTGAGTTGTGAAACTCCTGATGCTTGTTGGGCTGTATTTTTGGCGTGATTGTAATTACAACTGAAGAAAAAAAAGCTGGCAAAAAAAATATATTTCAATTTAAGCATTAAAAGCTTTCAATTTCGTTCACAGTTTTAACTTCAACAGAGTCAGCCACTTTAATACCCGCGAAGCTTGGCACATCGACGGAATAGTCTGAAAGTTTCAGCGTAAACTTTGAACTCACTTGAATTTTAGCATTCAGTTTTTTAACGCTAAGTTCGCCTTCAACATTTTTAGAAACTCCATGAAGAGTTAGTAAACCTTTAAAAGGAATGTTCGATTCAGTTTCTTTGGCTAAAAAAACTTTTTGAACTTGAAGAGCTTCGATGTTTAAGGTCGCCATTTGGTATTTATCGACTTCAAGATATTTATCTTTCATATGGCGGTCGCGTAAGGCAATTCCGGTTGAATAACTTTTTAAATCGATGTGAAGCGTGCCGCTTAAAATCCAGTTCGCTCCTTGATCAACAACATTCAGGTCGCCTTCTGGAGCTTCGCCTTGGCCCTCAATTCGGATCGCACTGGGATTTCCAATCGCTAAAAAATTCGAGCGACCTATTGTCTTGGCTAATTTTACATTGATCGCCGAAAAAGCCTGCAAGTTAAATAGCGTTACAAATAAAAATAGAAGTTTCATTATGGATTCTCCTTCTTCGGGTAAACCAGTTCACACTGATCGTTGCTTGGATGCAAAACATTTTGCGATAAATCTTTCAGGTAATAAAAAATCGAGTAGCCGACATTAAAAGCCGCGCGATCAAGCCATGCTTCAACTTTATCAGGATAAACGGGACGATTTGTATTCGGATCAAAAGCAATATCAGCGTGCTTCGGAGACAAGTTATTCACAAAGCAGACTTTATTGAAAATATCATGATCCATAAAGTTTGGCGTCGAAGTTTTATTTGTTGAAATTTGGTTCAAGCATTTATCACGCATTTGATTCAGCATTTGGGCCCCATGCTTGCCGACAAAACTTGAAAGCTCAGGCGGAAATTGCACACGCGTTCCTTCCATAGCCATCCAAAATAAATACTGAGGCGCAAAATTCTTTCCGTTTGAATCAAAGGTTTTTAGATTTTCGCCATTTTTACCAAACATTCCATTCACAAGATCGGCGACGCGAACACTTCCGCCTGACCATTGCAAAATCCCACGAGCTAAAGATGAATTTCCGTCGGCTTTTTCACCGTGGCACTTCATACAAGATGTTTTAAAATACCAAGCCCCCGGCGTTGACGAATAAATTTCGCCAAAAGGTCTTTTAGGTAGCGTTCCGCGCATCATCCACGGACGTTGCTCTTCAGAGGGAAGAGTTTTATCAGGAAACTGACAAATCACTTTTTTGTTCCAGTAACCAACTGGAATTTCTTGCGTGATCGCTTTTTGTAATTCTTCTGTTAAAGGGATATTTTTAAATTTATCGGGCATACCGGCCACGGGATCATTCCAGTCTGGTCGTCGAGGTACATAATAATCACTTGAAACCACGGTGAAGTCTTGATCAATCCATTTGAATTCGTTTTCTTTTTTGCAAGCAGGCTCGAAATTTAGGGCGGCTTGCTCGCTTTCAAAACTTCGAATCCATTTACCAATCACACTTAAAGCTTTACAGTCGGGCGTTGCGGGTGTGTTCATCGGCATTTGACTTGTCAAACCAAGCTGTTGTGAAGTGTCTGAAATTTTTCTCCAGATTTGGCTTTGATCTAAGTCTCCGTTTTGGTGCACGATCAGTCTTGACAGAATTTCAGTTGAACGCGTTTTTGTATTGAATCCAAAAATAGACCCGGCTGTGAGCTCAAGGTTAATTCCATTTTCTTTGTTAAATGCAAGTCCGTTGGGGTTGTGGCAGTGGGCACAGTTTCCTGCCAAATAGCCAGAAGCTTTCAATTCAAATTCATTTCTTGGCGGTAAAGATCCCGATTTTTCAAGAGTGGGCCAGTCAGAGGCTTCGGGTGCATTTTGTATGAAGCCATAATTTTTGAAGCGATCGATTTGCGAAAGTTCAGCCGATGAATTGGGTTCGTCATGCCCTCCTTCGCCCTGCAACCGTCGATGCAACTGCAACGGACTAAATCCAAGCACAAAATTTTGCCCTTCCGAGCCGCTGTGACAATCGATACATCTTTGGCTGCCAGGAATGGCGTAAGGTCTAATTTTTTTTTCAACTTCATCTACGGTTAGATCAAAAACACTGTCTTTAAACTGAGTGCCGTCGCGGTAAGGAGTGTCAACTAAAGTTGCAGATTGTTCGGTGTCGTTCCATTTATATGTTCCGAATAAGCTTTTTTGCCAGGGTTTTCTAACGACGATAAGACGAGTTTCAACGCGACGGTAACGAAATTTTCCGTTCCCCATTTTAATTTTTTTATAAAAGAATTTGTAGAATCGAGTATTTTCGGGCACATCGAAAATTTTTTTGCTGGCATCGTACTGGATCGCTTGTCTAACAAGTTTGAGGCCTTCAATTTTCATGGGTAAATGCACCCAACGACCTTTACCATTATTATCAGCCCAAAGAGGATACTCGACATTATAAGAAACGGTGCCTTTTTTAGCGAGCTCTAAGGCATCTAAAGTAAATAAATCCGTTTCAGAAAGATCAGCGGGAAGTTTTTCCATTTGTGCGAATTCGCGATCTTTTAGATAACTAAAGCCGATGATATTTGCCGCCGGCGTGCAGTTTCCATACTGGCTGTCACGAAATCGGGGCTTGACGGGCTCGGTTGGGGCGACTGAGTTTTTATCTAGATAAAAATAACCATTCGGTTTTCCAGCGGCAATCCAAGCTTGCAATTTGACGCCAAGCTGATTGAAAACTTCTGGATTTTTAGAGCGACGATCTTCAGGAGGCATGCGTTTTTCAGGATTTTGATTCAGCAAAGCATCAACGGCTTGCTCGGCCATTTCGTAATAGCCGGGGTAAAAACGAGTTTCACCAGCTATCGTGCGGACTTCTCCGCGATAAGAATCGATAAAAGCAAAGTTACCACTTTTAGCGGGAGCTTGATGGCAGTTCATGCAAGCAGAGTTTAAACCGTCACGTAAATCTGAAAACTGAAGCCGGCCGTCGCCTTTTCCGCCTTGGTATTCGATTTCATCATAGCTTATTGTTTTTTCGACAGACGGGCATTGTAAAGCGCGAACTGGATCATCAACTGGCGCAGAATTTCGGCCTCCGCAAGACAGCAAAAATAGAAACAAGCCGGTTTTTAAAACCAGCTTGTTTTTTGAATTTAATTTTATTTTTTCAAATAAAATCATCATGTTGATTAATCAAGAGTAACGAAGTCGTGATCTTGAACGATTGGATCAAGAAATGAACGATCTAATAATTGCTCTAAAAGTTTTTCTTCAACTTGATTTGGCGAACGTTTTCCAGAAGCCGAGTAAATATATAATTTACGAGCTAAAGGATAAGTTTCATTACGAATGTTTGCCGCTGTCGGAGCCACATAAGCTACGCCAGTTTTAGCCAAAGATAATTCCGTATTATGTTCGACTTTTCCGCTAAGACCTGCATATCCAATCGCATCGGCATCAGTTGCTGTTTTTTCAGCGATATCTGCCGTTTCATTCACAGTTGTTAAACAAGCGCCAAATGCTTTTATACCAACTAAAGTTTTAAACGTGTCGGTCGTGCCAGATTTGTCGTCGCGGCGAAAAGCGTGAATCGCTGTTGTTTTAGTTGATCCTGGAACTTGAGCCCAAGACGTGATTTCGCATGTGTAAATACGTGCCAAAGTTGTTAAATCAAGTCCTTGTAAGCGATTTGAATCATTCACAAAAGCAACCACGCCATCAAGCGCCACAACATGAGGTTCTGCAACCACACCAGCCGCTTGAATTTGTGCTAAAACTTCAGGTTTCATTGCGCGTGACATCGCAGTTAAACTGATTTCACCATTCGCGAAATCTTTTTCGCCAACGCCAGATCCACCACCAGAGTAGCCAATTTCTTTATCTAATCCTGAAGCAATAATTGCGTCAGTCATTAAACCGCCCATTGTGTCTGAACCTGATATTAAATGTTTTGTTTGAGCATATGATGTCGTAACAGCGATCAACACAGCTACGAATAGACTTTTTTTCATCGATTAAATCTCCTTATTTTTTCTGAATTATTTCAGATGAATAATATTTCTCAAAAAAAAAGAAATAAATCACGTTAAGGTTTGGTTAGGAAAAGATCAAAGAAAAAACAAATATATTAATGCTGTCATTCAACAGCTCAAAATATTGAATTCACTGAATCTTTGGATATGATTTAATGAGTGTCACAAAAAGCCAATGACCTACGTACTTGTCTTATAAGGGAGTCGCATGTTTCTTGAAAATTTAACGGATGAAGAACTGATGACTCAGTATCAAAATGGATCAGAGTCGGCTTTTAATATTTTGTATTCAAGACATTCATCAAAGGTTTACGGCTATTTAAAAAGTCGAGTTAAGCAAGTGGAAGTTGTGGCTGAAATGTATCAGGAAGTTTTTATTAAAATTCATAAATCAAAGCATTTGTACAATAAATCTTTGCCGGTGCTTCCGTGGTTTTACACGATTACAAGAACAACGATGATCGATCAAATCAGAAGAAATAAAAACTCGAATTTACACCAGGCTTTTGATTTTAATCAGCTCCCCGGCACCGTCTTTGCCGATCGGTTAGTTCCAGACACTATTTTAATGATTCAGAATTTACCTGAAACTCAAAAACAAGCCCTGCATTTGCGCTATGTGGACGATAAAACTTTCGAAGAAATTGCCCATGCCCTTCAGACCACAACTTTAAATGCCAGACAGCTGATCAGTCGTGGAATTAAACGATTAAAAGTGCTGATGAAACAAGGAGATTTGCCATGACGAACCAAAACGAAAATGAGTGGCTCAAAGATTATGAAAAATTTCTTCATTCCGATCCTATTGAGGTTCCACCTGATTTAAAAAAATCCGTTACACTTCAGATTCAAAAACAAATGAATCCTCGCGCTTTTCAGGTTTTTTTAAAGCTCATTATTTTTCACTTGGTTACAGGCTATTTATCTTTAGCGATTTGTCATCAGTTTGGAATAAACCCGTTTAACACTCAATTTTCTTTTGATACTTTGATGATGAGATACGTTGGACACCGCGCATGCATGTTGGGCTGTGGTGTTTTATTTGTGAGTTCAAGCTTTTTAGCTGCGGGGTATTTCTTAAGCGTTGAAGAGCTCAAAGTTCTTAAAAGAACAGGAGCTTTGCAAACTGCAAGTATCGCTTTAATTTCGCTGGGGTTATTTATCTCTGCCGGAGCTGAAATTGCCCTGAGCATTGCGTTGTTATGGGTGACTGGGGCAATCCTTGGAGGAGTGCTTACCAGTCACATCGTTTGGAAATTGAAACAAAGTTAAACTGTCATATTAAACTATGATCTTTTAGCAGCTTCTTGAGAAGCTTTCTTTTTAGCGGCTATTTCTTCAGGAGAAGCGCCCCATGGTGAAGGCTTCGGACCGCTGCTGCCGCCACCTTTACGTGGTCCACCGCGACCGCCACCTTTAGTTGGGGCTGCAACGACCGCTTTGGTTAATTCAAGGGTCTCAACAAGGTAATGTGTGTCTTCAACCTTTTGATATTTTGCAGGGGCTGTTTCGCCTTCAGCAAAACTAACAACAACGATGCGTCTAACGTTGGGTTTACTTTGAGCTAAATCAGAAGCAGCCATCATAAATTTAAGTTTATCACCCTCGAGTTTGAATGTTTCACCTAATGAAGCTGTCATTTCTTCAGGAGTTTTGCCTTCAGTTGTTAAAGCTGCTTTAGCTTGAGTAAATTTTTGTAAAGTAGCCATAGAGAATTCAGTAATTGATTTCATGTGAGCCTCGTCGTGTAAGATCGTGTATTGATCGTTGTTGTCTGACACTTGTAGCTAAATCCAAAGCCGTTGACAAGAACTTCAAGTCATTTTTTTGCTCAAGCTGGTTTTCGAAGATAACTTTTATTAAAAAAATGACGCGCACTTATAATCACGATTCTTGATCCCGAACCGGGGATCAGAGAAGATTAAAGTATGAGCCAAAACGTCTGGAAAAATAGTTTAGAAGAAGCGTCTTTATGTTTAAATCAATTTATTCAAAAATCCGAAAATATTGAAGCCTGTGCTCAGTTTTCAGAAATGATGACAGCGACGATCAAACAGGGCGGAAATTTATTCTCATGCGGAAACGGCGGTAGTCATTGCGATGCCATGCATTTCGCTGAAGAGATGACCGGCCGCTATCGAAAAGAGCGCCGACCCATCGGAGCCTTAGCTTTAGGTGATGCAAGTCACATGTCTTGTGTCAGCAATGATTACGGCTTTGAATTTGTATTTTCAAGACAACTTGAGGCTCTGGGCCGGTCCGGCGATTTGGTCGTTGGGTTATCAACCAGTGGCAATTCAAAGAATATTATTCGCGCTTTCGAAATTGCAAAAAAGAAGGGGATTAAAACAGTCGGGTTGATTGGTCGGGGCGGCGGAGCCATGAAAGAGCTTTCTGATTTGGCCCTTATAGTTCCGGGCGAATCATCCGATCGAATTCAAGAACTTCATATTAAAATAATCCACATTGTGATTGAAACAGTTGAACGAAATTTGTTTCCAGAAAATTACAAATAATGTTTGAGAAAATCAACCAGCTTATTCAAAAGACGGCGACCATATTTTTAGACAAAGACGAGGCCATTAAGCTTTCAATTGTTTCGTTACTTGCCGGCGGTCATCTTTTGATTGAAGATGTGCCCGGTGTTGGAAAAACAACTTTGGTTCAAACTTTGGGTCAACTGTTGGGGCTCAAAACAAATCGCATTCAATTCACGATTGATCTTTTACCTGGGGATATTTTGGGTGGGCATCTTTTTAGTCCAAAAGATCAGGAGTTTCATTTTCATCCAGGGCCCCTGTTTGCAGAGCTTATTTTGGCTGATGAATTAAATCGAGCCAGCCCACGAACGCAAAGTGCTTTGTTGCAAGCCATGGAAGAAGGTCAAATTTCTTTAGATGGAAAAACGTGGAACTTGCCGCAACCTTTCTACGTGATTGCGACTCAAAATCCCCATCAAAATTTAGGAACTTTTTCGTTACCTGAAAGCCAACTGGATCGCTTTATGATCAGTCTTGAGCTTAATTTTGCTTCGAAGCAAACTGAAATTCAGATTTTTCAAAATCAAAATCCACGCAAAAAAATTCAGCTTTTGCAGTCTTTATTGAATGCGCAGGAATTAATTGAAATACAAAATCAAGTTCAAAAAATTCACGTTTCAGCAACAGTGGCTGAGTACGTCGGTTCATTACTCGAAAATTCCAGAAAAACTGATTTCGCCGGTGAAGCCCTGTCAACACGCGCAGGGCTTTCACTTGTCGCCGCGGGAAAAGCTTGGGCCTTTTTAGAAAAAAGAGACTTCATCAGAGTCGATGATGTGCAAAGTGTTCTGCAGCCTGTGCTTGGACATCGATTAGGGGGAACGCATGGTTTACGACAAGGTCGTGAGTGGGCTCGCTTACTTGAAAAACAAACAGCGGTCCCTCGGTAAAAATATTAAATTAAGAAGCGATAAAACGTATATTATTCCCACGGGCTTTGGGATTTCATTTGCCGGTATTTCATTCGTTTTGCTTGTGATGGCGATTGGTTACGGAAATAATTTACTTTATTTTTTCGTCTTTTTGCTGGTTTCAATCGCGTTAACCGGAATGTGGTTCACGAACAAAAATGTTGAATCCTTTAAGATTTTACAAGTCATCCATTCGGCCGTTTTTGCAAACCAACCAAACTATTTGACAATTGAGTTTAAAAATAAAAATCAAAAGTCATTTTTGTGGAGCATCGAAATTGAATTTGATACACCGAAGAAAACTCAAGTACTTCAAAAAAAAACGATGATCGAAGAAGTTCAAAAACAAAGTCAAGCCGAACTCGAGTGGACACCGAATCAGCGTGGTTTAATCGAAATGCCACGTCTTTTAATACAAAGCCGTTTTCCTTATCAAATGTTAAGGGCATGGAAGTATGATGAAAGTCTGCAGAGTGTGATCGTTTACCCCGAAAAAAAAGGTGTCTCTGAAATTCCAAGTGATCAAGGTCTTAAATCCGAAAATGAAAATCAATTCCAACAGCAGAATCAAGGTTTGTTTCGCGATTATCGCGAATTCCAAAGAACGGATTCGCCATCACGGATTGACTGGAAAAGAAGTTTAAAACACCAAAAACATCTGATCAAAAATTATGAAAACTCGGGCGAAAAAAGAATCCTGATCGATTGGAAAATGACCGATTTTCTGAAGCATTTTGAAGACCGAGTTTCTCAGATGTCTTTATGGATCGATTTAAGTTATCACTCAAAAGATATTTACAGTATTAAAATCAAAGATAACCAAACAGAGTATATGAATACGCCTTTGCACTACAAAAACTGCATGGAAAAACTGGCTCTACTTAGCATTGAAGAGACAAGATGAAGAAACCCTTTTTTCAAAATACGGCTTTAGTGCTTGCACTGCTGACGTCAATTGCGATTGCCTCGACCGAAGTTCCGATTTGGATCAGTGTGTTTTCTTTTGTGATGATTGCTTGGAAGTACTTGCATGAAAAATTCAACCTGCCAAAGCTGTCAAAAAAAATCACGCCTGTGTTTGGAGTTTTGATTTTTGCGATTGTGTATATTCAGTACAAGTCCATTTTAGGACAAGAAGAGTCCACGACTTTGCTTTTAGGGCTCGTGGCCATTTCAATTTTAAATTACGAAACTGAACGTGATACGTTATTTTTAGTGCTCTTAGGTTTTTTAATTGTCGTGCTGAAGGCTGTTTTTAGTCTGAGTTTTATTTGGACGATACCTGCACTTTTTTCTTTTTTTGCTTTGTGGTACTCATTGATTCATAATTCAAAAATAAATCGTATTCGCTATTTATTTGAGATCACATTAAGATCAATTCCAGCACTGATTGTGTTGTTTATATTTTTTCCGCGTTTAATTATATTTCAGACAAAGCAAGCTAATCGTGTGATTGTTCAATCGGGTTTCAACGAAGAGCTTAACCCCGGACAGTTTTCAGAAATTGCTTTACAAAATCAAACGGTTTTTAGAGCTGAATTCATCAACACATCGATGAATACCGAAGAGCTTTATTGGCGTGGCGCCATTTTAAATATTTCAAAAGGTTTTGTTTGGCACAAAGGTCTTGTTGAGCGAGCCACACTGAATTCACAAAATAACGTTGAAGGATCACTTCATTACAAGGTTATTTTAGAGCCTTTAAATCTTAAAAATGTTTTTGTTTTAGATTCCCCAGTTCAAGTGATTTCGTCTTCATCGCCGATCACCGAGCTTTCTTATTCAACTTTTGAGCTGGGTGAGCTCGCGAATCAACAAGTTCAATTTGAAGCCACATCTTCGCTCATTTTAAATCAAAACAAAATCAATGATCCAACTGATTCACAAAAATATTTAACTTATCCTAATTTGCCACCTAAAGCGCAAAAATTAGTGAATGAAATAAAAAGTAAAAATCCAACTTTAATTGGACGACTTAAAGCTCTGAAGATATTTTACCAAAAAAAAGGCTTTATCTACACTTTAAAGCCCGAACTCTACGGAAATAATTTAGATGAATTTTTATTCGAAAGAAAAAAAGGTTTTTGTGAACACTTTGCGGCCTCATTTGGCACTCTTGCGCGCGCTTTAGAAATTCCGTCTCGTGTTGTGATTGGTTACCAAGGTGGTAGTTACAATGCGCTGGGGCAGTTCTGGAAAATCTCACAAAAAGATGCTCATGCATGGGTTGAAGTGGGCCTAAATGGTCGTTGGCAACGTGAAGATCCCACGGCTCTGGTGACTCCACTTCGCATTTCGCTGGGCGGAGAAAATTATTTTGCTTTATCTGAAGATGATCAAATTTTATTTTCACAAAATCCGAAAGGACTACAAAAAGATTCAATGAGCTCTGTGTTCAATCAATTGCGCTCATTTTTTGAAAATTTAAATTATTACTGGACGTTGTTGTTATTGAATTATGATTTACAGGCTCAGTTGGAATTTTTAAAAAAGTTTCAAGGAAGTGGGGCCGTCGGTATTTTCTTTATCAGTTTATTTTTTGTATTTCTGATTTATCAAATACGAAAAAGCAAACGACAAAAAAATATTTCACACGAGCTTTCAATTTTTTTGAGCCAAATTGAAAATTGGGCTGAATCCAAAAAAATACACGTGACAACACAAACGACGCCTTACCAAGTGTTTCAGCAAATCTCGAAACGATACCCTCAGCTGAGTGAAGTCATGAATGAAGTCAGCGAACAATATGATTTAGTTGTCTACCAAGAAAAAAAACTTAAAGTTTCTTTGAAGAATTTAAAAAAGAAATGGAAAAGTACTCTTCAAGAATTAGATTGAATTCGTTTTTTCAGACAGCAGATAATGAATGACATCGGCTGCAAAATAAGTTGATTTTCCCCGTGGAATTATTCGGGATAAATGGTTCAAATCGTCTCCGGCGGTTAGCAAATGCAGCTCGGGTTGACCGTTCGCTTGAATCTGCGCAAAACCAATATCCGACATCAGGGCATTACAAAGACATTTCTTTCCATGTGTGTCGGCTTCGATGCCGCCTTTTTTAAGATAGTCTTTGATCGGTTCAGCCGGGCAGCGCTGGCCCACTTTACCGTCTTCTTTTTGGTAAGCATGGCGTAAGTAGCCCAGATCACAAATGCGTTCGCGGGCTTTGTAATATTCGGGTTCTGAAATGCTTCCCGGCAGTCGCGCGGCTTTAAAGGGAAATCCCGTCGGTGATGAAAGTGGATCTGTAAAAATCCATCCGCCTAAAGGCTGTTTTTCAGTCAAGATTGTTTTGATGGCCTGATGTTTTAAAGTTTGATCTAAGCCCGACTCTTCAGCGAAAGCAAATAAAGTTCCCACTTGAATTCCATGGGCTCCTAAAGACTGAACTTCTTTTAATTTTTCAGGCGTTGCAAAATGTCCGGCCATCCAAAAGGGAAGTTCAAGTGAGCACATTTCTTTTAGATCGACTTGATCCCGCTCGCCGTAAATGGGCTCTCCGCGATCATTCAGTTTCATGGGTCCCCGTGGCGGAGCATTGTGCCCACCAGCTAATGGGCCCTCGACAATAAAGCCATCCACGCGGCCTGTTGATTTTTTTTTCAAGCTAGCTGCTAAAACTGAAGACGAAACAATCGGAAAAAAATAAGGTCTTTTTAAAGGTTTTAATTCCATGTCTTCCATCACAATCGATGGATCAAAATAACTGATCACTTCCGTTGTTCCACCAGATACCGGAATTTTTAGACCGGCTTTTAAATTCTGGCTCAATAAATCAAGTGCTCCCGGAATTTCGCGCGGTATTCCTGCGCCCATGATGACGTAATCCACATCAGCCAGCATCGCGCCGTAAAGACAGGCTAGATTGGGAAGATGAACTTTTTCAAGTAAGTTAAAACCAATTCGGCCTGTGTGGTTTTCACGTGCCAGCCAAACTTCGACAAAACTTGCAGCCACGGTTAATTGCAGAAGATCAATCGAAGATTGAATGCCAAACAACGGTGATCTTTTGTAAGGAGTCGATTTATCGCGACCGTTTTCGATAAAATAAGTTTTTAAAATCTTTTCAGCCATTTTTTGAGAAGGGAAGGCCGCTAATCCACGGCGCATATGGCCGTCTAAATCACCATCTTGCAGACGTCGAACAAGAACAGAGTTAATCGCCGTACCCGAAACAATTCCAAGCTGTCCCATCAGCGAAACAGTGCGTGCTAATTTCCAATCGGAAACTGCAATACCCATTCCGCCTTGAAGAATAACAGGATGATTTGAATTCATCGGGCTAAGCTAAGCTGATTCAATATTTTTTTCAAATAATAAAGAATTGCTTACAGAGCTTTTTATTTACACAATAAGACTCAGGAGAAATGAATATGAGTGAAAATTCCACACACTGGAGAAAATGCAGCACGTGCAAAAAAGATATTTTACTCAACGCAAAATATTTTGAATGCAGTGTTTCGACCTGCACAGGTCAGCGAACAGGATATGTTTTTTGTACTTTGTCTTGTTGGGAAGTTCATTTGCCCGGAGCTAAGCACCGCAATGCCGGTGCAGTTGAAAAAAAAGCGCCTTATTCTGCAGAATTACAAACTTCAAGTTCATTGTCTTCGGCAACAGAAACAGCGCAGCGAAGAATTCTTGTCTCTTCAGCTCCTTCTCAAACTGTTATAAAATCAACAATGAGCCAAGAAGTTCTGGTTGTCGTTTCAAAGATGAAGCAATACATCCGCGATGTCAGCCAGATGAACACATCTGAGGATGTGAATCAGGTTTTATCTGATTTCATTCGCGTAAAATGTGATCAAGCCATTGATCATGCCCGTGCTGATGGGCGCAAAACGGTGATGGCGCGAGATTTTAAATAGGTTTCTGTTATGACGCATTTATTTATAAAATAAAATTATTTTTGCACAACATTTAAGTTCAAAGATAAGCAGTTCTAATACCATCTGAAAGACTTGATTATATTTTAACACCGCATCATATTTATTTCGACTTGGGTCCCATTTTGGAACCTGGCTTGTATAACAGATGATGTCACTTTTTATTACTTCTGTAAGTCTTTGAAATACCACCGAAAAATAATTTTGATAAAAAATCCATTTTGGGTTCAGATTATTTTCAACAAAAAGTGAGTATCTTTTTTAACCATAGAAAGAGGGGAATATGAAACTAGCTTTATCGATGATCGCCTTACTTGTGACAGCCCACTTAGCTCACGCAAAAGGTCGTTATCTTGTTACATTTAAAAGCGAGCAAGGTTTTAAAGCGATGGAAAGTTATTATTTAACTGAAAGTGGAAACCCCTCAGTTCAAATTCAAAAATCACTTCGTCAAATTCATGCTGTTGTTCTTAAATCAAAAAATGATTTGACAGCGACTTTAGTGAATCATCCTGAAGTTGCTTCTGTTGAAGCCGAATTTTTTATTCCAAGTCCAAAACCAGTTAATGGTTTTAAGATTTCACGTGTTCAAAGACGTCTTGAATCGATGACTTCTAATTTCGACCAGTCAGCGTCTACAGATTCTTCGACGGCAACACCTGTATTTAATGCGGGCGCAAGCACTCCTTGGGGAATTTTGGCTGTTAAAGCGGGTGAAGCTTGGTCTTTATCGGCAGCGGGCGCAAATGCTCGAGTTCTGGTTTTAGATACAGGCGTTGATCAAGATCACCCTGCTATTAAAGCTAATTTTGAAAAAGGTCAGAACTTCACCGAAGATACCCAAGGCGCTGTTGATCCCAAAGACTACGCTGATACAGAGGGGCACGGAACACATTGCTCGGGAACAATTCTTGGAGCTTACAATTCAGAAACGGGTTTTACAGGCGTAGCTCCTAAGGCAAAACTATTGATGGGTAAAGTATGCTCGTCGTTAGGTTGCAGTAATATCGCTGTTGCAGAAGGTATTGATTGGGGAATTCAAGAAAAAGTTGATGTGATCAGCATGTCATTGGGAAGCCCTATTGGAGCCTCAGCTGAATCGACAGCTGTACAAAATGCAGAGCGCGCCGGCGTTGTCGTCGTTGCCGCTTCAGGAAACAGTGCCACTGAGCCCACATATTCTTACGACAAAAAAGATCCAAAATGCCGCTCGACAAATCCTTTTCAACCAACGATGTGTGGAGTCAGCTTTCCGGCTGCATTCCCAACTGTTGTGGCTGTCGGAGCACTTGACTCGACATTGAAGAAAACAAATTTTTCTCAGTGGGGACCAGAACTTGATATCACAGCGCCAGGTGCTGCCGTGATTTCTTCAGTGCCGCGTGGAACTGGTCGTGAAAGTAAAGTTTTGCTTTCTTTGGGCGGCCAGCAAAAAGAAATAAAAAGTTCGGCATTTTCTGGAACAAAACTTTTTGAATCAGCTGTTTCGAATGAAATCGTTGTTGTGCCAGGCACCGGACAAGACACCGATTTTTCTAAGGTGAACGTAGTTGGTAAGTTTGCTTTAGTTCGTCGTGGAGAAATTAAATTCGCACAAAAAGTTCAAAATGCAATCGCGGCTAAAGCGGCTGGCGTTTTAATCTACAACAACACAGCAGGTTTAATGCAAGGTTCACTTTCTGAAGATGGAACTTTGATCGACTTACCTGTTGTTATGATCGAACAAACTGAAGGTCAAAACCTAGTCGATCAATTAACAAAAGGTGCTGTTGCTTCAGCGGCGATTTCAACTCTTCCGGCAGACTATGCCGCATTTGATGGAACATCGATGGCGACGCCTCATGTAGCCGGAGTTGTTGCATTGATTAAATCAGCTAACAAAAATTTAAAACCAGCTCAAGTTCGTCAAATTTTATCAACGACAGCAATGGTTTTGTCGCCTAATGATACGAACCAATTCGGAGCTGGCATAGTGCAAGCTGACAAAGCTGTTCAAGCTGCAGTTAAAACAGTCGTCGAGTAGCTAACAAGGTCTCATTCGAAATATCAAAATCTATTTTAGAAATGAACCACATCTTTTACAAGATGTGGTTTTTTTATAAGCTTGCGACCACTTCTTGAAATTTATTTTTCCAAGCGACAAAGTAATTAAGTTCGGCCGAGGCCACTTTATGAATCACGTAGGTTTGGCTTAAGATATCGTGAAGTGTCTGTCGCTTTTCTGTGAAGGGTTGAATCAAATAGCCTATCATCAAAATCGCTCCAGAAAGATAAGTGCAAAAAAATCTTAAGCAGGCCTGTTTAAATGTGATTTGTTCACCGTTTGCATTCACGACGGCGATCCCAACAAGAGCTTTTCCAGGAGTTCCACAAAGTGATGAGCTTTCAAAAAAAGGTCGATAAAGAAAGCTCAGTAGAAAACTTGAGCCATAGGTGACAAAAATACTTTTGATTATTCCCGTAAATAAAAGAGTTGGAATCATAAGTATAATTCCGTCAATCAGAGCGGCGCCAAATCTTTTCCAAAAACCTGCGTAAGCCATTTTAATTTCCTTTTTGTGTTTGTTTTTAGTTGTAGTTTAAAATGAAAAAGCTAAAAGAAGCGAATAATCTTGGATATCGACTTTAGAAAAATATTTGTCGATTGAATCATTTCCGACATAGTTGACACCTTCTATTTTTTTAAATTGGTTCAAATTGTATTGAGCGCCAATCATGACATAAGGAAATAATTTAAATTGCAGACCTGCTAAGTAACTGGCTCCGGTCAATTTAAAACCAGTGAGCTGAGAACTGTCTTCGATTTTTAATTCGTTAAAAAAACCATAACCCAAATATATTTTCACTAGACCTAATGCGTTTACACCTAACTGCGCCGAAGCTGTTTGATGAGTGAAATCATTTTTTTCGGTCAGTGCAGTGACTTCCATTTTTCCTTTTGAATAATCAGCGGCTAAGTTCAGGTCAACTCCCATTTGACTTCGTACACCCAACTTTAGCCCGTAGACAGGAAGCGAAGATTTAAATTGAGTTTCTTTTTGGCTAAAGTCAGTGAGCTTTAAATTTTCTGAACGGTAGCCGATACTGGGTTCTAAAAAAAGCGACGATGCAAAAGATTGAAGTGGAGTTATACACAATAGAAAGTAGACGATTGATATCTTCATTGATTGACTCCTTGTGGGCTTTAATAAGTTCTATTTTACCAGTGGACTCGCAAAGTTATGAAACATAAAAACGCGAACAGCAAGACCTAAGTCGTTGTCGATCGCTAAAAAGACTTTATAAGTCAATCAACTTTCCGATAAGAAGGACATGAAAATTCAAACGCTTGGCCAAGTCGTTTTTACTGTTTTAATTTCGTCTGTTTTGCATGCTGAGCAAGGGGAGTCTTCAGCTCAAGCTCAAGCTCAAGCCACACAGCCCGTTGAGCTTAACTACTGGTCTGCACCCGATTATTTTTCGCACAACCAATATGCAATGGGTTATGAAGAAAATTCATTTTTAGCACCGCCCGAGGCGCTCAAAAAAGATATCCAATTTTGGATTGATATCTATACAAAGTACACGACTCAGCAGGGTGTTTTTCACAAAGTCGGTCAGACAGATCAAGTGCTTGGAACAATCGATTTAACTGATGTTTACGCCAACCAGAAGTGGTCGCCTGCTCGGCGCGAAAAAGAGGCCGAGCTGATTATTCGAATCCAAAAAAGATTGATCGCAAAAAAGTTCAATATCGATGGTATTGGTCAGATTCGTCTGCAAATGGGCTTAAAAGATCGCATGCTCGAAGCCATCAAAAAATCGGGTTATTATTTACCCATGATTGAAAAAGTTTTTGAATCCGAAAAGCTTCCGATTGAATTATCACGCGTGGTTTTTGTTGAAAGCTCATTCAATATCGAAGCTGGTTCAAAAGTGGGAGCCAGTGGTCTTTGGCAAATTATGCCTGCGGTCGCAAAAAAATTTAATTATATGCAACCCTCTTATGACAAAAGAAATCACGCTTACTATTCAACAAAGCTTGCTGCAAAAATCTTGAAACAAAATTTTCAAATTTTAAAATCGTGGCCTTTGGCCATCACAGCTTATAATCATGGCGTTGGCAGTTTAAAAAAATTAGTGCGTAAATACAAAAGTAACGACATCGGTTACTTAGCAGATCATGTTCAAGCAAAAAAAAGTTTTGGGTTTGCATCTCGAAATTTTTATGCCACGTTTTATGCGGCCCTTCACGTCGAATCGAATGCTAATCTTTACTTTGCAGAGCCAATTGTTAAATACCCTGAATTGAAACAAAAAGATTTTTATTTAAAAAAGAAGATCAAATATGAAAGTTTGTTAGCTTTATTTGGTGAGGATCAAAAAAAATTAAGACTTTACAACCCTCATTTGTCCGAAAGATTGCTTAAAGCAGGTCGAATAGTCCCAATTAAAACTTTAGTTAGTTTACCAGCTAATGAAGCCAAGCGTTTGGCTGAAATGGTCGAAGCAACGAACTAATATTCACTTTAAAAAGACACTGCGTCACAGCATTAATTTAATTGAAACGCGCCAAAAAATAGGGTTTTCTCGAAGCAAGTTTGAGTTCAATGTCCCCCAGTTATAAGCGAATGATATGGTTTCGCGTTTCTACCAGGCCCCGTAAATGCCTGCCTAATATGGAGAAAAAAAGATGAAAGCATTGCGTCCTTTTATTGTCGGTGTTCTTTTACTCGTTTCACTTGTCTCTTTTGGTTCCGACCGATTTCCAATAGGTCCTGATCAGACTTCAACACCTGGCTCGTTGTGCCAAAATTCTCCTGTTAAAAGATACCCTGAAAATATCACTTATTGCGAACGTAACGTTTCTTCTTCAATGAAAAACTCTTTGATTCAAATGTATGACGAAAAATTTGGATACCACATTCGTCAAATGAATCGCCAAGATTTTAAAATCGATCATTTTATTCCATTAAGCATTGGTGGAAGTAACTCATCGGATAATTTATGGCCGCAGCACAAAAGTGTTTACTTAGTTACAGATCCTTTAGAGCAATTGCTCAGCGATCAAATTCGAATTGGTAAAATCAAACAAGTTGAAGCCATTCGTGTAATCAAAGAAGCAAAACTTAATTTGGGGCGAGTGCCTGAATTAATTGATTACGTTAAATCCCTTTAAGTTATAGACTTTATTTTTTTAATTAAATGATATCCAAATCGAGTTCGAAGTGGCTTTGAACTGATCTGTTTTGGCTTCATTCGAAGAGCTTCTTCCTCGAAATCAGGATCTGCTTTTCCGATTGCAATAAGTCCTAAATCTCCGCCGACCGTGGCCGAGGGACATAGTGAAAACCTTTTTGCTAATTCTTCAAAAGAACTTCCCGCTTGAAGTTTTTTTAGTAGATCTTCAGCTTCATATTGATGTTGAACCAAAATATGTTGAACGTGGTAACTTTTGATATTCACAGAAGCTGCGGAGCTTTCTTTAAACAAGCATCGTACTCGCGCACAAATTTTTCGACAATTTGCTGGCAAGACAAAATATCATCGATCAAACCAACTGATTGGCCTGCGCTCCAGACCGTTTTCCAAGTCGGTGTTTGGGCCGCTTCTTCTAAGGCTTTTGAGCCAAGCCAATGAATCAGCGGAACGATATATTTTTTAGCCTGTTTTTGGTCTTTCAATATTTTTAAATACCAAGGTAAATCAAGACCAACTTGATCGATGTAAGGCGTTCGAATAACGGCCGCTGGCGTTCCCGAAATTCGAGAAGTCATCACAATATCTTCAGGGCTTGATTGGACGATGGCATTTTTGTAAGCGGCATCAATTTGCGCTTCAGTTGAAGCGATAAAGCGTGTCCCTACACTTACGGCTGCGGCTCCCAATGTCAGCATGCTGGCCATCGCTGCGCCATCGGCAATGCCACCTGCGGCGATCACGGGGATCTTTAGTTTTTTTTGTAACCAGCCCACTAAAACTAAAGGTGAAATGGGTCCGGCATGGCCGCCGGCACCAGCAGCAACTGCGATCACGGCATCGGCTCCAAGGTCTTGAACTTTTTGCGCCTGTTCGAGATTAACGACGTCACAAATAACTTTGGCTCCATTTTTATGAGCTTCTTTGATCACATCTTTCGGCGAGCCTAATGAGGTGATGAAAAGTTCGACTCCCAGGTCTAAAGAGGTTTTTAAATCTGACGTTGCACGTGAATTACTTTTATTCACAATGATATTTACACCGATCGGTTTTTTTGTGCGAGATTTAATTTCTTGTAGAGCCAACTTAAATTTTTCTTCAGGACGAAAATTCAGTGAGGGAAATGTTCCGATTCCACCGGCTTCGCTGATGGACACCACCATGTCGACATTCGAAACTAAAAACATTGGAGCGCCAATCAAAGGGTATTGAATTTTCATCATTTTTGTGAAAGCAGTTTCGATCTTCATCGAATTAAGTTTGTACTTGAATTGGAATTAAAGCTAGCATTATGACCATGAGCCGACTCCAAAATTTTAAAAATAATTTATTTTTGTCTTTGTATGCATGGTCTAAAATTCCTTTGATTGGGTTTTGTTCGCCGCGAGTGATCGAAGTCAGCGATCAAAAAACCGTTCTAAAAATACCTTTGGGCTTTCGAACAAAAAACCATTTGGGGGCGATGTACTTCGGAGCCTTGGCTGTGGGTTCTGAATTGTGTATTGCGTTGCTTGCGGTCAAGAAAATTCAACAGTCAGGTTTGAAGATTGATTTTTTATTTAAAGATTATAAAGCTGAATTTTTAAAGCGTGCCGAAGGTGATGTTCATTTTATTTGCGATCAGGCTCAAGTCGTTGTCGATCAAATTAAAGAAGCTCAAAACTCGTCTGAGCGAATTAACCGCACTATGACGGCTTACGCGATCGTTCCCTCTCTTAGCGAAACAGAAAAAGTCGCGACTTTTGAGCTGACTTTATCAGTTAAAAATCGCACTAAAAAAAGCTCGATTCAGACAAACGAATAAGTTAATATTCTGGCTTCAAATTAAAATGACTAACAAGGCAGGTATTTATGTCAAAACGTGATGTATTTGGGGATGAAGTCGACCAGAAAGCAAAAACAGATTTTGCTTCTTTGTTTGAGCAATCAATGGGAAATGTCGGGCGTAAACTATCAACAGGCGATACTTTTACCGGAGAAATTTTATCGATCAGTAAAGAAGAATCTTTTGTTTCAACTCCGACGACACAAGATGCGATGATTTTAACCTCAGAGCTTTTAGATGAAAGTAAACAACTTAAGTACAAAGTCGGTGACCGTTTGGATTTAGTTGTGGTGAAAGCCAAAGGCTCTGAACTGCGTGTAGCCAAAGCGGGTTCAAAAAAATCCAGCAGTGATTTAGATTCTTTAGAAGACGCTTACGATATGGAAATGCCAGTTGAAGGCCGCGTCACAGAAGTGTGTAATGGTGGTTTTCGTGTGAATATTCAAAATAAAATCGCCTTTTGTCCCGTCAGTCAAATGGATTACAAAGTTCAAGATCATCAGTCTTATGTGAATAAAAAATTTGATTTTATGATCACACAATTGGACCCTAAAGGTCGTAACATTGTGGTTTCACGAAGACGTTTATTAGACGCGCAAAAAGTTGAAAGCGAAGGCGTTTTTTTAGGTCAAGCCAAACCAGGTGACATTTTGAACGGAACAGTCACGCGAATAGAAAAATTTGGTGCGTTTGTTTCCATTGATAGCGGTGTCGAGGGTCTGGTGCATATTTCTGAGATCGGTTGGTCGCGTTTACAAGATCCAAGCGAAGTTCTTTCAACCGGACAAATGGTTACAGTGAAGCTTTTAAAGATGGATGAAATTGAGGGCAAACTTAAAATCTCGCTCTCGATTAAGCAAGCGGGTGGAGAAGGCGATCCATGGATGCAAGTTCCACAAAAATTTCCCTTGGGTTCCCTGCATAAAGGAACAGTCGAGAAAAAAGAAGTCTACGGTTTGTTCGTCAATTTAGCCCCCGGCATTACAGGTCTTTTGCCAAAATCGAAATGGCGTGATTTGGTGGATTTTCAAAAATTTGAAATGAAGAAAAAAGGTGATTCGATTGACATTCAAATCGATGAAATTTTATTTGAACAAAAAAAATTATCGCTTGGTGTGCCTTCTGAAATTGAAGATCAATCTTGGAAAGCGGTTCAGCCCCAAAAAGGTTTCGGAAACAGCGGTCTGAGTGGTTTAGCTGATCTTGTTAAAAAGAAATAGGAACAATTGAAAAAATTTTTAAAGTTTGCGCTCTACGGAATAGCTCTATTAAGTTTTGTTCTGATGGTCGGGATTATATTTTTAATTCACAAACTGCCTTCGGTGAGCTCGATTGGACAGGCCTTTCATTCAAAGCCATCAAGTCTTAACAATCCTGATCGGTCTGTACCTGATGAGGCCTCAAACTCAGCAAAAATTTCAATATCAAGTTCTGAAGACAGCACCGCCTCAACCCTGAATCAAAATAATGATTCTGAAAGTTCTGTCGACCAAATTGTTTTAGAAGATTTAACGTCCCAGCAAAAGCCCATCAGTGATTTTTGTCGTACTTTAGTCAATGCAAAAGCGGGTCAGTTTAATCAAAAAGAATTTGGTGAAGCCTTCAAACTAAGTGCTGAATCAGAAAAACAAGACCCTCGGGTGCAAGCCATTAAGCCCATGCTCAGGTATGTGACTCGTTTACCAAAAATGACTGACATGATTGCTGAAGCAAAAGCAGCTGGAGATAGAAAAGATGAAGATTTTTTTAAAAAGGCCGAATTCTATAAAACAGCATTCAGCGCTTTTGGAGAAATGAAAGAACACCAACAAGATATTGAATCAATGATGGATCGAAGTTATTTATTTTTAGCTTTAAATAATCTTGTTGCTCACGATTTCAATTTTAAAAATGATGTGCGTATTCAAAATTTTTGTCAAAATGTTGAGTTGGCCTTTAATCAGTCTACGCCAGTGGATTACGAAAAAGAAAAAAATGATTTTTTAGTCTTCTTAAACACCGTGAATGTAAAACCAAAAGAGATCGGGTTTGATCCAGATTACAAATCTAAAATTCAATTTAATTTTTCTGGTCGGGCCATGACTTTTGAGGGCGGCTGGTTAAGTGATTTGGTCAAATCCGATGTTGAACTTCAAGCCGATCTTAAAAAAAGCGAATAAACGAGTTAAAAATTAAGGGATTAAAGTCGGGGTTCATGAAGCAATTCTGGTCGACAGAAGTGCTTGCTGTAGAGATGATAGACTGAAGTTTTTTTAAAAGTCAGGAGTCCATTGTATGAGACAAAAAAATCAGTTTAAATTAGTCAGCTTAGTCATCTTATTCGCTTTAACAACCAAGGCTCAGTACGCGGGTCTTGGAGCCAGCAGCGTATCAGCAGAAACTTTAAAAAAATACGCACCCTCGGCTTTAAATCCTTTGATGACGAATAAACTTAAAAAAATGTTTGATATTACGTCGCCCGGGTTAGGCGCATTGTCTCCCGATAAAAAAACAATGTATTTTTCTTGGAGAGTGACGGGTCAAACCCATCTATGGAAAATTGATGGGCCCAAGAGTTTCCCGGTGCAATTGACCAGTGGATCTGATTCTGTTTCTTTGAATGAAGTGGCGCCGAATGGAAAATTTTTAATTATTTCAAAGGACGTCAACGGAGAAGAAAACCCGGGACTATTTCGACTTGATACAAAGACCGGTCTTATCGATGAGCTTTTTAGAAAACCGAAAGTGCAAGCTCATTTTAGTTTTATCACAGATGATTCAAAGACAATTTATTTTACAGCCAACGATAAAAATCCGGACTCCTATACGATTTATAAAATGAATTTAGAAGATAAAGCGATTGAAACTGTTTATGATGCTCAAGGCGTTTGGTCGATTGCAGACGAAGATCAAAATGGAAAGCGAATGATCCTTGTGAAGCAAATTGGCTCTTTGCAAAATGAGTATTACGATTTTGAACCCGCGACCAAAGAACTTAAGCCAATCATTGGACAAAATGAAAAAGAAGAGTACGAAGTTTCATATTCAGCCCAAAAAGATCAGTATTTAGTTTTAACAAATAAGATGGGCGATTTTAAAAAACTCTACACTTTTAAAAATGGCGAACTTAAAGCCCTGACAAACGATTTAAAATACGATGTTTCGGGATTTTCGATTGATCATCAGAAAAAAAGAATTATTTATAATATCAATCGAGACGGCTACACAGAATTAAAAGCTATGGACGCTCAAACTTTTAAGCCCATCAGTCTGCCTTCATTTCCAGGTGCAGATCATGTGTTTAGTGGTAAAACCACTTTAGACAGTCAAGTGACCATGTTGGGAATGATCACTTCGAAATCGCCTCGGTTAAGTTATTCTTACAACTGGTCGACAAAAAAACTCACACAGTGGGTTTTGCCTTCTGCGCCAGAAGTCAATTTATCAACTTTTGTTGTTTCTGAATTGATGAGCTATGAAACGCGCGATCACGTGAAGATCCCAATGTTTGTTCGGTTTCCTAATCAGTGTAAGCTCACAATCAATAATAAAACAAATTGTCCTATTGTTGTTCACTTTCACGGAGGCCCTGAAGGTCAAAGCCAGCCCGGTTTTAGTACAGTTGCCCAAGCTTTCGTTGACGAAGGATTTATTTTTGCAGAGCCCAATGTGCGCGGCAGTGATGGATACGGAAAAACTTGGATCAATTTAGACAACGGCCCCTTGCGCGAAAATGTGATCACCGATATTGAAGATGCTTCAATTTGGATAAAGAAAAACTGGAAGAGCGATCAAGGCCAATCTCCAACAGTAGGAGTTATGGGTTGGAGTTATGGAGGTTATTCAACTCTTATGGCTATGACACGATTTTCTGGCGCTTACGAGGCCGGAGTTGCCTTAGTTGGCATGAGCAATTTAGTTTCGTTTTTAAACAACACGGCACCTTATCGTCGTCAGCTGCGGATTTCTGAATACGGTGATCCTGTAAAGGATAAAGAGGCTTTGATGAAATTATCGGCCATTACTTATGTCGGTCAGGTGAAAGCTCCGCTGATGATCATTCAAGGCGCGAACGACCCTCGAGTCCCCGTGGGTGAAGCTTTGCAAATTCACGAAACTTTAAAAAATAAAAAATTAGGCAGCGAACTGATTATTTTTGCAGATGAAGGGCATGGTTCATCAAAGAAAGAAAATCAAGTTTTAGAAATTGGTCATACGATTGAGTTTATGAAAAAACATTTACTATAAACTAGGCGGGCTGATGCGATCGCACAAATCAATATTATCTTGAGCAAACTTTTTTTGGCTTCTGAGTTCGGCGTCGCTGATGCGAAGTTGTGATAAACTGCATCGTTGATCTAAAATAATTTGATGAATAGCTGTTGCTTCAGCCGGAGTCATCGTGAGGCCCCAAAGCATTTTCACGGTGAGCCAGTTTTTGACGTAAGTGCACGCGTAGTCTTGATTGGGAGGCATGTAGCGATCAGGAGCTCGGTCACCTTTTTTCATATTTTGAATTCCATCGACAGAAAGCAAATGAAATTCTTCTCCGAGGTAGTTTGCATAAAGGCAACGTGATTTAAAATTCCATTTATATGCTCCAGAAAGATAGGCGTTTTTTAATGGAACTAAATGGTCAATTTGAATTTCTTGCGCATTTTTTTTAACGGTTGTCGTGTAAGGATCGTCCCACACTCCTTTTTCAACCACGCAATGATTGGTATCTTTGAACATCACGTTTTTGACAGAGTCCCGAACTAAAACTTTAGCGCGGGTGTTGAAGCACACGTCGTCGTTGGGATCATTGATCCAGCGACCGAACTGTGCCAGGCGATTGTAGTTATCGATTTGCAGATTGCTACTGCGTGAGTGTGATTTCCAGTTCAAAAGAGAATAGTATTTTGCTTGAATAAAATGAGTCAAATTGTGAAAAGTATGAAAAGCTAAATTAGAGACCGAATTGACATTCGAGACTTCAATCTGAACATAATCTTGGTCAAGAAGTTCAGGGTTTTTCGCAGTCATATCAGCTTCTTGAGCGAAGCAAACGGGTGCGATTAATATGCATATTGTGTATAATAATATTCTTGTTAAGTTTGACAAAAGGCCCCCTCTTAAGCTGTTAAGAGCGTACTCAATTCCGTCAGAATAAGGCAACAGAATAAAAAAACCCTGTATTTCGTGCCTAAAAATAGATCTTTATCAGATCAGGGTTTGATTCAAAGTGATTCTTTAGAACAGGACTTTTTTATTTTTAAATAAATTATAATCATTAGTAATATCAATAACTTATAAAAAGATCAAACGATTGATTAAATTTATAATGACGGATTTAATCTAATCATTTACTTTTGTTGAATGTCATCGAGTGATTCAACAAAACCTGATTCAAAAAAGTGTATATTGCATGCAGCGGCACAGCTTTTTTCGCGTTTAGGTTTAGACAAATGCAGCACACGTGAGATTGCAAAAAAATCGGATTCAAATATTTCGCTGATCTCTTATTATTTTGGCGGAAAAGAAGGACTGTACAAAGAAGTCATGCGTGACCATGCCTTGGAAATCAAAAAAAGTGTTCAAAAGATTTTCGAACATTCCGAAAAAAATCCAAAAACTAAAGAATCTTTTGTAACCGAAGTGGGCTTGATGATTCAGAACATGATCTGGTTTCGTGTCAATCATCCTGAAATGTCAAAAATTTTTGCGCGCGAAAAATTAACCGGTATGCCCTATGCGAAAGAAATTCACTCAGAGATTTTTTACCCGATGGTCACTCAATTTTTTGAAATATTTAAAGCGGGTCAAATGAACGGTTACGTGAAGCCCGATATTAATCCCGCACTATTTTTTATCTCGATGTCTGAAGGTCTATGGGGTTTTTTTGAAATGCTCGACTGCGAAACTGAACTGCGCCAAGATTGCGTTGAGCTTGCTCAGAATCATGAAGAATTAAAAAATCAAATAATGAAGATTTATTTAACAGGAGTTTTGTTATGAAGAAGTTGGTGGTTTTTATTTTGTTGTTTTCAAAGCTCACTTTTGCTTTGACTTTGGATCAATATTTAAATCAGGTTAAAAGTAAGAACCGTTTATTCAGCGCCCTTGAACTATCGACTGAAGCCTCAAACAATCGTCGCGAGGCCGGTGATCTTGGGTTAAGCCCGACATTAACAGCAGGATATTCAGAAGCGACTGATCAATCGCTTCCGTCTTCTTTAGGGAGTAAACGCCAAGTCAGTGAATACAATCTGGGAGTCTTAAAAAAGTTTTCAACCGGAACAGCTTTAACTTTATCAGCCAAGACCGACCAGTTTGAAAATGAAAATGCGCCCACAGCTTCGATGTCTGATTATTCAACCGGTGGTTTAGGAATCAGTTTACAGCAATCCTTGTGGAAAGATTTTTTTGGTCATGGAACGCGACTTCGTCACGATCGCGAATACGCAGTAAACCAGTTTGAAACTTGGAGCCTTGAATTAAAAAAACGAGGACTATTAATAGAAGCTGAATCTAGTTTTTGGGATTTTATCGTGGCGCAAGAAGATCTCAAATTAAAAAATGAAAATCTAGAGCGCGCCCGTAAGCTCGAAAAATGGACCACAAATCGCGTGAGCAATGGAATTAGCGATCGATCGGATTTAATGAATGTGAAAGCATTAACTTCAGTGCGTGAACTTGAATTGCAAACAGCGCTGGATGAATTAAAAACTCAAGAGTTACGATTACGTCAAAATTTAGATTTAGCTGAAAGCGAAATAACTCCTGAAATGAAAGCCGACTTAATCGAAGCAAGACCTTACGTTAATGAACTGATGCAAAAAAAGAATGTGATCAAAATTGATTCTTATTTATCAGTGATCGAAGCAAAGTCTAAAAAATTTATCTCTGAAGAAGTCTCTGACAGTTTAAGACCTGATTTGGCTCTTTTAGCTTCTTACAATACTTCGTCATACGACAGAGACTACAACCAAACCCTTAGCGATATTTCTAAAACGGATCGGCCCAAAACTTTTATTGGCGTGAGCTTCTCGTGGCTTTTTGATACAGATGCAAAAAAATCTCAGATTGCTGCTGCCCAAAAAGACGCTCTGGCGTCGCAATACACATCTGAAAAAAATCAAATTGAAGGCCGCCAAGCTTGGGTTGAGTTTCTTCGAAAATACAACGTCACAAAAGAAAATGTAAAAACTTTAGAAAAAATCGCGACGTTTCAGCGCGAGCGCGCAAAAGCCGAACAAGATAAGTTTTCTAAAGGGCGCACTATCACGGCGAATGTGGTCAATGCAGAAACTGATTCGGCTGAAGCGCAAGTTCGATTTTTAAGAGCCAAATCGGGACTTCGAAAATTGGAAGCTTCAACTCTATTATACACATCAATTCAGGAGTAATTTATGAATTTAGCTGAACTTTCGATTAAACGACCTATATTTATAACTTGTTTGGTTTCATTGATGATCGTCTTAGGTATCGGCGCATTTAAAAAAATGCCCGTTGATCAGTTTCCTGATGTGACCTTTCCGATTGTTTTTGTTGAAGTTCTGTATCCGGGAGCTTCACCGATCGATATCGAACGTCAAGTTTCAAAAGTGATTGAAGACGAGCTATCAAGCTTACCGGGACTTGAAACAATCACATCAAATAATTATGACTCGGCCGGCGCAATCATTGTTAAATTTAGATTAGGCGTTGATATCAAAGAAGCTGAACAGCAAGTGCGTAATCGAGTTCAAAATGTTCGAAATAAATTACCTGCCGACGCAAAAGAGCCTGTTATACGCCGGTTTGATCCGGCCGATCAGCCGATTGTCTCGATCGCTGTGAATTCAAAATTAAATGACGGAGAACTTTTTGACGTTGCTGACGAGGCCATTAAGCCTTTGTTTGAACGAATCCAAGATGTGGGCTTAGTTCGAATTATTGGAGGTCGTAAAAAGGAAATTCAAATCTTAGTCGATAAAAATAAATTACAGGATCGTCAAATTTCAATGCTCCAAGTAGCTAAAAAAATTGAAGACACATCAAAAGATATTCCGCTGGGTAAAGTCGAAAACAGTAAAAATGAAACGATCTTAAGAACTGTCGGTGAATTTAACAGTCTTGAGCAAATAAAAAATGTGGCGATTAATTTTGTGGGTTCGGATCGCTCGGTCAAATTGTCGGAAGTGGCTACGGTGCAAGAGGGTCTTGAGACGGCTCAACGTTACTCGTCGATTGACGGTAAGACTGCATTATTTATGGAAATTTATAAGCAGTCGGGTTCAAACACTGTTGCTGTGGCTGACAATATTAAAAAACAAATTCTTCAAGTGAATGATATTTTAGCTTCTAAAAAAATTGATGCAAAAGTGATTATGGTTCGTGATGGATCAATCCCGATTCGATTGAATGTGGCCGATGTGAAAGAAAGTATTATTATTGGTATTTTACTTTGTATCTTGGTGGTTTTCTTTTTTCTGGGTTCGGCGCGCTCAACTTTTATTACGGGCTTGGCTTTGCCGAATTCACTTTTGGGTGGATTTGTTATTATGTACGCGATGGGTTTTTCGATCAATATAATGACTTTAATTGCTTTATCTTTAGCGGTGGGTCTACTGATTGATGACGCCATCGTTGTTCGAGAAAATATTTTTCGTCATTTAGAAATGGGTAAAGATCCTGTGACGGCCGCTTTAGAGGGAACAAAAGAAGTGACGCTTGCGGTAATCGCAACAACATTGGTCGTTATCGCCGTGTTTGGTCCAATCGCTTTTGTGCCCGGAATTGTCGGGCAGTTTTTTAAACAGTTTGGCTTGACTGTTGTGTTTACAATGTTGATCTCATTATTTGATGCCTTTACGGTAGCCCCGATGTTGTCAGCTTATTTAGCGACTAAGCATGAACATAACAAAGGAACAAATATTGTTGCACGCATGCTGGCGTCTTTTGATCGATTTCAAACTCGCTTAGAAAATATTTATGAGTCAGCCTTAAGATGGACAGTCGGGCATCGCAAAACAGTCTTGCTGTCAGCTGTTGTGATTTTTTTGGTGTCGATGTTTTTAGGTGGTAAATATATTCCAAAAACATTTTTACCACCCAATGATATCGGCGAATACAGTGTGACAATTGAAATGCCCGTCGGTACATCTTTGGAAGGAACTTTTACTTTTTCTAAAGAAGTTGAAGCTGTGCTTCGAAATATTAAAGGAGTGGCCTTGGTTTCGATGACGGTTGGTTCGGCGCAGTACGAAGCCAATAAATCGACGTTTTTTGTAAAACTCGTTCCCCGTGCTGAAAGAGATCAAACAACGACTCAGATGAAAGTTTTAACTCGCGAAAAATTAGCTGAATTTTCAAAGCGTGCTGTGACCGCCGTCAGTGATATCGATATTTCCGGGGCAGGACAAAAACCACTGAATCTTTTTTTAGTCGGCGATAACTTAGATGAACTGTCGGCTTTTGCAATTAAACTGCAAGACCGAATCAAGCAAATTAAAGGTCTGATCGATGTCGACACAAATTTTCGCGCAGGAAAACCCGAGTACCATGTCGTCTTTGATCGACAAAAATCAGAAGCACTTGGCGTTTCAACGACCTCGGCCGGTTTGGAATTACGTTACCGCAGCGAAGGGGCTACTCCGGCAATTTACCGACAAAACGGAATTGAATACCAAGTGCGTGTCAAGTTTCCCGATGAGCTGAAGGATCTTCGTCAACAATTTGCGACAACATTTATTCCGAATCAAAACTTCAATATGATTCCCTTAAGTCGAGTGGCTACAGCTGAAGAGACAAAAGGTTTTTCGCAAATCAATCGTCAAAATAAAGGGCGTTTTATTGCTGTCACTGCGAACCTGGGGCCTGACGGGCAATTGGGAAATGCGACGACAGAAATTGAAAAATTACTGGCGACAGATTTTAAGCCTCCTGCGGGGATTTCTTATAAATTTGAAGGACAAGCTCAAGACTTTAAAGATTTGATCACAAATATGTCGGTTGCAATGGGGTTGGGTATTTTATTTATTTATTTGGTGCTTGCTTCACTTTATGAAAGCTTTGTGACGCCCGTGACAATATTATTGGCCTTGCCACTGGCTATTTCAGGAGCGTTTGCAGGACTTCTGATCACCGGTAAATCGATCGATATCTTTTCAATTATTGGTTTGATTTTATTAATGGGCGTCGTCGCAAAAAATTCTATTCTACTTGTTGATTACACGAATCAACTTCTTAAAGAGGGCCTTGATATGAACTCGGCCTTGATCAAAGCCTGTCGCACACGGCTTCGTCCGATTTTAATGACTTCGCTTGCACTGATTGCCGGGACACTTCCGATTGCCATTGGTTTGACAGAGCTGGGTTCCCAGCGTCAATCGATGGGCGTTGCCATTGTGGGCGGTGTGATCAGTTCAACATTTTTGACTTTATTAGTGGTGCCTGCGGCCTATGGTTATATCGAAATTTTTCGTCAGTGGTCTGCTAAAAAAGTAAAACAAATTCGTGGCGGAGAAGAAACAGTTTTAGTGCAATCCTAAGCTGCTATTTTAAATGTTGACTTTGTTTCTAAATTTTCGAATTGACTGGAGCTTGCTTTCAAATAAGCTCCAGTCATCGTCTGATGCTATAGCGCTCCAAATATTTTCAATTTCATCAATTAATAATGTGCAAGCAGCGCCCGCTTGAGACAATTCAGAATTTAAAACAGCGATATCATCGATCTCGTAAGATTCAAGAAGTTTCATCAGCTCAAGTAATGATGACAAGTCCGTTTGATACTTATTTTGAATATTTAAATCCGTTAATATTTTTTTTGAGTTGAAATCAAAAAATGTTTGTTCAAAGGGGAATTTATTTTTTTCTAAAAATGAAAAAAATAAATTCAGAAGTTGTTCGTCATGGCTACGTCCCTGTGATTGCAGATTGAGCTTGATAAGAAATTTTTTGTGAATGCGATCGTTAAACACCGGACTGAAATTTTCTAGAATCAGCGCCACCGGAAGATCTGGAAAGGCCACTTGTAATGACTGACCCAGCTGCTGTAAGGCCCACAAAAAAGAAGCGGGTTGGCGACCAAAACAGTACAAACCCTGTTGATCAAAGTAAGCCGCTGTAAAGTGGGGATCGTAGACGGGTAAAAAACGGTAGGGTCCATAATCAAAAAGTTCTCCCGAAATATTGATATTATCCGTATTTAAAACCCCATGAACAAAACCCGCCATCATGACGTCAGCAACAAGTTCTGCGTTGGCACTAACAACTTCACTCAAAAAACGAGCAGCCTCTAAATTTTCGTCCGAATTTTTGAGCTCGCTGGGATAGTAGAAATGCAAACAGTACGATACAAGTTTTTTGATATTTTCGATTTGTTTAAAATAAGCTAATCGCTGAAAAGTGCCGATTCGAATGTGTCCTAAAGAAAATCGTGTTAGAACCGCCGATCGAGTCGGGCTGGGCTCATCATTTCGTTCAAGTTTTTCGCCGGTTTCATAAATGCAAAGTGTCTTTGAAGTTTTAACTTTGAGAGTTTGCAGCATCTCGGTTGCAAGAGCTTCTCGGACAGCTCCTTTTAATGTCAGACGTCCGTCTCCACGTCTTGAGTAAGGAGTTTGGCCGCTGCCTTTAGTGCCTAAGTCATACCACTGGTTGTTCAGCAGCAGTTGCGCGTATAAAAAACCGCGGCCATCGCCTAAATCAGGATTGTAGTGCTGAAATTGATGACCATGATAGCGCAGTGCAAGTGGTTCGGGTATATTTTGTGGAAGCGCATGAAAATCCCACAGACGGTCTTTATGAAGATCAAGTTCTATGGATTGATTCCAGTAACGTAATTTTTTTTCAGGATAGCGTGCGGCGACAACAGGGTCGTAGAAATCGCCGCTCAGTTGCAAAATTGGAATTTGGGTGCTGTCCCATTGAAACATATCAGATCAATAACATGTTTTAACGCAAAGTGCGACGGGCTTATTGAAAATTAAATGAAAGTGCTTACAATCAAAATCAAATTCATTCAAAACATAAAAGGAGATCATTTTATGAATCGTCGTTCATTTTTTCAAACATCACTTGTTGCAATCGGTGCATTGTCTTTATTCAACTCATTCGCACAAGCTGAAGAGCGTCGTCGGGGTGGTGGTGCAGCCGCTGCTGCTGGGCCAGTTTTAGTTGATCCAAAAGATCCTGCAGCAAAGGCTGTCAACTACGTACATAATACATCAGAAATTAAAGATAAAGCATTACAAACAGAAAGAACTGGCGTGAAGTTTTCAGAACAACATTGTTCGGGTTGTTCATTTTATCAAAAAGATAAAGAAGCAAGTGTAGCTGGAAAAAAAGCTGCTCCGTGCCAAATGCCTTTTGCAAACGGAAAATACGTTGTTGAAAAAGGCTGGTGCACGTCTTGGGCTAAGAAAGCTTAAGACTTCGTTTCCGAGTCTCTTAATGCACGTCTTAAAATTTTACCGACATTTGTTTTGGGTAACTCGGTTTTAAATTGGACGTGCTTGGGAACTTTGTAATTTGTCAGTGATAATTTGGCGAAAGCGATCACTTCTTTTTCGGTTAGGCTTTCGTCTTTTTTGACAATCACGACTTTGACAACTTCGCCCGAGTGCTGATCGGGAACACCGATCGCAGCCACTTCTAAAACTTTGGGATGTTTGGCAATAACATCTTCGACTTCGTTGGGGTAAACATTAAAGCCCGAAACTAAAATCATATCTTTTTTACGATCGACAATTTTAACATATCCGTCTTGATCAAAAACACCAATGTCACCCGTGTAAAGCCAGCCGTCTTTGATCGTCTTTGCTGTTTCATCCGGGCGATTGTAATAACCATGCATCACTTGTGGTCCGCGCACACATATTTCTCCGGGCTGTCCGGTCCATGTGACATCTTGACCCGATTCATCGATCAATTTCACTTCGGTATTCGGCAAAGGTAATCCAACAGTCCCAACTCGGTCGGTGCCATCGATGGGATTGCAACAAGCGACCGGAGACGTTTCAGTTAAGCCATAGCCTTCAATCACATTCGTTCCAGTGGCTCGAGTCCAATTTTCTTTGACGGCTTTTTGTAAAGCCATTGCGCCAGCGACACAAACTTTGGTGTGCGAGAAATCCACCGTTTTGATTGCAGGGTGATTGGCTAAGGCGTTGTACAAAGTATTTACGCCAGTCAAGACTGTGAATTTATATTTCTTCATTGTTTTGATAAAATCAGCGATATCGCGTGGATTTGTAATTAAAATATTTTGGGCTCCGAATCTCATCAGAGCCAGGCTGCAAACAGTCAGCGAAAAAATGTGGTACATCGGAAGGGGCGTGATCGCAATTTCTTTTCCCGAGACCAACTTTGGTTGCATCCAGGCACAAATCTGTAACATGTTCGCAATAATATTACTGTGCGTAAGCACAGCCCCTTTTGAAACACCTGTTGTACCACCTGTGTATTGCAAAAAAGCCGTGTCTTCACGTCGAATTTGAGGCTGCACGAAACTTTGTTTTGATCCCAGCTTTAAAACTTCAGACCAAGTGTGATGTTTGACTTTATAATCAGGAACCATTTTTTTTATTTTTTTCAAAACAAAATTGATCAATGTTTTTTTCAGAAAAGGCAATTGATCGGCGACTTCAGTGACCACCACGTGTTCAAGATTTGTCTCAGAAATAATATCATCAAGTAGATGAGCAAATTGCGCAAGGATGACGATCGCTTTAGCTCCGGAGTCTTTAAATTGGTGTTTCATTTCGGTGGCTGTGTAAAGTGGATTTGTGTTCACAACAACTAGGCCCGCACGAAACGCTCCAAATAAAACAATTGGAAACTGCAAAATATTCGGTAGTTGAATCGCAATGCGATCGCCTTTTTGAAGTTTTAAAGTATTTTGAAAATACGATGCCAGTTGGGCTGCGTGTAAATCGAGTTCGTGAAATGTCAGATCAATTCCAAAATTACTAAAAGCAGGGCTGTCGCGAAACTTGCGAATCGCTTCGTCACTGACTTCAAGAATATTATTGTACTCGTGAATGTCGATCGTCTGAGGGACTGATGGGGGGTAGTTTTTTTGCCATTTGTTCATAACTTTAATCGTGAACTATATCTTGCAAAATGAGAAGTGAAAAGACCATACTGAAGACCTCATGAAAAGCTTGAAGTTTCTTTTTTATACGACTTTTGTTTTGATCTTAACAGCTTGCCCAGAAAAGTCCGGGACGATTGATCCATCTAAAAAGCTGGATCAATCCAAGAATCAAGCTTCATCCAAAAAGCAGGCCGAAGTCGAGTACTCGAAAGAATTTCGTGAGAGTCTTTACTTCGCAGCCAGTCTAGAAAGAGAAGCTTTACGCTTAATAACTAAAAACTCATCTTTTGAAAGCACCACATTATTTTCTTTGATGAGTTATGCATTTGAAGCTGATTCTGGAATTAAAAAGTCGGCTCCCACCAGAGTGGATTGCACACGATTCAAAATCCTTAAAAAAGAAACTGAAATCACCCTTTCAAAAATCTGTATAAAACCCGAGACTTTGATCGCGCGCACGATTGAAAAAAATCAGGGTCGTGATTATGAAATTCAATTCTTCACCAAAGAGTTTGGTTCTGTTGTGGGTCTTTCAGTCGCTTTAACAAATCCAGATATCATCTGTCAGCTGGTTTTGAAAGAAAAAAAACTGCAATTCTTAAACTGTCAAAATTGGACCTATCAGATGTCATCGAATGACCTTTCTTCAACGGAAGTTAAGCTTAAAACTTTTTTATTTGATCGCAACCAACAAAAGCAGCTTCATTTGGTGGGCGGTTTTTATAAAGACCTTATTGAAAATAAAAAAATCGAAGTGATCGTTCCGCTTGAAGGAAAAATTAAATTGATTGAAAAAGAAATTGAAGTTAAAGATGACTTTATCGATAAACCAAAAACAAACGAGGTGCCTCATGGCAAAAAAGAAAACGACGAAAAAGAAAACCGTCAAAAAGAAAATCCAACCGAAAAAGAAAACAAACCTCAAGAAGGCCAAGTCGAAGACGACTATCAAAAGTGGATTAAGCAAGACCAAAACAGCGGCCAAAGCCAAAACACCGATCAAAAAAACGCTGATCAAGAAGTCGAAAAAGGCCGTCAAGAAAACAACCAGCCCGAAATCGAGCAAGACCAAAACAACGGCGGCGTCCCCAAAATCGAAGAGCGTCGCGGTCGGTGACACGGTTCCTGATTTTACAGCTCACAGCTCAAGCGGACAAGATGTCAGTCTTTCGTCTTTGAACGGAAAAAAAGTGATTCTTTATTTTTACCCGAAAGACGACACGCCGGGATGCACTTTGCAAGGTCAAGAATTCAATCAACATCTAAAAGCTTTCGCTGACGCGAATACTAAAATTTATGGAATCTCAAGAGACTCTGTTGAGTCGCACTGTAAGTTTATCGATAAATATGGATATCAGTTTGAACTGCTGAGCGATGCAGATGAAAAATTGTGTCAATTATTCGATGTGATTAAAGAAAAAAATATGTACGGAAAAATGGTTTTAGGTATTGAACGCAGCACTTTTGTGATTGATGAAAATCAAAAACTGATTGCTGAATTTCGCAAAGTTTCGGCCGCTGGGCACGCGGAGCAAATGCTCGAATTAATTAAAAGTAAAAATTAGTTATCGTTTTCTAAACTCTGAACGAGGTCGATGAATCCATCGATCTCGTTTTCAGTTGTGTCCCAACTTGTCATCAAGCGGCACTCAAAAGTTTGTTCATTCCAAACGTAAAAAAAGTACTGATCACGAATTTTCTTGATCCAGGGCTGGGGTAAAATCACAAAGACCGCGTTACTTTGGCGCGGGCAAGTCAATTGAACAGATTTTATTTTTTGAAGTCCTTGAAACAAACGCTCGGCCATCTTGAGGCTGTGTTCGGCGATTTCTAAATACAAATGATCTGTGAAATAACGCATAAACTGCGCTGCGATAAAGCGTGTCTTTGATGGCAGCTGAGCACTTTGCTTGCGAATAAACTTCAAATCTTGAATCGATTTTTGAGCCAGTTGTGAATCTAAAACGACGATGGCTTCGCCAAAAAGAAAACCATTTTTTGTACCCCCGAATGAAACAACATCGACACCTAAATCTGTCGTCATTTCTTTAAAAGTACATCCTAAGTAAGCAATCGCATTCGTTAACCGAGCTCCGTCAATATGAACCCGCAAGCCATTTTGGTGAGCCCAGGTTGTTATTTCTTTAATTTCAGACAATGAATAGCACGTTCCCATTTCGGTCGACTGTGTTAAGCTAATGACTTTACTTTGGCTGTAATGCTGGTCGCCTTTGCGAATAAGGAATTTTTTTAAATCTTCAAGCTTTATTTTGCCTTCAGATGAAGGAAGCGTAATCAGCTTTCCAGCAAAAAACTCGGGCGCTCCGCATTCATCCATATGAAGATGGCTTACGTTGGAACAGAAAATAGATTCATATCGACGAGTTAAAAATTGAAGAGCCAAAACATTGCAAGCTGTTCCATTAAAAACAAATAAAACTTCAGCTTGCTCGCCAAAAAGTTTTTTGAACTCAAATCTAGCTTTTTGAGTCAGGCTATCCGTGCCGTAGCTGGGTTGGTGCTCAAAGTTGCAGGCGATCATTTCTTTTAACAATTCAGGGTGAACGCCTGAATGATTGTCGCTACCAAAGCCTTTCACTTAAACTCCCGAAATCTCGTTCGAAAACATAAAGTAATAAGCTAGTAAAGCCGCGGTTTTTGAAGTTCTAAAGTCGACATCAAGCGGCGGCGACACTTCATAAATACCTAAACCTCGACAATCCGATTTCAAATAAATTAAATTCATAAACTCAAGACAGTCGGCTGTGTTAAGCCCCGTGACCCACGACTGGCTGCAGCCGCCGGCATCACTTGAAGTTAAACAATCGATATCAAAGCTGATATAAAGTGGAGTATTTTTATTTATTCTTTTAAAAACTGAGTTTTCAAAAAGCGAACTTAAAGAACGACTGCGAATATCTTTCATATCAAAAAGTTGTGCGTTATGATCTAAGGCCCATTTGCGGTGGTGCATTGAATTGCACTGGGGCTGTAAACCAATTTCAATAAAATCAATTTTGTCTTTAAATTCTGTCAGCAATCGATAAAATGGAGTTCCACTATTGAAGCCCTGATGGGTGGGCCGTACGTCCAAGTGAGCATCAAAATTAATCACGATAGGTTTTTCTGTGGAAATTGAAAGCTGACTCAAAATAAAGGCGGCTGCGTCGGAGTAACCATAATCGTGACCCCCGCCCAGAGTCAGCGTCTTGATCTTTTTTTGATGAAGACCTGTCATGATGGATTTTGCCTGATCGTGGCGTGTGGCTAACTCGCTTTTAATTTCAAGATCCCCTAAATCAAAAAAATTTCGTTTCGGTCGACTTAGGGTAGGCACAGTCATTTTATATAAAAATTGGCGAATCATTTTTGGTGCTTCGGCGGCTCCTGAGCGTCCGCCATTCATTTTAATTCCCTCGTCGTCGGGGTAACCCAAAATGACGTAGTCATTTTCTTGAAGTTGATTTGAAGATATCAGTGCGGGTTTGATGATCTCACCAAGTCGTGGATCTTGCGGGTCGTTCTTCGTGAAAAACAAATTGGGAAGTGTTGGAACTAATTGGATCGGGTTCATTTTCGAAGTTTAATTTCTTTCAAGATGTCGCCTGTATCGGGGTCATACAGATTAATTTCAGCTTTATTTTTGGATTTTAAAACTAAATCCATCACATAACTGCCTTTTGAATCTGAAATGAGGACCAGCCAATTATCTGTTGTCGGATTTATTGTGTAAGTCATTTCACGTGCTAAATATAAAACATTATAATTGCATTTGTCAGAGAGAGTTTTTCTGTAAATGGCTAATTCTGTGAATGTTTTAAAATTGTAGCAGAATTCATCGTCTGCATTCCAACGACCCAATAATTCTTTAAGGCCCACGTAATTGACTGTGTTGGCTAAAAGCGTTTGGTGGCCTTCATCGATAGACCCATCAACAGAAATAAAATCGAGCTCTTTAAGTTTGTTGATCTGTTTTTGAATTTCAGTGGTTTTGTAAGTTAATAAATATTTCTTTTGTGTTGTTGAGTTTTTAAACGCGATTCCAGATTTCAAACGACTGATCGTTCCATTCAAGTTGGCAGCATCAGAAAATGCATAAGTAAAAAAAATAAATGTGATTAGAATAAATCGCGATACGGGGCTAGATTTCATGTGTACTAAAAACCATGATCTTAAGTTGGGGTCAAATTGAAACCTTGAGATTTTGATTTTAAATCCCTCATCTTTTTTTCATCAGATTATTCAACGCGTTAAATATATGAAAACACCGACTTTTAATGTGAAGTAGTTAGATGATCAAATACTTTATTCAGATTTCTGTTTTGTTTATTTTCACAGTCATTTATTCAAAACCTGTGTGGTCTCAGTCAACAAATGGTCGTTCGAAGTCGGCGAAACCGATTTCTTTTTCATCAGGGAACTCAGGAGTCTTATTGGATTTTGGTGTTTACTACGGACAAAGTGAAGCCGTAGCAAATCCCAGCGTCGGTAACGAGTGGAAAGACAACACATCGATTTACGATATAAAGCTCGGCTATATTTTTGATGAAGGCTATTATTTGGGGGCCGAATATTCAACGCGCAGCCAATCAACGACCTCGACAAATATTAATGCGACAACGGGAAATACGGCGGCTGCGGGTTTGGGCTATATTTCGTCAAACGGCCTGCAGCTTCGTGCTTATTACCGAATTAATGAAAGCTTTGGAGATTATAAATCGGGAACGGGCTTTCAAGCTGATCTCGGTTATATGGTGAATGTCTCTTCCAACTTTTATATCGGTTTTACGGTTTCTCACCGACAGGTCACTTTCAAAGAAAATCAAATGATTGCAAACTTTGATTACTGGACTCGTAAAGACACAAACCCCTTTTTAACTTTTGGTTTTCTAGTTAAGTAAGTTGCTGTAAAGTCCACTTTTTAAGTTCCGCCAGTTCGGCGATTTGAACAGATGTCACATCCTCTTTAAGTTCAATTATTTTTCGGTTAGCGATCACAATGAGCGCATTTCTTTTAAGACCTTTTGCGCCGGCGCGGGCCAAGGCTGACCCGTGCAAAGTTTTATTGATCTGACGATGGGATGATTTTAGAAGCCAACGAAAATAATCAATCAGTTTTATTTTTTCTTCGCCTGATAGTTGCAGCATTTGCTCGGTTGAAGTGGCTGGTTGATTTTGAATTTTTTTTTGTCGAAATACTTTTTGATTCCATGGGCAAATCGTTTGACACAAATCGCATCCAAAAAACCAATCTTTTATAAGCGGGCGAAGTTCAATCGATGGAGTCTCTTTGGATTCGATTGTCAGGTAAGAAATGCAGCGATCAGCTAGCATTTCTTTTGGAGTAACCAGCGCTTGAGTCGGGCAGACATCTATACAGCGCGTGCATGTGCCGCAAAAATCAGGCAAGGGTTCAAGCCAAGTCTTATTTTTTTCAGGCGAGATGGAAGATAAAATTTCGGCGATAAAAAATAGGCTTCCGTGTTTGGGGTGAATCAAACAAGTGTTTTTTCCAAACCAGCCAAGCTGGTTTTGATAAGCCCAGTTTCTTTCTAAAATAGGTCCTGAATCCACGTAGGGAAGAAAAGTTTCTTCAGGAAATTTTTTTTGCAGTTCGTTGATCACGACATTTAATTTATTTTTAAGCCAAAAGTGATAATCATTATTTTGCGCATAAGTCGCCACACGAGCCGGGTGTTTTTGCGCCGCAGGCATGACTAAGGGAAAATAGGGTTGGCTGATCGTGATGACTGTTTTTAGATCTAAATTAATTTTTTGAGGATTTTTTTTGATTTCAAAATGATCTTGAAGATAGGTCATAGAACCAAATCGTTTTTGCTTCAGCCATTTTTCATAAAAATCAATGGTCACTGGAGTTCCTAAAGGTCCGATTTCAATTTGATTGAACTGAAGCTCAGCTTTAAGATTTTGCAGACAGTCATTGAGAGTTGTATCAAGTTCATTCATAGTATTTAAATGCAATCAATAGGTGAATCCTTTCGAAATCATCGTCTTTATACCGATTTTATTCAAGTGAAGTCGCGTTTGCAGAAGTCTGATTTTGTGTGTTGGCTTGCGGGCGGGGCTGTGCGGGATTTGCTGTTAGGAGTTGAAACATCTGATTTGGATTTGGTCACAGATGCTTCCACTGAAAACTTAAAGCAACTTTTTCCGGAAGCTTTGCTTGTTGGAGAAAAATTTGGCGTTTTAAAACTGCCCTTGAAGAGTGGCGATGTTTTAGATTTAACTACATTTCGTGAAGAATCTGATTACATCGATGGTCGAAGACCCAGTCATGTTACGGCTTCGACTCCGTTAAAAGATGCCCAGCGGCGCGACTTTACGGTGAACGCGTTATTTTGGGATGATGAAAATCAAAAATTAATTGATGAGGTTGGTGGGTTAGATGACCTTGTTCATCAAAAACTTCGCTGTGTAGGTGATGCCGCGACACGTTTTGATGAAGATCATCTTCGGGTGATTCGCCTGGTTCGATTTTTTGGACAATTCCCTTTTGAAATTGAAGACTCAACTTTAAAAGCCGCTTTTGATAAAGTTCATTTGGTTCAAAATGTCAGCGGCGAAAGAGTCTGGTCGGAATTTAAAAAAATCAATCAGTCGAAAGCCTTTGGAAAAGTATTTGGTCAAAATTTATTTCACAAGCTGATATTTTATTTATTTCAAATTGATTCAAGCAAGCTTAAGTTTCAAGCCCTTCGAGATGAATTAGATGTTTATTTTTTTCTGAGCATTTTGAAAAACAATGGAGCAAAGCTTTCCCTTCCTTTTTCAAAACAAGATGAACAATGGATCGAGCTTTTTCAAATAGCAGAAAAAAAATGGATCACGATCGAAGATATTTCTGAGCTCAGTTACGAAATCGAAAAGAAACTCCAGCTTAGTGATGTGCTGAATTACTTTGTGAAGCTAGGGCGACTGAAATCTGAAATATTGCAAGATGCACTGACAAGACTTCGACTAAATCCTGAAAGTTTAATCAATGGCGAAGGTCTGCAGGATATTATTCCACCCCATCAGATTGGTGTGGTTTTAAAAAAAATTCGTTTGTTGCAGTTTTCGGGATTATTAACGTCGAGTGTTGATGCGCAAGATTATTTAAATAATCAAATCTTAAAAAAAACTGAAAGTAAGTCCTGAAACTTTAGACAATCACCCAGGTAAAACCGGTTAAATGGCCAGTCTGTGTGGATCAAAATCGGTCTAGTTTTAAAAAAAATAAAGGTCAAAGGTATTGCGTTCTTCTGAAAGTGTTGTCAGACTTAGAGTCAGGTTGTAGTTGTTCGATTCAAAGTAATCACTCAGACTAAGGATTGTCTGGGTTGCTAAGAAAAGACGCAATTAAAAATAACAAGTTTTAAAAAAGTTTAAGTAGCTAAACAAAAACAAATAGCAGGAGGAGCAAGGATGCTCAGAGACGTATTAATCCAAAAAGGCTTATCAAATCGTGAATCAGAAGTTGCTGAATTGGTTTCAAAGGGACTATCTAATAAAGAAGTCGCTAACCAATTATTTGTAACAGAAAAAACTGTTAAATTTCATTTAACAAACATCTATAAAAAGATGAACGTTAAATCGCGCGCGCAATTAATCGTATGGTGTCTTCCGCACCTTGGATTTGTTGAAAGTGAAATGCGTACAGAAGTTGCTCAACCTGCTGGAGCATCGGCTTACAACACGCAAACAACTGCAACGATTCCTGCTGGAAACGCAACAATCACTCTTCCTGGTACGGGTAACTTCGGTAACCGTAACGGAAATTCTGACGCAGGCGTTTAGTTTTAGCTGCTCATTTTTAATTGCAAAGCCTACCTTTCGAGGTGGGCTTTTTTTTTGGCGCGCCTGGTAAGGCGCTTCACTCGAAGGTGCAAAATGAATTCAGATAAAAATATCAAATCATCGCAAGTGATTATGACTCAACTGGTTTTACCGACTCACACGAATGCCTTGGACACTGTTTTCGGCGGAACAGTCATGTCATGGATTGATATAGCCGCAGCCATCGCAGCTCAAAGACATTCAAATCGCGATGTTGTTACAGCCAGCATGGATCAACTGAGTTTCGTAGCGCCGATTCGCAAAGGTTGGGTCGTGAATTTAAAAGCTTCGGTGAATTTTACTTCAAAAACTTCAATGGAAGTGGGCGTTCGGGTCGAAGCAGAAAATCCAAAAACTTCAGAGCTTTTTCACACAGCTTCAGCCTACATGACTTTTGTGGCTCTGGGCTCTGATGGAAAACCAACGCAAGTTCCCCGCGTGGTTCCTGAAACAGAAGTCGAGAAGCGACGATTTGCCGCAGCTCAAAAAAGACGTGAAGAGCGACTTCAAGCGCGGAAGTAGCTTGAATTGAAAGCGACTTCATCCGGCTTCACTGAATCTTAGAGCGATTTTATCAGTTTTAATTAAATCTTTTTTGTAGGTATTAAATAAATCTACGCCACCGGCCAAAATAAATCCGAAACTCAACTTTAAAAATCGCACAAACTTCGTCAGTTACGGGCACCGCCCCAATACGTTTTGCAAGCCCATAAAGACAAAGGGGCGGTGCCCCTCCAAAGAAGTGAGGCGGTGCCTATGCCAAAGTCAAAACAGTTGTCATTATTTCCACAACAAAAAACCCATAGAGCTCACGGAGGAAGTTTGGCCGTTAAAAAAAGACGCTCTCGAAGACCTCTGAATATAAAACAAAGCCATCATATCACCATGAAATCTCATCATGCCGTGGGGCCTAGATCCTTGTTTCGGCATAAAAAGTTGATATTGGGTCTGATCAAAAAAAACTCTGTTCGATTTCGTGTTAAAATTTATGAGTGCGCTATTCAGGGAAATCACATTCACTTACTAGTAAAAGCTCAAACTCGAGAAGGGATGCAAAATTTTTTCAGAGTTGTTGCAGGTCACACAGCTCAAGAAATTTTAAAAAGATGTCCATTGAATCAGATGCCGGGCGGTGCCCCAAGGGACGCGAAGAGCTGCTTGAAAAATCAGCGAAAGTTCTGGAGTTATTTGCTCTTTTCTAGAGTCGTCAAATGGGGACGTGAGTTTAAAATAGTTCTCAGCTATGTCCAGAAAAATACGCTCGAACTTTTACAGATCATTGCTTATCAAACCAGAACTACAAAAACCAGCTGTAAATCAAGCTAGAAACTACTTTTTTTAAAAAATAAAATTCAGTAATAAGCTTTTTACTTTAAGTATTTTTTTACCTATTTCAACGATGGCAATCAGTTCAATGGTCGCTTTTGCTAGATCACTGGCTGCAAATTTTATTAATGATATTTCCGATTGATTTTGATTGTTCGTCTTCGATGACGGGGAAGTTGAGTTCGTGTTCGTGTTTTGCTTTGGCGCATTCTTCTTTGGTCATGAGTCCGCTAGCTAAATCTTTAAGTGGTGCAAGCACTTCGATGTCATAGGCCATTTGATTGCCTTCGGTTGAAAGTAAACCCAATTCGTTACTTTTATTTTCGATGGCTTTAACTTCTTCGTATTCGGAATTTAAAGACTTCAGATATTCAGACACTTTTTGTTTGATATTTTTTTTGTTCAAATCAGATTTGAAGAGTTCTGTTTTTTTTTGACTGAAGCTTTCGTAGATTTGGGAAATTTTTGGAGTTACCGGATTTGTGCTGGCTTGCGCGCCAAAGCCAAGAATTAAAATTGTAAGTCCAATTAATTGATACATGCGGCGGCTCCTTTATTTTTATAATCTTTTTGAAGTTGTTCGGGAAGTTTCTTCTGAAGCTCTTCTTCCCGGGCTTTTATTCGGCTTGTGTAAATAGTTAAATTGTCATTGTTCTTGAGCTTCAAAGGTTTTGACATTTGTTCGATAAATTGCGCGGGCTTTAAGCCTGAAAATCGACGTATTGTCGCTTTAGCTCCTGCTGGGCCTTTGGGTCCATAAGCATTTAATAAAGCAAGATTGCGAACTTCAGTGATTTTAGGATCATCAGAGTATTTATCTAAGTAAGAGGCCAACGTAGGCTCAAGTCGTTTGTAAAAAGTATTTAAACCAATCAGGCTGTACAAAATATTTCTTTCGAGGCCATCTCCGACTGAGCCAAAATTGCAGCCATTCATTTTGTCTGGTTTTTTTGTACGATCTTTTTGCGCGATCAATTTGGCCGCAGCACATTCGGGTTGGGTGCTTTCAGCGATTTTTGATAGAGTGTCGTGTTGATAAATATCATCGATAAAAATTCCAGTCAGTTGGCCCAGGCCGCGTCCGTTTCTTGAAAAATACTGAGGTTTAAAACCTGTTTCGACTGAGTAAAGTTTAAAAAGGGATGAAGCATCAATACCCTTTAATCCTTCACGCATTGTGCAGCCAACAAAATTTGAAATGACTGCGTTTTCGTATTTTAAGAAATTTTCGTTCATGCAAAGTTGTGGACTTGATTTTGTGTGAGGAATTTTTTTAGCTTTTTCTGTTTCTTTGGCTGGACATGCTAGTTCAGGTTCAGAAGCACTGAATTGATTCGAGGCCTTTAAGCACTCCGTTTTAAAAACCAACTCGGGAGCTTTTGGAATTTTTTCTACAGAGTCTTGAATTTTTCGGGCTTGATCTTCAGTCGACGAAGAGGCGCGACAAGTTTCGCAAACAGCGGCTCCTTCAGTTTTATTCAATTGATATTGGTCATAAATTATTTTTGTTACTTCGGATTTACTTTGAGCTGATTTGAGTTGGTCGAGTAAGTTGGTGTTTTGAGGTTTTCCACTAACACATTTTTCTTGCGATAAAGCATTTTGCGAAGACAATAAAAGACCTAAAATGAAAGTTGCAGTAAATATAGTTTTCATTCTTTTATTTTAGAACAGATCAGACTATTTGACTAAAAAATCTTTCCATTTGTTTATCAAGGTCGGGGTCATCATGGCGATACAGATAGTCCCTTCGGTGGCCGATTCTTTTCGGTTTATTTTTGCTTCGCGTCCCAAGTCATAGATGCGGTATTCGTTAGCTCGATCGAAATAAAGCTCGACTTCAGTCTGCATTTGATTGATCGAGTCGGCCATGACTTTTTTAAGTTGATCAAAACCATGCCCCGTTAGGGCGCTGATAAACACGCGCGGAAATTGTTTGACGCGAAATTGCCGATCCACCGGAGCAATATCAAATTTATTAAAAATATGGATAATTTTTTTTTCTTCCCATTTAAATTCTTTAATCAAGCTTTCAACAACTTCAACTTGTCTTTCCATATTGGGTGAAGATAAATCCACAACGTGAAGCAAAATATCGGCTTCGGCGGATTCTTCTAAAGTGGCCTTAAAAGCTTCGATTAATTGAGTTGGTAATTTTCGAATAAAACCCACTGTGTCGGTAACAACAGCGGGCGGGCCTTCATCTAAAAAAACTTTTCTTGTTGTGGGATCAAGTGTTGCGAACACCATATTTTTTGTTAGAACTTGCGATCCGGTCAGACGATTCAGTAAAGAGCTTTTTCCTGAATTTGTGTAACCGATCAAGGCAAAACTGGGGATTTCATTGCGCCTGCGCGATTGGCGGTGCTGGGCGCGTTGTTGCGAAACTTCTTCGAGCTTTTTTTTAATCAACGAGATTTTTTCACGAATACGACGACGATCATTTTCAAGGGCGGATTCGCCGGGGCCTCGTGTACCGATGCCACCACCCAGACGTGAAAGTGAATCATTCCAGGCTCCAATCGTTCGCGGCATTTGATCTAAAAGTTGGGCCAGCTCGACTTGAAGTTTTCCTTCGTAAGTGCGGGCTCGTTGCGCGAAAATATCTAGAATTAATTGCGAGCGATCTAAAATGCGGCAGCCAATTTGCTCTTGTAAATTACGTGATTGGATCCCGGTCAGTTGATGATCGACAACAACAAGTTGAGCTTGGCTTTCGGCGACCATCTCTTTGATCTCGATCACTTTGCCTGAGCCAATTAAAGTGCTGGGATTCCATTGCGGTAAAACTTGAACGGTGGAACCAATGATTTCGCCACCAGCGGCTGTGACCAGTTCTTCGAGTTCGCAAAGATTTTCTTTTATCTCAGTGATGGGTTCAGATTTTAATCCAACACCCACAACGATGACTTTATCTTTGTCGTTAATTCTGACTTGATTCAAGTTTTGTTGTTTCTCCAGTCTGTAATAAATTGTGACTCAAGAGCTGTCAAAACAACAGAACTAAATATAGTATCGACAGTTGTGGTGCGTTGAAGCACGTTGGCAGCTCGGCGAACTCCTAATAAAAAAGGCCCTAGAACTTCAACTTTTCCAACTTGTTGAAGTAGTTTGTAAGAAATATTTGAGCTTTCTAAATTCGGATAAATCAAAATATTCGCTTCACCTTGAAGCCCTGAAAACGGAAAAATTCGATCTTGAATTTCTTGATTTACAGCCGTGTCGGCTTGCATATCGCCATCGATTAATAAATCCGGGCGAATGGCGCGCACAAGTTCAGCGGCTTTTTTCATTTTAGCCGGCGTTCCATCAAGGCCACTAAAGTTCGAGTAGCTGAGCATCGCTACGCGGGGTTTTTGCCCGAAGTATTCGGCTACTTGAGCAGTTTGCAATGCAATCTGAGCTAACTGCTCTGACGTTGGATTAATATTCACCGTGGTGTCTGCAAAAAAAAGCAAACGATCATCCGCAAGCAATATATTTAAACCCGCCGGCACCGAGCCTTTTGCGACTCCGATTGTTTGAAGAATCGGCTTCACTGCTTCTGAATAATTTGTTGTCGCGCCATTGATCATGCCGTCGGCATCTCCTTGGTCGATCATCATCGACGCAAAATAATTAGGGTCCATCATCAAACGCTCAGCTTCTTTAATATTGATGCCCTTGCGTTGACGGCGATTAAAAAGTTCTTGGGCGTATTTCAAAAATTTCGGGTGGGTGGCAGGGTTAATAATCTCGATATCCGTCATGTCAATATCGTGAGTCTTTGCTTTTTCTAAAACGCGTTCGGGGTAACCCAAAACAACAGGCACACAAAGTTTTTCTTCGATGCACAGGCGAATGGCTTTTAAAATTTTAGAACTTGTTCCTTCGGCAAAGACAATTTTAGGTAAACTTCCTAACCGAGCTGCGTTCGAATGAACACGGTGCACAGCCGAGCGAATAAAAACTTTTTGCGGGCCCTGAATGGCTTCAAGTTTATCGCGGTAAGAGTCCCAATCAGAAATTGAAATACGTGCGACTTTAGATTCAATCGCAGCTTTTGCAACGGCCGGAGCCACCCACATCAGCACGCGTGTATCAAAAGGTTTTGGAATTAAATAATCGCGACCGAATTTAAATTTTTGCCCGCCGTATGAGGCCGAAACATTATCCGGAACATCTTCACGAGCTAATTTCGCCAGAGCATGGCAAGCGGCAAGCTTCATCTCTTCATTGATTTGCGTTGAACGTGTATCTAAAGCTCCACGAAAAATCGACGGAAAACCTAAGACGTTATTCACTTGATTGGGATAATCCGACCGACCCGTTGCAATGATCGCATCAGGTCGTGCGGCACGTGCGGCAGCTGGGGTGATTTCAGGATCAGGATTTGCCATCGCAAAAATAATGGGATCTTTGCTCATGAGCTTCAGCATTTCGCCATTCACAGCGCCAGCGACAGAAAGGCCCACAAAAACATCGGCGCCGTTCAGCGCTTCGGTTAAAGTTCGTTTTTCAGTACTGTTGGCAAAAAGCTCTTTGTATTTATTCATTCCTGAAGTACGGCCTTTGTAAATCACACCGGATGAATCGCACATCAAAACATTTTCAACTTTGACTCCAAGGCTCACAAAAATTTTGGTGCATGAAATCGCCGAAGCACCCGCACCATTCACAACAAGTTTAATTTCAGAAAGTTTTTTCCCGACGATCTGGCAAGCGTTGATTAAAGCGGCTCCGCTGACGATGGCTGTTCCGTGTTGATCATCGTGAAAAACGGGGATGTTCATTTCTTTTTTTAAAGTCTCTTCGATTTCAAAACACTCGGGCGCTTTAATGTCTTCAAGATTAATTCCGCCGAATGTGGGCTCTAAAGTTCGGACTGCATTAATAAATTCTTGCGTTGAAGAGGATTTAACTTCGATATCAAAAACATCAATGCCTGCAAAAGTTTTAAATAAAATACCTTTACCTTCCATCACGGGTTTTGAAGCAAGCGGGCCAATGTTGCCAAGACCTAAAACAGCCGTGCCATCCGAAATTACCGCAACTAAGTTTCCTTTTGATGTATAGTCGTAAACTAGATCTGGATTTTTAGCGATGGCTTTACAAGGGGCCGCAACACCCGGCGAGTAAGCAAGTGACAAAGCTTTTTCGGTGTTACAGTCTTTGGTCGAGATTACTTCGATTTTTCCTGGACGTCCTTTTTTGTGGTATTCAAGAGCTTCTTTATCAAAGGCCGAGATTTCTTTTTGAGTTTCGTTCACGTCAATTCCAATCCTTATTAATGATTAACCTAGAGCGAAGATTCTATGTCTGAGTCGAGGAAAGCACAATTTGATGAAAGACATTTATCGATTGCGTCAATTGCCAGAGCTGAATTTGAGGTGTTTAATATTGTATTCAAGTCATCACCACAGGAGATCATCATGAGTTCGCATCCAAAGTCAGCACGAGACGTTGTTATTGTCGAAGGAGTACGCACTCCTTTTGCTAAAGCCGGAACAAAATTAAAAACGATGCACGCAGCCCAACTGGGACAAATCGCTTTAAAAGAACTGATTGCACGCGCAAATTTAGATGTGAACTTAGTTGATGAAGTCATCATTGGCAATACGGGATCACCCTCGGATGCCGTGAATATTTCTCGCGTGGTCGCTTTAAATTCAGGAGTTCCAATAAAAACTTCAGCGATGACAGTTCATCGCAATTGCGCGTCCGCACTTGAAAGTATCACAACGGGTTTTGAAAGAATCAAATCAGGCACGATGGACGTGGTTCTTGCGGGCGGAACTGAAAGCATGTCGCAAATGCCGATTTTAACTCCGCCAGCGATTATTCGAATTATTGAACGATTAGCTTCGGCAAAAACCGCGGGTCAAAAAATTTCGGCTTTGTGGGATTGGTTTAAAGCTGACCTTTCGCAAATTAAAGAAATGGTGACGACAGCTCCATTAGCAAAGACAAAATACAAGCCGATTTTTGCCTTGGCCGATGGCTTAACAGATCCTTTTGTTGGAATGAATATGGGAATGACTGCCGAAGTGATTGCAAAAGAATTTGGGATCACGCGAAGACAGCAAGACGAATACGCTTTAGCTTCGCACCAAAAAGCTGTGGCGGCCAGAAGTAAAATTGCCGACGAGCTTACACCTGTTTATATTGCGCCTGATTTCACTGAGACTTTGACTGAAGATTCGGGGCCGCGCGATAATCAAACGATTGAAGCGCTGACAAAATTAAAACCTTTCTTTGATAAAAACACAGGTTCGATCACAGCGGGAAATTCGTGTCCGATTACTGATGGCGCAGCGATGGTTTTATTGATGGCGCGTGAAAAAGCAGAAAGTTTAGGTTACAAACCACTGGCCCGAATTCGCGGCTATGCTTACGCGGGCCTTGAACCCGAGCGCATGGGAATGGGCCCGGCCTACTCAACGCCGATTGCATTGAAGCGCGCGGGTGTAACGATGAAAGACATCGGGCTTATTGAATTGAATGAAGCTTTCTCGGCGCAAGTGATGGCTTGTCAAAAAGCTTTTGACTCGGATGAGTTTGGAAAAAAACTGGGTCTGTCTGCAAAAATCGGCGAACTGCGATCTGAAATATTAAATGTGAATGGTGGAGCTGTCGCTATCGGGCATCCTGTGGGCGCAACCGGAACGCGCTTAGTTTTAACTTTGATGAAAGAAATGCGTCGTCGAAACATTGCGATGGGGCTTGCGACTTTGTGTATTGGTGGCGGTCAAGGTGGGTCTGTGATTATCGAGAACGAGGGTTAAAAAATGTCAGCAATTAACTTAACAACACAAAAAATTGGAACGTCTGAAATCGCGATTTTAACTTTTGATTTACCTAACGAAAAAGTCAATAAACTTTCGACGCCGGTGATGATCGAACTGAAAAGTCAGATTGAAAAATTAAAAACATCTTCTTATAAAATGCTTATTTTCAAATCGGCTAAGCCTAAAATATTTATTGCCGGTGCAGACATTGAAGAAATCAAAGAGCTTAAAACCAAAGAGCAAGTTGAAAAAGCGGTGAGCCAAGGCCAAGAGATCTTTAACATGATCGAAGATTTACCCATGCCGACAATGGCTTTAGTTGCAGGTGCCTGCGCGGGTGGTGGATGTGAACTCATTTTAGCTTGTGATTATCGAATCGCGACTGACGAGTCTGCAACACGCATTGGACTTCCGGAAACTCAGCTTGGGATTTTACCAGGCTTTGGCGGCTGTGTTCGCTTACCGCGCGTGGTGGGATTGCAAGCGGCGTTGGACGTGATTTTAGCGGGTAAGTTACTGAACGCCAAAAAAGCGCAAAAAATTGGTTTAGTCGATTTTGTTGTTCATCCCAATTTAATTGAAAGTTTTGCCGGTCAGCAAATTGAAAAAATTATTTCTGAGGGTGCAAAAAAACGTCCTAAAACTTTTCAAGCGCGCGGGCTGATTGGAAAACTTTTAGAAGGGCCACTCAGCGGAGTGGTCTATGGCCAAGCTAAAAAAGGTGTTTTAAAAGCGACCAAAGGCCATTACCCAGCTCCGCTGGCGGCTCTTGAAGTGATTCAAAAAACTTACAGAACTCATGATCGAACAAGATCTTTACAAATCGAACTTCAGCATTTTTGTGACTGCGCTGTCACAGATATTTCTAAAAACTTAATCCATGTTTTTTACCTGACTGAAATGGTTAAGAAACAAACCGGTGTAACAGGCTCTGCTATCAAAGGAAAACCAGTAACTCATTTAGGAGTTTTAGGTGCAGGCACAATGGGTGGTGGAATTGCCTATGTTGCAGCCGACAAAGGAATTGATGTGCGTGTGAAAGATATTTCGCTGGAAGCCAATTCTAAAGCTTTGAAACACGCGCGTGATTTGTGGCAAAAACTTGTGAAGAAAAAAGTGATTGATAATTATCAGTTCACGCAAAAAATGTCTTTAGTTTCAACGACAGTGGATTTTTCGGGTTTTAAAAATATTGATCTGACTGTTGAAGCTATCGTCGAAATCATGGACGTCAAGAAAAAAGTCATCGCGCAGACGGCGGCTGAAATGCGAAACGATGCGATTATCGTGACCAACACTAGTTCACTGAGCGTGAACGAAATGGCCCACGGTCATCCACGCCCTGAATATTTTGCGGGGATGCACTTTTTTAGCCCTGTACATAAAATGCCGTTGGTGGAAGTCATCCGCGGCGAAAAATCTTCAGACGAAACAATCGCGACTGTTTTTGAGCTGGCAAAAAAAATGGGAAAGATGCCCGTGGTTGTGAAAGACGGCCCCGGATTTTTAGTCAATCGCCTTTTACTTCCGTACATGGCCGAAGCGGCTTTTTTGCTTTCTGAAGGCATGAGCATCGAAAAAGTAGATCAAGCTTATGTCTATCAATTCGGAATGCCGATGGGCCCTTTTGAACTGATGGATTCAGTGGGGCTTGATGTTTGTGTGAAAGTTTTAAATATTTTCAAAAAAGCTTATCCTGATCGCGTTGAAATGCCAGCGCTCATGGAAAAACTCGAAAAAAATAAATCACGCCTTGGACAAAAAACAAATTTAGGCTTTTATAAATACGATGCCGGCCGAAAAACTGAAGTTGATCAAAGTATTTATGCAGAGCTTGGGTTAGCTTCTGCAACAAATCCCTTTTCTGACCAAGAGTGTCTTGAACGGGGAGTTTTCGCAATGATCAACGAGTGCTGTTTGGCTTTAGACCAAGATAAAATAGTTGAAACACCCAATGAAGTCGATCTTGCGATGATTATGGGAACAGGCTTTCCTCCTTTTCGCGGCGGCCTCACAAAATACGCCGACAGCGTTGGAGCTGACTACATCAAAACACAACTTGATAAGTATGTGACTGAGCGTAAAGCAAATCGCTTAATGCCTTCATCGAAGCTTGTTGAACGTGCGCAGAAGAAAATGAAGTTTTATAATTGATAGGTTCGGTAGAGCCTAACAAAAAATAAAATATGAATAAATCTAATATGAGTTTAGTAATTCGCTTAATTTTAAAAATTTACGCAACTAGCGTAACAAGTTAGAGTGTCATCTGTGAATTTTGTTAAAACAATACGCCAATTTCCTGGAGTCAACTGTTCAACATGGCATGAGTCATAATTATTGCTATCATCGGCTGTCGTTTTAAAACCGCTGAAACTGCAAAGACTCCATGTGCCAGCAATAGGATATGTGACTGCAGTTGTGCCACCGCCACCGAATGCTGTAAATGAGCTCGCGCTTGGCGTCTGAGAAACGCCCATCTCAGTCCAGACTTTAGGAGTTCCATTGTTACAGAATACAGGAACATGCGAGTTATAATCGTAAGCTAATTGGCCTTCAGATCCACATAGTACTCCCTTTATGGCGGGTCCAGGCTTGATGCTTCCGTTCACTTCAAGTTTTGCAGTTGGTGCTGCTGTCGTCCCGATACCGACGTTTCCTGTTGCCGCAACAATTCTCAGTCTTTCAAAATTAATATTTCCACCTGAGTTTGTATTAAAAGCGATGTCTTGATTGTTTGTATTAAATCGCATGAAATTGTTGGGTGTTTCAAAATCAATGACTGCTGTTCCAGCGGCGACTGCATTAACGCGTGTTCCAGATACAGCAACCCCGCCCAGCACTTGAAGTTTTTCTGTTGGAGCTGTTGTTCCCATGCCGACGTTGCCGTTTTGGTCAATTAACATTCGTGTAGTGTTGACAACAGAACCGGTTGGCACAGTTGAAAACTCAAGAGTCGTAGGCGTGCTAACATTAGTAAATGCGCTGGAAGACTTTACTTGTATTGACGCCGCTCCTCCGAGGCCACCCCATCCACCTGGCGTGCGGCCAAAAAATCCAATTGATCCAATTAATTTACCGGCTGTCGATATTGCTGCCGGCGCAGCTAAGGTTCCTTCCGATCGTTGAAAGTTTACCGCGCTTCCGGCACCGATATTATTTGTGTAACTGCGGACTACTTCCGCTGCCCATTGGCTAGAAGCACCCCCGGCATTTTCAATTACCGACTCAACTATTGGTACATTGACATCTGAAAGATGAAGTTTAGATTGCGGATAAATCGTTCCGATACCGACATTTCCCGAAGACTCAACAGTCATTTTTGGCACCCAGATGCCGCCAGCTGTGCTGTCTTGGGCGCCGATAATAAATCGATCTGTTCCGACGCCACCAATAGCATCATCTCCGACGCTAAGTCGTAACTCTGAAACATTGACAGCTGAATTATTTCTCTGAAAAAATATAGTGTCTGTGTTGTCGGATGTGGCTCCACCGACGATCAGCTTTGGACCCAATCCATCGGCTGCTGCGCCAGCTTGGGCGCCTATGCTCATGTCTCCTGATGCACTTATTCTCATTGCCGGCGTCGCAAAAGCACCGTTTACTGTGAAGTCTAAACCCATGGCTACATCAGTGGCGATTTGCGCGAATGTGTTGCCATCGCCTTGATTTGGATCGAACCACATTTGTTTATTCGATCGTTCGACCTTGATGTTGGCTCCAGCTCCATTGCCTTTGACGTGAAGTAAAGTTTGAGGCGCATTCGTTCCGATACCCACATTTGCACCGCTGTAATAAATTGTATCGTCCGGATTTTTTGTCCAAATTTGATCAGCACTTCCACCGAATGCAACACAAGTATCGATTTTGTGCGGAGTTGATGTTGGCGTTGGGTTATCCCAAAATTGGTCTAACTTTAATTTTAACTTGATGATTTTAGGAGCGAATTGTGGAACGCCAGTTGATGCTTTATTTTTTTCGATATTTAAAATTAGGTCGCACTGACCATCTTTGGTCGGGAAAGGACCCACGGGCTGAAAGTTAGCAATTTGCATAGATAGAATTCGAATTGAGTTGTTTTCATAAGCTGGCGAGCCTGATGCTGTGTCATATTTTTTGTAAGCGACGTCATTGGCAGGAACGCCTGTGTTTGTTTTATTTATAGTTGTAACAATATGCGGTGCGGGGGCTGCATTAGCCGCATTTATAGGAACTTGATTTGCTGCTCCAGCAAGAGTTCCAAAGTTTAAATTACAAGTCTTATTAATTTCAAGTAAAGTATAAATCTGACTTTGCAATGAATTGGCTGCAAATCTTTGCTCGATCGCGGCTTGGCTTTTAAAACCATAATCGGTCATCGACATAATTCCCAAAGACATGATTCCAAGAATGCCGACACTCACCATGACTTCAATTAATGAAAAAGCCTTATGATTGGTGATTGGTGATTGGTGATTCTATATAAACCTCATTCTGTCTTGTCGGTATTTATAAATTGAACTAAAGCCGTTTTATATTATTTATTAAAATCGATTTTTATAAGATAAATCAGTAACTTATATTTGTTTTCTTGCTATCTTTCTGATTGGCAAATCAAACGACGATGATATGTGGTATTTAATTTGAGACTAAAGTATCCATTTTGTATGTCAATATGGGATTGTTCCCTAAATAATAATTCAGCTTGTATTATGCGCTAAATTCTAATAATTTAGCTTATATGATCAGCCGTTTTCTAAAGCTCCAAATTCAAAATATTCTTAAATCTAAAAGTCTGCTTTTGCTTGGACCTCGTCAGGTTGGGAAAAGCACGCTCTTAAAATCATTAAATCCTGATCTGACTATTAATCTTTCAGAAGAAAAACAGTATTTAGCTCATTTAAAAGATCCTGATTTGATCAGTCGAATATGTCTGTCATCTAAAAAAAACAGTTTTATTTTTATAGATGAAATTCAAAGAATTCCAAGTCTTATGAACACGATTCAATATCTAATCGATGAGAATCCTCATCTAAAATTTGCATTGTCGGGCTCTTCAGCGCGTAAATTGAACAAAGGCAAAGCCAATCTGCTACCTGGACGAGTTATCTTCGAAAAACTTTATTCATTAACTTACTGGGAGTTAAGTGAAGATTGGACTGAGGACTTTTTAAATCGGTGTTTAACAAGCGGTAGCTTACCGGGTGTTTTTAATTCTGACTTAGGAAATGAGATTCTTGAATCTTATGTTGAGATTTATCTTAAAGAAGAAATTAAAGCAGAGGCTTTAACTCGGGATATAGCTGAATACGCAAATTTTTTAGATCTAGCAGCCGAACTATCCGGACAATACACCAATTATGCCAAAATCTCTTCAGAATCAGAAATTGATAAAGATCGCATCAGAAGATACATGCAAATTTTAGAAGATACACTTTTGATTCATCGAATAGAAGCTTATGGAACTTTGAATGCAGCTCGAAAAGCACGACAAAAAGATAAGTTTATATTTTTTGATATTGGGGTTAGAAATGCTATTTTAAAAAAACATAAGTCTACATTTACTCCAACAGAGTTAGGCCCTCTATTTGAATCCTGGATCGGACTGCAATTAATAAGTCTTATTCAATACACTAAAAATAGTTGGAAGCTGACAACTTATAGAGATGACCGAAATTTAGAAATCGACTACATCCTAGAAACTCAACATGAGCTTATTTTAATTGAAGTGAAGTATCAAAAAAAATACCGTAAAGAATTCGCCCAGCATCTTAATTTATTTGAATCACTTATTAAAACAAATAAAAAAGTAAAAAAATTAATTATTTATACGGGCCATTTGAAACAAAAAGATGACGATCAGATTGAAATTTTACCTTATACTATTTTCTTAGATAACTTATTAAAGTTAAAATAGTAAAAGAATTACTTATCAAAAAACAAAGCGCACATACAACAACCCGCGAGAAGCCGAAGTTTGAAAGTAACTGGCCCCCGGAGATTTTAAAGTAGTTAGATCTGTGCTGATGCTAACGCCTGTTTTAAAAGTTTGGCCTGAATAGCCAAGGCCGATTTTAATATTATAACTTAAAGTGGCGTAGCTGCTGTTGGTTTCGGTGCTGGTGTTTTCGTAAGTGTAAATGGCGTAAGTGCCGACAAGGTCTAAAAGTGCACCGATAAATAAATGGCTGTCGCTGACCCAGTATTTTCCGGCTCCTAAGCCTAAGTTGATGGATGTGGCTTTTAGTTTTCGAAGATCTTCCAGTTCGGGGTTAATATTTAAATAATCGGCCGGAAGTAAAGTTCCATTATTTTGCATGCGGTGTTGCCTGAGCCCGCCGACGATAAAATATTGTCCTGATGTTCGGGTGATGTTTTCGGACTGATCAACCAGGCCACCCACTGAAAATTCGCCCTCATCAAGCGCAAATCTTGTCATGATTCCAAAATGTTGGAATTGCAAATTCGGAAAAACTTGTAAAACGGAAGTCTGCGTGTAGAAGCCCGTGTAGGTTTGATAAAAAAGATCCACACCCCATTTTTTAGTTTGGTAGCCTAACTGAAGATCATAAAAATCGGTGGTTCCCTTGGCTGTATCTAAATCTTTTGTTGTTCCGCGAAAAGAATAGCCCAAACTTAAACCATAGGCGTTTAATCCCAAGCGACTAACGCCCGCCATATTTGGATTGTAAGTTAAATTAGCTTTTTGTTGGCCAATATCCGTGATACCGAAACTAAATTGCTCTTGGCCGACTCCGATCAGCGGAGAAATTTCTGTTGCTTCAGCGAAACTAATCTTAGAAAATAGAATGATGTCAAACAGCGCCACTAATAAAATGAGTCTAAGATATCGTTTATTTGTTTTTTTCACTCTTTTATTTTTGATATTTGCAGTCGATCAAGCAACAAAATATTGGGCTTTTCAAAATTTACTAGGACAAAGCCCATCTGTTTATTTGAAAGGACTTTTTCAATTCGTTTACGCCGAAAACCCCGGGGCTTTTTTAGGTCTAGGCGGCCAGCTTTCAAGGCCTTTAAGATTTATTATTTTTGCAGTCGTGGTTTTAGGTGGTTTGGTCGCAATGGTTTGGTACTTAATTAAAAAAGAAAAATCGAAACTCAATTTCTACGCTTACAGTCTGATTTTAGCAGGTGGTTTTGGAAATTTATGGGATCGTGTTGTCCACGAAAGCGGTCACGTCATCGATTTTATGCTGATTGATTTGGGCGGCCCACTTCGCACAGGGGTTTTTAATTTTGCAGATATGGCGATTGTTGCAGGTGTATTGCTGGCCTTATTTGGTGAATATATTTTAGACAAGCGCTTGTCTTTTAAGGCGAAAACAGTCAGCTCGAATAAAACAAACTAAAACTGTCTTGGTTTGAATCAAAATCTCCTTTTAAATCTCATTTTGAGTCTTTTGTTCTGGCCCTTGATTTGCCATATCACTTGGTAGGAGGCTTTTATGAAACGAATATTATTATCACTACTTTTGTTGGGTGGGCTTAGCGCTTGTCAGCCAAAAAAAGATTCGGTTCGTGCTCCGTTTCAAAATAATCAGAACTTGAACGCTTTTGGAAATGCAGGTTTGGGATTAACCAATCAGTGTACACAAGGCATGTCAAACATCGGTGCGATCTACGACGGCGGCCAAGCATTGAGTTTAGGTGTCGGCGGAACTTTTGAAGATCGAATGAAAGCTCTTTTGTCAGCAACAACTTCGCCTGATCAAGTGGGTACGATTGGTTCGGGATTAAATGACACAACAGGTGTTCGCTTTGCGGGTACTATGTTTCTAGATCAAAGTGGAAATGTTGTGTCGGCTAAGTCAAAAATGACGATTTCAGTTTATGATAGCATTTGGGATCAAAATCGAGTTTCAAATCCTTCTGAGCAGCCTATTCCTTTGGAATTTGATTCAACAAAAGGCTCGCAGTTTTCGGGTCAATTCAATTTATCAACGGGCCAAGGTTATTTTTCGATGAAGGATCAATACGGAGAAATTCGTTTCGATGGCACTTATAACGCGCAGACATTCAGCGGAACTGTTTCCTTCAAAAATACAACAAACGTAACAGGTTCTGCACCGGCCAGCGGAACTCTTGGGCAGTTTACAATCAATTCTTGTGGGATTGTTCAAAGATAGTTGAAAAATAAAGATAAAGCTTAATAATTGAGGAATGCCAGGTACGCCTTATTCCTCTTTTTATTTTTTTGATGAGTCCTCATTAGCCGTTGTGGCCGGTGGTGCCTCAGCAATTGATCGCCCGAGTTTACATATTCACAGTCTAGATCAAGCCGAATCTTTTTTAAAAAGTTACGGTTATCAAATCAATCAAAGTGAACATCTTGAACGGCTTTGGTATTTTCATCGGCGGGCTTTAGTTTTGATGACTGAAAAACTCAAAATAGACGTGAACGAAATTCCTGATGAAATTAAAAACAAAGAGCAGTTACAAGACATTCGAAAACTTTTGATTTACGCTTCTGAATTGCAAAATAAAAAATTACAACGTTGGTCATGCGCCCTTTTGCGTTGCATGCATGTCTTTGTTCACTCTGAAACAGATTTGTTCAGTTCATTTTCGCAAGAAATTCAAAAACAAATACTGACGCCTTTTGAACAATCTGTCGTGCAAGACGAAAAAATGTATTTGAAGCCTTATCAAAAAGAAAGTCATCCCAAAGTTGAACTTTATAATTTTCAAACAAAACCTTTTAAAACTTCCAGCAGCACCGTGATTAAGCTTTTAGCTAGACCCGAAGCCCTGGCGATGAAAATTTTTGATAAAATCGGAGTTAGGTTCGTTACAAAATCAATTTTTGATTCATTTCAAGTGATTCGTTTTTTGGTTGAAGAGAATTTAATTAGTTTTCCGCAAATTATGCCCGACCAATCTTCAAATAATATGTATCCAGTGGATCAATTTATTTCTGTTTGTCAAAAGCTCGAAAAAAAACATGGTCAATTGCAAAAACTTTCTTCAGAAAAAATTGACCGTTTACTGATGCAAAAACTGAAATCCAGTCAATCTGCATTTTTGGGACTTTTCAGAAAAGAAAATCCGTTTTCGTCGCAAGATTTTAAATATATCAAATTTATTTCACGTAAGCTGATCCAAATCGAATCAGGCGGTTCGGGTAAAAATTTTAGTTTCTTTTATCCTTTTGAAGTGCAAATTATTAACGAGTCCGCCTACAAAAAAATGCAATCAGGCGACTCGGAACACGCGTCTTACAAAAACCGTCAAATTGAAGCCGCCGTGAAGCGCCTTTTTCCAGAAAGCTGATCCATGAAGTTGCTGACTTTTTTGCGATCGGTGATCATGACTTTATTTTTTCCGTTCACTGTTTTAATTTTGGGACCCACATCGATCCTGCTGCATTTTTTATTTAATCAAAGAAAAATTGATAATTGGATGATTCAACTTTGGGGAAAAACCTGCTGCCGCATGGTCGGCATCAAAGTCCATGTTGAAGGTGTCGAAAATATTCCCCCCAAAGGGGGCTGTCTTTTTTTATTTAATCACTCAAGTTTTTTTGATGTCTTTGCTATAGCGGGGTATATCCCAGGTGTTCGTTTTGGAGCAAAATCTGAACTTTTTAAAATTCCTATTTTTGGAAACACAATGGCTGCCATGGGAACACTACCGATCGAGCGCGCCAAGCGCGATGAAGTTTATAAAATCTACGATCAAGCCAAAGAAAGATTCAGCCACGGAGAAATGTTTGCCTTAGCTCCTGAGGGGGGGCGCTATTTCGGAAAAAATTTAGGTCCGTTTAAAGCGGGGCCTTTTATGTTTGCAATGTCGGCCGAAGCTCCGGTTTTACCGACGGTGATTTTAGGCGCCCACGAATGTCTGCCTAAGAATGGGTTTCTATTTAACAAAAACAACTGGTCAAGTGTGATTCAAATCAAGATTTTAAAAGCGATCCCGACGGCTCATTACACAAAAGAAAATCGTGGTGATTTGCAAAAAATAGTTTACGATCAAATGAATCCTTACTGGGTTCAGTACTATAAAAAAAACCATCCTCATTCGGAGATAACTTGAAATCTAAAATCTTTTTTTTAGTCTTATTTTTGATAACTCAAATTTCTGTCGCTGAAGAGTCTCAAAAAAAAACTGCGACAGCACCTGCGTATCAAGCTTCTGTGGCCATAAAAGTCTATCCAACCTACGCTCAGTATTTAAGTCTGATGGTGAAAGTTGGACTGGCGACAGATTTAGATCGTTCTGAAATGATTCAATTTCTAAAAATAAATAAAATAAATGAAAACGATCTGATTGTTTTTCCGGTGATCAAGCAAAACAAGCTGAACTTTGGCCAAGTCAAGCTTCAGCAAAGTTCAGAAGGAGATCTGTTAACCGAAGACGGAAATATCATCTATCTTAAAAAAAATCAGAGTTTTGCGCAAAATTTCAAAAGTAACTTTATTTTATTAACGGGTCGATCTGAACAGGCCGCTCAGATATTTTCTTTGTTCATAGATAAAGCTTTAGCTGATACATCTAACATGGCAAACACGGCCTCTGCGGCGCTTGTTACAACCAGTCAGGCGGCTTTGAATGTTGCGATGTCTGGGCTCACTTGCAGTTTCATTGGTGGCGGCGTAATCGCTGTGGGTATTCTTTGGGATTTGATGATGGGCTACCAGTATTTAGACGGAAAAATCACAAAGGGAAATAAAATCTTTTGTCGCAATGGTCATTTTCAAGAATTTGTCAGTGACTACAATTTTTTTCTGTCGGGTCTTCCGCCTCAAGTCTTAAAAGCCTTTGAGGCCGCGCGAATTGAGCTTCAAAAAACCAAAGCTCTGTTAATTGCACCGAAGAGTGTCGAGCCCGCAATCACTTGCGCTGCAGCTGGGGCAAAGCTTGTTAGCCTTCGATTAAACCCCGAATCTCTTCCAAGGCCTCGTCAGGAGTACAGAAATATTTCAAATCAAATTTTAGAAAAAACATTTGGAACAAAAAAAACACCAGCTTGCGATGGAAGTCCTGACCAACTGAAAGCCGTTCAAAATACAAGACGTGAGCTCGCCGAAGCCGAAATACAAAAAACAGAAGACTCACTTCAGAAAATATTAAAAAGTTCCAGTTCAAGTCTAAGCCCAACCGCTGAATCAAAAGCAGCGCCGGCTAAGACTCGTCAGTAAAATAAGCTTAAAAAGTTTTAACTGTTTTGACCGCTTGCCAGTCTTGCGAAAACAAAGGGCTTTCCATTTTTATATTTCGCTCGCCTGTTTCGATTTCAATGTTTAAGCGGTAAGGGGCTTTGGTTTCAATTTTTTTGATTTGCAATTTTTTAGGTAAAAAACCAAATTGCGCCTCAATGGCCGAAGTTAATTTGTCGATTTGAATATAATTTTCAAAAGTTTTTCCGCCATCTAAACTGCGGTAGTGTCCAACAAATAAAAGTGAGTCATTAAAATAATAAACAGGTCCGTTAAAATCTTCAAATTGCTTCAGACTCTTCCACGTTAAACCGTCCTCGGTCAAATAAACACCGTGGGCCGAAAGAATTGCTTTCGATGGATTTTTTGGATGAAAAGAGACACTTGAAATTTCTTTTCGAATCAGTTCGTCGATTGAAATATTTTGGGGACTCAAAAAATACTTTGTGTCTTCGGTTGCGCGCCACCAAACATGTCCATGCCCTTTGATTCGGCTACGCAACCAAGTGGGACGTGACGTATTGACGACTTCAACTTGACTCCAAAGCGGTATTTTTTGATGAGCTGAAGCAATCACGCCGCGCATTTCTGGTGTGATCAGACCTTTAACTTGGCTTAAATGAACTTTTTTATTTTCGTTGGTGATGATAAAATCGTAATCTCTTTTTTTAATGAGATGCCATTTTTGCTCAAAATAAATCATCGTCGCCATATCAAATTTTGTGATCATTTCAGATAAGCTAATAAAGCCTGTGTAATTCTTGTAGCTGATTTGCGCAAAAGCCTCATTGAATTTTAAAATTTTAAAGCGAGTGGCTTGTGGAACAGTCGTTAAAATTTTTGAATGAAGATCATGATCTTGTCTCAAATAAGCGTCTTTTAAAGTGATGGCAAATCCCATATCCGACGAATCAGCTAAAACGTCTTCAATATTAAATGATCTATGAATTTTTTGATCTTCGCTGATAACATCAAGGCTTTGGGTGCGAGTTTCTAAAACTCGAAAGCGTTGATTTGTTTTACGCTCGAAAATTGTTTGCGAAAGGTGAGCCGGAAATAAAGGCCTCACTTCATCTAGGTTAAAAAACTGGTTGTGCCATTTAATTTTTTTTTCAGACGTCATACGCCGATCGACTTCTTGCTTCTGTAAATTTTCGACGGTCGTATATCCCGAAGGAAAAAGACTTTCGGGCGACTTAAAAAAAGGCACTTGCGACGCACCCTGAGTGGCCAAAACGCGCGCGCTGGCTAAATTTATATTCAAAAACAGATGGAAGATTATGACAGAGAGCATCTAAGCCTATTTTCAGAGGGGAATTCGATGCAATCAAGGCTAGATCTTTGTATATTGCAAAGTTCGTTCTTAATTAACGCAGAAGCGCATAATTGCAAGGGGTCTAACAATGGATATTTCATCAATTAAAAAAATCGGTGTTATCGGTGCCGGACAAATGGGAAATGGAATAGCTCAAGTGTCGGCCGCACAAAATTTTGAAGTTTTGATATTTGATATTTCAACGGCTTCATTAGATAAGGGTCTAGCTACGGTTTCTGCAAGCTGTGATCGCATGATCAAAAAAAACACGATGACCGAAGATCAAAAAAAATCTTTGCTTGCAAAAATTAAAGTAACAACATCGATGAATGACTTAGCCCCTTGTGATTTTGTGATCGAAGCCGCTACAGAAAACATCGAGCTGAAGTTAAACATATTTAAACAACTTCATGAAATTGTTAAGAAAGATGCTATTTTAGCCTCAAATACATCGTCCATATCAATCACACAAATTGCAGCGGCGACGGGGCGCCCAGATCAAGTTGTGGGAATGCATTTTATGAACCCTGTTCCGTTGATGCAGTTAGTGGAAGGTATCAAAGGTCTTCAAACTTCTGATCAAACTTTTAAAACCACCAAAGATCTTTCTGAAAAACTTGGAAAAGTTTTTGTTGAATCAGTCAAAGATATGCCGGGATTTATCGTCAATCGCATTTTAATGCCGATGATTAACGAGGCCGTTTACACACTTCATGAAGGCATTGCGACTGTTGAATCCATCGATCAAGCCATGAAGCTTGGAACCAATCAACCGATGGGGCCGCTAACTTTAGCTGATTTTATTGGTCTTGATACATGTCTTGCGATTATGAATGTCCTGCACAAAGGGCTAGGCGATTCGAAATATCGCCCCTGTCCGTTGCTTGTAAAATACGTCGAGGCTGGATGGCTGGGGCGCAAAACAAAAAAAGGCTTTTACGCTTACGATAAATAAAAAGGATATTGATATGGCATTTGAATACAATACGATTCGGTTAGAGCACAAGCCCAACGGAGTTTGGATTTTAACGATTCACCGACCTGAAGCTTTGAATGCTTTGAACAATCAGGTTTTAAATGAATTGGCTGATGTTTTTCGGCAGATTTCTGAAATGGATTTTGAAAGTGCAAAAGCATTAGTGATAACAGGCTCGGGTGAAAAAGCTTTTGTTGCCGGTGCTGATATTAAAGAAATGATCGACATGAATGAAGATCAAGCGGTTCAATTTGCAAAACGCGGGCAAAGTATTTTTCACGAAATAAATTTACTTAAGATTCCCGTTGTCGCGGCCGTGAACGGCTTTGCTTTAGGCGGAGGTCTTGAGCTGGCGTTAGCCTGTGATTTTATCATCGCCAGCGATAACGCAAAATTTGGATTACCGGAAGTCAGTCTTGGACTGATTCCGGGCTTTGGCGGAACAGTGCGCTTAACTCGCGCGATCGGAATTCGTCGGGCGCGTGAACTGACCATGTCGGGTGAAATGATCAACACCACTCAAGCACTTCAAATGGGTCTTGTTAATCAAGTGGTGCCGGTTTCTGAATTAATGCCCACGGTGTTAAAAAAAATTGAAATGATTTTAACACGCTCGCCGCTGGCGGTATCTGAAGCAAAAAAATCAATTAATCAAGCTTTTGATCTTGATACCGAAGCGGCTTTGACGAACGAAGCCGAAATTTTTTCTCATTTATTTTTGTCCCAAGATCGACGTGAAGGTACTCAAGCTTTTATAGAAAAAAGAAAACCTCTTTTTAAAGGAGAGTAGATGTCGACATCAACTCCAAAAAATCCTGTTCGGATCGTCACAGCAGCCTCTTTGTTTGACGGCCACGATGCCAGCATCAATATCATGCGAAGAATTCTGCAAGACCAAGGCGCTGAAGTTATTCACTTGGGCCATAACCGCTCGGTGCATGACGTTGCAAAAGCTGTTTTACAAGAAGGCGCCCAAGGCGTCTGTGTGTCATCGTATCAAGGTGGACACATGGAGTATTTTAAATATCTCAGAGATTTTTTAGTGCAAGCCGGTGCTGGTTACGTGCAGATTTACGGTGGCGGCGGTGGAGTCATTGTTCACGACGAAAAATACGCCCTCGAAAAATATGGGATCGCGCAGATATTTCATCCTGATGACGGACGTAAATTAGGTCTTGAAGGCATGATCAAAATGATTATTGAAGGCTGTGATTTTGATTTATTAACAGCACAAAAAAAATACTCGAAAAAACAAATTTTTGAAGGGGATAGCATACCTTCGGTCGAACTTGGAATTGCTTTAACCGCCATTGAAAATGGGTATCGTGAATTGTCGCTCGAAGACTTCGGTTTAAGTGCTTTTAAGAAAAAAGAAAAAACACCTCTGATTTTAGGAATTACTGGAACAGGAGGGGCGGGAAAATCTTCGCTGATTGACGAGCTCTCTCAAAGATTTTTGAATCTTTACCCGAATAAAAAATTAGGCGTTGTCTGCGTTGATCCATCCAAAAGAAAAACCGGCGGGTCACTTTTGGGTGATCGTATTCGTATGAACTCGTTGTCTCGTCCCCATATTTACATGCGTTCAGTGGCGTCACGGGGTTCCGGAAAAGAAATCGCCAGTTCATTGCCTGCGATATTAAATTTTATGAAACAGCTTGATTTTGATTTTATCATTGCTGAAACTTCGGGAATCGGCCAAGGAAATATGGCCATCACAGAAGTCAGTGATCTTTCGATGTATGTGATGACCTCAGACTTTGGAGCCCAATCGCAACTTGAAAAAATTGATATGATTGATTTTGCCGATTTTGTAGCGGTCAACAAAGCAGATCGTCGTGGGGCTCAAGACGCACTTCGTGACGTCACAAAGCAGTACAAACGCTCGCGAAAAATATTTGATCACGAAGCCGCAGCTCCGGTTTTTTTAACTCAAGCCAGCCAGTTTAATGACGGCGGTGTGAATCAGCTTTTTTTTGCAGTCACTGATGCCTTAGCCCTTAAAAACGCTTTACCTCAAGTCAATGATGACATTAAAAAAAGTATTCTTTCGGCTGACGAACACGTAATTATCCCGGCTGAAAGACAAAACTATTTAGCCGAAATTGTATCGACTCACCGAAAATACAAAGCGCGGGTTAAAGAGCTTTCAGAAAAAGCTTCAAAACTTGGAGCGCTCCATAAGATTTCAAAAGACCTCGAGCTTGATGCGAAAATCATCCAGCAAAAAAGTCTTGATTACAAAAAAGATTTTGAAGCCCAAGAAATTCAAGCTTTAGAAAACTGGGATCAGCTTCAAAAAACTTATGCCGCTGACGAATTAATTTTTAAAGTGCGTGATAAAGAAATTCGACAAAAATTAACTTCCATTTCTTTAAGTGGCACAAAAATTAGAAAAGTTGCTTTGCCTCAACTCAAAGACTGGGGAGATCGCTACCAGTTTTTAAAAATGGAAAATTGCCCGGGTGAATTTCCCTTCACTGCGGGTGTTTTTCAGCTGAAGCGTGCCGACGAGGATCCAAAGCGCATGTTCGCTGGCGAAGGCACGCCCGAGCGCACAAATAAACGATTTCACTATTTATGCAAGGGCGAAAAAGCACACCGCCTGTCGACGGCCTTTGATTCGGTCACGCTCTACGGACAAGATCCCAACCCGCGGCCAGATATTTTTGGTAAAGTGGGTGAATCCGGAGTCAGCATTTGCACGCTTGACGATATGAAAAAGCTTTATGCCGACTTTGATTTGTGCGACACGAACACATCAGTCAGTATGACGATCAACGGGCCGGCACCGATGATTTTAGCTTTTTACTTTAATACAGCCATTGATCAGCAAGTTGAAAAAAAAGAAAAACAACTGGGGCGCGTGCTGACAGACGTCGAGCATCAAGCCGTTTCAAAAGCCACTCTTCAGCAAGTGCGCGGCACTGTGCAGGCCGATATTTTAAAAGAAGATCAAGGCCAGAACACGTGTATTTTTTCAATTAACTTTGCACTGAAAATGATGGGTGATATTCAGCAGTATTTTACTGAAAATAAAGTGAAGAATTTTTACTCGGTCAGTATTTCGGGATATCACATCGCTGAAGCTGGCGCGAATCCGATCAGCCAGCTGGCTTTTACTTTGTCGAATGGATTTACTTTTGTTGAGTATTATTTATCACGTGGTTTAAATGTGGATGATTTTGCTCCGAATTTATCTTTCTTTTTTAGCAACGGATTAGACCCTGAATATTCTGTGTTAGGACGAGTTTCACGACGAATCTGGGCGATCGCCATGAAAGAACTTTACAAAGCAAACGAGCGCTCACAAAAATTAAAATACCACATTCAAACTTCGGGTCGTTCGCTGCATGCACAAGAAATTGATTTTAACGATATACGCACAACGCTGCAAGCTCTGTTGGCTATTTACGACAATTGCAATTCACTGCACACAAATGCTTACGATGAGGCGATCACAACGCCAACAGAAGAATCTGTTCGGCGTGCCATGGCGATTCAAATGATTATTAACCGTGAATTCGGCATGACAAAAAACGAAAATCCAACGCAAGGTAGTTATTTTATCGAAGAGCTCACAGAGCTCGTGGAAGAAGCTGTGCTGGAAGAATTCAAACGCATTAATGAGCGCGGCGGGGTTCTTGGCGCGATGGAAACTCAGTATCAACGTTCTAAAATTCAAGAAGAATCGATGTTTTATGAACATCAAAAGCACGATGGAACTTTACCGATCATCGGTGTAAATACGTTTATCAATCCAAAAACTTTAGCTGCTGATTACGCACCACCGAAAATAGAAATGGCCCGTGCATCACAAGAAGAAAAAAATGCGCAGTTAACAAATGTTAAACGCTTCCAAAAAGATCATGCGACAAAAGCAGAAATCGAAATCGCTCATTTACAAAAAACAGCTTTAAGTGGCGGTAATATTTTTGAAGCTTTACTGCGTGCTTCAAGACATTGCTCGTTATTTCAAATGTCTCAAGCACTTTACGAAGTGGGCGGGCAGTACCGAAGAAATTTATAAATCGATTTTCATTCGATGAGATATTTCTTTAAAATTAGACTTACGTCTGAAAAGTATTAAAAATGTTTTAGGTTTTTGATGGATTTACATTATTCTAAACAAATGAAATATACATTTACAGCTTTACTCATGATGTCTTTAAATGCCTTTGCTTCGCAAGTCGCACCCATCGAAAAAATCAAACAAACTTTGAAATTTAAAGAAGGCGTTTATGCACTTCAAAAAAATAAGGGTGAGCCTATCAATAAAAATTGCCCAGGCGATCAAGTTGATTTGAAATATGAAACAGATCAAGACAGCTTTGTGCTTCGTCTTGGTGAAGAAGTTATTTTTGCTGAATTAAATAAAGTGAGTTACAAAGAAGCTTCCGATATTGATTGTGAATCCGAAATCTTTAACAAGTTATCAGCAAACGATCTTCAGCAAGAAAAAAATCAAACCTGCAAAGATCAAAAAAATAATTACAAACTGCTGATGCAAATCAATCAAACAAATCAAAAACTAGAGTACAGTTTTAAAAAAAAATTAGCAGCGCTGGCTTCGTCTGCTATCGAATATAAATGTGAATATAAATATTTAAATAAATAAACTCGAAGGATATTATGATAAAATTAATTCTATTAATTACTTTTCTGACATTTAATTTAAAAGCAGAAACTACATCAGGCTCTGCGTCAGCGTCTTTATCTAGTACAGAGGCCGGAGTCTCTGCACCTGCCGCATGCCCCGAGTGTCATGCGGCTTTAGAAATGACAGCGCTTGAAAAAGAGGGTCAATACTTAAGACAACTTTCTAAAGGAGTCGTAGATTTTTCAAACGTGTGCAAAGACTCAAAAAATCCTGCTCAAATCTTAGAAACAGACACTCAATCTTGTAAAATATTAAAATTCTCAAAATCTAAATACGACGAGTATGGTAAAAACTGTGCCCAGTTCTTCAATGATAAAGACGGGAAGCTTGGCCGGCTTTCAATTTTATTAACGAAGCAAATTTCAAGCTCTATTTTAAACGAAAAAGATTCTCCATTCTTAAAAAGTTATCCCGACTTAGTAAATGATCAAGTGTGCCCCGGTTACGAAAAAATGGAAGCCACCAGTAAAGTGGCTTTTTGGACTTGGTTTTTTGAAATCATGGGTTTTTTTGAAACATCATGTAATCCGAATTCAAAAAATTCGGCCAATGATGTGCCAAATGGACCGGCTGTGGGTCTGTTTCAACTTGAGTATCAAAAGTCTTTGCGCAAGTGGCGAGGACCCAACTGCGCCGTGGATGAAAAAACAATTTTGACAGCTGAAGGAAATACAGCTTGTGCCGTCGATGAAATGAAGCGCCTGTTGAAAAAAAATGGAGTCATTTTTGGTCAACGAGATTTAAAAACTGGAAAATTAACAGTACCTAATTATTGGCACGCTTTGAACCAGTTACCCAAAAAATTGGCTGGAAATAAAAATGAAGTTCATAACCGATTTGCTCGTTACATGCCGCGGTTTCCACTTTGCAAAAAATAAATTGCAGTATTTTGTACATGGTTTTGATCGGTAACAGTCAGTTTAGCGTTATTTTGTAAAGATGAATAAAATTTAATACCCAAATGCAAAAAGATTAAGTACACAGGTCTAAACGGTAAAACGCACTCCATGGCTATTTTTTTGTATGTTCAAAAAGCTTCGCCTAAAGTGCCACATACAAAAAAGTACTTTTTAAAAGTACAAAAAGGATAGCCCATGAGCACAGAAAATACGTCATCTGACGTAACGTCTTCTATTATCGACCCTGTCACAGACAACAGTTTTTCTGACCCCACTGAGACCAATTTTGGTTTTTCAGCGGCAGGTCGCACAAAAAAAACAAAATCATCTGACGAAGATGAAATTGAACACCTTGATGACGACGCTGATGAAGAATTAGCCGAAGTCATTTCAGAAAATATTTTTGAATCTTGGAATCTATCTAAAGAAGTTTTGAAATCTTTAGCTGAAATGAAATTTACAAACCCAACTCCGATTCAAAAACAAGCGATTCCGCTTTTGATCGCTCGCGAAAAAGATTTTGTGGGTTTAGCTGCAACGGGAACTGGTAAGACTGGCGCTTTTGGAATTCCATTGGTTGAATCAATCGATGCGTCTTCAAAATCTGTTCAAGCTTTGGTGATGTGTCCAACACGTGAATTAGCTGCGCAAGTTGAGGCTCAAATTCAAAAAATCGCAAAATGGAAGGGTCTCAATACATTAACTGTGTTTGGAGGTTCTTCATACGATCGTCAGTTAGCGGCTCTTAAACGAGGCGTTCATATTGTTGTTGGAACCCCGGGTCGTCTGTGTGATTTAGTTGATCGTAAAGCTTTAAAACTGAATGACGTACAAACACTTGTACTTGATGAAGCAGATGAAATGATTTCAATGGGTTTTCAAGACGACCTTGAAAAAATTCTGGGCGCAATTGGCGATAGTGATTCAAAACGTAAATGGCTTTTTTCTGCAACGATGTCGCCTGAGATTCGTCGCGTGGTTTCAAAGTACTTGCCTGATTACGATAAAGTTGAAATTCATAAAAACGATGCAGATAAGCCTCAGATCGAGCAAATTTATTATACAATTTACCCTGATCGCAAATTACAAATGCTGTCTTCTGTTCTTTACATGAACCCTGAGTTTTATGGCTTGGTTTTTTGTCAAACAAAACGAGAAGTACAAGAAATCACCGAGTGGCTTAAACGTAAATCATTTAAAGTGGATTGCATTCACGGAGATCGTCCTCAGCGTGAGCGTGATTTTATTTTAAAAGATTTTAGAACAGGTCGAATTAAAATTCTTGTTGCGACAGACGTTGCAGCCCGTGGATTAGATATCAATGATCTCACTCACGTGATTAATTTTTCTTTGCCTCGTGAAGTTGAAAGTTACACGCACCGTATTGGTCGAACAGGTCGTGCGGGTAAAAAAGGTTTGGCTTTATCAATCGTAGCTCCGCATGAAGTGCGCACTTTAAAACGTATTCAACAAGTGACAAAAGCAACGATGACAAAAGGTCGCGCGCCTTCGAATGATGAACTGAATTTATTTCGCGTGAAAGATGCGATCAGTTCATTGAATGCCGTGGACCCTAAAGAAGACGTGGCTTTCAGAGCAAATAAATTCTTGGATCGCAAAATGAGTGAACTGAAAGAATTATTTACTTTTGATTTTACTGTCGAAGAATTTTTAAAACGTTATTTAGTGGCGGATCACGCCGATATTTTTGAAAACCGCGACACATCAATGGACTTTGTTGGTGATGGAGTCGTGCCGCGTGAAATGCAAGATTACGGATCTCGTGAGCGTGGACCTATCGGTCGCGACCGATCAGGCCCTCGTGAAGGTGGCCGAAGTTTTGGTGGCGGTGGACGCGGTGGTTTTCGTGGCGGAGATCGCGGCGGCTACGACCGTGGCAACAATTTTGACCGACCTGATCGTGGAGATCGTTCAGAACGCGCTGAGCGTGGTGGCCACTTCGCAGGCCCTTCGGGTTTTAAGCCTCGTCAATCTTCAGATGAAAGATCTTTCGAGCCTCGAAATGATCGCTCGTTTGATCGCGCTCCTGACCGCGCAGCAGACCGCGGCGGTTTTAGTCGCGGCCCGGCAGCAGGCGGTGGTTACAGTGAACGCCCACCACGTCGTGAAAGATCTTTTGATGGACCTCCGTCGCGCAATGAAAGTCGCGGTGTAAGTCGACCTGAGGGTCGCAGTGAAGGCCGACCTGAGGGGCGCACTTGGAATGCAGATGACGCTCCGACGGATCGTCCAACGCGTACCAAACGCTATATTAAGTAATTAAATTAAGTCATTATGGATTTAAAGCCCTGCAGAAATGTGGGGCTTTTTTTTGTCTTACAAATAACTTTCAAAAATTTGATCTGCGCACTTAATACCGTCACAAGCTGCGGATGTAATGCCGCCGGCGTAGCCCGCGCCTTCACCACAGGGAAATAGTCCTGGGTGTGATGTGCTTTGTAAGGTTTTTTCATCACGCGTGACTCGCAGGGGGCAAGATGTGCGTGATTCAATTCCGTAAAACTGGGCTTCGTCGGATATAAAGCCTCGCATATTTTTATTAAACTGCTGCAAGCCCTCTTTTAATTTTTCTGTCATAAACTTCGGTAGTATTTGATCCAAGCGAATTGCTTTAACTCCAGACGGAGACGAAGTGGCTCGCAAAATATTACGATCACTTTGATCTAAAAAAGAAGATAAACTTTGCGCGGGAATTTCTTTTGTTCCGCCCGCTTTTTGCACGGCTTTGAAAGCTTGAGTTTCTAAATCACGGCGAAGCTTCATGCCCCCCATGCGATCAGTTCCAAAATGCTCTTGATGATTGATGCTGACGACAATAGCTGCATTTGCAAAAGGCGAGTTGCGATTAAAATTACTCATCCCGTTGCAGACAATCCCATCTTTTTCGGTTCCACTTGAAAGTACGTAGCCACCGGGGCACATGCAAAAGCTGTAAACTCCAACGCCTGTTTGATCGTCGTGATGAGCCAATTTATAATTTGCAGAGCCTAATTTGGGGTGATTTGCAAACTGACGATACTGAATTTCATTGATCTCTTTTTGTGAGTGTTCGATGCGAAGACCCATGGCAAAAGATTTTCCTTCGACATGCACATCAGATTCAATCAAGTGGTTCAACATATCTTCAGCCGAATGGCCCGTCGCTAAGATCACGTGATCGGATCGAAAGTTTTCATTTTTTTCTGTGACAACACCTTCGATCGAATTTTTTCCATAAATCAGTTTGATGATTTGCGTGTTGTAATGAATTTCGCAGCCCTGCTGTTTCAAGAATTCGCGCATCAGTGGAATGACTCGTCTGATTTTATCACTTCCGACATGGGGATTTGAAAGCCACTGAATTTCAGGCGGTGCCCCGAATTGCACCAGACGATTAAGCACATAAGGTATATGATCAGACTTAATTCGTGTGATGAGTTTTCCGTCCGAGTAAAGTCCTGCGCCACCTTCGCCGTAACAAACATTGTTTCGGGGGTCGAGCTCGCCATAACGCCAAAAGCGATTGATACCTTTAATACGCTCAGATGATTCGCTGCCTCTTTCAAAAAGTCGGCAGGGGATTCCGCGTTCAACTAATCTTAAAGCTGCAAATAAACCCGCCGGACCTGAACCCACGATGATGGGTTTTTGAAACGAAGCGGGAAGTTGAGTTAATTTTGGAAGCTCAAATTTTTCGAGACTCAGAATTTCATCTTTTTCGGCGACTTCAATTGTGTAAACAAAGTGGGGCGAATGCTTTTTTCGTGCATCGACAGACTGGCGTAAAATTCGATAGGGCCCATGCTGCGGCATTAGCCAAGCTAAGTGCTCGGTCAGTTCTTGATCAATAGGAAGCTTAAGGTCTTTAAAAATCTTCGACATCAGTCAAAGAATATAGCAAGATACAGTGATGTCATCAATCACTCGATTTTTACCCAAGAATCATCTGAGCTATTTAGTTGGTGTTTTTGTTCATCTGAAGCTTCCCACATTTTTAAATAAAATAATTATTGCAAATTTTGCAAAAGCTTACCGAATTAATTTAGCCGAAGCTGAATTACCGATTGAAGGTTACAGCTGTTTAGGTGATTTTTTTGTGCGAAAATTAAAGCCGGGTCTTCGCCCGGTTGGTCAAACCTGGTCCTTGCATCCTGCGGACTCGGTCATCACTCAAGCTGCGGTGATTCAAGCGGGTCAGTTGATACAAGCTAAAAATAAAACTTACTCGGTGCAAAACTTCACACGGGATTCAAAAGCTTTAGAAAAATGGCAAGACGGCATTTTTTTAACTTATTATTTATGTCCAACAGATTATCATCGAGTGCATTCGCCGGTGTCAGGTCAGATTATTCGTGCGATTCATATTCCGGGCGCCTTATGGCCCGTGAATTCGTGGTCAACCGAAAATATTCATGAGCTGTTTTCGATTAATGAGCGGGTTCTGGTTGAAATTCAAACTGATCGAGGACTTGTTGGTGTGATGTTCGTCGGTGCAACGAATGTGGGCCAAATCCAATTAGCTTTCGATGCGGAAATCCGTGGGAATCAGCTTTTATCGACCGAAGTCTTTGAAAAAGTCTATCTGAATGTCAAAATTAAAAAAGGTGAAGAGTTAGGTCAGTTTCGAATGGGAAGCACGATTGTGATGCTTTATTCAAAAGGAACTCTTCCGTCAAATTCAAATTTAGAATATTGGCTAAATAAATCCGTTCAAGTGAATGCTTCATTTCTATAAGTTTCGTTGACAGCCTTAAAGACTTAAAATGAAATAGTTTCTATGCAAGTTTGTAAGACACCACTCATCGCGTTTGTTCTTTTTTGTCAGATTATTTTTTTTAAAACCACAAGTTGGGCTTACCCTGATTTTATTTCTTATGGTTATAAATCCTGTTTAACATGTCATTTTAATGGTCTGGGTGGTGGTCCACTGAATGATTACGGCCGTGCGCTTTTTGCTTCGGAATTCACCGCTGACACATTCACGTCCAAAACGCCGGATCAACTGGCCGACCAGTCAGGTTTTTTAGGGTCGACGGAGTTGCCTTATTGGATTCGGCCCGGAATAAAATACCGCGGACTGCATTACCGAACTGATGTGGGAAGTCCAAAATCTCAAGATCGTTGGATCAACATGCAGGGTGATTTAGATTTGGTTTTTTTATTTGATAAAAAAAGTGAATTGGCTTTTGTTTTTAACTACGGCTATGTTCCAACGCCTCGGCGCTTTACAAGTTCAAATGACCCAAAGCCTTCAAATTATATTTCAAAGAATCATTACTTGCGTTGGCAAATGCAAAAAGGCCTTATGCTGTATGCGGGTCTGTTTGATAAAATTTTTGGGACTCGTCACCCTGATCACACGGCTTTTAATCGTTCTTACATAGGTCTTGGTCAGACGGATCAGTCTCATGGTTTAGGGATTCAGTCTTCGAATGAGAATTACGAGTTATCGGGTGGTTTTTTTATGGGAAATCTAAGCCAAGAAAAAGAACTTCGTCAAGTGGGCGGTTCCGTCATGGGAGAATACTATTTAGATAAGACTTACACTTTAGGCGCCTCGGCCTTACAATCGGAAAGTGATTTTAAAAAAGAAAATCGCTATGCCGTTCACTCAAGGCTGGGGTTTGCAAAAGGTAAAAGTTTTATTGTTGAAGCAGGTCTTTTTGATAATCAATCTAAAACTTCCGTTGATAAAAGTAATAAAGGTTATTACACATTTCTTGAAGGCCTTATTGGTTTTTCAAAAGGTTACAATTTTTTTACGACTCATCAAATTTATAAACCTGATATTGCAACAACTTCAGGTAGTGAAACAACAAGGCTTTCGCTTGGGTTACTGATTTTTCCTTGGCAGCGCACTGAATTTCGTTTTGAACTGATTAATGTTCGTAGTGTGGCCGCACAGAACACGAGTGATGACCAGTGGAACTTACAAAATCAGGTGCATATCTCATGGTAAAATATTTAGTGATCAGTTTTCTTTTTTTAACTTCGATAGCAAAAGCAGGTTTTTTAGTCGGTCTATCAACAAATACTTGGCAAGAGAAACTACCCATTGTTGTTCCAACAACTTCTGGAAATGTAGAAAGTAATGCGTTGACTTCATTTTCAAGTTTTGGCCTTGGCCTTGGATATGATTATTTATTTACGAATCGAATTCGATACGCCTTAGCAGGATCCTACATGTCGGGTAAAGCGGATATCCATAAAGTTGACAAGGCCATTAGCCCACGCCGAAATTTTAATTCGACCTGGTTGACGAATAAAGTGCATTGGCGCGTCACCAAATCTTTTAGTTTGGGACCAAGTGTTGTTGTGAATTTTCGTAAAATTGATGATTTAGATTTAGCGACAAGCACAGGCGTATTTTTAGATATGGACTATGATTTAACAGATGATTTTAGATTAACTCAGTCTTTAGGGACGATGAGCGACAGCCAACAATTGGCCTATTCATTCATACTCAATCGAAAATTCTAAACATCTAAGCGGTGGTTCTCTCTGCGAAAGTCAGTCTTTGGTGACTTTTCACTTGGTTGACCGCAATGTATCGGCTCCAAGAGACCGAATTGTCGATGATTCGACAACCGTAAAGATGGTCTTTTTTCCAAACGATTTGAAGTGTTAAGTTCGACCAATTGATTTTATTTGCATTATCTTTAACCCAGACGCTGTAAATGTGTTGCAAGTGAAGATCGGGACGCAGTGGATTGTCAGGCGTTGTTTGGGCAGTGAAAGCAACTCCTTTGGAACTTAAATCACGAATCGAAATTGGAAAAAGATTGTAACCCACTTTAATTTCAGCCAGTGGCTGTTCACTTTCGCAAAGAACTTTCTCTGTTTGTTTAAAATGATTCATTTTTATTTCCTCATTTGGTTTCTCTAAATTGACGTTTGATGACACATAGCCTCCGGCCTCGACGGGCAAAATAAAATTGTAAAGGTTTTCTTCGATATCGCTCCCATAATACTCTTCCCAAATATTTTGTAAACTTTCGGTTGTCGTAAATTGTAAATAAAAAATTTGATGCTCGTGTCCGATGATTCTAAAACCAAAAAGTTTTTCGAAGGGATAGCAATTGTAACGACTCGTACACAGGATCATTTTTTGGAAAGACGTATTTTGCTGAATATACTGATAGAAAAATTTAAATAATAAACAGAAATAGACAAAATGAAATTTCTGACTTTTCGAAATTTCAAAAAAAATTGTGTTCGAAGCAGGGTCGGTGTTTAAATCAAGACTAAGAACAATCATATTATTTTTGTAAAGATTGACGTTGGTTATCGAAGTCCTAAAGTCGTCGGCGTTGACGATTTTAACATCGAAATGATCCAATGCAATTTGATCAGTTGTGAAGCTATAAGCGCCAATCAAGTGATTCAACGCACCCACGATCAATTGATCAATCGAAAGATTTTGTGTCGTGGTTTTTTTAAAACTTATTTTCACATCAATCTATCGGACGAAAGCCGGGCTTAGCTTTAAAGTCTTTTAAATCGTCAAAGCTTCAGACAGATGGATTAAACTTTAGGGAATCGAATTGATCCAATCAGCAATGGTTTGCAACTCGGCCGCTGTCATCGCGGGACGGCCTTGGCTGGGCATATTGTTTTGGGGGCCTGGCCCCAATTGATTACGATAATAAACCTTTGAAGCTGTTGGATTTTTCGCTACAACTAAGCCCGAAGAGACATAGCTTGATTCGCTCAAACCTGTCCAAGAGGCATGACACTCGCTGCATTTCGGAATAATAATCGCAACGGCCGCTTCAAATTGCGGGCTTCCGGTCACACGGGCGCTGTAAACCGAACTGTCTTGAGACGAACTATTTTCAATTCGTCCGCAAGAAAAAATCGTTGATAAAAATAAGATAAATAAAATAACTTTCATTATTTTTTAATCGGTTGAGTTGGCTTAGCGGGTATTTTTACTGCAGGTGCTGCAGGCGCCGTCGCTGACGCCAAAGCTGCTACGATAGGAAGTTGAACTTCGAATTTAACATCATCTTCGACTCCGATTCCTCTGTAATTAATTTCAGTTATGCCAAAAGCTGAAAGCTTAATTTTGAATTCAGCGATAACTGATTTCCCATCGATGACTTTGTAAGTTCCAGAAATGGGACCTTCTTTGCCATGAAATTTAAGTAAGCCTTGGCCTTTACCGTTTTCTCCGGATGCTTCGACTAAAACAGCCTCGGGGTATTTAGCGACTTCAAGATATTTATTTTTAGCATGGTCATCGCGCAGCTCTAAGCCCGTGGTTAAAGTTTTCAAATCGATGATAACGTTTTTGGCTGAGATTTTTCCGCCCGCAAGTGTCGCAGATCCTTTGACGTTTTTCATCGTCGCAACAAAATCGCCGGCTGGGTTGAGGCTGACAGAGGCTTTGACAGAAGCCTCTGCGAAGGCATTTTGGCTAACACATTGAATGAAAGCAAAAGAAAAAATTAAAAGTGAAGATTTCAACATGAAGGTTCCCTTCGCAAAATTGGCCAATTCTAAATATCTAAAATATATTCTATTCTAAAATTAAGATGAGGTACATTTGTACATATAAAAAAACGGCCCAGACTAAAGTACAGAGGGGTAAGTGCATTCAGTGAAAGGCGTTTCTAAAATTGAGACATGTTTTAGAATAGGAATTTCTTTAATGACACGTTCGTAAAGCCATTTTGCTAAAAGTTCAGACGTAGGATTTGAAAGACCAGGAACATCATTAAGAACTTTGTGATCTAAAGTTTGTATGAATGGCTGCATGACTTTGCTGATTTTGTGGTAGTCCATCAACCAACCGATTTGAGGATCAAGATCACCGACTAAAGTTAAGATAATTTTAAAACTGTGTCCGTGAATACTTGCACAGGGGTGGTCTTTACCTAAATTCGGTAAAAATCTTGCGGATTCGATTTGAAAATGCTGCTTCAATTCATACTTCATGCTAAACCTTTCAAAAAGGAATTCAATAATGACATTCACTACACTGCACCTTGCAAAACAAAATTTCAAGTTTTCATCAGCGCATTTTCTTATTTTTGACGAACATAAAGCAGAAATGCTGCACGGACATAATTATCAAGTTAAAATCGATATCCGGTGCCCTTCAGGAAAAGAGTACGAAAAAACGGGCTACTTTATTGACTTCAATATTTTTAAAAAAGCGATCAAAGCCCACCTTGATCTGTGGGATGAGCATATTCTGCTTCCGCGCTTGCATAAAGATATGAAATACAAAATTAGTGATGACGGAAAAAACTATGATATTCATTTCCGCGAAAGATTTTATTCTTTTCCATTAAACGAAGTGATTTGGCTTGATGTGAACAACACGAGTGTCGAGCAACTGTCGCAACTTTTAGCGAAAGATTTTTTTGCTCTATTTAAAAAATATAATATCAAAAAAATCCGAGTGAGCGTTGAAGAAACGCGTGGTCAAAGTGCTTCGTCAGTGGCCTCGAGCGACCTCATCGGCTGAAAGTTCTTTTTTAACTCGGTAATTCCAAAAACAGATTTGGCCTGGGTCATCAAGCCAACTATTGATTCGGTCCTCAACAATCTGTGGGCCTCCGTTGCACGCCGTGCTGCCTAAATCTGCGAAATTAGTTACACGGGTAACAGACCATGACCAAAAGCTTTTATCTTTTTTAGACCAGTTGCGATTAAAACCTTGGTGACCTTTTTCAATTTTTGCAAAGAGCATTTTTTCTAAACGGGGATTAGCGATTAATTCGCGAGCCCGCTCAGCCATAGACTCATCAGTCATCTTGACAATAAAAGATTCGCGGTTGCTTTCTGCGCTATTTTCACGAGGAGCGACTAAAAAATAAAAAGCTGTAGGGTTAACTTGCGACTTTTGTAAGTTCAAAAGTAGTGGTCCTTCAGAACCCTTACTTGTTAAGTTAAAAGCAGCAAATCGATTTTCAGCTGATATTCGCAGCGCAGCCCAAGGTTGTTTAAATAAAATATTTTTATAACTGAATTGTTCAAACGATTTCAAGAATAAGTCCTCGGAAAAAATAACTTTCATTTTTTCACTTATTAATTCAATGTGAATTTTGTTTTGACCATCGTAAATATTTTGAATCCACAATTTATTTTCAGATAGATCTGATTTTTGAAAAGTCAAAATGCCGCCTTCAAAAGAATGAGCTGGAAATTTTTGATCACCGCATTTAAAAAAAGCCTTTAAAGAGTTATTCGCATAAAAATGTAAAAGCGAATGGCGGGTCAACGAGCCTGGCTGTTTCAGTTTTAACTTTAACAGGCCATGAGCTTCAACAATGACTTCATCTTCTGAGAGCAAACCTGGATTAAACGTTTGAACCCAAGCGTGTACTTCGCTATTTAAAGTATTTGTGATTTCAAGTTCTCCCTCTGTGCAGGTCTGAGGCCAACGCAGAACTTCAGCAAAGACAACTTGATTCAAAAAAATTGCTGATAGAATAAGTAGAAAGCGAGCTTTCAAGCAGTTCATAAGTCTTGGTTCGGGATGAAAGTCACAGGACTTGAGTCTTTTAACGATCGACTTTAAGAATCTAGACGTAAATCGAGATTGTTCTTTAAAATGAAGTGAACTAGACCTAAGATATGAAATTATTTTTTGTGATCATCGTGTTCATTTATTCAAAACTCGTTTTATCTGACGAAGCGTTAAAGACAAAAAATGAAATAACTGCAAAAAATCCAACGCTACTTGCTGGCGTGACCCTTTCACAATACCGCTACTCTGAGCCTGGATTTATTTCGCATGCTGGGGTGCTCATCGGAGCTTGGATGCATTTTAATTATTCGTTGTTAAATCAGCTTGAAGCTGAGCTAAGGACCGATTTATTTTCTGGTCATTTAGATTACGATGGGGCGTTGTGCGACATCAATACAAATCAGTGCACAGCTTATCAAGCAAAAACCAATGTTCTTATTTTAAATATAGTTCAGCGTTTTATTTTTCATATCACGGATGAACTTTCAGTTTTTCTTGGTCTTGGAGATAAATATTTGTATGATCGTGGTGAAAGCGCTGCTTTTTATCGACGTCTTGGAAATTATCTTTACGTGCCGTTGGGGATGACCTACCAAAATAAGTTAGAAGATCAAGAGTCACAGTTTGTTTTTGATGCCGAGTACGATTTTTTTTTAAATGGACAGATCGAATCTAAGTTATCAGATTTAGGTTCAAAATATTCAGATATTAATCATCGACAAAATCAAGGAAGAGCTTACAAATTTTCGATTGCCTACGAAAAATTAAATTCTTCTCTAACTCGTCCATGGAAATTAGAAATCTTTTATGAAAAGTGGTCGATCGACCAGTCTGAGCAAGTTGAACTTTTGATCGACGGACAAAAATCGGGACGTTTTTTTACTGAGCCGCAGAACTATTCAGAAAACGTCGGGCTTAAACTGGGTTGGATTTACAATCCTGATCTTTGATTTATCACTCGATTTTCATTTAGAGGCCTTTAATTGATAATGATTGTCATTTCTATCAGTTTTTGTGAGCTTGACGGACACAAGGTGATTTTAAATGACGACTTTTATAATTCAGCAAATTAAATATACCAAAACAGATTTGCCTGCCGGCGAAGCGCAAGACATGTTGCAAAGACTATACGAATTAGGTTTAAGGCCTGGTATCGAAATCGCGGTGATTCGAAAAGTTTCTTTTGGTTCAGTCACAATTATTCAGTTTGGCCAAACTCGGTTAGCGCTTAATCAGCAGGAGATGTTATGTCTACATGGGCCCTCGTAGGTTCTCCGAATTCAGGTAAGACAACTTTATATAATTGGCTGACAGGTTCACGTTCAAAAACAGTTAATTATCCAGGAGCTACTGTCGAGTACAGTGTCGGGCAGTTACGTCCTGCGCTCAGCGAAAAGGCGGGGAACTTTAAATCACAAGTCGTTGATACGCCGGGAATTTATTCTTTTAATCCTCAGTCTGAAGATGAGGTTGTGACGTATAAAACTTTATTCGATTCAACAAAATTTAAAATGCAGCTGAATGGAATCATTGTTGTTGCTGATGCGACTCAATTAAATCGTCACTTGGTTCTGGTCGAGCAACTCAAGCCGACAGGTTACCCGATCGTGCTTGTTGTAACAATGGTCGATATGATCGAAAAACAAAAAGCCGTTCTGGATTTATCAGTTTTGAAAAAAAGATTCGAGATCGAAGTTGTGGCTTTTGACGGACTTTTGGGAAAGGGCCTTGAAGTTGTTATTCAAAAAATGGCCGACACGAATCAGAAAAATAAGTCTTTAAATCAGTTGATTCAGTCTCCGATTAAGTGGACTTTGGCTCAACAAGAAAAATATCTCATCGAAGCGCAAGAATTGTCTGATCAAGCCTTAAAATATTCGATCGAAGCAAAAAAAAATAAAGATCACTCTTTCACAGACTCGATCGATCACGTTTTATTGCATCCTATTTTTGGATTTTTATTCTTTTTTTTAATTATGACAGGCTTGTTTTCATCGATCTATTGGCTAGCGCAACCCATGATGGATTTGATAGATCATTTGTTCTCAGTAACTGCAGATTTTACCACCGGGAGTATTCCGGGGCTCTTCGGAGATTTTTTAGGCTCAGGTTTAGTGACAGCAATTGGTGGAGTGGTTATATTTATCCCACAAATTTTTATTTTATTCTTAGGAATTGGTTTGCTAGAGGCAACTGGCTACCTTGCGCGTGTTGCGGCCTTAATTGATAAGCCACTGTCGATGGTGGGTTTAGGCGGACGCTCTTTTGTTCCTTTGCTATCGGGCTTTGCTTGTGCCATTCCAGCGATCATGGCCACGCGAAATATCACATCAAAAAAAGAAAAGCTGATTGCTCAGTGTATTATACCTTTTATGACATGTTCAGCTCGGTTACCGGTTTATGGTTTATTGATTGGTTTTTTATATGCCGATCAAAATCCTTTGGCTGCCGGTTTAATTATGTCGGTTCTTTATTTTGCTTCAATTTTTATTGGGGCCATAGCCGCCAAAATTTTAGCTTTGATTTTAAAAGGAGAGCAAAAAACGCGTTTAATGATGGAGCTTCCACCGTATCGTCAACCAAGGCCTCGAATTATTTTATGGCAAGCCCTGATGAAATCAAAAACTTTTGCACTACGAGCCGGCCCGATTATTTTAACCTTGGCTTTGGTACTTTGGTTTGGAACTCATTTTCCAAGGCCCACGGACGCAAACGGATTGTCGGCTTCGCAGATTGCTGTTTCAAGTTATGCGGCTCAAGTGGGTCAAGCGATCGAGCCCGTTTTTAAACCCATGGGTTTAGATTGGCGTGTGGGCTTCGGACTGATTTCAGCCTTTGCAGCCCGAGAAGTTTTTGTTTCGGCTTTAGCTTTAGTCTTTAACGTCGATGGTTCCGACGAAGCGCAAACGCAAGGTTTACTTAAAGCCATGCGAGACGCGGTATTTACCGATGGAACAAAAATTTTTACAGTCGCCAGTGTGGTGGGAATTTTAATATTTTTTATTATTGCTCTACAATGTTTATCAACAGTGGCTATATTAAAAAAAGAAACGGGCTCTTGGACGCCGGCGCTTTTGCAGCTTGTTTTAAGTAATGTATTTGCTTATGCATTGGCGGTGTCGGCTGTGCAAATATTAAAGTATTTTGGTTACTGATTAAGCTCAAGAATTTTTTTTCGCATTTGATCGGCGTTTTCTTGCGGATGATCGACAAATCTTTTTTCAAGCCATTGTAAGTGCACTGTTTTATTTTTAATATCGAGCATGTGGCTCATCTGGGTCATTATGTTGTCGTCATCAATGTAGGCCGATTCTCGTAAAGGCTTGTAGGAAAGTTTAAAAAGTTGCACAGGAATATTTGAATCTTGTGCAATTTCAAATGCGCCTTTCTTCCAAAGTTTAGCTTCGTCTAAAGTTGTTGTACCCGATGGAAAAATCACCAACATCGCTTTATTTTTTTCAAGTTGTTGTGCAATTTCATGACGTGTCTTTTTGCGATCGGCTTGAGGACTTCGGTCCACAAATAAAGTTCCAACTCGATAAGCCGAGATCCCGACAATTGGCCAGCGCCGAATTTCTTTTTTTGCAACAAACGTAATTTTTGGATGCACAGCCATCAGGACAAGAATATCTAAAAAGCTAATATGATTACCAACTAAGATCAGCGGCCCATTCAGCGGCGCATCCCCTGTGACATGAATCGTATAGCCAAACTGAGCGATTAAAAACTGAGCCCATTTTTGCTTCAAGTCTAAAACTAGATCGGGTCGAATCAAAGTTCTCAGGAAGTAAACAAAAGTACTTAAAAATAAAATAATAACTTTAAGATAGTTCATTTTTTAAATTAAGAAAAAAAGTTTTAATAAGTTCAAGAGCCGCTTGAGTGGTTTTAAAATCAAGATCGTACTCAGTGTTGAGCTCGGCCATTTCAAAGGCGATGATTTGATTTGAAGCCGCTAAATGCGTAAGTGCCTTTAGTGCATCCTGAACAGATATTCCGTTTTGAACTTGCAGACTAACTCCGGGGGCTTCCTGCGGATCTAAACAATCGACATCAAACGAGACATGCACGCCGGCCGTATTAAAAGTAGCTAAACGAAGAGCTTCTGAAATCACAAAGTCCATGCCTTTTTCGTTGATTTCATTTTGTTGAAAAACGCGAACACCCAAACGCTGTATCATCTCTATTTCGCCCGGATCTAAATCTCGCGATCCGATTAAAATAAAATTTTCAGGTTTCACGGCAGGGCTAAATCCCGCAAGATTTTTAAATAAGGAAAGCCCCTCACCCAATAAATGAGCGACGGGCATACCATGTAAATTACCAGATAAACTTGTTTCAGGCGTATTGATATCACCGTGAGCATCAAACCATATGACGCCAATCTTTTTATTTTTTTGATTGTAGTACGCAGCGCTTGCAGCAATCGTTCCCATCGAAATTGAATGGTCCCCCTGTAAAATAAAAGGAAAACAATTCGCCTGATAAGATTGAAGAACTTGTTCAAAGACCTTTTGGCAAACAAGCAATGCTTCAGATTCGTTTTTGACCCGTTTATTATTTTGCGAATTTGAGTCTTTATTGTTTTCAAAAATTTCCAAGTCACCAAAGTCTTCGAATAAATGATTTGTCGATTTAAGCTCATTCATCAGCCCATTTCGACGAAGGCTGATAGGGCCGTTTTGTACGCCTTTGAAATGACTTCCAAAACTTGAAGGAACACCGATTAAATTTACTTTTCTAGAAAAATCTTTTTTCATAAGTACCTAGTAAGTTTTGAGTATCTAGAAAAATCAGATAATCGACACATTTAAAGTCACGATCCCAAGCCGGTTCAGCTGTCACAAGTGCGCCCGCTTTTAAGTAACTTCTGAACAAAGGTGGTAAAAGATCTTTTATTTTTTGATCTTCTGCAGAAGTCCAATCTGCGTTTCTTTGTAAAGACAAAATCTGGTTAAAATGGATTATTTTAAAAGGTGCTAAAGGCTCGCAAGTGATTTGGGGTAAAATCATTTTATTTTTTTCGAAGTACAAGGTCATCAGGGCCGCGTCTTTTGGATCTTCTGTTTTGATCGAGCCGCAACCCAATAAAGTTTGGCTGCCCGATAATTTAAGATACTCTGAAATTCCTCTCCAAAGACAGCTTAGCACGGTGCTTTTTCTGTAATTGGGATGAACACAAGCTCGACCGACTTCAAGCAAGGGTGAATTAAGTAATTTAATTTGGTCTAAGTTAAATTCTGACTTTGAATAAAAATCTTCGCTAAATTTTGAACAAAGTATACGATAAGTTGCAATCACTTCAGTCGTTTTTTTGTCAATCACGACAATATGATCAAAGAAAGTATCATAGCGATCAATATCTAAGCCAGTGGGGTGATTTTTTTGTAAAAGCTCTTGGTAAAAAACTAAATGGCGTAATTGCAAAGACGAAATAACTTCTTTTTTAGTCGTGGCTGTTTTTATCTGGTAAGTGCCAATAATAAAATCGAATTCGATTTTATTTTGAAACTGGTTAAGCCGTTGATGGTCTTGGTTAAAGCCTCTAAAAAAATCATGTTTAAGAGTTTGCAAAACATTTTGTTCTTTCACAGAATAGTCCTTTCGCATTTAAGACGACACTCTTAATTTTTTATTTTGCTGTTTCATGCTGGCAAGATCTTTAAAAAATTGAATAAGCCGAACAGGGTGTTGGATTAAATTATTTTTTTTAATTCGGTCACCAATTTCAAAAAGTAAAGCCCATTGGGTAAAAAGCACTTGATAAGCTTCAAAAAGTTTTGTCTGAGCATCCCAAATATGAGTTGCTTCACTGCCGGCACCGTTCACTTCGACAATCTTAAAGTTTTTCCCCTGCATGAGGTCAGCTTTTGAACTGTAACGAATATCAAATCGACCAAAATAAAAATCAGGAATTTGCTGAGCTATTTTTTCGATTGTTAAAGATAAAGCTTCGGTTTTCAGAGCAAAGCCATTTTTAAAAATAGCACCTTGGCAGTGATTGCCACACGTTGATAAAGTGACGACTTCATGAGCTGCAGGCACATCGTCTAAAGCTTGAGCGAATCTTTCAAAATAAGTAGCTGCGATAATTTTTGCACGAGAATCATTTAAAATAAGATTTCCTAATTTCGATTTTCCATCTCCAATAACGAATGGAAATTCTTTGTCGGTGATTGAAAATAAAAAACCTTTGTTGGCTAAAGGCAAGCGGTAGTAAAATAATCCAGCTTCAAAAGGCCCGGGGCTGTACTCTTGCAGAAGTACAGAATCTTTCGATATTTTTAAATAATCCGTCAGTTCAGTTTCATTTTTAATAAGTCGAACAGCGTAGCCTCTTTGGCCTTCATCGGGCTTTAAGATAAATGGGTAACTTAAATTTTCAGTTTGTAATTTTTCAAGAATAAATTCTTTTTGTTTTGCTGTCGCTGGGACTAAAAATGTTTTTAAGGCAAAATTATTTTGTTGAAGATGTTTGTAAAAGTCCCATTTGGATTCGCCAACGAGACCTGCGTGAGCAATTCCCGGATTAGCATAAAAAGGTAAAAGAAAACTGCGGTGTTTAAGCGACAAATACAAGTATCGTGGAGCAATCGGCAAATAAAAAAACCAAGGCGGCCAAAATTCAAAACTCAGCCACTTGCGCCAAGCTTGAAAATAAGCTTTTCGCTGCCAGGGGTGTGACATTGCAATAATAAAATTTCGTAAAAAAGAAAATAAAATAAAAATACAAACTAAAGAAATGGTGAAATGATTTGAAATTAATTTTTGCAATGACTGACCAAATGCAAAAGCAAGTCCGACCCACAAAAAAACACTGAATAGATTGATCATTAAAAAAGGAACGAATGAGTACCCAATAAGACCTGAAAATAAATAAGTTGGTAAACGAGTACCTGGAATAAAACGACACAAAAAAAGACTTTGATTGAGAACTTGATTGATCGGGCTACTTTGCAGAGATTTAATTTTTTTAAAGATTGACCACTTTGATAGTCGTGGAAAAGTTGCGACTGTAAAACCAACAGCGTAAAGTAGAACATCACCAATAAAAATTCCAAAAAAACAGGCTAAAAAAGCCATCACCAAGTGAACTTCGCCGCGAGCTGCCAATGCAATTGCAGCAGCCAAAGCGACATCTTCAAGAATAAAAGTTCCTACAAAAATAGAAAAAAATCCAGTGCTTAAAGTGAACACTTAAAGATAACCTCCGGTAGCTTGCAAAGGAGTTGGATTTCCAACTTCCTCGATCCAAGTCACGACAGCTAATCGGGCGTATTTTTTTTGCGGTTTTTTAAACGCAAAATGAATTTTCTGATTTGATTCGACAGGTAAAGAGGCCCAATCAAGTACGACAAAGTTATGTTTCAATTTCACTCCTGAATTTTCACCTGATGTGACATTCGATTCAAGACCAAAACCTAATAGGGCGGTGCGCGAAATATAACTTGTTTTGCTTTTAAGCCCTTTTAAATCGACATCGTATTCAAAAATATGGTTTTGAGTGAGCTTTAATTGGTACGCCGATTTCTCAGATGAAAAGGTCAGCTCGTTTGTTCGCCACATTTTCAACTCGGCTCCATTTAAAACGACGGCTGGAGTATAAACGCTGGGTTCAGGCCATTTTTTAGAAATATCAGTCTGTCGCTGGGTCATCTCTTTCGAAGAAAATTCATCTTTCCAGTTCAGATGATTCCAGTAATCCACATGAAATGCGATCGGTATAAATTTTTTCCACAGCCCCGTTTTGCTTTGTAAAGCTGAAAGCCAAATATCAGCTGGCGGGCAGCTTGAACAAGATTCCGAACTGTAAAGTTCGATCATCTGAACGCGATTTTCACCCGATTCACTGATTATTTTTGTTGTTAAAGTCTCTTTTGCTAAAGTAAATTGAGGACTGGATAATAAGATAAACCAAATATTCAACATGCAAAAAGTGATGCGAGTTTTGTGCATAAAACCTCCATCGAATGAGAGGCTGTTAAGTCCCTCATATTACATTTTTACTTTCTTATAATGAGATAAAGTCAAATTTTGTGCATCAAATTATTTTTTGTAAGATGGAACGACTTCAAGACTCACAGAGTAAAGAGGTTTTTACCAATTTATTTGCAAAACCGAGAGTCTCGGTTCGTAATAGGAGCTTATGAAAAAAATGATTTTAATTTTAAGATTGCTTGCTGCAGCTATTTTACTTCAGACTCTTTATTTTAAATTCACTGGCGCGCCTGAATCAATTTATATTTTTACAACTTTAAAAGTTGAACCTTGGGGTCGATGGTTCGCTGGCACAAGCGAACTTATAGCAAGTGTTTTACTATTGATCCCGGCGACTCAACTTTTTGGTGCTTTGATGGCTGCGGGTATTATGGCCGGAGCACTGATGAGTCATGTTTTTATCTTGGGAATTGTTATTCAAGACGATTCGGGCTTATTATTTACATTAGCCTTAATTGTTTTGTTTGCGAGTTTAGGAATTTTATTTTTACAAAAAAAGAGTCTTTTTGAACAAATAAATATCTACTCTATGAAGTTGTTAGGAAAAAATATCGTATGAAGTCGATGAGTGCGGGGTATTCTCGCCATGTATTGTATGCAAACGAATTATTTGAAATTGTCCAGTGTCACTGGAGTGAAAGTGATTCTTCACCAGTTCATACTCACGGACCTAGTTCTTGTTACACTTTTTTTAAAAGTGGAGTTTTTGAGAACAGAACAAATACATATATTAAAGCTGATTTAACAATTCATGAAGCGGGTCAAACTTTATTTATACCGGCCGGTTCTGAACACGAAATTAAATGTCTTTCAAAAACAGGTGAAACAATTCATGTTTACACACCAAAAATTTCTGAAGCGGTTCAGGCGCTTAACTTCAAGTCATCAAAATTAGACGATCTTAAAAAAAATCTGGATCTTGATTTGGAATCAAAATCTTTGCGTTGGAACGAATTGGTCGCATCTGTCGAAAAAATTCGCGAAAGTTCAGTTACAACTAGCTCGCCTTATTTTATGAATCAATTATTTTCTGGCGTACTACCAGAGATGGTTTTAGCAGAGCAAGTGATTGCTGAAACGCGATCAACGATGGCTACATTTGAAGCAAGCCCTGCAATGACTTTAGTTGAAATGGAAGTTGTTAAAAAATTAGGTCAATTGATCGGCTGGGATTCACGAAATGCCGAAGGTGTTTCAGTCCCCGGTGGCAGTGCCGCGAACTTCATGGCCATTCACTGCGCGCGCCAAAAAAAATTCCCTGAGGCCAAAGAAAATGGTTGGCCCGCAAATTTAAAAGCTAAAATTTTTGTTTCAGAAGAAGCTCATTATTCTTTTCGAAAAGCGTGTGTGGCTTTAGGTTTTGGCAATCAGAGTGTGATCACTGTTGCAACAAACAGCCAAGGTCAGATGCTTTCAAGTGATTTAAAAAGTAAAATTAAACTTCACAGTCAAGAAAATGATGTTCCACTTTTAGTTTGTGCCACTGCAGGTACGACTGTCTTCGGAGCTTTTGATCCAATCGAAGAAATTTCTGAAATTTGTCAGCAAAATAAAATTTGGCTTCATGTCGATGCGGCTTGGGGTGGGCCAGCTTTGTTTTCAAAAAAATTAAAGCCTTATGTTCAGGGAATTGAAAAAGTAGATTCTGTTACTTTTGATGCCCACAAACTTTTTGGAGCTCAATTAACTTGTAGTTATTTTTTAACTCAAGACCCACAGATTTTGTTACAAGCCAATGATGTTAGCGGCGCAGATTATTTATTTCACGATGGCAACGAAGTGATTGATCGAGGTCGTTTATCTTGGCAATGCGGACGTAAAGCTGACTCTTTGAGTTTTTGGACAATTTGGAAAAGCAATGGAACAGACAAACTTGGCGAATTTGTCGATCGATTGGTTACAGTTCGAGATGAAACAGTGAAATGGATTCAGACCCAAGAGCGTTTGACACTATTAGCTGATCCTCAATTTTTAAACTTGTGTGTGCAGATTAAGCCGCCCGAAATAGCAAAACAAAATAAGGAACAACTGAAGACTTGGTCTTTGCATGTGCGTGAACAGCTACGTGATTTAAATCAAGCGATGGTTAACTATTCAACTCTAAAAGATGGAACAACTTTTTTAAGACTGATTTTAGCTAATCCACAAACAGATTTTGCAATTGTTCAGAACATACTTAAGTATTCACTTGCTGTGACATGAAGTTTTTTTATTTTATTCTGTTCACTTTTTTTACATTTGACCTGTTTGCTGATGCTCATCACAAAGGTTTGTTAAGTAGTGTTAACATAGGTGCGCGCTATTCATCGGCTTTGCAAAAGCGCGGTGCTGTCTTTTATTCTGATTTTCAGATTGATCCTGTTTTAGCCTTATTTTTTTTAGACGACCGTATTGAATTTTTAGGAGATTCACTCAGCTATCGTGATGATTTAAAAGACGACATAATACGTTATCGTTTTCAATTGGCAAGCATCAGTGATAACCCTTTGTTTCCGGCCCATGATTCGATTAAAAATCAATTTGTCGATCGCGACGATACACAAGAAGTAAGCGCAGGTCTTGAATTTTTTCTTCCAGGATATAATTCAAATTACCAAGCTGAGATCGATATTACTTATGCAAAAGATATCGTTGCACATAAGGGAAATTATTTAGAACTGACAACTAAATATAAACTTACTGACTTTAATCTTTTCAATACCCACATGGAGCCCAATTTCATTTTTAAGTTTGGCTGGGGAGACGAAAAACACAACGCTTATTTTTATGGTCCCTCCGATCACTCGGCGGGTCTTAACCACTTCGCTTATGGTTTTTGGCTGGCATTTCCTGAAGAGGCCGATCGTTATTTCCCTATTTTACAAATAATGAAAATCACTCTTTTGGGAGACGAAAGACGCCATGCAGATTATGTTAAAGATCAACAAGATCAATACTTTTTATCTTTTATTGCAACAGTCGGATTACTTGAATGAAACTGACTAGCAGGCTTTTAATCTTTTTTTATCTCATGACTCAGTTGGGATGTCAGAATCCAACTAAAATGATTGATCAAAAAATAACTGAGTTTGAAAAAAATTATCCAAATAATTTCGTCACTTATCAAGTTGCTGATCGAAAAATGCATTTTGCTTTTTCGGGAGATGTGAAACGAAGACCTTTGGTTTTTGTGCATGGGTCTCCAGGCTCTTGGAAGGGCTGGTCCGAGTTTTTACTTGATTCTGAACTGCAAAAAAAATTTCACGTGATTGCGATCGATCGTCCTGGTTTTGCGGGCTCAGATCGGGGAGTCGTTGAAAGATCGATGGCGACACAAGCGAAGTTGATCATCGAAGCGTTAAAGTACAATCAAAGTGGACTTCCCGCGATTCTTGTAGGGCACTCGTTGGGTGGGCCTGTGATTGCGCGTATGGCGATGGATTATCCTGATCAAGTTGCAGGTCTTGTTTTTGTGGCCAGTTCAGTAGACCCGTCCTTGGAAGAAATGAAATGGTTTCAGTGGCCTGCAAATTGGTCGTTGTTTCGTTGGATGATCCCAACCGAGCTTTTAGTTTGCAACGATGAAATTAGACCGCTCAAAAGTGAGCTTGAAAAAATGCAGCCATTGTGGAGTCGGATCAAAGCTCAAGTCTACATCATTCAGGGCGAAGACGATGATTTGGTTCCGCCGGCCAACGTAGACTATTTAGAAAAAAAATATCAAAAAAATTAATTTTGAAAGTCATGCGCGTACCTGGTATGAATCACTTTGTTCCGTGGAAGCAGCCTGATCTGATTCGCGCAGGAATAAATTCGGTTAATTCGAATCTTTAGAAAAGTCTTTTTTATATTTTTTAACGAGATCTTCATTGAGCTTTTTATAAGTTTCGTCAGAAATATTTTGGCTGATCAGCTCTTGTAGTTTTTTTTGTATAAACTGAGAGAAATGATAATAATTTGCACAGGCTTTGCAAAGGCTAAGATGTGTGTAGAATCTGAGAGCAGGGATTAAACCTTTTGGTTTGCGATGTAAATCAATTTGTGAAGCGATGTCTTGGCATTTCATTGCAAAATGTTCCCCAGGCTTTCCAAAAATCTTGAAATAAAAGTCATGCCAGAAATGTTTAATTCGATCTTTGAAACTCATTAAAAATTTAAACTCACTTTGCCAGTTAAACATTTGCGCAATTTATCTTTAGCCCTAAAAATGAGGACTCCTAAGTGAGAGATATTAATATCTAGAATCTTACAGATTTCATCAGTACCTGAATCTTCAACTTCTTTAAGTACAAAAGCTTCGCGTTGTGTATCAGTCAGGGATTGTAAGCACTCTTGGATAAACTGAAGAGCTTCCTTAGAGTTCATCAAAGCGGCTGGGTCAGCCGGGTCAACCTTCCACCAGCCTTCAGGTGTAAAAGCTTGTCCAAGAACATCTTCGGCTTCATCAAACAGAACTGATTTTTTAATTTCCCGACGGTATTCGCGAATTTTATTAATCAGAATACCTGCAATAAAAACTTTTACTTGTGAATCACCTTTGAACTGTGAAAAATTTTTAAAAAAAGTTTCCCAAGATCTTTGTACAATGTCTTCGCGAGCTTCACCAAAAATACGGTTTGAATTTAAAATTTTAAATAGGTAAGGATTCGTTTCTTCAAAAAGTTTTTTAAGTGTTGCAGGGTCACGGTTTTGGATTAATTGAATTTGGCTTTGATCAGTTTTCATTTTTTTCTTTTCCAATAATAATATCTGCGGTACCAGCTCGAAGTTTTTTTTAATAGAGATAAAAATGTTTCATTAGGAAAAATATTAACTCTAAAAATTTGAAAAGGATTTTCCTCGATATGTAAACCGCCTTGATCTGTGTTCACGGCGTATTCGTAACCGGCAACTTGTGCCATTTGAGAGGCTTGAAGATTGGTGTCACCATATGTAAAGGCAAAGACTTTTACCTTTTGGTTGAACTCTTTTTCTAAAGATTTTTTGGACTCGGCAAGCTCATTACTGGCCTCTTCAGAATTCATTAAAGTGATTCTTTGATGAGAAAATCCATGGGAACCAATTTCAAAGGCGCTATTCAGCCATTTTTGTCGATCAGGCCCACTGACAATTTCGTGTGTGGGCTCTGTGTCAGAATGATCCCACTGGTTCGAACTAATCTGCGATTCAGCCAGTAAAAAAATTTGTGCCTTCATGTTATATTTTTTTAAAAGTGGCGAAGCATTTTCTAAATTGTCTTTGTAGCCATCATCAAAAGTTAGTATCAAGGGCTTTTTTGGAAATTGAGACATCGAAATTTCGCCTGACCTAAAAAGAGAAAGCTCATTGAACGTGATCGTTTTAAAACCTTGAGATTTAAAAAACTGTAGATGTTTTTCAAAACGATCCTTCGTCACAAATATTTTATGTTCAGTTTGAATTTCTGCATCAGGAATTTTATGGTACATCAAGACGGGAATCCATCTTGGGTGTTTTTTAATAAACAAAGCAGATTGGTAAATGCGCTCAAGATGTGAATAAATATTTTTAATTGAAAACTCGTGTAAAGCTAATTCAGACAATTGGCGAAGTTCTATTTCTTGAATTTCATTTTTGTTTAAACATTCAAGATCGGCTTTGAATTGCTGTAAATTTAATTGTGGCCCCTTTGAATTCAAATCAATGTCACCAAAATTAGAAAATAGCGCATTTTGAAAATGAGCCAAACGAATTAAGCCAATATAAGCCGCTTCACCAAAAGCAATTGTCGGAATACCCGTGATCAGGGCTTCCATGCAGACGCGGCCCGAGCCGATTATACAATCGTAACTTTTTAGATCAGAGCTTTTAAGCTCTTGTATTTTTTTTTCATTCAGCTGATTTAAAATATCAGAGCCGATTGCTAAATCAAATTTTTCGCCACCAATGAGGTCGACTTCAATTTCAAAATTTAATTTTAAGTCGAAAAGGTTTTGAATAATTTGCTCTGTTCGCTCTTTCTTGGGGCCCGTTGTGCGACCGATCACGGCGATTTTGAGCTTTAGATCTGCATGGCGGGGCTCGGCACCAGAGAAGACATACTTTTCGGGATCAATTGCATTGCGAAGAACTTTTAATTTGAAATCAGAGTACTTGAAATCACGAATTAAATGCGATCGAATATTTTCACAAACACACAAAATCAGCTCACCATATTGGTTCATTAATTTCTTAGAAAAAGAACTGTGTTGCAGCCCATGTACTGTCGACACAAGGGCTGTCGGTATTCCCCAAGTGCTCCAGTAGGCCAATTTACTGGCCGCACGTGAATGCGCATGCACGATATCAATTTTATTTTTTTTAATAAATTTTCTAAGCCAAAAAATATTCTTTATAAAAGTAAACTTCGATTTTGTTTCGACTTGCAGATCAATCTTCAGAGCTTGACTGGGATAAAAAAATCCGTTTGAGACTTGATACACCACATGGAAATTTCGCAGTTGTTCACGAGCGATCGTCGCGGCATAAACCTCGGCGCCGGTCAGATGATTTTGAGAAAGCAAATGAAGTATGTTCACAATTCTCGGGTTCTCCAAACTTTTTAAGTTTGGAGCGGGAGACGGGACTCAAACCCGCGACCTATGCCTTGGCAAGGCATCGCTCTATCAACTGAGCTACTCCCGCGTCAGTCTTAAAAGAGCTAAAAATTTAAAAGAACATTTACAAACTGTCAACTAAAGCTAGTTAATTTAAAGGTTTGCATTTTTAGTTTCACAAAATATGATGTCTTTTGCAGCAAATATTGATTTCTATTGGATCATTTTACGTTTACTTCCTAAGCTAGTAAATTAAAAGATGTGATTCGGGGAAGAAATGATTATTGGTAAAGGTTCTATTGCTGATCGATTTGTCGAATATTCGCAAAATGAACAAATTCTTATTTTTGCAAGTGATCATTCAGATTCAAACAGCCCATTTCATCAAACAGAAGAAACATTGATTCAAAATGCTTTGATTGAACACTCGAAAAAAATATTTGTTTATTTCAGTACAGCTAGCATTTACGACATTGAAGAAAAGCAAACGTCTTATGTGCAAAATAAATTAAAAATAGAAAAATTAATTATCGAAAATGCTCAAAATTATTTAATCATTCGCGTTCCGATTATTGCAAGCCGATCGCAAGATGATAAAACTCTTTTAAGCTATTTAACTCATTCTGTTTTGAAGGGCGATAAATTTGAATTATGGAACTTAGCTTCTCGAAATATAATAGATATTGATGATGTCTATTTTTTAACAGATTTAATTTTAAGAGAGAAAAAAATCGTTAATCAAATAATTAATATAGCCAGTCCATTCAATATTTCTGTCCATGATTTAGTTCACAAAATAGAACGCTTTTTAAACAAAAAAGGCCTATTTCATATTGTTGAAAAAGGCTCAAATTATCCAATCGATATAAATCATATTAAGCCACTGTTTTTCAAGTTAGGTATTAATTTTTCTGAAGATTATATTGATAGACTCATTCAAAAATATTTTCGTCACCTTTTAGGCGTGACAAAAAGTCTGAATGTTGTCGTTCCGACTTATTTTGCTGAAAAAGGAATTGTCGAGTTCCACAGAAGGATGCGCTTGGTTTTAGAACAGTTAAAGCCTCACTTTAATTCAGAGATTATTTTTGTAAATGATGGCAGTACTGACAAAACACAACAACTTCTTATCGAGCTATCCAAAAAAGATCCGACTTTAAAAATTATTAATTTTTCAAGAAATTTTGGAAATCAATATGCGATTGCCGCTGGTCTAGATAAGGCAGACTGTGATCTGTTGGTGATTATTGATGATGATCTGCAAGATCCTCCGGAAGTTATTCTGAACATGATTGCTATTTGGGAAAACGGATTTGATATTGTCTATGGTGTACGACGTAAACGAGTATCGACAGGTGTGTTTTTTCAATTCTCAGCAAAAATTTATTATCGTCTACTGGATTACTTGAGTGATATTAAAATTCCATTAGACACGGGAGACTTCAGGCTGATTGATAAAAAAGCGTTGGTTCATTTAAAAATGATACGTGAAGAAAATCGTTACTTTAGAGGAATTGTAGCTTGGATTGGATTTAAACAATTTGGCTTGCTCTATGACCGAGATGCCCGTTTTGCGGGGACCTCTAATTTTACACTAAAAAAGTATTTGAAGTTTGCTTTTGATGGCGTCACAAGTTTTTCTGAAAAACCCTTATATATTTCAAGTCTTTTGGGGCTGGTGATCACAGGAATTAGTTTTCTGTTTGCTGTATGGATTATTTATTCAAAAATTGTTAATCCAAGCTTTACAATTCGAGGTTGGGCGTCTGTTGTTACGATCATATTATTCTTTGGTGGGCTCCAACTTCTTTCAATTGGCGTTATCGGTCTATACATAGGAAAAATTTATCGAGAAGTTAAAGATCGTCCTATTTATATTGTTGAAAGTGAAACTGGTTTTAACTCCTAAAAAATATTTAATCAACAGTACGAGGTCAATAGTTGTGGATCAAGGAATGTACAAAGATCATTATGAAGCACAAAGTAAACATTGGTGGTTTGTTGCTAAAAAAGAAATTGTCTTAAAAACAATTCTTAACTCTGTTAAAAATTTAAATCCAGATCATGCAAAAATTTTAGATGCAGGCTGCGGCTGTGGTCTCATGTTAAATGATTTGCAAAAATTAGGACAAACTTCAGGCATGGATTTTTCAGAAGAAGCTATTCATTTTAGTCAAAAAATATTCAGTGGTGTCATCAAAAAAGGAAATCTTCCAAATGAAGTTCCTTTTTCTGAAAACTATTTTGATTTACTTATTGCTCTTGATGTCATCGAACATATTGATGATGATATCGGTGCTTTAAAAACATTTTTTAAAATTTTAAAAAAAGATGGCTATGGTGTCTTGACCGTCCCGGCCTACATGTTTTTGTGGTCAGAACATGATGAAATTAACCATCATAAACGTCGATACACTTTAACTGAGTTTAGAAATAAAATTGTACGGGCTGGCTTTAAAATAGAAAAAATATCCTATTTTAATACATTTCTATTTCCAATTATTTTATTAATTAGAAATTTTAATCGTCTTTTAAGGCGTAAATCCTTAACTGATGTGGATCTGCCAAACCAGTCAGTTAATTTTATTTTATTTAAAATATTTTCTTTAGAGCAGTATTTTTTAAAGTACTTCAATTTTTCGTTTGGAGTTTCAATTCTAGCTGTGATCAAAAAAGTTTAAAGTTATCTATTCATTCTAGATTCAAGACGCCCAAGTAAAAATAAATAGAGTCGCGGAGGAAGTATTTTAGCTAATCGTAAGAAAAAAAATAATATTTCGGGTTGGTAGTAAACAGGTTTACGCTGATCTATAGCTTTATTTATTTTCTGTACAGCTTTTTCAGTACTGGTTAAAAAAATTGATTTGCCTTTGTTTCTGCGTAAAGACGTATCTAAAGGCCCAAAGAAAATAGTTGTAAAAAGAGGACCATTTTTGGACCACTTCATATAAAAACTTTCAAAGGCGATAGAAATGGCTGCCTTGCTTGCAGCATAACCGGCTCCTTCAAAAGCACTTCCTTTGTAAGCAGAGGAAGATGATACAGTAATAAACTGTGCCGTCTGAGGAACGAGCGGCAATAGCGCGTTCACGCAATAGATAGCGCCAAGAAAATTAGTTTTTAATATATTTTCACAAATTGTGGTTTCAATATTATCAAGCATGTCATTATGGTAAATGCCCGCATTAATAATAATCACATCAGGGAAAAATTGCGCCGCTTTCAATTCCAAAGAAAAATTCAACACTTCTTGTTGAATCGAGATATCTACATTGGTTATTTTTAAATTCTTTATTTCTAAAGACTCAAGAGACTCTGTATTTCGAGCAATGGCCCAAATGTTTTCTTCTTTTTCGATTAAATTTTTTGTTAATTCAAAACCAATTCCAGAAGAGGCTCCTATTACGATAATATTTTTCTTCGTCATATTTAAATTCTAAATAGACTCTTTTTAATTGCAACGATAAAAGCAATCTTGATAGCATATCTTAATGAAGCCTAAATTGCTGAAGTTTTTTAAAAGTGAAGAGTTTGTCATTTACAGCCTTTTTCTAATCGCTTCATGGATACTTATTTCACAGCTGTGGGGGACAGGAATACAACCCGGTGATGATGCCTATTTTGCTGTAGATCGTTTTCGCAGAGGTGGCATTTTAGAAAGTTCCTTAGCGCAGTCAATCGGCCAAGGACGTTTCTATTATCTTATTACTATGACATTAACACAGCTTCTGTATCTAGATGATTCTATGGTTGTTCAGAATTTATTTAAAATGCTTGCTGATTTATTTGTTTTTTACTCTTTTTTTAGGTTGACCAAAGAACTTTTTGGACTTCAAACGGCTGCTTTTACAGGACTGATTGGGATCGCCATTTTTGATACTTATGGAGCTGCTGTAAATCCTTTTTTAGCTTGGCCTATGATGTACGGACTTGGCGCAGGCATTCAGCTTTTTAGTTTTTGGCTCTACGCTAAAGCTTGTAAAAATAAATCAAGTTTTTTTTCGGCCTATTCATTTTATTTCATTAGTCTGATATTTTATGAACCAATGGTTTTCTATAGCGTCGGATATCTTTTTATATATTACTTCTTCAGATCGGATGAAATAAAAGAATTTGGTTTTATTTCTTGGATTAAAAAAGCATTCTATAAAAACTACGGATTAATTATAGCGTTAGGATTATATTTTTCAGCGTATTTAATTTTTCGTTATTTTTATCCGAGTCAATATGACGGAAATAAAGAATTAACATTAGATTCTGCCAGTCGAATTTTTAAAACAATTCTGGATTTTTCTTTTGGTGGAGCCAAGTGGTTACTCGATTATAACTTCGTTGACGTTTATCGTTCTTTAGCTCTAACATCAATCGTTGTCTTTGGTTTTATTTATGCTTTTAAAAAATTAAATTCGCAAAATTTTAGGGTCAAAGATGTTTGGCATTTATTTAAAGTTATTTTAGTTTTAGTCTTTTTTATTTTATGTCCTAACTTTTTATATGGATTTATTGAAAAGTACAGGCAATGGGTGGTCTATTCGCCTTATTACGTCAGCAGCTTTTACAGTGTTTTTGCTATTATTATGTTATTGGGAGTACTCACTACTTTTTTATGGAATTCGATCATTAATCAAAACAAATATGTAAAAAATCTAGTCATCGTAGTCTTTGTTATTATAGGTGGAATCTTTACTTTTTCGAATATTTCACAGGCCAGCGCCATTCACTTACAATTTCGACTGCATGGATTAAGATGGCCACTCATTAAAAAAACATTGAACGAATTAGGCGAGCATTCAATTCCCTTTAATACGATTTGTTCAAACAGTTTTGTACTTTCACCCGAAGACACCTATAATTATTGGCCCCTCTATTTATCAAATTTTTATGATAAAAAAATTAATTTCCAAAAAGTACAAACTGACAATTCAAACTGTGATATTTATGTAGATTATTTAATTTCACTTGAAGAAAAGAAAATTTTGTTAATAACGGTGCCCAAAAAACGTGATCAAAGTTTTAAATCATCGATGGCCCTGTAAGTTGGCGTATCTTCGTTGATATACACTTCTGACATTAGACTTTAAGGAGACTATGCAAACATATTTCACGAATTCTAAATTTAAACTTTTATGCGTATTTTCGGCCCTATTTATTTTCTCTTGTTCGCATTCTTCAAAAGTTTCGATCGATAGAAAAACTTCTTCTGATGCATTAGCTTTTTCAAATTATCCTGAAATTTTTATTAAAGTTCGTGACGTGTTAAAACCAGATAACAAACTAGCATCGAAAATCCCTTTAGAAACTATCCTGATCAGTTCAATTCAAAAAAATCCAAGCTTACTTGATGCGGATAAAGATGAATTACTTAAAACTATTCAACTTGAATCGGCAACGAGTTCTGATTCGACGAAGCACTTGCGACTAATTCCACCGGCGGGAACTTGGGGTTACACAAATCTAAAATTTTTTGCAAATCATCCCTACTTTCGCGGAAAGCAAACCATTCCCGCCAGTAATTTAGTTGAAGTGTGGCGCTTATTTATTGCTGGAGCAAAAAAACAAATTATTTTGAATGTTTTCGATTTCGATTTAAAAATAATCGCTGATGAACTCATTAAAAAAGCTCAATTAGGTGTCAAAGTTTATGTGGGTGTCGATAAGAATACAATTATGATGAGGCCTGAAGTCAAAGCAGTCTATGAATCTTTACTGGCTGGTGGCGTTCAAGTGACAGGGGTGAATCCCGTCAGCTTAAATCACCAGAAGATGCTTGCGATTGACTGGGATGATATTAAGCAAGCTCGTGTGTTGTTTTCGTCGGGGAATTTAACTCAATCTTGCTTGGGCCCCGAGGGTGATCTGATCAGCGTGCCAGCTGAAAAAAGGCCTCCTGAATCAATTCCGAACGCGAATCATGTTATTACAATGAGGTCTTGGTTGATCGCAAACTTAGTGAACCATGAATTAACGAAAACCCTGATGCCTGAATTTTTGTATCGTGGTGTAAATTATCCAACGACCGGGTCCTATCAAGTGACGGGTCCAAATGTGGATCCACAAACTTTAGAAGCTTACCCCGAAAATTCTGTCGTTATTAGTTTTGCACCTGGTGGAGGCCTTAGAAATATTAATAAAAACTTAATTGCTCACTTCATCAGAAATTCAGAGGGACCCATTCGAATGGCTCAGTTTGCTTATTCGTCAAATGAGGTTTCAGAGGCTTTGCTTGAAAGAGCTCGTAAAGATTTTCAAACAAAGAATTCTTTTGATTTTAAATCCGTCGGAGACACGCCATTTGCGATGCAATACTGGAGTCAGTTTTTAAAAATGTCAGGTCTTGAAGTCTTAGGCGATCTTAATAAAAATAAAACTTATGTCGAAACCGATGCGAACGAATGGAATCTGGGCCTTACACCACAACAAATGAGTCAATTGCGTTTGAATGTGCGAACGGCTCCGCGCATTTATGGAAATCATAACTTTAAAATTGATGGAAAAAGCTATGCCGTCTCTTCGAAGATACATCACAAAATACTTGCAACAGGTCCCTACGCCATTTTAGGAACGTCATTTAACTTTAGCGCAGCGGCCGAAAATAATAATGAGCAGATACTAGTTTTTAAAAATAAAGAACTTGTTCGATTCGCCCACGGAATTGTCTTGTGGTTAACAGCTAAAAGTGGGGCCTCGGTTTACGAAGAAGCTATGATTCGCAATCGACGTCATCAAGTTGACGTCGATACACCAAATACAGTCGCTGATGAGCTGATTAAAAAAGACGAAGAACAACCAACGCCGACGTCAGAGCCAGCGAATTAGTTGAATAAATCCTGTCAGATGACTAAGACGATTGATCAACACCTTAACTGATGCCAAAATAAAGAGATGAAGAAAATAATTTTTTTAACAATCTCGATGACTTTCATTTCAAGCCATTTTGCTTCGGGGATAGTTCAAAAAAAGAACTCCCTTCGTGTGCCAGCTTCGGTTTGTGACGTCCAAGAATTCGGCGCAAAAGGTGATGGTAAAACTTTAAATACTAAATATTTGCAGAATGCGATCGATGCTTGTGCCAAAACGGGTGGAACTGTCGTTGTTTCAGAGGGTGTGTATTTAACCGGTACGATTCACATTAAAAGTGGAATCGAGCTGCGCATTGAGCCGTCTGCAATCCTTCGCGGAACACAAAATATTGAAGATTATCCAGATATCATCCCAACGTCTGAAAATACACAGTGGCGCAGTTGTCGAAAAGCGCTGGTTTTTGTCGATAACGCGACCAACGTCAAAATTCACGGCGGCGGCACGATTGATGGCAACGGAAAAAATCCGAATTGGAAGGGTAAAGAATGGACACGTCCAATGGCGTTGTTCATGGCTGGATCAAAAGATATCACAATTGAAAATTTAAAAATTCGCGAATCAGCGATGTGGAGTCTTGTGGGTTTTGAAACCGACAACATTCAAATTCGTAAAATTGATTTGCACTCTGATTTTGGTCACAATCGTGATGGAATAGATATGGTCGATACTCATAACGTCTTGATTGAAGAAAGCGTGATTTTCTCTCAAGATGACTCGATTTGCCTAAAGAGTGGAAGCCCTCGCGGCGTCCTGGATGTGACAGTCAGAAATGTCCGCATTCTAAGCTCGACGTCGGCGAATGGTTTGAAGATGGGAACAGCGAGCACTGGTTATTTTAAGAATATACTTTTTGAAAATATCGAATTGAACAACGTGAACTTGGCCGCCATGGCTGTCGAGTCAGTCGATGGTGGTGAAATTAACAACGTGCAGTTTCGTCATATCCGCATGAATGAAGTTGGTAACGCTTTTTTCGTTATTTTGGGGCGTCGAGGCACGCAACCTTTACCAGGAAGTCTGCAAAATATTACTTTTGAAGATATTCAAGGCACGACGAACAAATCTTGGGGGTCAGCAATTTCAGGAAGTTTAATCGAAGGAAAATCTTTTTGGGTATCGCATCTTCTATTTAAAGATATCAAAATTAAAAGCCAAACTGGAAAATTTTTAAGTGCGAATGAACCGCCCGAATATGCGGGTCAGTATCCTGATCCCAATTTATGGGGAGATCTTCCTGCTTTCGGGCTTTACATTCGACACACAAGCGACGTGAAGTTACAAAATGTTTCGATCGAGTCAAACTCATTTTATGAATCGCGACTCGCGATCAAAACAACAGATGTATTAAACTTAAAGCAAAGTGCAGAGTGAAGCGGCTTCGGAGTTTCCGCCTTTTTGTGGACTGAGCTTAAGGTCGCAGGGATTGAATCCTTGGGACTTTAGTTTTTCGGCGAGTTTTGCAACCACTGAGCGCTCAAGTTGTGGTGTACGACTTAAGATCCAGCTGTAAGAGCGGTCAGGGCTACCAATCAAAGCGTATTCGTAGTTTGGGCCCAGATCGATAATCCAGTAGTCTCCGCCCGGAGTAAAAATCCATTTTCCAAATATTCGCGCAAATGTGACTTTCAATTTGGAATTACTTTGTGTATCGACCACTTTGGCAACGCCCTCTGCAATTTGTATGTTGCCATCGGCATCATAACACGAATTTTTAACGGAGACCTGGCCATCTTGTGTGAAAGAGTATTCAGCTTGTGTATTCAAAACGCATTTGCGTTCAAAAAAATTAGGAATAGCTGCGTACTCATTCCAAACACCCATATAAGACTTTAAGTCCACATACAGCACAGTTTCAACGTCAGGCTTATCGGCCATGGCCGTTAATGCAAACGATTGAGATAATGAAAGAAGCAAGGCCATAGAAAAAAAATGTTGAGTCATAAATCCTCCGATTTAGAATTTTTTAAAATTTGTTAGATCTTGTTTGTTAGATTTTGGAGTCTACACTGATTTTCGATTTCTGGTAGCGAGATGGAAAATTTTATCAGCATATATTATGATTTTTTAATCATATCAGTCATGTCAACGGTGTTGTTATAGGTTTTACAGACAAAAGAGCTCCTTCTTAAGATATGGCCGCTGACAAGGAATTTCCATTTTTTTGGTTATTCTTTTGACAGTTTTAAAAGTTCAATTTTTTTGATTTTCTTTTGGTCATTCAATGTGATTCATTTTGCAAAAGTATTTTTAAAATTAAAAAATAGTCTGCTAACCTAAAATCACTGAACATATTCACGTTAAAGGAACAGCCGTATGAAAAATTCAAAATTAATTCAAATCATCGTGATCACTTTACTGAGTTTAAGTTGCCAGAAAAATACAGATACATCGGGGCAATTGGCCAGCAATCTTGAATCAAGCTCATTATCTGCAACATCTTGCCAGCCTTCAGGCGTGTCGATTTCAAATGCGCAAATTGTTGGAACAGAAAATATCGTTGCAGATCAAAAAGCGGTGCTTAGTTTAGACCGCTCTGTGAATTGTACTCAATCTGAAAAAGCGGTTTGGTCAATATCAAATCTTTCACTTGGAACAGGTCCTCAGGTCGAAACAGTTATTCAGGGAACAGGCATCTATTATATAAACGTCAGTGCGGCCACAAACGAACGTTCAGCATCTCAAGTGAATTCGAAAGCCTTGGTTACAAGCGTGTCGTCAAATTCGGTGCAAGTGGCTGTGACAGACTCAGCTGTGCTGCTGCTTGGGCCGCAAGTGGGTGTCGAATTTAATAGTTATGATTTTTCTTTATTAAGCCCAAGTGGAACAACGTTGAAATCAGCAAGCTGGAATTTTGGCGACGGCTCACCAATTGAAAATTCAACAACGACTGTTTCGCATTCTTTTTCGGTGGGAAGTCATCCTATTTTAGTGGAAGTCATCGATCAGGATAACAAATCTCAAATTTTGAATCACACGATAACAATTTTACCCTTAACCAGCGGTGTTGATTGTTCAAGTGATGAGTTCGGTGCTCTTCAAATCACGGGACCAACTCAGGTGCCAGTGGGAACTTCATTTAATTATTCTTTAAACCAACCAGCTTGCTTACAAAATACAATTGCAAAAGTTTCTTGGAACTTTGGAGACTCAGCCAATACAGTCAGTACAGTTGAAGCTCAGCACACTTATACCGTTTCAGGTGACTACACGATTTCATTATCGATTTGGTTGGGTTCACAACAACAGTCGCCCGATTTTACAATCACACGTCAGGTTAATGTTGTTGGTTCGATGACGACGACTCCGGGGCCTGTGACACCTGTTGATCCAAACAGTTGTTTGACAGTCGGTGATTTAAGAACAGTTGATGGTTTGTTATCGAATAAAGATATCACTTGTGGCCTGAATGGAACTCGCAATAATTCTTATCGCGATCAGATCACTCAAATTTGCAAGGCAAGCCAGACTGGATCAAGTGCGCTTACTTGGGTTGAGCAATCAAGAACTCAAATTTTAGTGACTGAAGGAGCCTGTCAAAATCAATCATGTGATTTAGAAACCAACTTGGGACATCAAGTGATGGCAAATGGTGAAACACGACAGCTTTACTCAACGAATTTACCAGTCAATAGTTGCGCTAGTGTGCAAGAGTCACGAACTTGCAACAATGGTGTTATCAGCGGATCGGTCACATCTAAATATGTTTCGTGTCAAAACGGATGTGGTGATTTTGGTGTCAGCGGTACGGTCAAGGTCGGCGTTGTGATTGGACAAATTAAAGCTCCGGTCGCATGTGCTTTTAACGAAGTCGGTGTTACCGACACGTTAAATCAATTGTCAGATAAAACCTGCCAAGATGGACAAATCATTTCTTCGAACACACGCAGTGGTGATGTCACTTCAAAAGGTTTGTGTCCCGTTTATCATTGGCAGGGAACTGATACATATACGTCGTGCAGTGCTGATTGTGGTGGCGTGCAAAATCGTCATTTTGAATGTCGAAACGATCAAGGTGTTTTATCAGATACTAATCGCTGCACTGAAAAAGCGCCAGTCGAGCAAAGAGTTTGCGACGGAAACTTAGAAGCAGTTCGAAAAACAACTTCAACAACTGTGTCAGAAGAGGCCAGTAGTTCAAATATTTGTCCTAAAAATCAAATCGGAGTGATCGTCAAAGATCGCTCTGTAACGACTTCTGTGACGGTGGCTTGTATCGATCATAAGATTCAACAAGAATCGGTGACAGAAACAGCTACACCATGGATTACAAATAGTTACTGTCGTGATTATGTAGCGATGCGCTGTTCACATGATAGCCTTAGTAATTCAGAAGCTGCAGGTCGCTACAAGTGGATGATGAAATGTCAGGATGAAGTGCCGGCGATCAAAGAATTTCTAACAAAATTTGATGATGTGAAAGTTAGCGGGCGTGATTTAAATGACAGCACTCGGCACTTGTATCCGACTTTTTTAAACTCAGTCACGAATAAATACTGGATTGCTCCAAAAATTGAATCGGGCAGTTGTGAAGTGCCAACAACGGTTTATGTAGCCGCTGTGTGTGTGTCATCTTGTGCGACTCCAGAGCAAGAAATTATAGCCCAAGTGCAGAATGAAAAAGAACTGCGACCGATTAGTTTTATTGAAGCGCTGACAAAAAAATTAGCTCGCGTTGGAACGCTGCAAACGAACAGCACAATCAAAAGCACCGCATTAGAAAAAACAGCTGTGGATCAATGGGTCACAGAACTTTTAGACACAACACAACCGATTTTAACATTTAGAATGAAATCGGGTGGTCAACTCAAAGTGACTTTAAATCACCCGCTGTTAGCCGAAAACGGATCAATGAAAACAGCAAGTGATTTTAAAGTGAACGAAAGTTTAACTTTATTAGGTGGCCGTCATGATCAAATTATTTCAATTGATCAATCGGATTATTACGGAAAAGTTTATAACGTCTTTGTTAAATCAAATGATCTTAAGAAGAACGTTGTTGTGATTAACAACTATTTAAGTGGAACAGCTTTTTATCAAAACGACGGGGCCAAAGATATGAACCGTCAATTGTTCAGAAACAATCTGACTCGTGGAGTTTTTGAAAAATGAAACGAAGACTTTTACTGATCGCAACTTTTGTGCTTGGCGGATTGGCTTATTTAGCTCTTCACGCAGACAAAAAAAATGGGAACGAAGTTAAAGTTAAAAACGTGGGTGTTCAAGATTTTAAACCCGAAGTAACAACTGTTCAAACTCAAGCTGTTATCGCCAAAAAAGTTCAACAGAATCAGGATCAAGCTCAAAATATTTTACCGTTTGAAAAACTCAAACAATTTAAGCTGATTCAAGCAAAAGTTTTTAAAAGTGATACAGAAACAGAAATTTTAAAAAACTTCGTGAGTGATCCTGTCGTCATTCGTGATTTAACTCAATATCTTTTAAGCCCGGCTCAGATTAAGCAGTCCAATTTTCGTGAAAATCAAAATGCTGCCATCGATTTAATTTTAGAATCTTTAAAAAGCTCTAATCCACAAAGCGCAGTAGAAGCTATTCTTGAAGTGGCCAAAGATTCGCAAGTCGAAAATAATCTGATTGAAAGCTCGGTGCGCCAATCGCTGGCTGGAACTAAAGCCGAGCTGCTTTATCAAGGAAGCGCTTTACGCCCTGATCTTTTCACCAGTGTCGAAGCTTTGCTGCCAGGGCCTGTCAGTCAGAAAATCTGGAAAAATATCCAACATAAGCAATTTGAAAATGCATCTGAATCTGAAAGTGAAAAAAAATCACGAACGTTCGAGCCAGCTTCGTAAAGTTGGTCTTCTTAAGTTGGAAGAGTAAAAGAAAAAGTACTGCCTTTTCCTACAGTGGATGCGACTGTCATTTGACCGCCGTGCAATTCAACCAAAAATTTTGCAATATATAAACCCAGTCCTAAACCTTGTCGGTTGTTGTTTTGTAATTGGGCGTAGCGATTAAAAATATTCTGCTGTTGATCTTCGGGAATGCCAGGCCCTGAATCAACGATAGAAACGGCGATTTCATCTTTTTTGAGCTCGGTGGTAATGTTTATTGTTCCATTAAGTGGCGTAAATTTAAGAGCATTTCCAATCAGATTTGAAAGAACTTGAATGATGCGGTCGTGATCACAAGAAATCTCTTTAGAAATATTTGAACTTAAAGATTTGACTGAAATCTTTTTTGAATCAGCGATATAAGATAAGTTTGAAATGGTCTCACTGATCATTTCTGTCATGTTATTTGGTTTTTTATTTAATTCAAGCTTACCCTGAGCAATGCGCTCAAGATCTAAAATATCGCTGATGATTCGAAGTGAAAGCTCGGCGTTTCTCTTAATTCGATCAAGCCAGGTTCTTGATTTTTCAGGACTGGATAGAGATTCTAAATCGGCCAAAAGAATTTCTGCGCTCGAAAAAATAGCTCCGATTGGATTTCTTAAATCATGGCTGACAATAGCTAAAAATTCATCACGCGAGGTCAGTTGAGCTTTTGTTTCTAAGTGGTCTAATTTTTCATCGCGTAATTTGACAGCGGCTTTGCTGGCTTGTAAATCTGTTTTGACACGTTCAGAGTGAAGATTTTTATCTGTTTCTTCACGTTGGCTCAGCAAAGTTTCGATTTGAGAGTTTTTTTCTGCAAGCTCTTTTTTAGCAGCTAGACTGGCCTCCGTTTTAGTTTCAGTTTTTTTTGTTTCATCGATAAGTGATTCATCGGTTTTAACTCTTTCAACCGTTAAACTTTCATCAGTGAGTTCGCGTTCTTTTTTGAGCGGAGTAGATTCGGCAGAATTTTTCATTTCGGCATCCTATCACATTTGCTGTGAATTGCCATCAATCATGCAGAACTTTTTTGTGACGAAAAAAAGATGTAAAAAACGGGCCCCCTAGGAAGGCCCGCTTCAGTTCAACGTAAAGACTTAAACTGCCCTGACTAGTTAGCCTTTAAATCAAATCGATCCAGATTCATGACTTTATTCCAAGCGGCTACAAAATCGTGAACAAACATTTGCTGCGAGTCACTTGAAGCATAAACTTCTGACAAAGCGCGAAGTTGCGAGTTCGAACCAAAAACCAGATCGACAACAGTGCCGGTCCATTTAATTTCACCTGACTTGCGATCAAGGCCTTCAAGAACTCCTGCCGATGTCGCAGATTTTTGCCATTTTGTATTCATGTCCAGAAGATTAACAAAAAAGTCATTCGTTAATGTTTCAGGACGCTTTGTGAAAACACCGTGTTTGGCTTGACCAACATTCGCATTCAACACACGAAGACCACCAATCAGCACAGTCATTTCAGGGGCCCCTAAAGTCATCAACTGAGCTTTATCTAAAAGCATCTCTGCAGCGTGAGCTTCAAGACCTTGTTTGGCGTAGTTACGAAAACCATCGGCCAAAGGTTCTAGAACTTCAAAAGAGTGTGCATCCGTTTGCTCTTGCGTTGCATCCGTGCGGCCCGGTGTGAAAGGAACTTTCACGTTGTTTCCACCTTTTTTTGCGGCTTCTTCAACCGCGGCGCAGCCTGCAAGAACAATTAAGTCCGCTAAAGATATCTTCTTTCCGCCCGTGGCTGACGTATTAAAATCTTTTTGGATCGTTTCTAATTTCGCTAAAACTTTTGCAAGCTCAGTTGGTTGATTCGCTTCCCAGTTTTTTTGTGGAGTTAAACGAATACGCGCGCCGTTCGCACCGCCGCGTTTATCACTTCCACGAAATACAGCCGCTGAAGACCAAGCTGTGTTCACAAGCTGTGAAATCGAAAGATCCGACGCTAAAACTTTTGCTTTTAAAGCGGTAATATCATTTTCATCCACAAGTTTGTGGTCAACAGTCGGCACGGGATCTTGCCAAATTAAAACTTCTTTTGGAACCAAGGGTCCTAAGTAGCGAGCTCGTGGGCCCATGTCGCGGTGAGTGAGCTTGAACCAAGCGCGCGAAAAAGCATCTTGAAATTCGTTTAAATTTCCCAGAAACCGACGAGATATTTTTTCGTAAGCGGGATCCATGCGTAAAGCCATATCGGCTGTTGTCATCATCGGTGCGTGACGCTGATTTTTATCATGCGCATCGGGAACAGTTCCAGAAGCCGACGCGTCTTTTGGTGCCCACTGATGAGCGCCAGCAGGGCTTTTTGTTAGAACCCATTCGTAACCAAAAAGATTTTCAAAATAGTTATTATCCCACTTGATTGGATTTTTTGTCCACGCTCCTTCGATGCCGCTTGTGATGGTGTGGATGCCTTTTCCGCTGCCAAAAGTATTTTTCCAACCCAAGCCTTGCTCTTCGATGCTTGCGCCTTCGGGCTCGGGCCCAACATATTTATTGGGATCGGCCGCTCCGTGGGATTTACCAAAAGTGTGGCCACCGGCAACCAGCGCAACCGTTTCTTCATCGTTCATGGCCATGCGGGCGAAAGTTTCGCGGATGTCGCGGGCTGATGCGATTGGATCAGGCTTTCCGTTGGGGCCTTCAGGATTCACATAAATTAAACCCATTTGCACAGCCGCTAGGGGATTATCCAATTGGCGATCGCCCGTATAGCGTTTGTCATCCAGCCATTTGCCTTCAGGTCCCCAAAAAATTTCTTCTTGAGGTTCCCAAACGTCTTCTCGGCCGCCGGCGAAGCCGAAGATTTTAAATCCCATTGTTTCAAGGCCGATGTCAGCCGCAAGAATCATTAAATCTGCCCAAGAAATTTTACGCCCATATTTTTGTTTGATGGGCCATAGCAGACGTCGGGCTTTGTCTAAATTTCCGTTATCAGGCCAGCTGTTTAAAGGAGCAAATCTTTGAGAACCTGCGCCCGAACCGCCGCGACCATCAGCGATGCGGTAAGTTCCCGCGCTATGCCAAGCCATGCGAATAAAAAACGGTCCGTAGTGTCCGTAATCAGCAGGCCACCAGTCTTGAGAGTCGGTCATTAAAGCTTTTAAGTCTTTGACTAAAGCATCAAAATCAAGACTTTTAAATTCTTTTGCATAGTTAAAATCTTTTCCCATCGGATTTGATTTTGGCGAATGAGCATGAAGCATTTTAAGATTCAGTTGATTCGGCCACCAGCTGGCTGTTGTTTGAGCGGCTGCGGTTGAGTGTTTAATAGCTGCGCCCGAAAACGGACACTTTCCTGGTTCTGTCGTCTGCATAAGGTCTCTCCTGTTTGTAGAATTTTGGTCTTGTTACAGGAAAAGCTTAAACTTTTTTAGATATTTTTCTAGATATTTTTGAAAATACTTTGCATCAAGCGATCAATAATTTCTATGATGCGCAATTGCAAACTGTACGAGGTGAAGTTTTCAGCTTAGGATTGAAATTTGACTTTGACATCATCGGTGGTGAGGTCCAACTCGGCCAATAAATCGATGACGATTTTTTTAACAAACAAACCTGATCTTGCGGTGTACTCTAAAAATTCAAACGTGCCTTGCCATTCACTTTTTAGGGCTTTTCCTTCGCGGATCATGCGGCAAAATTCGGGTTCGAAACTGCTGTATCCTAATTGGTGCACATCAACAACACCGATCACTGGAATCAGTTGATGATTTGTCACAATGGGACTGTGCTCTTCTTTTTTTAACAGTCCCCACTGAGTGATTTTTGCTTTGATTTCATTTTCTTCAAGATCCCAAGCGTAAAGCGGAAACAGCAGTCGCGGGGCTTCTTTCAAAGGGTCTTCGCAACCAGGCCACCAGCGTTTTAAATCAACATCGTCCGAAAATATATTTTGTAATGGAATTCCCGCAGTGTGGGTTCTTTTTTTTCTTTCGAGCTCTTTTGGAGATTCAATCGAAAATAGTTTTAAACCATTTTGAACTTGGTATTTTGAATAGCCACACAAAATCAGTGGTATTTTTTTTTCTTGAGCTAGAATGCGAGCCGTATCAAGCATGCACTCGCCATCGCTAAAATCAAGGGTTCCGTAGCCGCCGTCGGCATTTAAGTGAGTCAAACAATATTTAAAAAGTTTTTTGTAAAAACCAGGATCAGGTTTAACAAACACATGATCTATTTTTAATTTCTGAAGCATTTCAGCAACGTTGTCTTTCGCAACAGGGCTCATGTAACCATTATCAATGGTGTACGCCAAAATTCTGATTTTTGGATGCTCTTTACGAATTCTTTCAAGCATGTACGTGCTGTCTTTTCCTCCGCTAAAAAGCCCCAGTGCATCGTACTGATTTTTTCCGGCACCCACATATTCAGATAAAATTTGACTAAGCTGTTTTGATTGAACTTCGGATTGGTTTTTTGATTCAGATAAATTTTTTATTTGGGGTGTTTTGTCTGTCTGATTACTTTGAGCTTCACAGGCGACACAGATTTGGTTGATATTAAGTTGAAGCATTTTTTCAGAGGCCGCGCAAGTCTTGCATCTTTTTGCGATTTTTGAAGTGACCAATTTTCGGTGAATAGGCCAAATATATTTAACATAAAATTCAAACAGTCTCGCGGTTCTGATCGATTCAGCTTGTTTTCCCATATTCAATTCCCTGACTCAGCTAAGAGACCTTTTGTTTAACTTCTTGAGTTAAAGTTTTGAAGTCATTGATTAAATAATTGACGAAGTCTTTCCAGTGAGAATCGACATTAAATAATTGAATGCCATAAGTGTGATGCGCAATGTTTTGCCATTTAACGATTCCGCGGACTTCAGCTAAGCGATCATGGGCAACTTGGATTTGAATACGAATTATTCCATCAATAGGTATTTTTGAAATGATGCAAAGTCCATTCTTAGAAATATCAAGTGCGGTGGCTTCAAAGCTTGTGTTAAGGTTAATGACACATTTTAAATTAATTAAATGGCGAAAGTTATCCCGGTTTTTAGTTAAAATCACATTCGGTAAGACATGTTTGTAATGATCTTCTGGATAAACCGCCGCAAGACCTAATTTTTCAGTTAAGTTAAGCTCTGAAAAAACTTTTGATCTTTGATTGAAAAAATAGTTGAGCATATCCGGAGACATCACAGGATCTGAAGATTTAAAAAATTCACGATTGGGTAAATTAAAATGCTGCAGTTTTAGATCGACAAAGTATCGATATAGATTTTTTTCATTTTTTTTGTGACCGTAAAGCTTTGCAAAGACAGTCCGAGCCGTTTTAAGATTTAAATAAAGGCCCACAGCCGGAGCCCCATTGGCAAAATCATACTTTGGAACAAGCCCAGCTTTAAGTCGCTTGAAGCCCAAAAAAGCTTCGTAAAAATCGCTCATGGCCGGATTTACTGTGATAACGATTGAATCTAAAATCATAAATTGTTCGGTGTACTGCCAAAAATATTTCAGTAAAGGTAAAAATAGCGCACCACGCTTTTGACGAAATTTTTCGTCAATGGCTAAAGAAGATACTTCTGCGATAACTTCATTGCGTTCGATAAATTCAGACAAATCATACAACGAATCCATCGGAAGACCAAACGATCCACGTCTGACGATCGAAATAGTCCCCACAACTTTTCCGTCGAAGAGCGCAATTAAAGTTGTTGTTGATGGAAGTGCAAAATATTTAACGATTCGCATGCCAGAAATTTGAGGCTGTGAATAACCCAGTTCAACATAACTATCATGTAAAATACGGTATGCTTCAGAAAGTTCAGATTGAGTTCGCGCAATTTGAAATTGAAAGCGTGAATCAAGAGTCTCTGAAACTTTTAATTGACTTCGCATAAATGAAAATCGCAACCGTACTGGTAACAACGATAATAAAGTCCTACTGATGCGAAATTGCTTTTGATCTGAAATAAAAATCCCCTTGTTTTTTCAGATCGGACGTTGAGAACCTAGACTTAAGACTTTGGTCTATTTTTATCTATTTTATTTTGTCTTATTTTGAGATGAATATTTTATTTACAAAAAACAGAACTCTCGTTTATTTCTTATAAATGTAGAATCGTTTTTTCGCAAAAGCCTGAGCTTTTCCATCAGCAAAAACTTGAATATTCACAAAATCGCATTTTTCGGCCGCTTTGATTTGCAAAGGTAAAATCTGATCGGCTGCAATCTTCATTGAGACAATCTTTACGGCGAGGGAATTTTTGTAGATGAAGCGCTGCTAAAATAAAAATTACTCAATGTATTGAGTAAAATTACTCAATACATTGAGTAATTTATTGACGCCTGGCTTCAAGACAGATAATGTAGACCTATGAGGAGTCTGTAAAAAATGTCTTATCACCGTCATCTTGAAGATGAAATTATTAAACGTGTTGCCGGGACTCGACAGTTTATTCAGGTTCTTTTAGGACCTCGTCAAGTGGGTAAAACGACGATGGCTCAGGATATTTTTGACCATTTCAAGGGACCCAAAACTTTTATTTCAGCAGATGATCCGGGGCTCAGCCATTCACAAAATCTGGATGATATTTGGCACTCTTTAAGGGAAAAAGTGATTGATCAAAAAAAAGAGGGTCTTCTGATCATTGATGAAATCCATAAATACTCGAATTGGGAAAAAATAGTTAAAGCAAAGTGGGATGAAGACTCAAGAAAAAAAATAGCTTTGAAAGTATTGATACTGGGTTCGGCTCCTTTGCTGATTCAAAAAGGTCTTACGGAAAGTTTAGCGGGGCGTTTTGAAGTCACTGAAATTTCTCATTGGCTTTTTGATGAAACTCATAAAGCCTTCAAAATGAATCTTGATGAATTTATTTTTTTTGGTGGATATCCTGGATCATTGCCGCTGATTAACGACGAAGTCCGTTGGAAATCCTATATCAAGAACTCTTTGATCGAGACGACGATTTCGCGTGATATCATGCTTCTGACAAGAATTGATAAGCCCGCTTTGTTAAGACAACTTTTTTATTTGGCCTGCGATTACTCGGGGCAAATTCTTTCGTATCAAAAAATGGTCGGGCAACTTCAAGACGCCGGCAATACAACGACGCTGGCCCATTATCTTGAGCTATTGGCTGCTGTTGGATTCGTTCGAGGTTTACAAAAATTCACGGGGTCTAAAGTTTTGACTCGATCTAGTTCTCCTAAGTTACAAGTTTACAATACGGCATTATTATCTGCGCTTTCGAACGAGAGTTTTGAGTCTGCACGTAAGTCTTCTGCGCTTTGGGGTCGATGGGTTGAGAGTGCTGTTGGCGCCCATTTGCTTAATAAAGCGATGGGAACAAATTACAAAATTGAGTACTGGAAAGATGGATTGTTTGAAGTCGACTTTGTTTTAAGCTTCGGAAAAAAAGTCATCGCACTTGAAGTCAAAAGTGGAAAAAAGAAAGAAAGCTTACAAGGGCTTTCAGAGATTCGAAAAAAGCACAGCATTCATCGTGCTCTGGTTATCGGTAGCCAGGGAATACCTTTAAAAGAATTTTTTCAAATGGAATTAGCTGATTTATTTAAAGCTTGATTTTAAACTTGCGTCGCACTACACCATTCTCTGAACTTTCAACAGGAGAAGAAAATGTACAAACTGATAGGTTTAATTATCGCCTTATTTTTTATCACTGCGTTGAATGCTTTTGCTGAAACTAAAGCCGCAACTCCTGCGCAAACAAACACGGCGGTCGCACAGAATGTGCCTGTGGCAAATCCAAACTTATTTTTTAGTTACAATTACTATCATTACGATCTAACGGGGCAGTCTACGGCGACTACAAATATTTATAAATTTGGAAACTCAACTGTTGATTTGAATATGATGGTTGGCACTTGGCTTTACAATTCAGATTGGACTTTCGTCGGAATTATTCCGCATATTTCAAATAAAGTTGAAACAATTTACGAGCCTGTTGTGGGTGGTATCAATTATAAAACAGTTGATACAACAAGTGGGTTAAGTGACGTGCGTTTAATGGCGGTGACTTCATTTTCGCTGAACGCAGCTCATGTAACGATGCTCGATATTGGTTTAACTTTGCCAACAGGAAGCATCGATCAATACTTTACTTCAGCGCCCAATCAAAGAGCCGCTTACAATATGCAACCAGGATCGGGCACACCTGACTTGGTTTTAGGCGCAACAGTGACGAACACAAAGAATGCTTTGGTTTCATCAGCTCGCGCTCAAGCGACTGTTCGTGGCGGACGTAACAGCAATGGCTATGTTTTAGGAAATGAATTTTTAGCTAAAGCGTCTTCAATCTATTCAGTGAATAATTATTTTTCTTCGGGTGTTGTTGCGAATTACCGTATTCGTGGTGCCGTAATCGGAAAAGACGAAAAGTATGAAAAGTTTAACGCTTATCAATCAGCAGTGGCGGCTGGTGATGGGCATCAGTTTTACCATGCTCCGCAAGCTAATTGGGACGCGTCTTTAATGGCGAAAGTTCAATCGCCTTCTTATAAAAGTGTGAATGCCTCTTTAGAGTTAGGACTTCCTGTTGCGCAGGGTGCAGCCAACAAAGATGATATTCAGTTGGATGTAAATTATTATGCAGCGGCTAGCCTGAACGCCAGCTTCTAAGTTGATCTTTTAAGAAGTATCTTTGAAGTGGAACAACTTATGTATTTCATGCTTTGCCTGGACTTTTGTCGACTTGAAACTAGTCTGTGTTTTTACTGAATCTTGCTTGCAGGATTCAAGTGTACTTAAATAGGATCATGAATAAAATTTATTTTTTCTTAATCGTCGTTTTGTTATCTTCTTGTGACCGTGCCGAAAAAAAGTCGATCTCAAAAGTATCTTTTAATTTACCGGCACAACAGGCTTTGTCTATTGTAACTCCGCAAAATTTAAATCCAAACGGTACGATTAATCCAACAGCTTTATCAGATATTAATTGCTACGGAGTTTTAGTTTCGGGCCCTGAAGATTTTTTGCGACAAAACCAATGTACATTAGCTGCAACATTAGCTCCCTTTGATGTTGGATTTTTTATTGGAGGTTTTTCTGCAAGTGCTGCAGGAACTTCAATTACTTTCGATGTGGCCAGCGGAAAAGATCGCGTTTTTCGTTTAGTCGGTTTTCAAGTTGATACTTCAAGTTTAACAACAGCAGGATTATCTGCAGCTCAGGTCTGTGCTCAATTTAAGACAAATGATGTGTATCAAAACTATATGTCAGATCCCTATATTTTAGGTCAAGCAGCAGGTGTTGAACTACTTGGAGGAGCTACTCAACAAGTTGATTTAGCCGCGACTTTTAATTCAAATTTAAAAGTAGGAGATTGCAAAGGGCCTGATTTTCAATCCAATAAAAACGGCCTACCGACAAAGCTTGCGATTAATATCCAAGATATAGCAATTGGAACAAATGCGAAACCATTAACGAGCGGAAGTTGTGTTCCGATGAAGTTTCAACTGCAAGATAGCAATGGATTTCGCCCAGATTTGTCAGCGAATCCAATCATCACGGCAAAGCTTAAAGTTAACTATCTAGGAAGTTCCATAGGAACTTTTTATGCTCCTCAAGGAGTATCAAGTGATTGCACAGTGCCGATCACAAACAGTGCTGATTTGACTATTAGTTTTTATAATACCTCAACGAATACGGCCTTTAGCGATGCGCTTTACTTTTTTAAACCCAATCCATCTGCAACAAATCCAATTTTAGCATTAACTGATTTAAATAATGTTTTAACAGGAATTACAAGAACCTATGTTTATTCGAATACCAGCTCAACGCCGACACATTATGGTATTTATGACTTGTACAATAATATTTCGACAGAATTTACGAATACTGCGCTAAAAACAAGTTATGTACGACGTAACGAATGCCGCCCAGCCAGTCTTCAATTTCTGGATTCAAACGGAGTACCTGTTTCTTTGACGACACCAAGTGTAGGTCAGCAAATTATAATTAATGATTCAGCTTCCGTCGGTGGGATTGTTTTTTATCCAAATTATAATGATTGTTTAAATGGGCTTAATCAAACAGAGTACCGTACCATTGTGTTACCAAATATGAACTATATCAGTTCGATGGTTTTTGCTTATAAAATTGTGCAAAGCTCGGTAACAAATTTTTCATTTTCAATCACTAACGACGCGGGTTCTGGTGGAACGGCTTTAATTCCAAGTGGTGATCTTACGGCAGCAAGTAATTTTTGGAGTGCAATTAATTAATTTAAAGGACCAATTTGGCTGATACGAAACGCTTATTAAAAGACGAATACTTATTTAAAGAAGGGGACTTCCCTGACAATATGTATATTGTGCGTTCGGGTGGGCTGGCGATAACAAAAACTAAAAATAAATCAGAAGTGATCTTGGCCGAAATTGCTACAGGTGCGATTGTTGGCGAGATGGCTTTATTTGATAAAAAGCCCCGCAGTGCCAATGTCAAAGCGACAAAAGAAACTGAAGTGGTGTGCTTACCTTATAAGGGGCTCGAGCAGCAGCTGACTCAACTACCTGAATGGATTCGTGCGATTATTCGAACTTTAAATCAGAACTTGCGAGAAGCCAATCTGCGCATCAAAGTTTTAGGGCAAACGGAATCCGAAGAAGATCGATTTCCACCGCAATTAGTGAATAAACTTTTATCGATAATTAATTTTGTCGGTTTAAAATTTGGAAAAGCCGATGCTAAAGGAATTTCAGTACCGCCGGGTATCTTAAGAAAATACACGATTCAAGTTTTTCATGAGCCCACAAATAAAATGACAACTTTATTGACCGCTTTAAAAGAAATTAATTATTTTGAAATACTTGATCTTGATGATGGCAAACAAAATTTGATCAACAAAAAATCAGCTTTTCTTTTTGATTTTGTCGAATGGTACAACGATTGGTTGATGAAGCCTGAAGGTGAAAGGCTGAATTTAAATTCAGAAGATCTTAAAATATTAAAAGGCGTCATTCATTTTGCTAAAAAAGAAGAGCTCGGCGTGAACTCTAAACGAAAGTTAAACGTTGAATTCGTGCAAACAAATTCAAAAACTGAATTGGGCTATGTGATTCAGCCCAATCATTTCAATTTATTTATTTCAAGAGCGTTGTGTTCCGATAAAATGATCACAGCCCAAGGTGTTTTTGTCGAAGTGATTGTTGAAGATTTAGAAAAAGTTTATGATTATTTTTGGCTGATAGAATCTCTAAAGCCTTTGTTAAAGTAAGACTAAAACGCACCGCTGTAACTGAGAATACTTTGCACAAGAAATTTGTTGTACTTGAAAGTCTCAATATTAGAAGCACTCAGCGTGTACTGCGCATTCAAACCCAGACTTAATTTTTTGGTCAGGTCTTTGCTTAATCCTAAATTAGCTGTTGCAACAGAATCAGCGCGGTTTGTATCAGTGCTTGCGTACTTAGTGTTGGCGTAATCAATTTTTAAAGAGTTGATTGCGCTCCAAAAACCAAGTTGAGAATAAGTCACTGCGGCTAAGATTTTATTGTAGTCATTGTTCTTGCCTTCGGCCGCATTTGAAACATAACCCAAATCCAATAACCAGTTTTTCTTTTGCGTCGGATCAGCAACAAAAGTTTGTGTGGTGTTCAAAGTTACTTTTTTTGCGCTGAGGTCATTATCGCCGGTAGCTGATTCGATTGATGATTTGTCGATTGAGTATTCAAAAAAAATCTTTGAAAAAAAGCGATCAGATACAGCAAAATTGAGGTCTGATCCAAACACTGTCGAGTCTAAAATCTTTTTACGTGAGCCTCCGTCAAGACTCATATTCAAAGTTTGGTAGCTGGGTAAAAGTCCCCAAGTAAAAATTCTTTGGCCGACTTGAAATCGCAAATGGTAGGGAAGTCCCAAGCTCAGCTGTTGGGGGTCAGCCGACTGAACAGTTGCATCTGATTTAAATTTTGAATCAAGGCTGTAATAATCATTAAAATTAAAATCAACTGAAAGATCATGATCGTAAGTATAGAAAAATTTATAGCCCAAAGAAGTCCCATACATAAAGCGATAAGCTGATAAATTCGTTGAAAGATTTTCGGTCGAAATATTCAGAACATTTGAATCGTAGCCGAAGCCTGCAAATAAACTGTATTTAAATCTTTCTTTCATTTGATTTTTGTAGCCATCAATGACATCCATTTTTTCGATCATGGCTTCAGATTCGCGGTCCATTTTTGGATTTTTAGATTGATCAATTGTGTATTCAAAGTTTTTTCGCGCATTTGGAAAATCTTCTTTTTGAAAATAAATATGACCCGAGTAAAAAGCCGAAGGTCCACTGTAATCAGGATCATTTTCATCTTTTGCATCTGAAAAATCTTCAATGGCTTTGGTATAATTTTTTAATTTGAGCTGATTCAAGCCTGAATAATATTTGTATTCGGCGTAATTGTAGTCCGCGCCTTCGGCCAATGAAAGTAAAGCCAGCGAGCGCTGATATTTTTTATTTTGGTAATAGCAAAGTGCTAAATAATATTTATTCATTGAGCTTGTTGGATTCAGACGCAAAGATTCGCTGAATTGATTTTCAGCCGCCGTGTAATTCTTAAGTTGGTACTGTTTAATAGCCAAGCCCGCAACTTCATCTGATTTTTTATCATTTAATTTTTTTTGCTCAGGTGAAAGCTCATTGTAAGCGCTGATGAGGCGACCGTACTTACTGGCCTCGTCCAAGTCAGAACTTCCAACATCAAGAGGTTTGTTGGTTAAAGTTTTTTGGGCCAGTGTGGGTCCTGTGACGGGTGTGGGTTTGTTCATTAACGCGGGTAAATTATTTTTGTCAGCCAAGGGTTTTTTTGAGTTTTCAGCCTTGATTTTAAATTGGTTCAGATCTTCGTCAGTATCAAATAAAAATAAAGCTTGAAGGCCATCTTGCTCAGAAAGCCAGGCTTTCAGTTCGGGCTGACGAACCCGGCGAAACAAAACTTCATTCGTTATCTTTGAACCAATTTGAAGCCAGAGATAACCATAAAAAGTCGATTCGCTTTCGGGTTTTGACTGCAAAGCTAAACGAATTTTAGCGGGGCTTTTAGCATCTTCAATCTGAACACTTATATCAGTGACGTTGAGCTTTTCTTTCGAGTGGTATTCGATATACAGCGGCGCATTCGGATTAAAAATAGTTCCAGCAAATCCGATTTTTGAAAAAGTCAGAAAGATTAAAAAAGTTAAAAAGGTGTATGTTAAGTTTTTCATTTTTTAAATCTCGCTTATTTCACGTTGATGATCACAGTTGTTTTTGAATTTTGATTTTGAATCGCATCGCGAACAAAATCTTTAGGGGCGCTAAACTGCGGAGCCAAATTCACTGGTGGTGGCGCCAGCGGTGGGGCCGGGCGGTTGGTGTCGGAGTTCGTTACTTTAATATCTTTTGCAATGTCGGTATCCAGATCTTTGCTGTTCGTCATTTTAGGTTCTTTCTTTTCTGCGGAAGCTTCTTTCGTCGAAGAAGACGAAGTCGAACTGCTGCGATCGCTTTTATTTTCGGCTCCGGCTGAGGCTGTTGATTTATCCAGTTCTTTAATTTCTTCTTTTGGCAGTGCTTTTGGAGTTTCCGGAGCTTGCCCTGCACCAGCTGATGACGACTGGCCTTTTTCAACATTCACGGTGCTGATGGGCTGACCGGCGGCATTGAAAGACGTCATTGCGACAACACCTTTAAAAGTAACGACCGAACTTGTTTTTGTATTTGAATTGTAAGTGGCTAAGAACTGCGTTCCACGAACGCCGGCCACCACGGTGGGTGTTTTTAATAAAAACTTTTCTCGGGTGCCATCATATTTTTGTTCTACGTTGACACGAACTTTACCTTCTTCAAGCGAAAGAGAAACATTTTTTTTATTTGCAGCGGTCTCGTATTTTTGAATTGTTAATTTTGAATCCGGAGACAAATTCAAAACATTTCGATCCGACATCACAATTTTAGCTCGGGAATCTTGCATTGATGTGATCGTGGCTCCTTCAAAAACTTTCAATCCCACTTTGGCTTTTTCAACTGGGCTATTTGGATTTTGAAAAGTCACATCACCTTTAACAATCATAAAAAGACCGTAGATCGATGAATCTGCATAAGCCTGAATTTGTAAAACCGACGCCGTACAAAATAAAAAGATAAGTCGAGCGTATTTCATAATTCTCCTGAAATAATTAATTAACGTCATCACGCTATATTCTATAAAGCTATTTAATAGCGATTTTTTGATCCGAGCAAGGCGTTTTTTAGCCGGCTTTAGTGGATAGCCATCTTTGAAGGGACTGAGCTTGTTCAAGATTGAGTGAAGTGAATTCAAAGTAGTAGTTTTGGTCGCGCATTTCTTTAAAAAGCGAGCGTATAAAAAGATTTTTCTGAAAGCTGAGCTCGACCGAGCGTTTTTCGATATTCACTGGAGGCTTCGCTAAAATGCAGCGAATATAAAACCCGCGCTCTGAAATTAAAACCAACTCGCCCCAAGCGCCCGTGTCTTGAAATGAAACCAAGGTTTTCTTTTTAACTTGATAGCGCGGCGGCTCTTTTGTGACTGGAAGCTTAGAATTGACGATGGGATCTTCGGAAACCGAGTTGTTTTTGAAAACAAGTTGGTCGGCAATAAAAACCAAAAGGGCTATGTTTATTAAAAATTGAACACCCCAAAACCAATTTTGCTTAATATCTTGTCCGATAGTGGGAATTTTTGTGAGGACGTGAATACCTAGCAAGATCAACGTGTATTTCCACGCTTTGCGTGAACCACTTAGCATAATGAGACCGATAATCAAGCTGGCTAAAATAAGAATATAATTTGATATTTTTCCAGAAGTTAAAACATCTTTGATTGGTAAAGTGCTCCACGTCAAATGACTTTGATTTTTGAGCATCACAAGCATCAGTGCAATATTAATAAAAGGAGCGATCATTAACGCAAGACCAAAAAAGCGAATAACGAATTTTCGCTCTAAAATTTTAACCGCGTTCATGTTAAACCGCTTTTCCCTCTTTTTGCTTGTCTTCTTCAGAGTAGCGCATTTCTAAAATATCGGGCGCGTCTTCAGCGGCTGGTGCTTGAGCGGCCGGCGTCGGAGCTACAGCGGCTTCAGCAGTCATTGGAAGGGTTTCTGAAGTTGATGTAGGCATTGGATTAATCACAACAGGCGCTTCAGTGAAAACTTGTGGCCGAATTTCTTTTTGTTCAAGTTTGTATTTGCGCCGTGATTCAATGGCTTGATTGAATGCGATGACCAAGCAAATAGCCAAAGGATCAAAGACGCTCACAAAAACTAAAATCAAATATTTCACTGCTGTATCAACATCGATTTGAAATGCTCGTGCAATGTAGATGAGCGGACCCACGCGTTTTTTAATATCTAACAATTTTAAATTAGATTGCGTGATGTTCGCCATCACTTCTTCATTGCTTTTTGTTAATTGAAGAATTGCGGGTTCGGTTTCGGCGCGAAATTTCATTTTTCGGCTGATTCGGCTGTCCGGTATTTCATCGATGGCTTTTGTTAATCGCGCGATTTCTTTTGTATTCGACTCTTGTTGGGCTTTTAAAGATTCAAGTTTGATGGTTTCACCGTCGATGGCGCTTGAGGCCGATTGATATGCGTCAGATAAGAATCCAAAGATGCCCATGCTTGTAATTGCACTCAAAACAAAAATCGCAAACACGAGATACGTTCGATAAATGCGATTCAAAGCGTCCCAGCGTTGGTGAATGTAAGCTGCTAAAACAAATTTTGCGAATTCAAGTGATCCCGCCATCGCCCACACAGCTAAAGCCGCGCCCGAGAACAGAGCTCCAAGTCCAACAATTGAAAATGCTGCACCCAAAATCGAGACACTTAAAGTGGCTAAAAATAATCCGATGATAATCCATAGTGAAACCATGACTTATTGTCGGCGATCGTCGGCGTTTCCTCTAGTGCACTTATGACTGGATTTTGATAGTTTTAGACCATGGTCTAAAGACGAACATAGATGACTAGACTTGTCATATTTTAAAACTGATTTATGTCAGCGTAAATTCGCATAGGATAAACTGAATTGAAACAGGAAATTCATTTTTTAAATCAAAAAGTTGTGATTGTTCGTCGACATCGAGCACGGCGCTTAACAGTCACGATGCATCCCGATCAACCTTTAAAAGTCAGCACAAATTTAACGACCTCTGATCAACAAATTTTGGCTTTTTTAAATTCTAAAAAAATATGGATTGAAAAAAATTTGGCTCAAATTGAAACACTGACGCAAAAGTTTAAAAAACCCGAAATCAAAGAGGCCGAGCTTTTTCCGTATTTGGGAGAGCTTAAATACTTGAAGCTCATCACTTACAATAAAAAGAAACTTCATTTTTCAATTGAAGATGGGTTTTTAATTTGCCAAGTTCCTATTGAACTCGAAAATAAACCACAACGGCAAGACGAAATTGCGAACCAATTAAAAAAGTTTTTTAAACAAAAAGCGCTCACGTATTTATCAGATCGATTTAATTTTTGGCAACAAAAGACAGGCTTACGGGCTCAAGAGCTGAAGTTTCGTAAGCCACTTAAGCGCTGGGGAAGCTGCTCTTCTCAAAAAACGATCACGCTGAATTGGAAACTCATTTGCCAACCGGTTCTTTTAATTGATTACGTGATCATTCATGAGCTTTGTCATTTAAAATACATGAATCATTCGAATGATTTTTGGAGTTTAGTCGCTTCATTCATGCCCGAATTTAAAACTTACGAGAAAGCCCTCAACGAGCAAGAGCGCTTGGGTCTTTTTTTAAATTAACGCGAGCTTTGTGTCTTATTTTGAGATTTATTTTTTGAAGTGTTAGGTCTTAAGCCCAGTGTGCCGAAACAATAGTTCGGAGACTTAACATGAGCAAAAATGATCTTAAAAATTCAGGACTCGTCAAAGTCAGTTCTTTGCCTCTTACTTTGCGCGCAGTCAAACCTTTGCAAGTCGTGCCGAGTGAAATTCAGGCTCCTCAAGCAGCAACTTTAGTTGCCTATAAAGATTTAAATGAAAGTGTACAGCTGCAACTTCAAAAACAAAAACAACAATTTTTCTTTGCTTTAAGTGTATTTGTTTTCTTGGGTCTGTTTATGTTAGCTTTTGAAGTCATTAAAAAACCTCGAAATGTGGCTTCAAACTTTGGTGCAACAACAGCTTTGATTGAAGGAACACCGATTGTCGAAGAGCATTATCAGTATGATAAAAGTTGTTATCAAGGCGAAAAAGGCGAACGCATTTGCATGACTCGCACAAGCCGAAAATAATTTAATGTTTTAATTTTTTGGCTAAATTCAGAATGCTTTCAGCATAATCTGTACTGTTATTATAATGCATCAGCGCTTTCATTTTATTTTTACGTTTTGGACCCCAACCATTTTTTTTAAGATAATTGGCAACACTTGTTAAAGCGTCTTCAGGTTTGTACAAGTCAGCCACTTTTTGAGGATTATAAGCTTTTGCGTAAGTTAAATAACTTGTAGGAATAAACTGTGAAACTCCAAAAGCGCCAGCAAACGAGCCATTCAGTTCAAGCACAAGCTGATGTTTTTTTTTATAGATTTTTTCAAGGGCCTGAAGTTGCGTCAGAGCCCATTTAGATTTTTTAAGTGCTTTTTCATGTAATGTTTTTTTTAAGTGAGCTGTGCGTTGGGGTTTGTTTTTTTCGAGAGCCTGCGCGATCAAAAAAAGGTTTTTTTGGACATCAGGCCTGCCGACTTGCAACAGATGCATGTAAACACTGGCCACATGAAAGTGTCCAGTGACTTGACCATGACGAGTTTCCACCCACAATAATGAAGCGATGACTTCAGCGGGAACATGATACTTCTTTTGCACTTTTTTAAAAGCGGTCTTATTTTTTCTAATAAAACTTAGCGAACTTTGTACGCCCTCTTCGGTAACTAAGTTCGCATGCTGAGGAGGATTTAGAAATCCCAACATATTCAGTCGAACCACTTGGCCGAAAGTTTCATCCTCGTAAATCAGTTTCATTTCTTTGACAAATCGTTTTGAAAACTTTTTTTTCATCATGAGTTTTTCAACAAAATGAACGTCAGGCTTGATCTCGAAAATGGGTAATGATTTTGATATTTCGGCTTTCGTCAAATGAGGCTTGAAAAAAATGAAAGTAAATAGGAAATACAAGAATAACTTCTGCATCGACACTTAGTTTTGACGAGGTCATTTCTAAGCACAAGAACTTTCTAACACGACCAAAGCCTAACAGCAGAAATCAAGAACAGAAATAAGGTTCTTAATTCTGTGATCATTTGTTAGCCTAAAAAAATGAAAAGCTCGTGGTTAACTCTGAATGTTTTTAATTCTGAAGAAAATCAAAAATTGACACTTTCAGCCTCTTTAGATTTTTTTAAAAACGACATCGGACAATTTTTTGAGCTGCAGTTTAGTCTTCAAGATCCAACTTCTGAATACTTAGAAAACTTTGAAAGTTTTTTGGTAGACCAAAACAGGATTTCACGCGCTGATGAAATTTGGAAACAAAATTGCTTTGAACTTTTTTTAAAACCGGTGAATCAAAAGAGCTATTACGAATTTAACTTTGGCTTAAGCCCAGTTTGGAACTGCTATTATTTTTCAGATTATCGAAGTCCTGTGCCGCCTCGGGAAAGCTCGGATTTTGCAATCTTGAATGCTGAATGGAATCAAGATTTAAAATTTTTTAAAGTGATCGCTCAAAATAAATCACCTTATCGAAATTTTGAGGCGGGAATAACAGCCGTGCTCAAAAAAAATCAACAGAGCTCTTACTTTGCACTTGAACATGCGGGTGCAAAGCCTGATTTTCATTTAGAAAAATCGTTTATCTTAAAGCGGAGTTGGGAATGAGTTTTAAAACAGGGCTTGAAGTTTTATTGGCTGACCAAAAACAAATTAAAATTTTAAAAAAATCTCGCGTCGGTCTTGTTTGTCATCCGGCCAGCGTTGATCAATCGCTGAAGCATTCGTTTGATTTGCTTCATCAAAAAATAGGTCTGAGTTCAGCTTTTGGTCCTCAGCATGGCGTTAAAGGCGAAAAACAAGATAACATGATCGAAAGTGATACATTTATTCACCCCGAATATCAGATCCCCATTTTTTCTCTTTACGGAGAAGTGCGAAGACCCACTTTGGCCATGATGGAAACATGTGATGTTATTATTTTTGATCTGCAAGATTTAGGCTGTCGCATTTATACATTTATGACAACTTTACTTTACGTCATGGAAGAGTGTGCAAAAGCGAAAAAAAAATTGATCGTGTTAGATCGGCCTAATCCAGCAGGAAGAGCCATCGAAGGTTTTACTTTAGAAGAATCTTGGGAATCTTTTGTGGGTGCCGCCGGGTTTCCAATGCGCCATGGTCTGACTGTGGCTGAGATGAGTTTATTTTATAAAGATCATTTTAAGCTTGAACTAGATCTGCAGATTTATAAAATGAAAAATTATAAAATAAATCAAAAACATGAATGGGGCTGGCCAAAAAGCCGCGCGTGGGTGAATCCCTCGCCGAATGCGCAAACACTGAATATGGCGCGCAGTTATTCTGGAACTGTTTTGATCGAAGGAACAACACTGAGCGAGGGACGGGGAACAACGCGCGCTTTGGAGCTTATTGGCGCCAGTGATCTTGATTTTCAAAAAGTTTTATCTTTGATGCAAAAAAAAGCCCCGCAGTGGATGAAGGGCGTTTTGATTCGAGAGTGTTACTTTGAACCGACTTTTCATAAACATGAAAAAAAACTATGTCAGGGATTTCAATTTCACACCGACTTCGCAGATTACCAGCCGAATTTATTTAAGCCCTTTCGTGTTATTGCGTTGATGTTGAAGTGCATCCGCGAAATTGATGCGAAGTACACAATCTTCCGCGATTTTCCTTACGAGTACACGCAGAACAAATTAGCTTTTGACGTGATTAATGGCGGACCTCGATTAAGAAATTGGATTGAAGATTCAAGATTAGGAGTCAAAGATCTTGAAAAATCTTTAAAGATGGACGAAAAAAAATGGTCTAAAACGCGTCAAAAGTATCTGCTGTATAAATAATAATAAATTATTCGTTAATCTGAGGTCGAACACGTGTTCGGTTGATTGTCAGCGAAATCGCGCGATCTCCGCCTAAGGCAAAAGACTCATTGGTGACAGTCACTGTGCCTTGTAAAGCCATATCGGATGCTGAGCCATTAAACTTACCCGGTGTTAATTTTAAACTCATCGGAGATGAAATCGTATCCGGAGACGCCGGAGGATTATTGTAAAACTCGGGCTTTTTACTTTTAACGTAATCTTCAACCTGAGAATTACATCCAGCGATCAAAGCGCTTAAAAGACCTAACATAAAGACTTTAGTCCATGTTTTCATATAGACTCTTGTCGGTATTCTGATCAAAAAGTTAAGAGAAATTTTTTTGACTCAAATTGAGACAAGAAATTGATTAAAAATGATAATTCAACTCTGAATAACCTTCGGTGTAGCCTTCGCTGTAAGGAAATCTGTTTTGCGGACTTGAGCTTTCAGAACCGGCATCAAAAATATTAATGCGGTAGCCAGCTCCAAAAGACCAATTTGTTTTAAATAAATAGCTGCCGTTAACTGAAAATTCTTTTTTTTGTGATCGATCAAGTCCATAACCTAAAGTCAGCTCGGTGCCTGCAATCCATCTGTTAGCGATCGGAAAATCAAGAGTTGTTCCAAATTTGAATAAATTGTAATGATCAACAAAAGATCCGCCTGTATTGCCATAGACTTCGTAGCCGCCAAAAAAAGAAACTTGTAATTCCCGACTGAGACTGAATGGAAATCCTGTAAAAAAACGATGGTGATAACGAGCTTCGACATCCTTAATAGACCCGTAAGTTTTTCCTGTGTCATTTAATCCAACGGCACCACTTTTAAAGTTACCCTCGAGTCCGTCCGAGCCGTTCCAGTACATCCCGTGAAGGCCAACCCCCGTTGAAAGAGGGCGGATTTCGCCTGAGTAATATTGCTCAGACGAATAAAACTCCCAAAAAAATCCATTCACAGAAACTGAGGACGTTTTATATTTATCATTCATGAAATTAGAATTATTTTTTTCAATAACAATTGTATTTGTGCTTTCGACAGCTGCGACTTGGCGAGGAGTTTCTTTTTTTACTTCAGGAGGTTTTTCAAGAATCTTCGCGAGCATGGGTTTTGCCAAAACTTTGAGTTTTAAAGTTTTGGAAGCTAAACTTTCTTGTCCGTAAGAATTAACTGTCCAAGCCCTGGCCGAGTATTCGCCAGGAACCAAAGGACGCCATTTATTTTCAGTTCCAATAAAATCTTGCACAAGTTGATTTTTTTGATCGGTCAACTCAACACGCGTTTTTACGCCCTCGGATTTCCATGACATATTAAAAAGATCTTCGACATAACCTTCTTTTTTAGCGTTTGCTAAAATCGGAGGGGCTGGGGGCGCTGGTGCAAAAATTGAAAAATGAATTGTCTTTGACCAAGTTGAAAGTTCTTGGTTGCCTGCAACTGTTTTAAAACGGTAGTAATATTCGCCAGGTTTAAAAAAAGTCAGATTCAGTAGACTTTGTGACGACCAGAAAGTTCTTATATTTTCTGAAGAGAAATCAGAATTTAATGACGCTTGAACAATAAACCCTAATGGATTTTGAAGTGAAGTTTTTAAATTCAATTGGACTTTGGTGGCCTGAGTGATCAAAGGAATGGGTGCTGTCGGCGATTCAGCCGTTGGTTCTGCGTTTGTTAAGAAATCGGTTTCAACTGAAAACTTTTCTGTCGGAGACCAATTTTTTTGATCGTGGGATAAGTGCCAAAAATTTTCGCCAACTGAAAGCTGATTGAAATCAAAACTTGCAACAGTCGATTGGTCAGAAAAGTTATTTTTAAAATTTTCATCATTTGATAGCTCAATATAGGTTAAAGGATTTTCGTCGGGAAGCCATGAGACTTTATAAGTCGCCGAAACTTTTTGTGGTGGACTTTTCTTTTCTTCGAGCTGTTGATCTTTTTGCTCGTAGAGATCATAAAGTTTCCAAATGTAGCGAACTGTATTTTTGTCGAGGCTCGATATCAGTGGTGGTTTTGTTAAATCGAGCTGTGGTTTTTCGGGAATAACTTCAGTTTGAGGTTTTTCAGCGGCAATGGCTACAGCCGCTTCGATGGGTTCAAAGAATTCAATCGGTTCAGAAGTTTCCATTTTTCGTGAATCAAACACGATTTTATCTTGTTTTTTCTTCTTAACTGCAACAACACCTTTAACAATTTTAAAAACAGGTTTTTTTTCTTTGTTCATGAAGACTTGCAGCTCGGATCCACTTTCGCCTTTGACTTCGGTAACAACACCTTGAATGGCGACTTTCATTTCTCCGTCGACTTTGATTTTGAAATTACCGAATTGCAAATCAGCCAGTTTTTCTGAATCTACAGACGAAAAAACAACCAGCGAGTTTTCACCGATGGTCACTTGAGTTGAATCGTTCATCGTGACCTTGGCTGACGAGTTTTGGCCCGAGAAAACAGAATCTCCGATACGAATGGGTTGTTTTTCTTTTGCTTTTTCCCAGCTTAAAACGTTCTTTGAACGATGACGAGTGTCATTTTTTCTAAACGTAATTTGTCCAATTTCTTCACGGCGGTCAAAAGGATTTCCGTCACTCAACAAATCGGCTCCCCAAGGCGAAAGTAAATAGGCAAGTCCAAGGCATATAACCAGTGCGACAAAGCCAATTCGTTTTTCTGTTTGAGAAATTCCGCTATTGTTATTCATTCAGTTTTTATTAAGTATTCCTTCTATATTGTTTAATCGGCAGAGCCCTGAAAAAGACTAAGCTTGGTTGGCTGTTTTGAATTAAAACTGGACTAAAGTTTTGCGACTCAGGTTCTAAATTGAGCCCAATGACGTATTGAAAGTTAATTCTAAAAAACTATGACGAAACATTAAAATCTCAAAATAAAACAAAAGCGATGAACAGAGTGTTTGATTCAGGGAATATATATTTCTTAATAGCCATTTATAATTTGCGCAATACGACGATAAGTTACTTAATGAAAACCAAGCTGAATCCTATTGCATCGCTAAAAGCTTTTTCACTTGTTGAAGTTTTGGTTGCCGTTGGTATTCTATCGATCATATCACTCGGTATGGCGACTTTATTCACGGACATGAATAAACAAACCAAAGAAACTCAAACGAAAGTTTCTTTGATTGAGCTTAAAAATAATCTGATTACCCGAATTTCTAAAAATCCAGCGATTTGCTCTTGGCAAGTGAAAGATAAAATCGTCGACCGCACAGACGTCACAACAACTCATGCAAGTGCTACAATAATTGATTTAGGAAATACATTTTACGATGGAGTTCGTGTTCTTCCAACTGACCCGCTGCCGCCACCACTGATCACGGTCGGGGATAAGCTCGGGAATCAAAATGTCGCAAGTATTCAAGTCGTTGATATCAAAGGCATGACCGATACAAATCCCACAGAGTATAAAGCCAAACTTCAAATCGCCTTTACTCCACAAGCAAGCTTTCAAGTTCTGGCTCCGGTTTCGATCACAATTTATTTACAAAGCGATCCAACTGATCCAACTAAAATTTTAAGTTGTAACGAAAATGTTGCTGCTGGCCCTGTTCTAACCGGGGACCCGATTTTTGTGGAGTATGACACTCCGGGGCCGCGCAGTTTCACAATACCGGCCATTCCAAGTGGATGGACGAATACTAAAATGGTTATTACAGTAGTAGGAGGCGGCGGCGGAGGCGGCGGAGCTTTTGCTTCAAGCGCGCCAAAATCTGATCCTTGCACGGGCGGTGCAGGTGGTGGGGCGGGTGGTTACAAAAAAATAGTGATTTCAAATCCAACTCCCGGAGTAACGATGAACATAAATGTTGGTGCAGGTGGTTCACCAGGCTTTGGGACATCTAATTATCAAAACGGCAACGCTTATACCATGAGTACTACACGAGGCAACGCGGGATCTAATTCAACTGTCACGTACTCAAGTCAGACGATTGTTTCAAATGGCGGTTCAGGTGCAAATGGGTCTGTCAAAGGCGGTAATGCAGTCGGCGGGTTAGACGGAGACGGTAATGCATCCGGTGTTTCTGTAACCGCAAAAAACAGCACAGGTTGCGATGGCGGTGCTGGCGGGAAGTCAATGTTTGCGCCTGGTGGAGCGGGTGGTTTGTCACCTAACAACAGCGCGAAACCTGGAAATGTAGGCCAAAAATGCTCTGGCGGCGGCGGGGGCGGCGGCGAAGTTTGGGATAACGACAGCGAGTCTTACGCCAACGGTGCGCGTGGTGGTGACGGCTACGTCTCGATTTCAATTTCTGATCCTACTTTGCCCGTGAGTAATGCGCGCTTTTCGACATTGCTAGAATGGATGCGCAACAACTCAACCACGCCACTACCGACGAACATACAATAAGTAGGCGTATGAACTCTTGCATGAGTTCACTTCAAATTTTCGAGTTTGCAAAAAAGTCTGAAGGGTAAGATTTGAATTTTGTCTGAAACTGAAAAAGATTTTTCGCCTTGATGAACTTGGTAAAATTTTGGGATATCAGTGCGTTCCGAAAAATATTTAAGGTGCGATGAAACTTTATTTTCTCCTGTTTTACATTCGACTGCAAAAAGTGGTTTTTTGTTTTTTAAAACAACAAAATCAATTTCGCGTCCTTCGACGTCGCGTAAAAATCGAAGTTCCATTCGTTCACCCGTTGTGTCTTCATTAAAATGACAGTATTTAAGTAAATGGCTTGCAACGAAATTTTCCCACTTTGATCCGCGAGATTCAAGTTCGCTCCAATCCCAAAGATAAATTTTTTGTTCTTTTTTGACAGCTTTAATTCGAGGAGCTCCAAATGGCGCTATACGGTAAGTGTAATAAACATGTTCTAAAATCGTGAGCCATTTTTCAATTGTTTTAAAATCGACTTCAAGTTCTTGCGCTAAATTTTTACGAGATAGGGGTGATCCAATACGGTCGGGTAAAGCATTCATCAATAATTCAATGTTTGAAATTTCTTTAACATTTTCGAGGTCACGAATATCGGTGTAAACGATACGATCAAGTCTTTGCCGATGCCATCGTTGAAGAGTTATTTTATTTTTCTTTAAATAAGGTTCAGGAAAGCCCCCGAAATGCAAAAGACGATTCATCTCGTCCTGAGTGAAAGCTTTTGATACTTCAGGTAGAGTTAAAGGATGCATGCGGTAATAATGGTAGCGACCTAACAATGAGTCGCCCCCTTTGCGATAATAATCAAGACGAGCTGAACCTGTAACTAAAAACTGGTGAGTATTTTTGAGCTTGTCGAAGAAGCCTTTGATCATACCCCGCCACCGGCTAAATTTATGAATCTCATCAAGAACAATCAGCTTTTCGCTTGAGGGCCATTCATTAGCCAAGATTTTTTTACGATCTTCGGGGCTATCCCAATTTAAATAGGCGGGATGCTTGTCTTTGTAATGAGATATAAGTGTTTGTGAAAAAGTTGTTTTTCCAACTTGACGGGGTCCGCCCAAAAAAACCATTTTATCTTGAAGATCGGCTTGAATAAATGTTTGTAGATACCTGTGTAAAGTGGACATAAGTCTACTTTACACGCTTTAATAGTAGAGTCAAGTCCACTATTCTGGAATTTTAAAACTGCCAATTTTCGTACAGTTGTGAATTTTCTGCCTGAAGAGATTATTTCTATCACGTCATGATTTTTTAAATGTGGTGGTTGTGTTATAAAGCCCTTAACAACTTAAGGGGGGCCTATGAAGTTTGTTCATTTGTTGAGTTCTGTGACGGTTCTTGTTTTTTCGTTTCAAGCTTATTCTGAAACTCAACTGCCAAGTCGCTTTGAGGCTGAGGCCGTGCCTTTAATGAAGAAAAGTGTGTTGCAAAGTTTTGAGCCGATTCTACAAAAAGATTCTTGTCCCGAGGGGGGATCGCAAGATTTTGATCGGGTGGCTGAAGACTTGGGTTCAGCACTTTCGTCTTCAAAGATTGTGATCAGCCTCATTGAAAAAGCTCAACCTCAGCTGACCGAACTCAATCAAGAAACAGGCCGTTGTGGGGCTTGTCAGCAAATTAATCAAACGGCGGTTTTTACAACGACTGAAGTTGATAAAACCACTCCAAATGATTTTTGTAACAACAAAGAAACCGTTCACTTACAAAAAGAAATGCCAACAAACGATGTACAAACTTTTGTTTCAGACACTTTAAAAGGTAAAACAGATGAAGGAAAAAAACTGTACGTTGCTTGCCCGGACCCCTGTTCGTTTAACATCGCCTCAGCAACAACTGAGTCAGCGAAGGGTCAAAGCCTTTTGAATTTAACTGTTCTTTGCGGTCAGCCAAGAGCTCAAAATATTTTATTTGCAAAATATAAATTCAGCTCGGGCTTGATTCATAAATGGTCTTGTCAGTAGAGCAAACTGACCGGTAACTCATAACAGTTCACTTGCAAAAAGTTCATCACTTGTGATACACTTTTTAAAGAGGTACATATGCCAACTAAAAATCCAAGATTAAACGTCGTGCTCGATTTAGAGCTTTACGACATGGTTGAAACCCTTTCTAAACAAGAAGACAAATCCATGTCGATCGTCGCAAAAGAGCTCATCGAAGATGCCTTAGAAAAGCACGAAGATCTCGCGTTGTCTGAAATAGCTATGAAGCGGGAAGCTAAATCAAAAAAGAAAATTTCCCATGACAAAGCCTGGAAATAAACTCTTTGAAGTAGAGTACTTAGAAAGTGTTGTTAAAGAAGACATTCCAGATTTACCAAAAACAATGCGAAGCCGGATAAAAACTGCGATTGAAACCAGACTAAGTGTTGATCCAATTGGCCTTGGAAAGCCTTTGAGATATAGCTTTGTAGGTCACCGTCGAATTCGAATTGGTAATTATCGTATTGTTTACCGGGTCAACATGGAAAAACATTCTATCCTCATTGTGCTGATTAAGCATCGCAAGAATGTTTACGAAGAATAGTTCTAACTAAAAAGTCGTCACGCTTGTTGGTATCTATTTTCAAAATGAGACTTGATTTACAGAACTGACGAGGTCCTGGAACTACATTAATAAAATCTGTATTTTGTTGCAATAAGCTTGAAATATCTCAATTAATCCAATTATTTGGCTATATGGACTCTGAATCCATTTCGACAAATAGCTTTTTTTGACGAAGGTTTTAATTCAACAAAAACTTGTTAAACGAACTGTTTAAGCAACAGGCTCTTTAGTAATTGTTTAAAATGCCGATAAGTTTAAGTGATGTGGCACGTTTTTAGAACAACCCTATTTATAGTATTATACTTAATATTTTCGCAGGTTTATGCTGCGCAAGATGCGCCACAAACTTTTACATTTGACGGGCGTGCGTTTGCAGATAGTGCAGCAAGCCGCCCGATGCTTGATACGATTTCAACAAAAGTTCAAATTCTAAACGCCGCACAAGATTGTGTCCTGTACGAAGAAACTCAAACCGTGAACACAACTGCAACGAATGGTTTTTTTACGATACAAGTTGGATCGACTACGGGTTCTATGAAGCGATCAGCAGGTGATTCAAATAATCCCATGAGCACCGTGTTTTCGAATTCTGCTTTGAACACGATGGTGTGTAAATTAATTTCGAATGGCGCGGGTAGCACTTTTACTCCCTCAGCCGGAGAAAAACGTTTTGTTCGCGTGCAGATGACGCCAGCATCCGACAACGTGACTCGCACAATTGCGCCTTACATGGCGCTTGATTCTGTTCCTAGTGCGATCGTTGCTGAGCGAGCAGAAAATCTTCAAGGACTGTCGCCAGCGAATTTACTGCAAGTGAAAACAAGCGGCGCGAATGTTTTATCGCAGTCGAACTTAGAGAATATTTTTACGAATACGAACTACACGAACCTTGTTAATTTACTTGCGACTCCGGCTGCGAATTACGTTTCAACGCAAACAAACGGTAGCATCGTTGTGCCAAGTGTAGCGGGGGCTCCGGGTGCTGGTTTGGCTGCGGGCCAGATTTGGTATGACTCAACGGGTGGGGTTCTGAAATATTACGATGGTTCTGTGAAAACTTTAGGAACAAGTACAGCAAACGGAACTGTGACGAGTGTTTCGGGATCTGGGCCGATCAGTGTTGTGAATACAACTTCGACGCCTGTGATTTCGATCACACAAGTGAGTGGTGCGACCAGCGGATTTTTAGGATCAAGCGATTACACGACTTTTGCAAATAAATTATCTTCGAATCTTTTATCAGCTTACCTATTTGTGGGTAACGGCGCGAATACCGCAACCGGAGTACAACTTTCGGGTGACGCGACGCTTGCAAACACGGGTGTGCTTACGATTAATAATCTTGCGATCACAAATGCAAAAATTAACGATGTAAATTTTAGTAAAATCACGGGAACTCCAACGACAGTTTCTGGATACGGCATTACAAATGCGGTTACAAATCTTGGTTCAAGTGCGGCAACAAATATCACAGCTTTCTTAGCAGGATTAGATGCTTCACTTCCTGCGGCAAGCCTTGCGGGTCGGATGTATGTGGCTACCGATCTTGGTAAAATTTATCGCGACAACGGCGCAAGCTGGGATGTTGTGGCTACGTCTTCTGGAACTGGCGGAACGGTTACAGGCGTCACAGCGAACGGACCTTTAAGCGTTATAAATTCGACAACAACTCCGGTGATTTCTTTAAGCCAAGCTAGTGTTGTTAGTGCCGGATATTTATCTTCGAATGATTTTACAACTTTTAATACTAAATTAGGAGCAGCTTCGACTTTCAGCGGAGACGTATCAGGAGTTTACAATAATATCAGCGTTGATAAAATTAAAGGTCAGGACTTAACAATCGCGGGCCTGGGTTCAGGAAATTATCTTCGCTACAATGGATCAGCTTGGGTAAACGCAAATTTAGTTTCTGCGGATATCACAACTTCATTAGGATTTACTCCGCTTAACCGAGCGGGTGATTCGATGGCGGGAACGCTGAATTTAGCTAGCAATGATTTAACGAATGCGGGAAACATTACTCAGCGACCTAATAAATATGTTGGTCTTGGTCAATTTACAAGTGATCCTAGCACAGCAGGTTGGGGAGCCGCCGAAGAAGGGCGCACTTGGTACAATTCTACAACTAAATCACTTAAGTATTGGGATGGCACTGCAATTCAAAATTTAGCCAACGGTGCAACAGCCATTAGCTCTTTAAATGGATTGACTGCAGCTTCACAGGATTTTAGCACTGGCCAATCTGGCGCAGATTTTAATATTAGTTCAGCCGGGTCAACGCATACATTTAATATTCCAACGGCCAGTGCTGTGAATAATCGCGGGCTTTTGGCTTCAAGCGATTATTCAAGTTTTTCGGCAAAATTAGGAACTGCATCTGCTTTCAGTGGGGATATTAGCGGAGTTTACAACAATATAAGTGTTGATAAAATCAAGGGGCAAGCTCTTGCGATTGCAGCTCTTGGAAACGGAAATTATCTTCGCTACAACGGATCAGCTTGGGTCAATGCGAATTTAGATTCAGGCGACATTACAACTTCTTTAGGATTTACTCCGCCATCGAATTTATTAACATCAAGTTATATTTATGTGGGTAACGGCGCGAATGTGGCGACGGGTGTGCAGCTATCAGGGGATGCGACGATTAATAATTCAGGCGTTTTATCTTTAGCGACAACCGGAGTTGGAGCCGGTACTTACTCGAAAGTTACAGTTGATACCAAGGGCCGCATATTATCTGCAACTAACATCGTATCAAGTGATATTTCAAACGCGACAGGCTTTGTAAATACTGGAAATACATTCGGAGCAAATGCTGATCTAGGAACAAACGATAACTTTGGATTAAACTTAAAAACAAACAATACGCCACGTTTATCAATCTTAAACTCAGGCTTTGTTGGAATCGGAACAACAACGCCAAATTACTCATTAAGCGTATCAGGTGATGTTAACGTATCTGGAAATTTCCGCATCAACGGATCTACAATTAACTCGGGAACAGTCAGCAGTGTCACGGGATTTGGTCCGATTTCAGTTACTAATACTACAACAACTCCGGTCATTTCGATTGCTCAAGCGAATGCAGCAAGTAACGGTTATCTGGGATCAAGCGATTTTTCAATTTTTGCAAATAAATTATCAAGTGCACTGACTTCTGCTTATCTTTTTGTAGGTAACGGAAGTGGTGTTGCAACAGGAGTTCAATTATCCGGTGACGCAACGATAGCCAACACGGGCGTGCTTAGTTTAGCAAACACAGCAACAGCAAGAAATAATTTAGGCTTAGGCACAGCCTCTGTTTTTAACGTTCCCGTAGCAGGCGATGCCGGTGCAGGTGAAGTCGTCCGCGGTAATGACTCGCGCCTCATTGACGGGCGCGCTCCGATTGGTGCGGCCTCAGGCGATTTAACAGGAACTTATCCAAACCCAACACTTACAACAACAGGCGTGGGTTCTGGAACTTACACGAAACTTACTGTCGACACTAAAGGCCGTGTAATTGCGGGAACGAATATTTCTTCAAGTGATTTAACGACGCTTGGAGCTTTTAATAACGGTGGAAATTCTTTCGGAGCTGCGGCAAATTTGGGAACGAATGATAATTATGATTTAAACTTTAAAACGAATAATGCGACACAAATGACTATTCTTGCGAATGGAAACGTGGGGATCGGGACGACGACGCCATCTCAAAAATTACAAGTCCAAGGAAATATTTATCTGAGTGGAAAAATATTACTGCCTCCAGGCCTTGTGAATTTTACCAATTCAGCTGATTATGGGACAGGTCTTGGATTTACAAGTTCGAATACTTCAGATCTTTACTTTCACTCGGGCTCAGTAGAACGCATGAGACTAACGAATGCAGGTAACTTTGGTATAGGAACAACAACACCAGGAACTCAGTTACATATTACAGGCGGAATGGCTTTTCAAGCCACGTCGACTGTACCAGCGACAGTCGCTTCGCAAGGTCGAATTTATTTCGACAGCGCAGCAAATAAATTCAAAGTTTCAGAAAATAACGGCGCTTACGTTGATCTGGTTTCAACAGCGGCCGCAACAAGCGTGTTGGCGTCAGCCGGAACAAGCTCAACGCCAAGTATTTCATTTAGCGGTGACCCTGACACTGGTTTTTACAGTCAAGCTGCGAACACAATCGGTGTTTCAGCAAGCGGCGCAAATATTTTCAACTTTAGTTCCCTGGGCTTGGTTTCACCAACTACGGGTGGTGCCTCGATCGCGACAGCCAACGGAACAAGCTCGACGCCGACTTACAGCTTTGCGGGTGATCCAGGCACCGGTTGGTACCGGGCTGCGGCCAGCGTCATGGGGGCTAGCACAGGCGGGGTCGAGCGCATGCGCATTGATTCAAGCGGAAATGTGGGGATCGGGACGACAACACCTGCATCACTTCTTTCTCTTGGAGGACAAAATCAATTAATGAGTGTTGGTGATACTGGAAACTTTGCAGCCTACACGGCATATCAAAGTACTCGTGGTTACGTCGGATATAATGGCGGTGCTGACACTATGGTTATTCAAGGTGGGCTTTCCAAGTCTCTCAGTTTTAACGTTGGCAACAATACCTTTGGCTTAGGTACTGCAATGCGTATCGATTCTTCAGGCAACGTTGGTATCGGAACGACAACTCCAAGTTATCTTTTACATGTTGAAGGAGACACCGGGGTTTCAAACGGCGAGCATGCACTTGCAGTTGTTCGAAAAGTTGCTGGCGGTCCAGGTTTTACAACAGGTTATCAAGCGAATGGTGCTTCTGCGACTTACTCATTTTTTAGAGCCACTTCCAGTTCTGATTTTGGCATCGGCACAACGAATAACAATAAAGTTATTTACTTAGCAGATTCTACGGGATACGTCGGTATCGGCACGACAACTCCGGGAATGCAACTTGATGTAGCGGGCGATATGCGATCAGGCGGTAATGTCTGGACAAGTACAGTGCGCGCCAACACCATCGCAACAAATGGAACATCTGACTTAATCTTAAAAAACACTGGTGCAAAAGATATTATTTTTCAAACTGACAACGGTGTTGAAAGAATGCGAATTGCCAACACATCTGGCAACGTCGGTATCGGGACGACAACTCCAGGTACTCAGTTACACATCACAGGTGGCATGGCTTTTCAAGCTACATCAACCGTGCCTGCAACAGTTGCGTCGCAAGGCCGAATTTACTTCGACAGTGCCGCAAATAAATTCAAAGTTTCAGAAAACAACGGCTCTTACGTTGATCTAGTTTCAACAGCGGCTGCAACCAGCGTCTTGGCATCTGCTGGAACAAGCTCAACTCCAAGTATTTCATTCAGCGCAGACCCCGACTCGGGTTTCTACAGCCAAGCTGCGAATACAATCGGGGTTTCAGCAGGCGGCGGGAATATTTTTAACTTCAGCTCGCTTGGTTTAGTTTCGCTAACTACAGGGGGAGCTTCGATCACAACAGCGAACGGTACTTCGTCAACACCGACTTATAGCTTCGCAGGCGACGCTGGCACGGGTTGGTACAGGGCTGCGGCCAGTGTTATGGGCGCAAGCACGGGTGGAGTCGAACGTATGCGGATTGATTCAAGCGGAAATGTCGGTATTGGGACGACAACGCCTTCAACAAGCTTAGAAGTTGTTGGCAGTATTAAAACATCAGTTTCGGTCATAACCGGTTCTGGCACTGCGGCTTCGCCTGCCGTCAAGTTAGGCGGATCTGGACAAGGTATTTTTTCTCCTACAGCAAATGTTTTAGGTTTTTCGACTTCTCTAGCTGAACAAATGCGGATTGATTCAAGCGGAAATGTCGGTATCGGGACGACGACACCTACAGCAGTGCTACATCTCAAAGCGGGTACGGCTAGTGCCGGTACAGCACCCTTGAAGTTTACATCTGGTCCATTGAACAGCCCTCCTGAAATTGGCGCTTTGGAATTTTTAACGGATAAACTTTATTTCACAATCACAAATGGTGGAAATCGCAAAGAAATTACGATGAACGAAGGTTCGCTTCCACAGGATCGCATACCATTTTCAAATAATGGCCGACTAACGACAGACTCTGATCTTAGTTTTTTAACGGATACTTTGACGGCTACAAAACTAGTGAGTCCTACGTCTGTCACAACGCCGCTTTTATCAACAGCATCGAGTGATCTTAGTATAGCGCCAGCTGCGGGATCAAACGTGAATATTAATCTTTCAACAACTGGCAATTTCGCAGTCAACACCAATCAATTGTACGTTAATACATTATCTGGCAATGTCGGTATCGGTACGACAACTCCAGGTACTCAGTTACACATCACCGGCGGCATGGCGTACCAAGCGACTTCGACCGTGCCCGCAACAGCCGCATCGCAAGGCCGCATCTACTTCGACAGTGCAGCAAACAAATTCAAAGTTTCTGAAAACAACGGAGCTTACGTTGACCTTGTTTCAACAGCCGCAGCAACGAGCGTGTTAGCTTCAGCCGGAACAAGCTCAACACCAAGTATTTCTTTTAGTGGTGATACCGACACGGGGTTTTACAGCCAAGCTGCGAACACAGTCGGCGTCAGTGCGGGCGGCGCAAATATTTTTAACATCAGCTCGCTGGGAATTGTTTCACCGACAACGGGTGGAGCTTCGATCACGACAGCGAATGGAACTTCGTCAACGCCTACTTACAGCTTTGCGGGTGACACTGGAACGGGTTGGTACCGAGCAGCTGCAAGTACGATGGGCGCTAGCACCGGTGGGGTCGAGCGTATGCGTATCGACTCAACCGGAAATGTTGGTATCGGAACGACAACTCCTTCTTCACTTCTTGAAGTAGCCGGAGCTGGAACTTTCGGCACGGCGGGCGCTTCGGCTTCTCAATTAACTGTTAAAGGCGGCGCTCTAGGTAGCCCTATGATTTCGCTTGTGCGCACGTCGGGTGCAACATCGACTTATTCTTGGGCGCTTGCGGGTGGTGGACTTTCATTCTCGGATGATACGTCTGGATTTATCACCACAAATGTTTTTGGTAATTCAGGGCTTAATGAACTTTACCTTGGTCAAAAAGGAAAGACGACGGCGGATAGCCGATCAAGTCTTTTGTCAGCGCAGACTTTAAGTGCCTCTGCGGGAACCGATATTGCCGCTGGAAATTTAACTTTGCAAAGCGGGCTTGGAACCGGAGCCGGTACCCCAGGTGATCTGACATTATCAACTGGAACAACATTAGCTTCAGGCACAACGGCCCAAAGTAGCGCGCCACGTATGACGATCAGAGGAAATACAGGTTACGTCGGTATCGGAACGACGACTCCGGCATCACCACTAACGCTTTCTTATATGCCAAGTAATTATCCGGCAGGAACAACTTATGTAACTAGTTTTTCTTCTTCTGCTGCGGGTGATGTCGGTGGCTCTACAGATTTAAGAGGGCTTAATTTCTCAACTGCATTCACCGGCGGCAACACGATAAGCGGTGGTGTTGGTATAACCGGTGATGTTTGGAACTCTATGGCCGGTGCAAATATAACATCACAAGCGATCATGTCTGCGAATTTAAGAGTGGTTGGTTCGGGCAACACAACTTCAGCTTATGGGTACCGAGCTATCCCTATATTGAATAATTCAGGTAGCATTACTTCAAGTTGGCAAGCTTTTAGTGCAAGAACTCCAACTATTTCGTCAACAGGTACAATTGCAACTTCATACGGCCTCTATATAGAATCACAAAAAATTGCTGGAGTCACAACAGGCTTTGGTGTCTACCAGGCAGGTACTTCAGACAATAATTACTTTGCTGGAAACGTCGGGATCGGGACGACGACTCCAGCTTATTCACTGAGTGTTTCAGGAGATGTGAACGTCACCGGAAACTTCCGCGTAAACGGAACAATCTTTAATGGAACGGCAAGCAGCGTTTTAGCCTCAGCCGGAACAAGCTCAACGCCAAGCATTTCTTTCAGCGGCGACCCCGACACGGGGTTTTACAGCCAAGCCGCGAATACGATTGGCGTTAGCGCTAATGGCGCAAATATTTTTAACATTAGCTCGCTTGGCTTAGTTTCGCCGACAACGGGAGGAGCTTCGATCACGACAGCTGCTGGTACTTCTTCGACTCCGACTTACAGCTTTGCAGGTGACACTGGAACGGGTTGGTACAACCCAGCGTCCAGCATGCTTGGCGCTAGCACGGGTGGAGTCGAGCGTATGCGCATTGATTCAAGTGGAAACGTGGGGATCGGGACAACGACGCCACAGCGACCTTTGCATCTTTCATCAAACACCGCAGATAGCTTTTTGATTGAGCGCACAAGCGCGAATAATTCAAGTATCCAGTATAAAAATTCGAATGGAAACATGTTTGCGGGTATTAACCAGGCGGCGGCTTGGGCCGTAGGGTCGTCTTCAAATTTAACCACTTCAGGTATTTTGACAGTTGTATCGAACGGTAACGTCGGTATCGGGACGACGACGCCGAGTACTGCTCTGACAATTGGTAGCGGACAAATAACTGTGCCTAACGGTTCCAATGGAGCGCCATCTTATTCTTTCACTAGCGATCCAACGACTGGAATAAATGGAGCCCCTGGCGTCATGACAATGTCAGTGTCGGGGGTTGGTGCATTTTATATCAATTCAAGTGGATTTCGATTTCCATCAGGACGAAATTTTGCAGATTCGGGAACCGGGAATGGTTTCATTAAGTTTACTAATACAAATGCAGTATCAAACTCGGCGACTAACCACTTTGACATTGTGAATGGCGCAACAGGCGTACAACCGATTTTACGCGCTACCGGAACCGACGCGAACATCGATATGATCTTTACGCCCAAGGGAACGGGTAATTCTATTTTTTCATCTGGCAACGTCGGAATCGGTACGACGACTCCTGGAACTAAGCTGCACATCGACGGCGGCCTTGCACTACAAGCCACCTCGACTGCGCCAGCAACAACAGCCTCGCAAGGTCGTATTTATTTCGACAGCGGTACGAATAAATTTAAAGTTTCAGAAAACAACGGCGCCTATGTTGACCTTGTGGGTGGCGGAACCGCATCCAGCGTTGCAGCAAGCGCCGGAACAAGTTCAACACCAAGCATTTCATTCAGCGGCGATCCCGACACAGGCTTCTACAGCCAAGCCGCAAACACAATAGGTGTTAGCGCGGGTGGCGCAAATATTTTTAACATCAGCTCTCTGGGTTTAGTATCGCCGACAACGGGCGGAGCTTCAGTTGCAACGGCGAACGGAACTTCATCGACGCCAACTTACAGCTTTGCAGGTGACACTGGCACAGGTTGGTACCGACCAGCTGCAAGCACCATGGGTGCTAGTACCGGCGGTCTGGAGCGCATGCGTATCGATTCAAGTGGTAACGTGGGGATCGGGACGACAGCTCCAACTGCGCAGCTTGATGTATCTGGTTCAGTTGTCGGCGATGTAAAAGCTCATATAATAAATACTAATAATGGAACCACTTCAACGTCTGGTCTAGAACTTCGTACTCGCGGAAACGCTGCTTCTTTTATCGACTTTGCTAACAACTCGACAAGCGATGCAGGCAGTGGAACACCTGATTTCGGCGGTCGAATTATTTATAATAAGTTTGTTGTAAATGGATTTTCATTTTTAACCGGCGGATCAAATACGGAAAGACTGGTAATAGCTTCATCGGGTAACGTGGGGATCGGTACGACAACTCCTGGAACAAAGCTGCACATCGACGGTGGCCTTGCGCTACAAGCCACTTCAACAGCGCCAGCTACAGTTGTCTCGCAAGGGCGCATTTACTTCGATAGTGGTACAAATAAGTTTAAAGTTTCAGAAAACAACGGAGCTTATGTCGATCTCGTTGGCGGCGGTGGATCATCGCAATGGACAACGACGGGTTCTGATATTTACTACAACACAGGTAAAGTTGGTATCGGAACGACAAGCCCAGCTGCAGTTTTTGATATTCGTGCGCCAGCTTCAGGATCAGGTGCCGCACCAAATGTGATGACTGTTGTGGGTGGAGTTGGTGCCGCAAACAGCGCAGGCGGGGCTTTTAGCTTAACGGGTGGAGCTGGCACAGGAAGTGGCTCTGGAGGCGCATTTCAAGTGACAGCGGGCTCTGGTGGAGCAACAGGCACGGGTGGTTCTGTTAACATCACAAGTGGCTCGGGTGGAGCTTCATCGGGCCCAGCTGGTAACATTACGATTTCGGGTGGTAATGGTCCAGCACAGTCATTGGGTGGTACAGTGACTTTAAATGGCGGAACATTCGGTGGCTATGGTGCCTCATCAATTGTGCTAACAGGTTCTGGTTCATCTACGATGGGTGGAATTAATTTATCAACGGCTGCTGCAAATGGAATCATTTCAAACTCAGGCGCAATTACTTTAGCAACTGGCGACGGTGCATTCGGTGGAAACGCAGGTGGCTTATCAATCGCAACAGGCAGCGGTGACGGTACAGGAACAGGCGGCGCAATTTCGATCACAGCTGGTAACGGCGGAGCCACGAACGTAAACGGGGCCAATGTTTCGTTGTCGGGTGGTGCCGGCGGAGGCTCGGGCTCTGCCGGAAATATCTTGCTGGCAACAACTCGCGGAAATGTGGGCATCGGAACACCAAGCCCATCAGGCATCCTTGATGTTCAAGGCGGTACAACAACGGCTAACAACGGCACGAACATCACGATGGTGACTCAAGCGGGGGCCAGTCGCGCTGGCGACATTAATTTAAGCGGTGCCACAGCGACTGATTTTGGCGGAAGTTTGAATTTAGCCGGCGGCACAAGCGCTAATTTTGGCGGATCCGTTAATCTAACAGCGGGTAGTGCAAATTTTGGCGGTAATATTAATTTAACGGCTGGTGCAGCCAGCTACAGCAATGCTTATCCAGGTCTTGTGTCGATCATCGGCGGTGCCAGCGGGGGCAATCTGATTGGTGGAGAAGTCAATATTAAGGGTGGTCCAGGTGGGTCCAATGGTAGTACAGCTGGAGGAAACGTTGTGATTCGTGGTGGTGTTCCCGGTGGCGTTGGCATCACTTACGGTGACATCATTTTGTCTGACACGGGTGGAAACGTCGGCATCGGAACGACAACGCCAAAAGCTAGGCTTGATGTCGTCGACACCAGCACAACAACAAGTGCTGTGATTGTTCCGCGCGCGGGTAATTTTACGGGAACAACTGTGAATGGAATGGTTCGTTATAACACGGCTTCGACATTGTTTGAATTTCGTCAGAACGGCGCTTGGGTAAATTACACGACGGTGTCTGATGGACGTTTAAAAACAAATGTTGTTCCGGTTGAAAAAGGATTAGATATCATCAATCAACTGAACCCCGTGTTTTATGATTGGGATTCAAAGAATCCAAAGTCAGCGGGCTTCGAGCAAAAGCATCAAGTGGGTTTCATCGCTCAAGAAGTTGAAAAAGTTCTGCCTGAAGTTGTGAACAAAGGCGAAGACTCGTACCGTTCGCTTGAGTACGGAAAAATGGTTTCTGTGGTGATTGCAGCTGTGAAAGAGCTTTATCAAAAATTTGTGGGCCACGATCAGCAGTTGACAGAGCAAGCTCGGCAAATCGCAAGCGTGAAAGCCGAAAACGAAAAACTCAAAGTTGAAGTTGAAAAACAAAAACAAGAAAACGCGGCGATCAAGGCTTACTTGTGCTCTCAGAACCCTAATGCTGCGATTTGCAAATAATAAAAAATCAGGTCTCTAAAATGCAAAAAGCGAGATAGTCGGGTTTCACACCCTGCGAACTTTGTTCGCTTACGCCATCTCGCTTTAATCAACACTCGAACAGACTTTTTAAGAAAGGAAGTTCGTATGTCGGATTTATCTTCTAACAGTTATAGAAGGTTTCGGAGATATGCACAGAAAACTAAAATAATTTTAATCCTAATTTACATTTTGGTTAAAATTGTTAAAGAATTCCTTACTTTGATTTGAGAGGGGCTCACCAACATGTACAGTTGTTTTGAATCTCAAACCAAAGTCTGGCCGGGTTCTTGAGGGCTTGGTGGCGTTAAGTCTTTTTTTTAAAAGATTCTACGAACTCAAAATGATTCTTGCATATATGCGCAAAATGCACGACAATATGAACATATGTACAAAAGAATGCTTCATCTCTCGAAAGCACAAAGTTTTTTCTTGTTTGGCCCTCGGGGTTCCGGCAAATCAACTTTACTCAAAAGTTATTTTTCACAGGACACGCCGTTATGGGTGGATTTATTAGATCAAAAACTGGAATTTCAGTTGGCACAAAATCCCGATTCATTGCTCGATCTTTGGAAAGTTAAAAAAAATAAGTGGGTGGTGATCGATGAAGTGCAAAAAATTCCAAGGCTTTTGGATGTGGTTCACCAAGGAATCGAAAACCACAAAATTCGCTTCGCTCTAACAGGATCTAGCAGCCGTAAGCTCAAGCGAGGAAGCGCTAATCTATTAGGCGGAAGAGCGGCCTCGTTTTCGTTGGCACCCTTTTCAGCCTTTGAACTGGGGTCTGATTTTGATTTGAAAAAAGCGTTAGCTCTAGGGCTTTTACCGAAATTTTGGTCTCGGGATAAGCTTTCACCCCAGGATATCGAGCGCTCGCTTTATTCTTATGTGCAGACCTATCTCAAAGAGGAAGTGGCGGCCGAGCAATTGGTGCGCAACTTAGATCCTTTTCGAAGGTTTCTGATTTCAGCGGCCCAGATGAACGGTAAAATTCTTAACTTTGCCAATCTCGAAAAAGATGCAGGGATTCCGCACTCCCAGGCCGAACGTCACTTCGAAATTTTATGTGACACCTTAATCGGTCGCTACCTTGAACCCTATGAAAATTCGCTGCGTAAGCGCCAGAGCAAGAAAAGTAAGTTCTATTTTTTTGACACAGGGGTGCTGCGAGCTTTGAAAAATCTTGCCGGAGAGCCACTTCAGAAATCAACTTTTGAGTACGGAGAAATCTTTGAAACTTTTTTGATCAATGAGTTTTTTAAGCTCAAAGAAGCTCTTGAAAAGAGATGGAACTTTTCTTATCTACGAACGGGTTCTGGTGTCGAGATTGATTTGCTCATTGAAAAACCAAGGGGAAAACCTATCCTCGTCGAGATTAAATCATTCGAGAAATTAAAGTTAGACCAAGTGTCCTCATTTTTGCGAATCGCCGAAGACTTTGTGGGTTCGCCGAAATTTATTTTGAGCAATGATCCACAAAGCCAAAATTTGGGCGATGTGCAGTGCCGGCATTGGCGACAGGGGCTTAAAGAAATTTTTGAACTTGAAGACGTATTGGATTAATTTTCGTCGATCGGGCTTCCGTAGCCTTGATTAAATTCTTGAATATATTTTTCGATTGCATCAATAAATTGATTCCAAGCGGGATGTTCTTTTTCAACAAGCTGACACGCATATTTTTCGTTTGTTAAAGCTTTAATTACTTTGATTTTAACAGAAATTGTTTGATTCAAAACGATTTCAACATTCAGATCGATCTCGTCTAAATCAGTGAGGCTTTCAGGGCTGTAAAGAAGCAAGCCTCCTCGTGAAATATTTAAAACCGTGATATGAACAATTCGATTTAAAAGACCGTTCGCGATTATGATAAAACCTTTTAGATTAACAACGCGACGAGGGTCTTTTCTTTTGTTGGTGTAAGCTGATTTTTCTAAATTCAGAAATTTTTCGTACTCTTCTTCGTGGTAGGCATTTAGTAATTCATTTTTTTCGTTAATTGTGAGCTGTTGCACAATCGGGATTTTCTGTTTAAAAAAATATTGAAGCATTTCGACATTGTAAACTGGGATCGTCGATGTTTTAAATATAAAATCAGGCCAAATTTCAACTTCTTCTCGGTCGGGATCTAAATAAAAATCATATAAATTCTTTGATTTCGGTAAATCTCCATAACAGTTCTTAAATAAATCAACCAGGGCTTTTAGATCGGCTTTTAAACAAATCGCATCGACGCCATTTACAAAGTTGTATTTAAAACTTTTTTCATGAAGCGGAGTAAAAAAGAAGATGGCTTTGTAATAATCAGCGACACGATTTCGGATGCAAATCACCCAATGTTCGACTCCGCAATTTCTGGTCGAGTAAGTGTAAAGATACCTGGTTAAAGCAAACAACAAAGAGTGATTTCGACGGTAACCTTCTTTGATGGCCAAAGACGAAATTTCAGCGATGGATAAACTATTTTTTCGAAGTGGGCTGATATTTTGTTCAACTTCGCAGGGTAAACCAAAAGAAGAATCCATAATATGCGTCACAGTGGCCACGACTTCATCGCCTTTTTTAGCAATAATCATCGATGAAGTGGGCATCAAGTGATACTTCGTAATTCTAAGTTCTGAATTATTTTTGTTGATCAGGCCATCTTTATAATAACTTTGATACAGTAATTTAAAACCTTGCTCGATCTCGTCTTTCGTCGAGGCTATTTTAAAAATAAAGTCGTTGATCGAAAGGCGATTGATTTCGATCGATGATCGAATCAAATCGTGCTTAAGGCTTGTTGGTAAAAGTCCTAATAATTTCCATTTTAAAGCACGTATTGATTTAAGCATGTAAGCTTTGCTTATTCTTGGAGTTAAGACGGTTTAAAATAAATTTCATAACAAGTAATTTAATTTTAAAAAGTGGATTGGCTGAACCAAAATAGGTTCTACTTTTTTTAAGTTTGTAAGTGTAAGCATCGTAGTGAATCACTTGGGGGGCTAGATAAACTTTTCCACGCTTTAAGATAAGTTTTAAAACCTCGGTTCCCATGACTCCGGCGGCCATTTGGCAACCCATCGGAGTTGAACTGACTTTTCTTAATTTTAAATTCGAGTACTTTCTTTCAACTAAAGATTGAAGATGCACAAGCGAAGGCGCGATTCCAAGTGAAAATCGGATAATCTTTTCGTCGATGTCTTTATTTTTTAAACCAAAGTATTTTTCAAAAGTCATACTGTGCTTCGTAAAAGTAATCACAGAAGCGCCCATTCCGACGGGCGCAACAACAACGCACGGAATGCCACGGCGATGGCATTCTTCGAATAAATATTCGCGAGTTTCGATTTCAAACAAATCTAAACCATCGACGTACAAATCAACACCTTCTAAAAAATCCGATAGATTTTTCTTATTGATGCCCTCTGCAAAAACTTTAATTCGAGCTGATGGATTGATGAGTTGAGCTTTTTTGAGCATCACGTCACATTTATTTTGACCCAAAGTTGACATGTCGGCGCCGTACTGTCGGTTAAAATTTTTAACTTCAAATTCATCGGGATCAGAAATATGAAAGTTTTGAACGCCAAGCCTGATTAAAGTGATCAAGTGAACGCCGCCAACTCCGCCGACGCCTCCGATGGCTACTTTGCTTTTTTTTAAAACTTCAACTTCATCGGGGGTGACCCATCCAAGATTTCGACAAAAGGCTTCTTCATAATTAAATACATCTGCCATGCCTCATTTTGCATCGATTGCGTGGCCACGACTAGTCTATATTTTCTGATCCGATTTGTTTTTTAAAGCTGATTTTGAATCTAACTTTGCATATTCAGCTTTGTCGGCTGAATCAATTCGTTGGACAAGCGCAATTTTGTTGACATTGATCTCTAAATGCATGTAAAAAAGAGATCATGATCAACAGATTGCAAAAAAGTGAAATTGAAAAATCAAAAAAAAGTATTCTCTTGCTGGGGCCTCGTCAAGTCGGTAAATCGACGTTGGTGAAAAGTCTGAAGCCCGACTTACAAATTAATTTTTCAGACGAAAGAACGCTGATTGACTATGCGGGGCAACCTTCAAGTTTACCGGACTTAATAGAAAGAACTGGGGCCAGATCTATTTTTATTGATGAGGTCCAGCGCCTTCCGAGTATTCTTAACACGGTCCAGGCTTTGATTGATTCCGATAAAAGACTTAAGTTTTATCTGACGGGTTCAAGTGCTCGTAAATTAAAACGGGGTGGCGCCAACTTGCTTCCAGGAAGAGTTATTAATCATGTTCTTGGACCTATTATCGCTAAAGAACTTGATTACAAGTTCAATATTCGGCGCGCCCTTCAATATGGATTTCTTCCAGAGATTTTATCTTTAACTCATGAAGCTGAAAAAAAAGAAATTCTTCTAAGCTATGGCTCTAACTATATTCGTGAAGAAATTCAGGCCGAGGCGCTTGTTCGCTCGCTTGAGTCTTTTACGCGCTTTCTTAACGAGCTTTGCAAATGGACTGGAAGCTTTATTGATTATACCAAACTATCAAAGCGAGCGCAGATTTCTAGGCATACCTGTCCTAATTATTTTGAAATTCTGGAAGACACCATGGTGGGCCATCGTCTATTCCCTGACTCTGAGCTGATCGAAAAGGCTGATTTAGTGAAGCACCCTAAGTTTTTCTTTTTTGATATCGGCGTATTCAATGCTCTTGATCGAAGTTTTGAGTTGTCGAATCGCCGGATTGGTGCCCTGATGGAACAGCTGGTCTTTCAGCAGATTTTTCATTCTGCAACGGCCTTAAAGAAAAATTTTGAAATCCATACATTTAGAACACGAGGCGGTCTTGAAGTCGACTTTGCGCTGCGGCTCGAGAATCACTACTTTTTAATTGAAGCAAAGGCCGCTGAAGAAATACAAGACAGCGACTTTGCGGCGCTCATGTTCATCAAAAAAAATTATATTCCGGATTCTAAAGCCTTTATTTTTCACTCAGGCCCTAAGGCCAGAAAAGTTCAAACAATCTGGGCTTTGCCGATTGCCGAAGGCCTCAAAGAAATAGGATTGTAACGTGGGTATCGGAACGCCAAACGCCGAACCAGATACTTTTTTTAAAGAGCGTATATTCGATTTAAACTGAATTTGTATCAATTTGATAACTAAAAAGTATGTCTCAAATGAATACTTTTTGACGATTCGAACCTTAATTCCGCGTAAAGAAAATGATCAAATAAACCGACAAGTTAGGATGCTCCAGGGCCTTCTTAAAACATTTTTATGTATAGTCATAAGCTTAATTATTTCAGAAGCTTATGCCGCGCAAGATGCGCCGCAAACTTTTACATTTGACGGGCGTGCGTTTGCAGATAGTGCGGCCAGTCGACCGATGCTGGATTTAATTTCTACTAAAGTTCAAATTCTAAATGCCGCACAAGATTGTGTCCTGTACGAAGAAACTCAAACCGTAAATACAACTGCGACGAATGGCTTTTTTACGATACAAGTTGGATCGACTACGGGTTCTATGAAGCGATCAGCAGGTGATTCAAATAATCCGATGAGCACCGTGTTTTCGAATTCTGCTTTGAACACGATGGTGTGTAAATTAATTTCGAATGGCGCGGGTAGTACTTTTACTCCATCAGCTGGGGAAAAAAGATATGTGCGCGTACAGATGACGCCAGCATCTGACAACGTAACTCGCACAATTGCGCCTTACATGGCGCTTGATTCTGTGCCCAGTGCGATCGTTGCCGAGCGAGCTGAGAACTTGCAAGGTTTGTCGCCAGCAAACTTACTGCAAGTCAAAACAACGGGCGCGAATGTTTTGTCGCAGTCGAACTTAGAAAATATTTTTACAAACACAAATTACACGAACCTTGTTAATTTACTTGCGACTCCTGCCGCGAATTATGTTTCAACGCAAACCAATGGAAGCATCGTTGTTCC
>JAYTPD010000049.1:0-61320 GCA_043747435.1 Bdellovibrio sp. | reverse complement strand
CCAAAGACGATACTTCCCACAGGCAACAGCGCTGCATTCGACGATGTCGCAGACACTGAAGCTGCACACGTCAGCGCGTTATCCACATCGTTAATCGTGAAGTTCACTACAAGAGGTGTGTCTTCGTTCGTCGTTTGATTACCAATCGCTGATAACACCGGCGCATCATTCACCGCATTAACTGTGAACGTGAAATTTTTCACGTCGGTTAAACTTCCATCGGTTACGGTAAAACTTAAATTCGAAACTCCGTTTTGATTCAACAATGAATTTAAAGTCGCCGTACAATTCGGAGCGGCTCCACCGAACACGATACTTCCCACAGGTAACAGCGCTGCATTCGATGATGTTGCAGAAACTGAAGCCGCGCATGTCAGCGCGTTATCCACATCGTTAATCGTGAAGTTAACAACAAGCGGCGTGTCTTCGTTCGTCGTTTGATTACCAATCGCAGACAGCACCGGAGCATCGTTCACTGCATTCACTGTGAACGTGAAATTTTTCACGTCGGTTAAACTTCCATCACTTACAGTAAAACTTATATTCGAAATTCCGTTCTGATTATTCAACGGAGTCAAAGTCGCCGTACAATTCGGAGCCGTTCCACCAAACACAATATTCGCCACAGGAAGTAGCGCCACATTTGACGAAGTCTCCGCAACTGAAGTCGCGCAATTTAGCGCGCTATCCACATCATTAATCGTAAAATTCACCACCAGCGGCGTGTCTTCATTCGCCGTTTGATTTCCAATCGCAGACAGCACCGGCGCATCGTTCACTGCATTCACTGTGAACGTGAAATTTTTCACGTCGGTTAAACTTCCATCACTCACAGTAAAACTTATATTCGAAACTCCGTTTTGGTTAAGCAGCGAACTTAATGTTGCCGTGCAATTTGGTGCTGTGCCACCAAATACAATACTCGCCACTGGCAACAACGCCACGTTCGATGAAGTCGCCGTGACCGAAGCCGCACACGTCAGCGCACTATCAACATCGTTAATTGTGAAGTTCACTACAAGCGGAGCATCTTCATTAGTCGTTTGATTTCCAATCGCACTCATCACCGGAGCATCATTCACTGCATTCACTGTGAACGTGAATGCTTTTGAATCTTGTAAGTTAGGAGACTCATTATCGTTCACTGTTAAAACTAAGTTTGATACTCCATTTTGATCTGCGACCGGCGTTAAGGTGGCCGTGCAATTCGGCACGACTCCGCCGTATACTACATTTGCAACAGGTAATAGCGACGAATTCGAAGATGTCACAGCCAAATAAGTCGAGTTACACATCAAGATTGTATTGGCATCATTAATTGTAAAATTCACGACCAGTGCGTTATCTTCGTTCGTCGTTTGATTACCAATCGCCGACATCACTGGTGCGTAATTTAAATAATTGACCGTAAACACAAAACTTTGGGTATCTGTAAGCAAACCATCAGTCACAGTAAACGTCACATTACTGACTCCGCTTTGTAAAAAAAGTGGAGTCAAAGTTGCGGTGCAATTCGGAGCTGCTCCACCAAAAACAATATTCGCAACAGGAATTAAGCCGGCATTTGAAGACGTGGCCGAAACTGATCCTGCACAAGTTAAAACATTATCAACATCGTTAATTGTAAAATTAATGACCAAAGACGTATCCTGAGGCGTACTTTGAGCAGGAATTGTACTCATCGCCGGAGCATCGTTCACCGCATTCACTGTGAACGTGAAATTCTTCACATCGGTTAGACTACCATCGGTTACGGTAAAACTTAAATTCGAAACTCCACTTTGATTCAGCAATGAACTTAATGTCGCCGTGCAATTTGGAGCCGTTCCACCGAACACGATACTTCCAACTGGTAACAACGCTGCATTCGACGATGTTGCAGAAACTGAAGCCGCACACGTTAGCGCGTTATCCACGTCGTTAATCGTAAAGTTCACAACAAGCGGTGTGTCTTCATTCGTCGTTTGATTACCAATCGCCGATAACACCGGAGCATCATTGACTGCTGTCACTGTGAAAGTGAAATTCTTTACATCAGTTAGACTACCATCCGTTACCGTAAAACTTAAATTCGAAACTCCATTTTGATTCAACAATGAACTTAATGTCGCTGTACAATTTGGTGCTGCTCCGCCGAACACGATACTTCCAACTGGTAACAGCGCTGCATTCGACGATGTCGCAGACACTGAAGTTGCACACGTCAGCGCACTATCCACATCGTTAATCGTAAAGTTCACAACAAGCGGAGTGTCTTCACTTGTTGTTTGATTTCCAATGGCCGACATCACCGGAGCATCGTTCACTGGGTTTACTGTGAATGTAAAATTTTTCACATCCGTCAAACTTCCATCTGTCAGTGTAAAACTTAAATTCGAAACTCCGTTTTGATTAAGCAAAGAACTTAATGTCGCCGTGCAATTTGGCGCTGTTCCGCCGAACACGATACTTCCCACAGGCAATAGCGCTGCATTCGATGACGTTGCAGAAACTGAAGTTGCACAGGCTAACGCATTATCCACATCGTTAATCGTGAAGTTCACAACAAGCGGCGTGTCTTCATTCGTCGTTTGATTACCAATCGCATTCATCACCGGAGCATCGTTCACTGCATTCACCGTGAACGTAAAATTCTTCACATCTGTCAAACTTCCATCGGTTACGGTAAAACTTAAATTCGAAACTCCATTTTGATTCAACAATGAACTTAAAGTCGCGGTACAATTTGGCGCTGTGCCACCAAATACAATACTAGCCACTGGCAACAACGCTGCATTCGATGACGTTGCACTCATCGACGTCGAGCAGTTTAAGACATCATTTAAATCTGTGATCGTAAAATTTATGACTAGCGATGTATCTTCGTTTGTGGTTTGATTTCCAATCGCCGATAAGACAGGCGCATAATTAACCGAGGTGACTGTTAAGGAAAAGTTTTTGATATCTGTTAACGAACCGTCTGTAACAGTAAAGCTCAGGTTTGAAATTCCATTTTGCAAAAAAAGCGGAGTCAAAGTTGCTGTACAATTTGGAGCTGCTCCACCGAAGACGATATTTGCAACGGGCAACAACGCGACGTTCGAAGAAGTCGCCGTAACTGATCCCGCACACGTCAGCGCATTATCAACATCGTTGATCGTAAAATTCACAACCAATGAAGAATCTTGCGCCATCGTTTGATTCCCAATCGCCGACAGCACCGGAGCATCGTTCACAGCTGTCACTGTCAGAGAAAAATTTTGAGTCACCGGAGTTGTTCCATCGGTTAAAGTAAAAACTAAATTTGTTAAGCCGCTTTGATTTAAAAATGGGCTCAGTGTCGCTGTGCAATTCGGCGCAGTTCCTCCAAACACGATGTTGGCCACGGGTAATAACGCCGCATTCGAAGAAGTCGCACTCATTGAAGTGGCGCAGTTAAGTGCGCTATCAATATCATTGATCGTAAAATTCACAACCAGTGGCGTATCTTCATTTGTTGTTTTATTTGTTATCGCAGATAAAACGGGAGGGTCATCAACAGCCGTCACCGTCAAAGAAAAAGTTTTGATGTCTGTTAAATTGGGCGCGCCATTGTCTTGTAATGTCAGATTAATCGTTGTTGATCCATTTTGCGTCGCCACTGGAGTTAATGTCGCCGTGCAATTCGGCGCAACTCCGCCGTAAACAATACTCGCAACAGGCAACAAAACGCCATTCGAAGATGTCGCTGATAAATTCGCCGCACTACAAGTTAAAACGCTATCTACATCATTAACCGTAAAATTGATAACGATCGGAATATTTTCAATCGTCGTTTGATTTCCTATCGCCGACAACACCGGAGGATCATTCACTGCTACAACATTTAAATTAAAACTTTTTGTGTCTGTCAGCAGACCATCGGTTGAAGTGAAAGTTAAAGTCGAGACTCCATTCAAAGTCGCCGTTGGAGTTATTGTCGCCAAACAATTTGGAGCCGCACCCGAAAAAACAATATTCGCCAAAGGAATTAAAACCGCATTGCTCGTTGTTGCCGATAAATCTGTTGCGCAGTTAATAACGTTATCGGGATCAGTCACCGTTACATTCACAACGATTGGCGTGTCTTCATTTGTTGTCTGATTCGGAATCGCCGTGATCAACGGAGGATCATTCACAGGATTTACCGTAATCGAAAACTCAGAAGCAACAATACTATTTGCCGCCGCATTTCCATCATCGAAAGCAACGCGAATATAACATGTGCCCACAAAATTTAATGAGGGAGCATAAGAAATGGCGCCTGTTGCAGAATTAATCAAAAGCATCAAAGCATTATCGGCACATCGCGGGCTTGTCGTCGGCAAATAATCAAACGAGTAACTTCCAAAACCCTCTTCGCTGGCTTGCACACTGGCATCATCACGAATCAGCGTCAGTGGATCGTCTTCTGTGATCGACGCTGCATTTGCAATTGTTAAAGTTGGTGCAACATTGTTCACTTTCACAGGAATCGTCAGTGGAATTGCAAATGCTTTTCCGGCATTGGCATTGACAATTAATTGGCAATTTCCAACTTGATTATCGTTCGGAGTTCCCGAGATCACACCCGTCGTTGAGCTGATTGTCGCCCACGCACAAGTTGATGCCGGATCTAAAGACCAAGTCAACACAGCTAACGGATCGCTTTGTTGAACCGCACAAGTGTAAGCGGCATCTTGATTTAAAGTATTCGTACAAGTTTGTGAAAGTATAATCGCTAAATTTAAAATGGGCTGCTTGAGGTCTTCCCCCAAAGGATTTCTTGAGCAGGCGCTCAAAATAAAACTTAAAATGAATATTCGAAACAACGTACAACTTTTCATTTTTTAGATGTAAATCATTAAAATGATTGACCTCTTTATTATGTCAAATTTTCACTCTTTAAGATACTCAATCGCCTTCAGGATCTGGCAAAGGGCTTGCTTTGTTCTAAGATGAAACAGTTGATTTTTAAAGGTCAAGCGCCTTGATGAATCAGATTGGTTTTGGGGATTTTTTAAAGGGGGTTACAGTGTCGAACTTTGATACAAGGTTTATAAAATTTTTGACGTTACTTTTAATTCTAGGACTGATGTCGGGCTTAAGTGCCTGCCAGCCCAAGAGCTCTCAGACGTCGGCTCAGCGTGAATTTACGCAGACAAAGGCCCAGTCTATTATCGGTGGGGACCTTGTCAAAAGCGATTCTGTCATCGCGGCTAAAGTAATTTACTTAGCCTTAGGTGTCGAGAAAAAAACCACGCCATTTGGTTTTACAATCAGACAAAAAGAACTTTGCACGGCTTCTGCCTTAACAACAAAAATTCTGATCACGGCCGCTCATTGTGTTAGTGATTTAGCTGCTTCACAAATCTATGCCGTTCTCAGCACAGATCCCTGGGGACATCCACTAAAAGAAAGTGAATGGATCCAAGTCGAAAAAATTAAAGTCCACGAAAAATTTGTCGATCAAAAAGATCTTATCGAAAACGACCTCGCTTTGATCAAACTTTCAAAAGAAATATCAATTGATCGAGTGTCGGAATTGGCGGCTTCCGACCAGTTAAATTTAGAAAGTTTTAGTTTGGTAGCAGTTGGATACGGCCGCACATCGGCAGCTGTTGATTTCTCAACAACAGCAGAAGAAAATTCACCTCAACTTCGATTCGTCACAAAAACAGTTCAGAATTTTAAAGCTTTAGATTTAACTTTTCAAATTGATCAAGCCGATGCAAAAGGATTTTGCCTGGGTGATTCTGGTGGTCCAGGATTTATTTATGACGAGCAGAAAAAAAGTTTTTATATCTTAGGGATCACATCGTATCTTTCCATTCTAGAATCTGAAAAAAAACTGCGTGATCCAGACAATACTTTAAATAGTTGCATCGGACACGGCTACTACACTAACTTACTTCTTCACAAAGAATGGCTCACTCAATCTATTTCTGAGCTCAAATAAATACGCTGAATTGAAAAGACTCTCGACTTTTGTCGAGAGTCTTAAATTTTAAGCTGAAACTCTCACTAAAAGTCGACTGGTCTTTGCTCGATGAACATAAACAATGTTAAGATAACGATTCTTCATGGTGATCATTGCAGTCTCATCCTTATTCGTGCTTTGTGTTTCTTTTGTGTGTTCACTTTGTGAAGCTGTCATCTTGTCTATTTCGCCCGCTTTCGTTGAAGTGTTGGCCGAAGGTAAAACTAAATCAGGTAAGTTATTAAAGCACTTAATAGACCATCCCGATCGCACACTGTCCGCAATTTTAACAGTAAATACAATTTCACATACTTTAGGTTCAGCTTGGATTGCATATCAAGTTCAACACGAATTCGGCGAAACTTGGGTGACGATTTGCTCAGTGATTTTAACATTTATGATTTTAGTTTTTTCAGAAATCGTACCGAAAACAATCGGAAAAAATCACACAAAATCATTAGCTCTTTTTACAGCTTATTCAGTTCAATTGATGATCGTTGCATTTTACCCTCTTGTTAAATTCACAGAGCTTGTTTCAAAAGCGTTGTCATCCCCCTCTGAAGAACCTGATATTACGCGCGATGAAATGATTAAGAATGCAGAAATCGGCGTCGAAGAAGGAACAATTAAATCCAAAGAATCCATCATCATACGAAATCTTTTAAAGCTCGACAAAATCTACGTCGCTGACATTATGACTCCACGATCTGTCATAACGGCCTTAGATGCCAAGTTGACGGTTGATGAAGTGGCACGCAAATATCAGCCGATTCGATTTTCTAGAATTCCTATTTTTGAGGGCTCGCTCGACAGTATTATTGGCCTAACTCATCGTTATAAAATTCTAGAAGCTTTATCGCAAGATCTGCACACAAAACTTTTACGAGATCTTATTTTGCCGATTTCAAATGTTTCCGAGCGCATGACAGTCGCGCAAGCTCTGGATTTTTTTGTAAAAGCAAAAGATCACTTGGCACTTGTATCAGATGAATACGGCGTTGTCACAGGCCTTGTTACGTTGGAAGACACGATTGAAACATTATTAGGCGTTGAAATTGTCGACGAGTTTGATAATATTGAAGACATGCGAAAGTATGCTCTTGAACAATGGCAGCTTCGTAAAAAAGAAAACAAAAGATTTTAGAAAGTCATGTTTAGAAAGTAAAGATCTAGTGAGTTTTAAAAAAAATAATTTCTATATTTTTTTTCTCATCTTTTTTATTTTAGGCAAGACAACTGCACAAGTTTTTATTCCAATTAGTTTTTGGAAAAGCAGCGGCACTTTTTCTGTTTCGCCAGCAGGTCCGATTTACTTACTCGCCGGAGACTCAATCCAGTTAACAGTTTCAGGTGGAATGGGCGTTTACAATTGGACCATCACAGGGGCTGCTTCGGGCGATGGAGCCGCAATTACTTTTAGCTCCCCAACAGATACCGTCGCTGATTATAATGCGCGCTTAACATCTTACACAACTGACATTATCACAACAACGTCACCTGGTTACGCAAATATCACTACGAATGTTGCAACATATGATGCCATTACGATATCTCCCACAACAGCAACACTTGGGGTGAGTACCACGCAAAGTTTTAGCGCGACAGGAGGCTGCCTCAACGGTGCAAATTGTGTCGGCGGAGCTCGTGTTTTTTCTTTAGTCAGTGGCATCGGTTCAATCAACGGGGCCTCGGGTCTTTACACAGCGCCGGCATCGACTGGAAGTGCCGTCGTTCAAGTGGCTGATTCGATTGGCAACACAGCCACAGCCAATATCACCGTTTCAAATAATCTAACTATTTCGCCAACGACAGCAAAAATTGCCATTTATTCGACAAATATTTTTTCAGCTATTTTAGGAACCACACCCTACACTTTTAGTGTGAATTCAGGAACAGGAAGCGTGGGTTGCCAAAGTATGCTGAACGGCGCTCATACAAATGTCGTTACAACAATTACTGTGCTTTCAACAGCAGGCTGTCCAAGCGTTGGATCTATTCGCGTCGGCACCGAGACGATTTGCTACACCAGCACAACAGGCACGACGTTTACGGGTGCTGTTAGGGGTTGCAATGCAACAACCGCCGCCGCATACGCAACACTGACTCCCTACAATTCGGCTCAAACGGTTTACACAGCGCCAACTATGATTGGTGCTGCAACGGTACGAGTCACCGATATGACACTGCCAACAGCGGGAACAAGTGATGCAGCGGTGACAATTATAAAACCGGTGGATGTTAAAGTCGGTCAATATTTTGCCTGCGCATTGTATGACGAGGGCTCTGTGAAATGTTGGGGCAATAACGGAAATGGTCAGCTTGGTTTAGGCTCAACGGCCACAATCGGTGACTCGGGCGTTGAAGTCGGTTCTGCAAATAATTTTGTGAACTTAGGAACAGGTCGCACAGCTACAAAAATTTCTGTAGGTCTTACTCACGCCTGCGCTATTTTAGATAATGCCACAACAAAATGCTGGGGAAATGGTGGCAACGGCCGCCTTGGTAAAGGAAACACATCCAGTTTAGGCGATGGCGCAAATGAAATGGGCGACAACCTCACAGCGATCAGTCTTGGAACAGGCCGCACAGCCACCGAGATTTATGCGCTTGGAGCTCATACATGTGCCTTACTAGACAATTCTGATTTAAAATGTTGGGGACAAAATACTTACGGACAATTGGGCTATCAAGATACAAACAGTCGCGGTGATACAGCTAACGAAATGGGTGATAATCTTTTAGCTGTTGATTTAGGAACAAGTCGAACAGCAACTAAAGTTGTAGGCGGGCTCGACTTCACTTGCGCACTTTTAGATAATGCCACCGTCAAATGCTGGGGGCGGAATCAGCGCGGTCAGCTCGGGAAAGATAGCATCGTCAACTTAGGCGACGGTGCTGCTGAAATGGGTAATAATTTAACCGCCATCAACATCGGAGCCGGCCGCACAGCTTTAGATATTGTGGCCTTGTATGAGTCTGTTTGCGTACGTCGTGACAACAACACGATGATTTGCTGGGGACGAAATAACAATGGCCAAATCGGTATTGGATCAACAGGCGGAGCAAATGCAAATATTGGTGACGCTGGTGGCGAAATGGCAGCGATCGCTTCAATCAATTTAGCGGCGGGTTTTGGAACCTTAGCTAAGATTTATAGTAACGGTCGAAGCGCTTGCGCTGAAGACACAGTGAATGTTGTGAAGTGCTGGGGATACAATGCTTACGGGCAATTGCTTTTAGGCAATGCCACAAATCAAAATTCGCCTTCAGCGACAGCCGCAAGCTTTGGCGCAGGACTGATCGTTTCAAAATGGAGCTCAAGTTTAGATACAACGTGTGTGCTGTTTACAAATGATCGCATCAAATGTTTTGGTCGAGCCCGCACGGGAACCGCTGGAGTCGTCAACGGAGTTTTATTAAATGGCTCAGTTGAAAGTTCTTTGGGTGATGCCGCGGGCGAGCTTGGAAACTCGCTTCCCTACATCAATCACTAATATTCTAAAAAATTATTTTATTTTTTTTCGACTTCTGTTTGTTGTGCAGGCACGCGGTATTTATCTTCTGAAGGCGGAGCAAAAAGCACCACCTTAAACAATAAAACTAACAGTAAAGTCAAAAACCCTAAGGTTGCGAAAAGACGTACAGTTTGATGTTCTCGTTGATCACGATTTTCCATATGGGCGCGTTAGTCCTTTTCTAATAAATTGAAAAAGCATAAACTGCGCCAAATTCAAAGGAACAATATGACCCATCAAGAGCTCGCTCACAAAATCTACAACGTGTGCCACTTAAAAGGAGACTTCCTTCTTCGTAGCGGCCAAAAATCTCACGAGTACTTCGACAAATATCGGTTTGAATCTCAGCCCGCGCTTTTAAAAGAAATCGCCGAACAAATGAAAATTTTAATTCCACCCGACACAGAAATTTTAGCGGCCCTTGAAATGGGCGGAATACCTGTGGGCACCGCCCTTTCGCTCGCAACAGGTATTCCCTGCGTTTTTGTTCGCAAAGAAGCAAAGGCCTACGGAACCTGCCAATTTGCCGAAGGCTTAGAAATTAAAAATAAAAAAATCTGCATCATCGAAGACGTCATTACTTCAGGCGGACAAGTTCTCCTAAGCGTCGCCGATTTACGAAAGCTCGGAGCTCATGCCCATACAGTCCTTTGCGTGATTCATCGCGGAGGAGATCCCGCAGAAAACAAACTCAAAGAAGCGGGATTAAACTTGAAACCACTTTTTGTTCGCAGCGATTTTCCGGAGGCCACTTAATCATAGTTCTGAATAAGCTTCAAAACCTCGCCCACTAGATAAAGCGATCCAGTCACAACAACCAAATCGTCTTGAACAGCAGTTTTTGATATTTGGTTTAAGATAACTTCAACACTTACATTTTTTGATTGAGCTTGATTCAAATACTGTGGCGGGTATTGATCAAGCTTAAGGCCCTTGAAGGGCGTCACTGTTAGATGCAGATTGATATTTTGAAGTTGCAGCATTTCTGAAAGCATTTCTTTGGCATCTTTATCTTGTCCGATGCCAACAATTAAATGCAAATTTTTCCATGAATATGATTTTAAAATTTCGATCAGACTTTTTATTCCATGAGGATTATGATCGCCTGACAAATAAAGGCTTGCTTTCAAGTTGGGCCATAAAACTTTTTGCATGCGGCCATTCCAATGCACTTCATTCAGAGCACTTAAGAATTGTTCGGGTTTAAAACCCAGTGATTGGAAGACTGTGATTGCGGTCATCGCGTTTTCTGCAGCTCTTTTACCTGATAAATTTAAGCTGGCAGAACCCCACTGTGTTTCAAGCCTATAAACAGGCTGTGCTTCAGGGGTTAATATTTGAAATCGCGCAGGCTCTACAAATAAAATGGCCGCACTCATTTCATTGATTTTGTCAGAAATTAAATTTGTCAGCTCGGGCTTTTGTGTCTGGCAGACAACACGATTATTTTTTTGAATAATCCCTAATTTATTTTTTGCAATTTCGGTGATTGTGTTTCCTAAAATTGAAATATGATCAAAATCAATTGGAGTAATCACTGATGTTTGGTGTGGAAACGCATTCGTAGCGTCAAAGCTTCCACCCAAGCCCACTTCTAAAATAATGTAGTCTAAGTCACTGCTCCAGCTGTCCGAGAAATAAAAGTGCCCTGCCATTAACGTTAATGATTCAAAGTGCGAAAGTTCACAACTTTGAATCAAAGATTCGCATTGTTCAAAAACTTCGACAAAATCAGCTTCAGAAATTTGTTTTCCGTTGCGACGAATACGCTCGGAGGTTGTGATCAAGTGGGGCGAACTATAAAATCCAACGCGCTGACCGGCTTTCAGTAACAAAGCCTCTAGAATCGCACAAGTTGAACCTTTACCATTGGTTCCCGCAACGACAATGACTTTGTTCGCATCGATATTTGAAAACCAATCTGTTTGCAGCAACGCTTTGCTGATCTTATGCAAACCCGGCATGGTTTTCGGCATGATCTGCAAGCTTTCTAAGAATTGCACGATTTCTTGGTAGTTTTTTTTCATGGGTAGCGAAGGGCCGTTTTCTGAGACTCTAAATTGTGAAGTCTTAAATACTGCGTATAAGCCAAATTAAGATCGTTCGTCACCAAAGCGGTTTCTAAATCTCGCTGAGCAGGAACTTGCCCCGAAAACAACGTCTGATAAGATTTTCTTGAGTGACCAATCATGATTTCATTTTGAATCGAACTGAATTGCTCTAAGTTTTTAAGGATATAAAGACTTTGTTCTTTTGTTTTTCCAAAACCAATTCCAGGATCAAAAATAATTTTTTCGTCTTGAATACCGTGCTTGATCAGCTCTGCCTTTTTTTTGTTCCACCAACTTAAAATTTGTGACTGAGGGCTGGACTTTTCGTCTAAATTATTTTTTGGATCAGCTGGCACAGACAGCGAATGCATCACAAAACCTTGAATATTCGTCTTTTTTAAAATGTCCTTCATTTCAACTGAACTAAATCCAGAGACATCATTTAAGTAATCAATTTTATGAAGCTCTAAAATTTCACGAACAACGCTTGCTCGACGACAATCTAGACTTAATTCAAATTTAAAATTTTTTTTGAGGGGTCGCAGTAAATCAAAAGCCCAGATTAAATTTTTAAGCTCAACTTCGGGCGAAATAACAGAGGCTCTTGGGCGCGTTGATTCGGCTCCGATATCTAAAATGCGCGCTCCTGATTGAAGTAAATTTGTTGCGTGTTGAACAAGGCTTTCTGGATTTAACAGCGAATTGCCGTCAGAAAATGAATCGGTGGTGATATTTAATATGCCCACAAGTTTTGGCCAAAAATGACTGGGGCTTCGAATTGTGCGAAATGGTTTTTCAGAAACCCACTGATTCGCCCAATCAGGAAGAGCAAATAAGTCAAAGCCAGGCAATACATCCAGCAAAGGCAATAAGACAAAAGGTCTTTCTTGAATTCGGGGATGCGGTAAAATTAAATCAGGTTCATTTAATTTGAGATTCCCCCACGTTAAAAGATCTAAATCAATGATTCGAGGCGCCCATTTTTCGGATTGTATGCGACCCATTTTAATTTCGATTTGTTTTAATATATACAAAAGCTCTTGGGGCTTAAAAGAGCTGTCGCATTCACACAGTGCAACCGCATTTAAAAAATTTTTATTCCAAGCGGGGTCTGAATTTTCAGGTAACTGAGCGTCTGACTCATAAAAACTAGAGACTTTTAAAACTTGAAGATTTTTAATTTTTTTAAGTTGTTGCAAAGCTTCACGCAGCTGATTGATCGGTGAATCTAAATTAGAACCTAAGCCAATGGTTACAAAGTTGTTTCGCATGAAAAAACAACTCCATTTCTTAAATTTTCAACTGGCACACGAATCTTCTTCACATCAAGACGAAGATCACCTTCTATCGATTGCTTCTTCAGGTGATCGGTAATCTTCAGTAAAATCTCGTAACAAAGATGCTCGATCAGATGAAAAGGTTTTTGCGTTGCTCTGGTCTTCATTATTTGTGTCAACATCACATAATCAACAGCGTCCGATAAAAGATCTGTTTCGGTGCCTTGAATATTTTTTTTAAAATTGAGTTCGAGCGAGATATGAACAGGTTGTGTGAATTTTTGTTCTTCCGTCGAACAACCTAAATTCACCCAAACTTCAAAGTCTTTAATATGCATTTTTTGTTTGATCACCATGAGCTTATTTTATTCCCACAATGTAGGCAATCCAACTTAAGCAGGCCTCACCTTTTTCGACTTGCGAGAACTCGCCGTTTCCGCCACCTTTTTTGTCGTCGCCTTCCCAATAAACTTTCACATCTTGAAAACCAACTTCGATTAAGATTTCTTTTACTTCGGGAATCGACCACATTCGCCAATCATAATTAAAAACATTTTCATACATTTTATTTTTATAACGAAAGTGAATTTCAAAATAAGCTTCATTCGATACAGGATCAAAAGACTTTTGATCCCAGTAATAAGTAAACTTTTTTAAAATAGTACGATCGACAATCGCATCGGTGCACTGAGTTCCACCAAAAATATCTAAAATAAATAAACCTTTATGATTTAAAGACTCAAAAACGTTCTTAAAGTACTTTTTTAAAATATCTCTTTTTTTAAATAAGAAATATGAAAAATTAACCGCCACAGCAATATCAGCCGTGGGTAAATTCCCCGACAAAACATCTTTCTTAATCAAGGCGATTCTTTTTTGCTGATCGCGATCTAAGCGCGGAATATAATTTTGGCGACCGTAATCCATGGGCTCGGGGTCTAAATCAAGGCCCGCCGACTTATGCGTTTTATCCAGCTTCACCCACTCGCAAGAAATGGCACCAGCTCCGCAAAAATCTTCGCGTAAAACTTTGGGCTTTTGGCCTTTACGAATTTCTTTGTATCTTTCTAAATAAAATTCAACATCATCTTCCGGCGACTGAACAGCATCAGAATATAAAGCGTACTTATCAAAAGGCAAAATGCGATTTTTAATCAAAGACGATTTTTTTAGATGCATAGATTAAGGAACCTCGGCGCAAATCTGTTTGATCAAAAATTCAATTTCAGATTTTTGCGGCACACTGTTGTCTTCAAGATGCGGATGTAAGCCAATACCTGGCAAGTTTTTTCCAGCCAGTACGCGCGGTGGAGCTAATAAATGATAAAATAATTCAGTCGTGGCTCTGTAAGCTAAGTGCTCTGCAAAGTTGGTCACTTCTGTGTCTTCGTTAACAAATAAAACACGGCCTGTTTTTTCAATCGACTTTTTGACAGCTTGCCAGTCGTAAGGGTAGATCGAACGCAGATCGATCACTTCAACCGAATAATTTTGCTGTAAAAGTTGATCAGCGACTTCATTGCAAAATAATAAATGGCGTCCATAACTAACAACCGTGATTTGCTGCCCTGTGCGCGTCACTTTCGCTTTTCCAAAGGGAACTAAATACTCTTCAACAGCGGGCCAATCGGCTTTCCACTTCGTACGATCACCCAAAGGTGCATCAATTCGATTTTTTAATTCTTTTTCATCGGAAGGTTCACCCGGAATCAGCTCTTCACCACGAACACGCATCAAAGCTTTTGGTTTTAGAAACAAACAAGGGTTCGGATCTTTAATGCACGAAAGCAACAAGCCATAGGCATCCAGCGGAGTCGAAGGCATCACAACTTTCCAGCCCGCTAAGCGCGAAGCCCAAGCATCGAATGAATGCGAGTGATAAACGCTACCACGAATACCAGCCCCAACCGGAGTCATCACAGTCATTGGTAAGTTAAGCTGGCCGTTCGTGCACCACAAAGTGTTTCCTGCAATTTTTAAAAGATCGATCGTATTAAAAATATAATCGGCGAATTGAATTTCAGCGACGCAACGATCGCCGGTCATGGCAATTCCCATGGCCATTCCAATAATTCCACGCTCATCCAAAGTTGAATTCCAAGTTGTTTGAAGCCCTTGAGTCGCCGTGAAAACTCCACCCAACGGAGCCCCGACATCTTGTCCAAAAATGTCTTTCAGTTGATAATTTTTTTCAGCGTAGTGCAGAGCCATTCGAATGGCTTGAGCCATGTGCGCCATTAGAAATTTCTCCAGTCTGCATTTTCATTGTTGACGAAAGTATGATCCCAAACGCTTTGCGATGTGGGAACGGGTTCCGCGCGCGCAATTTCTGTGGCTCGAACTCCTTCAAGCTCAAAGTCTTCCCAAATTTTTTGAGCTTCTGCAGGTTTGAGCAAATCAGCTTTCAGTAATTTTTTTTCAAAATCTTTAACGGGATCAACTTCGCCTTGCACCGGGTTCGCTCCGGTGGCTGAAGAGTGTCCGTTCAGTCTAGAAACATGGGCTTCAATAAAAGCGGGCTTTCCGGTTTTACGAATGTAATCCATATCTTCTTTGACACACAAATAAGTTTCAACCGGATCATTGCCATTGATGACTCGCGATTTAATATTAAACGCAGCTGCGCGATCCGCTATATTTGTTTCGCCGTGCTGACCTTCAAAAGAAGTTGAAATACCCCATTTATTATTTTGCACAGTGATCAAAACAGGAAGCTCTTGACCTTTGCGTGAAGCTAAAATCAACGACGACGCAAAATCTCCCTCGGCCGTTCCTGCGTCTCCACCAGTTACGACTGTTAAAGCTTTTTGACCCACACGTTTTTGCACATGAGCCGTTCCGCAAGCCATCGGGTACTGAACTTCCAAGGGCGAAGTCACCGGAGCAATATTCCATTTCGGGATGCAGTAATGATTCGAAAAATTTCGTCCACCCGTTGAAGGATCTGTCGAGCGATTCATCATCAACCGAATAGAATCGACCATCTCAAGACCCATCGCAATTAAAGTAGGCGTGCAGCGATAATGTAAATGCAAATAATCAAAACTTGGGCCTTGGCCTTTTTTGGCCAGCATTCCAACAGGAACACCCCAGGCCTCTTCACCTGTTCCACCAATCCAAAAAAAAGATTCTCCCGCACGATAAATTTTAATAAGGCGCTCTTCAAGAACCCGCGACTTCACCATGTAAGAATGAATTTGCAGAAGAATTTTTTTATCTAGGCCACCAAATGATTCTTTTGAAGTTGTTTTATTTGCCATTTTAAAAATTATACCTCGGCCGTTAATCTACAAAAAACAAGACTGAATTTCACTGCTAATTAACGAGCCTCGTCGACTTTATAAGGTGCAGTAATCTCAATGCTTTAGCTTTGTGCATTATGACATACAGATTGACAATTTTTCATCAGAACTCATCTTTAGATCACGAGGTACACAATGAAAATGTTCAAACGCATTGGTTTATTTATTTTAACAAATATTTTGGTCGTGTTGACAATCAGTCTGATCATCGGAGTCGCCAGCCAATACTTCGGTATTCAATTACAAAGCGGAGGCTATGCTGGACTTTTTGTGATTTGTTTAATCTGGGGTTTTGTTGGATCTTTTATTTCGCTTTTGTTATCGCGTTGGATGGCTAAAACGTTTCATGGCGTCAAAGTGATCGATCCCCAGTCTTCGAATCAGACCGAACTTAAATTAATTCAAACAGTTTACCAAATCGCACGACGTGCAGGAATGGTCACGATGCCCGAAGTCGGTTATTACGAAGGCTCAGAAGTGAACGCTTTTGCAACGGGTCCGTCTGAATCAAAATCACTTGTCGCCGTGTCGACAGGTCTGATGAACACAATGAATGAAAATGAAATTGAAGGAGTTCTGGCCCATGAAATTTCACATATCGTAAATGGCGACATGGTGACACTTGCTCTTATTCAAGGAGTCGTGAACGCTTTTGCAATGTTTTTTGCTCATATTATCACGATGATTATTTTGAATGCTTTTAGACGCAACGATGATGATCGCCGTGGATTCGGCGACTTTATGCTGCGACAAATGATTTACAGTTTCGCGAGCATCGCTTTAACTTTGCTTGGATCCATTGTGGTTAATTATTTTTCTCGTCAACGAGAATTTCGCGCAGACGCCGGCGGAGCCCGTCTGAGCTCTCCAGATAAAATGACAGGCGCCCTTTTGAAATTACAAAAAGTTTATGAACTTCCGCAAAGACTTGCAAGTGAGCAAAACGAAAATCGCCAAGCCGACAATTTAGCCGTGATGAAAATATCAGGTAAAACTTCGGGGATCAGCCGTTTATTTATGACTCATCCACCTTTAGAAGAAAGAATTGCAGCACTTAACAATCGAAGTTACTGAAATACTCCAGAGTCTTTCGCTAAACGGTTCCAGTAATTTAAATAATCTTCAAAAGTTTTTGAATCTTTTATTTTAAAAAGGGCCTCGTCGTTTGTTCGCAGTGAAGTTAAATTATAATTATGCGATCCGGTCATCACGATCGTTTCTTTTTCATTCGATTTATCTATTCGAGCTTGAATTAAAAGTACTTTTGAATGAATCGAGTTCAATTCTTTATCTTCATCGCCCGCGCCTTTGTAAGGAAGTACAGCGATATTTTGACCAAGAAGTTTAACGACTTTCTTTCCTGGAGAATTTTTATCGGGCTCTTCACGAACAATCACTTTCACATCACAGCCTTCTTTCGCAAGAACAGCCATTCGGGCGGCAAGATAGTCTCGGTGGTCATCGAATCTTGATTGAATCACACGAATCAACGAACCTGGACTGTCGCAACGGACCTGATTAAGTAATTTTTCAACTGGGTCGGAGCCTGTTAAGCGTGGAAAAAAATACGACTTAATTCCGTTTTGTCCTTCGATCGTTTCCGTTTTTCCAGAGGATTTTTTTAAGGTTTTCCAATATTCGATCATCCCATCGTAGAAAGCTTTATCGTGCTTAATAACAACTAAATCATTATAGTTTTTTAATTGACCGTCTGTCATATTCGCAGATGTTTGTGCGACAATAAATTCCGAATCATTCAGCTTCGAAAAAAGAAAAAATTTATTGTGGTTGATATGGGATCCTAAGCAGCCGCCTTTACAAAACTTTAGACAACTTTGACCATCACATTTTAAACCTGGTAGTCCGTCAGCTCCGTACTCGATCATATTTAAAGCTGTGCCTGACTGCTTAACTTGATCTTTATATTTGTCGTCCATCACCAATTCAATCGATGCGCCACGCGCTTGAGCTTGTAGCATTTCCAAAGCAACTGGCTTGCGACTAAAAGTGTACAAGCTGACATTCACTTTTGTTGTCGGGCCTGCTTCACGTAAAAGCTGAATAATTTGATTTTCGATTGTGAGTGAAGGCTCTCCGCCAAAACCCGGAAGATTGAAATACGTTTCAATCTGTTGCTGTGCTTGAGAAAATAAAGAAATAAATACGACAGCAAGAACTAAAAAAGTTTTATTGAAAAGCATTAGAGTCTCCTTTTGCATTGAGGATATAAACCAAACATCTGGTCAATATCGTTAAAGCAAACAAGAAGCCATTTTACAACGATTAATACCGACATGGGCTTTGGAAAAACGTTGATTTTGATCATAGGACATTAAATGAAAACGCCCTGTCAAAAAAATTGACAGGGCCTAAATAAAACTTAAAGACTTTTATTTTTTTGTTGCAAGCTGAGTCAGCTCTTTTCCGTCAGCTAAAACAATCAGATCTGTTAAAACATCTGAGGCTTCTTGGATATCGGCGCGTTTTAAATATTCTTTTTCTTTTTCATCTTTTCCGGCGTAGCGAGTTTTCTTTACTTTTTTATCTTTTTCGCCTTTTTCTTTGAGGACTTCAGATACTTTGATCACTTTTCCAAGCTTCTTTGTTTTTTCTAACTCGTCGCTGATTTTTTTAAATTCTTCATTCTTACTGACTCGCTCAGTTGAACGATCTTTCATTTTCTTAACCCAGTCAGGTTTAATTTGCATCCAGCTGCCTTCACCTTTTTCGACATAAGCATCTTTAGATAAAAAGCTATCTAACTTTTTTGGAGGCAGCGAATAGTCCATACTTTTTTCGCCGATGTCATCGACACTGTAGGGGCTTGGTATAATCACATCAGACTCAACACCGCGATGCTGTGTCGAAAAGCCACCCGGAGTAAAAAACATTCCAATTGTCACTTTCAAAGCGCCAAGTTCACCGGGCACGGGCAACACTGTCTGAACACTGCCTTTACCGTAAGTGTGCTCGGATCCAACAACGACCGCGCGATTGTAATCCTTCATCGCACCCGATACAATTTCAGATGCAGAAGCACTGATTCGGGAAGTTAAAATAACCAACGGGCCTTGCCAATCAACTTTTTCGTCAGTGTCAGCCAAAGAAATTTCTTTGCCTTCTTGGCGCGACGATTGCTTGACGACATTTCCTGTTTTAATAAATAAACCGCCAATTTTAACGGCGTCTTCTAAAGAACCGCCGCCATTATTCGATAAATCTAAAACCAATCCATCAACTTTTTTATCACGAGCTTGCGCAATTACTTTTTTCATATCGGCCGCTGAAGATCGTCCACCACGCTTAGAATCCGCATAGAACGATGGAAAATTAATAATGCCGATTTTCTTTTTTACTCCATTAACATCTTTGTCTTGGTAGTAAATCGAAACTGCGTTGTCTTCTAAGGAAACTTTTTCTCGTGTTAACTCGACATCGAATTTTTTATTACCGTCGCCGTCTTTACGTAAAATACTCAGCTTTACTTTTGTACCTTTTGGACCGCGAATCATTTTCACGACGTCTTTTAAATCCATGTCGATCACATTTTCCATTTTTCCGTCTTTTTTACTGACGGCAACGATCTTATCTTGCGGATCAAGATTCTTCGACTTGGCTGCAGCTCCGCCAGGCACCAAAGCTTCGATCGTTGTAAAACCATCTTGCTGTGACAGCGTTGCGCCAATGCCCTCTAAAGAAAGGCTCATATCGATCGTGAAATCTTCATAGAAGTCTTTTGAAAAAAAGCTTGAATGAGGATCCAAAGACAAAGCAAAAGAATTGAGGTAACTAGCCACAAGCTCTTCTGATTTTGTGTCTTTAGTTCGCTTTAAATTTCTTTCATAATTTTTTACTACGCGCTCGCGAGCTTCATCCATTTTGATATCAGTCGCTAAGTAATTGGCCACTTGAAATTGAACATACTTTTTAATAAATTCTTGTGCTTCTTCAACTGTTTTTGGATTTGGCTTGTGGTCTGGATCGTAAGTGAATTCTGTTTCTTTATTAAATTTAAAATCTTTTCCTAAATATTTTTTAACGAACTCGGTTCGCTCTTCAACACGCTTGGCCAGTAAGTTTTGTATTTCGGTCAAAAATTGACAGTCTTTTTTTTCGACGTTTGCAAAAATATCTTTCATGATTGTTTTAATCTTTTCAATATCACTTTCAATCAAATAAATTTTTGCTGGATCTTGTTTTTTGATGTATTGCTCAACAACACGTGCTTGAAGCTCTTTATCTTTTTGTTTAAAGACTAAATGATTTTGTAAATAACCGGTTTGAATCGGCTCGACCCACTGACAATTTAAAGTTTGATTAAATTCAAGTCCTTGCGCTAATACGATTGAACCACTCACCGACGCAACAAATGAAGCCAAAATAATTAATGATCTAAACATGGTGTTTCCTTTTTATTAAAGACGTAGCTTCAAGTATATTCGGTCTGATTTGAATTGGTATTAAGTTTTTTTTGGGGTGACTAGTTAAGTCTTACGTCGGGTTGAATGAAATAGATCTAATTGTTTTTCCGTGTCATTCATCAGGCTTGACTTCATTCCGTGTTGACTAATTTCATGTTTGATAAAATCACCTTTATGGGTCTCGATCATAAAGAAAGACATTTCAGGGTAACTCGACTTTAGCCGTGTCATTTCTTCGACGACCAACTGAATGTTTTTGGGATCATCGTCGCTCATTCCAAAACGATGATGCGGGCTGTAGCCATAAACTTCGATCGCTTTTTCAACAGAGGCCCGAATCGCTCGCTGTTTCAATTCAGCCGTTGTCGCTTTCAGTTCGTGATCATGAAGATGACGACGCACTTCAAGATTGCTGACGGCATAAATACTTAAATAATGGGGTTCGCTAGGTAAGTAACCTGCTTTAATAAACTCACGCACACCTTCTTGGATCGTTGAAGCTCTGTGGCCGCGCGCTGTGATAATCGAGATCGGGCGCTGATTAAATGTCGCGTGATAAAAACAATCCCACGACGGACCCTTCCATTGCAGATCGGGAAGCTTCAACGCTTCTTGCACGTCTTGAACAAAAAGTTGCTTTTTACCGGATAATTTTTCTGTCTCATTTAAATCCAAATCGCGAAAGTATCTAAAGGATCCCGTTTGATCTTCGTAGCGAATTTCGTATTCGCTGTAAGGCCCATTTTTACCGACGCTCGAGTGATGAATAGCCCAGTCGCCGCTTGAAAGCAAAAGTTCTTCACCCGAAGTTTTGTGAAACAAAACTAAAGGAGTCGTTAAAAAAGCGATGTTGTCATCGAAGTCAAAAAAATAAAAGCTTCGACCACCACGATGATAATTACGGTCAGGCTCTTTAAGCCTTGTTTCACCAAGCTCAAGTTGTCCTTTTATTTTAACATCATTCACTTTTTAGAGGCCGCTTTTTTTACAATAATTTTTTTAACAACTGTGCTTTGAGCTGGTGCTTCTGCTTTTTTAGTTGCCGACTTTTTAAAGGCCACTTTCTTTTTTGCAGCCGGTGCTTTTGCGGCCGTTGTTCCCATCTTTTCGGTCACAAGTTCAATCGCCTTGTCTGAAGTCAGCTGCTCGACGGTCATTCCTTCAGGCAGGCCAATATTCACTTTACCTGCTTTAATGTAGTGACCATAAGGTCCATTAAATAAACTCACTGGCACTTGATGAATCGGATGACTTCCAAACTCTTTCAAAGCTGAAGCTTTTCCGCGACCTTTTTTAGGCTGCGATAAAAGTTCTAAAGATTTTTTTAGATCCATCGTGAAAACAGTTTCAGTTTTGGGTATCGAGCGATAATCGCCCTCGTGCAAAACGAAGGGACCAAAACGACCGATTCCCACTTTAACATCTTTTTTTGAATCAGGATGCTGACCTAAAGTTTTTGGCATGGATAAAATTTCAAGAGCCATTTTAAAATCGACGGCGGCGGGCTCAACACCCGGCGGAAGCGATCCGCGTTTTAATTTTTCGTCATCACTTTCACCCAACTGCACATAGGGCCCGTACCGGCCGTTCAAAACATAAATCTTTTTACCCGTCACAGGATCTGCACCCAACGAATCTGCGCCTTTTAGTTTTTGATCAATTAATTTTTCAACGTGAGCTGAAGTCATATCAGCGGGTGCTTCGATTTCAGGAATCGAAGCACTCAAACTGTCCTCGCCACGTTTTGACTTCACGTAGGCGCCATAGCGACCCACATGAAATTCATATTGCTCTAAACCTTCAAGCTTAATCGATCGCGCTTCTTCAGGATTAATTTTATCACCCTGAGACTCAACCACAGCTTTTAAACCTTTGGGCCCATGGTAAACACTCGTTAAATATTTTTCCCAATTCAAATCACCGTCAGCGATATGATCTAAAGATTGCTCCATCTCTGAAGTAAATCCTAAATCCACATACTGAGTTAAATGCTGCGACAATAATTTTGAAACCACCATGGCTGTAAATGTAGGTACTAAAGCGCTGGCTTGCTTACGCACATAACCGCGGTCCATGATCGTTCCGATAACGCTCGCGTAAGTTGATGGTCGACCAATACCCTCTTTTTCCATAATTTGAACCAGGGACGCTTCTGTAAAACGCGCCGGTGGTTTTGTTTCGTGGGAAGTTGGATCGATTTGATTTAATTTAAGTAAGTCATTTACTTTAAGCGCAGGAAGTTTGACATCGCGTGATTCTAAATCGGCTTCAGGATCATCACTTCCCTCAACGTAAGCACGTAAAAAACCTGGAAACTCAATCGTTGTTCCACTTGCAGAAAAAATAGAATCGCCGGCAATAATTTTTGTCGACACTTGTTTTTGTCTTGAGTCTGTCATTTGTGAAGCCATCGTGCGCTTCCAAATCAAATCATAAAGTTTAAATTGCGGGCCAATTAATCCAGTCTCGTCCGGATCTTGGTATTTTGTACCTGCGGGTCGAATTGCTTCATGGGCTTCTTGGGCACCTTTAGCTTTTTTTCCTTCGTAAGTTCGCGGCGCATCGGGCAAGTACTCTTTTCCGTACTTCGATAAAATACTTTCTCGAGCCGCCTTGATAGCTTCAGTCGACAAGAAAGTTGAATCAGTTCTCATGTAAGTGATAAAGCCTTGTTCGTAAAGTTTTTGCGCAACTTGCATTGTTTCGCGCGAGCTCAAACCTAATTTACGATTTGATTCTTGTTGTAAAGTTGATGTGATAAAAGGGGCGTAAGGCTTTCGTGCGACAGGTTTTTCTTCAACTTCACTCACGATCCAAGTTTTAGATTTTACTTCCGCTAAAATTCGATCGGCTGTGTTTTGATCCAGCACGATCATATCTTTACCTGTCAGTAGCTGTCCGGTTAGACCATCAAAATCTTTTCCTGTTGCGACTCGTTGGCCTTTGTAGCTTTGAATTTTTGATTCAAAAGCTTGAGCCGCTTTTTCGACAGTTGCCGCAATTCCAAAGTAGGCTGATTTTTTAAAACGAATTCTTTCTTTTTCGCGCTCGACAACAAGGCGCACAGCAACCGATTGCACACGCCCGGCTGATAAACCGAATGCTACTTTCTTCCACAGCAGCGGAGAAATTGTGTAACCCACTAAACGGTCTAAAACGCGCCGTGCTTCTTGTGCTTTGACTAAATTAAAATCGATCTCGCGCGTTTCCGTTAAAGACTTTTGTATGGCTTCTTTTGTGATCTCATGAAAAACCATGCGATGAGTAGGTACATTTGGTTTTAATACTTCCAGCAAATGCCAACTGATTGATTCACCTTCACGGTCTTCATCGGTCGCTAGAAACAGTTCATTGCAGTCAGATAATTTGTCTTTTAAATTTTTGATCACTTTAATTTTATCTTTTGGAACGCAGTAAAGAGGTTCAAAGTGTTTATCCACGTTCACACCCAGTTGAGCCCATTTTTCTTTTTTAACTTTTTCGGGAATATCTTTTGCCGATTGTGGAAGATCACGAATATGACCCATACAAGATTCAACAATGTAATTCGAGCCTAAAAATTTTCGGATTGTCTTGGCTTTCGTCGGTGATTCAACGATCACAAGCTTATAGCCAGATCCAGAATTTGTTTTTGATTGACCAGTTTCTTGTGCTGCAGCTTTCTTCGCCATTCGTATTCCTCTAGACTATTAAAAAACACTGATTTCAAAGAAAGCACAATGAAAAATTTAAGTGATTTCAATTCTAAGATCGAGTTCGTCCTAACAGACATCGATGACACTCTTACAACAAAGGGTCAGCTGCACAGCGAAGCTTATCAGGCTCTTTGGAAATTACATCAAGCTGGACTTAAAGTGATTCCAATCACAGGACGTCCTGCAGGTTGGTGTGAAATGATCGCAAGATTTTGGCCCGTTGATGGAATCGTCGGAGAAAATGGCGGATTTTACTTTCGATTTGCTTCTGAAAATGCAAACACTCAAAAAAAAATGAAAAGATGGTTTTTTTATGACGACAAAACAATCAAACTCAATCAACAAAAACTAGTCGAAGTAAAAACTGAAATTTTATCTCAAGTCAAAGGCGCGGCGGTTTCATCGGATCAATTTTGCAGGCTCATGGATCTTGCAATTGATTTTTGTGAAGACGTAACGCCACTAGACAAAATCTCACAACAAAAAATAGTCAGTCTTTTTGAAAAACACGGAGCTCAAGCCAAAATTAGTTCGATTCATGTCAACGGTTGGTTCGGAAATTACAACAAGCTTAGTACAACTTTTGAATTTCTTAAAAACGAATTCGGCCTCAGCGAAAGTGAAACTCTCGAAAAATGTATTTACGTCGGCGATTCCCCGAACGATGAACCTTTTTTTGAAAAATTTAAATATTCTTTTGGAGTCGCAAACGTCAAAAATTTTTCATCACAAATGAAATCGCTTCCGCAATTTGTTTCAACCTCTGAAGGTGGTCAAGGTTTCTCAGAAATCACAAATCGACTTATTCACGTTTGTCGTTAGCGACTCAAAACCACACACGTATTTTAAAAAAACTGACTTAAGGCCTGATGCAAAAGCAAAAAACTACTTTTATTTGAAATCGCGGTTTAATCTAAAGTTAATTCACTTTTATTTAGGAGTTTAAAATGCGTCCATTTCATTTACTGCTAATCACACTACTCATTTCAACAGCTTCTCAGGCACAAACATTTAAAGTCGTTAAAATTCAAGGAAAAAAAGCCATCGTTGAATTCAATGATCCCTCTGCTTTTTCAGTGAACCAATCGTACTCAGTCGGTGGAAGCTCGGCACTAACTGGCTCGCCGGGCGCCCATGGTTTTAATACGGGCCGACGTGCTTATGGTGTCGCCGCAAATTTAGGATTTTCAAGTCTAAAATCCGATGCTGCCGGAGCCGAAACGGCAAATTCGCTTTACTTACAAGGCGAATTTTTATGGAATATGAAGCAGTACGAAGTCGGCCCGGTTGTTGGAATTACGTCGATCAAACAAGGCAGCTTCGATTCCAGTTCAAATACTTTTGGCGCCAAAGGTTATTACAACTTTCAAGAAAATAAACCAGGTGTCGATCAAATTTTGAGTGTTGTCGCAAAATTGGCGCTCGGCACAGCTTCAGCAAATGGAAGCTCCTCATCAGTGACTGATATTGAAGTGGGTGGAAATTACCGTTGGTTTTTACTCAGTCAAGATCACTGTTTGACGGTCTCGGGTATTTATTCGATGACGAAGCAACAAATATCAAATAAAGACGTCACAACTTCTGGATTTGAAATCATCGGCGGAATCGGAACTTACTTCTAAGCTCGCTTAAAATAAAGTATTTTTCCACTTCAAATAAACTTCTTTGAATTGCTCTGGATTATAAAACGTGATTGGCATTTTAAATTGATTACAGCGATTTAAAATGTCTTTATTAAAAAACACTTGTGACGAGTAAATCGAATTGTACACCAATACGGCTTCACATGATTTTTGGTCTGTCGAATTATTTTTAAGATAAATCGGCAGCAATCTTAAAAATCCAGCATGAAAAGGGAATTTATTTAAATTCTCATCAAGACTATGACGAGCTCCGATATAGTTTTCTTTCATCAGTAAAAAATGGCTTTTATTAAAACAAGCATTAATATTAATGGGATAAAAATCACAAGATTGCTCAATCAACTCAATATCGTTGTTGTGCGAAGTTTCCATCAGAATCGAAGTCACAAACGCAAAGGCATGAGCGACTCCTATCAGAGCTAAAACAAAAAAGATGATACGTTTTTTAAAATTTAAAGCGATCTCTTGAGCGACTGCAAAAGTCGATATCCACACAGCAAATAAAAAAGATAAATAAAGTAATGTCGCTGGGTTTTCGAAAGGAAACTGAAATAAAATTTGTGGAATTAAAGCTAAAAAACTTCCCGTTAGAAAAAATTGAACAGGGGAGGTTAACTTTTGCTGTTCATATTTCAGATACTTTGATGTTAGGTTGATAAAAATAAAACCCAATAACAAAATGGCAATTACTAATCCAAACCAACCAAACTCGCTGGCCCACTTTAAAATTTCAGAATGCGGTTGATCAAAAAAAACATACTCCATCGGACGAAATTCAGAGTTCACAAGATAAGGTACAATCTCGGTCATAAATTGACCGACTCCAACACCCAATGGATGATCTTTGATCAGCTCAATAGTCGATTTGTACAGATGCAGTCTTTCCCCGAACGAATTTTGCTTCACATCTTCAACAACCCGAGCCGTCGTTGGAGCTAAAATAGAAAGTTGATAAATCACAAAGGCCGAAACAAAAATGATCACTTCTTTTTTTGTAACTTTCTTTTGCCAAAGAACCCACAGCGACCACAATCCTAAGCCCATCCAGGCGGAACGACTTCGGCAGTAAAGCAAAAAGAAAATCCAAAAAAACATCAGTGTATATTTTAAAAATAAAGGCGTTTTACATTTGATTTGGCTCCAATAAAAAACAAGTGGCCAAGATATAACCAAAAATTCAGCCATCATATTAACATTACCAAATGAACCTAAAAAGAAACCACTTTTGATATCGTCATTTTCTATGCGTATATGATAAAAGTCATTCATGGCAAAAATAACAATAAGCCCAACAACAACAACAAAAACGCCGGTGTATTTTTTAATAAAAGCTTCTAAATTAATATCCAGTAAATAAAAATAATAGACTAACCAAGCGAAACTAAAAAATTTAAACATGTAATAGATGTCAGTCCACTTTTGACTGACCAACAAGGAAGTAAAATGCAAACTCATCATTGCGATAAGCAAACCACTCAAAATGCGTGGCAACTTTGGAATTTTTATTTTTTCCGAAGTCACAAACAAAGTTAGTGCGGCAACAAGATAGACAATAAAAAACTTCGCTGAAAAATAATTTGCATTCAAATATTTTGACCAGATCAAAGGGACTATAAAAATAAGAAATAAAATAAATTTATTCATCAACCCATTTTTCATAAATTTATTCTACCTTTATAAATCAAAGTCTCTTGTTGTGCTTCGGTCCATTGATAGTGATGAATTGATCCATTCGTAAAAACTTGGTGATCCCAAGTTAAACCGGAACCAAAAACATAAGTCATTGCACGCATGAGCATTCCATGGGTAAAAACCGCAATCGACTGACGATTTGAATTTTGAGCAATTTCCAAAAAAACTTGCCGCAATCGATACATCAGTTGTCTTTTTGATTCGCCATTCTTAAAATGAAAATCAAGAAGCCTTTCATCGTAATCACGCCATTTCAAAATGGATTCTTCACCGAATTGATCGATAATTTCTTGCAAAGTAAGACTTTCCGCAATGCCAATATGAATTTCTTTAAGGCGATCTTCTTTTTGAATAGATACTTTAAGATCTTGAGTGGCGATCTCTGCGGTCTCAAAAGCCCTAGATAACGGGCTTGTGTAAACAGATTCAATTTGGAGTTGTGATAATTTTGGCTTAAGAGCAATTGCTTGCTCTCGGCCTAAATCATTTAACTTAGTATCGGTTTGACCTTGAAATCGATGATTTTTATTCCAGTCGGTCTCGCCGTGACGAATGACGTAAATATTTTTTATTTTCAAAATAAAAAATTAGCTTTTTCTAGCTTTAGTCATTCTCTTTTTTTTTGTTAAACGCTTCGCTTTGTGACGCGCGCTTTTATTTTTTCCATTTTTTTTCTTTCCGCCAACTTTAAGTGCCATGATATCTCCTTTTTTTAATCGTTAAATTATTTTTTATTATGACCTTGGTTTAATAAAGCTGCAAATGGATTATTAAACGGGTTGCTTGGTCTTTGTGACGATCCATTCGAATTTGAAGACGAAGGTCCCCTTTGATCTTGCCGTGGTTTTTCATCGCGTTTTTGATCGCGCGGCTTAAAACCACCGCTATTTTGCGGCGGACGTTGATGTGGCTGCGAATGACCAGGGCCTGTATTTTGGCGGGGTCTTTCATCGCGCTGTTCACGAAATGATTTAGGCGAAGGCGCGGCTTCCAACTTCATTGAAAGAGCAATTTGATTTTTAGCTTGATCCACTTTAAGTACTTTAACAGTCACTTGATCGCCCGGATTCACAACTTTTCGTGGATCTTCAACAAACTTATGGGCCAATTCAGAAATATGAACAAGACCATCTTGATGAACACCAATATCAACAAAAGCCCCAAAGTTTGTCACATTGGTCACAAGCCCAGGGCAAATCATTCCGTCTTTTAAATCTTTCACTTCAAAAATATCTTCTCTAAATTGAAAAACTTTATAGGGATCACGTGGATCACGCCCAGGCTTTTCAAGCTCTTTGATCATGTCATCAAAAGTGAACTCACCAATAATGCCAGCCCACTTTGTGCGAGCGCTCAAAAGCTTCTTTGCGCCTTCTCCAACAAGTTCATTTAAGTTGGCGCCCATATCGTGGGCCATATCGCGGATGGCGCTGTAACGCTCAGGGTGAATTCCAGTTGAGTCTAAAAAAACTTTTCCATTTAATATTCTTAAAAATCCCGCCGCTTGTTCAAAAACTTTTGTTGTAAAACGCGGAACTTTCATTAGCTCAGAGCGCTCTTGGAACAATCCATTTTTTTTACGGTGCTCGGTGATGGCCGTTGCCAAACCTGGCCCTACGCCAGACACATGAGCCAACAACGAAGCCGATGCCGTGTTCACATCCACACCCACATTATTCACACAACTTTCAACAACAGCCTCGAGTCCCTTTTTTAAATGAGACTGATTCACATCGTGCTGATACTGTCCCACGCCAATTGATTTGGGATCCACTTTGACAAGTTCAGCTAACGGATCTTGAAGTCGTCGCGCAATTGAAATTGCACCTTTCACAGTTAAATCTAAATCAGGAAATTCCACACGAGCCACATCACTGGCTGAATAAACCGAGGCTCCTGATTCACTGACCATGATAACCGGAATTTCTTTATCTTTACCCAACTCTTTTAAAACCTTTTTCAAAAAGATTTCAGTTTCTCGACCGGCAGTTCCGTTTCCGACTGCGATCGCTTCAATTTTAATTTGCTTTGTCACTTCCCCAATTAAAGTTTTAGCTTTCGAGTCCATGCCTTCACCCAAAATGTGCATCACAGTATGAGAAACATAGTTCCCGGCTTTATCGACTAAGGCCACTTTACAACCCGTTCTTAATCCCGGATCGACACCTAAAACACATTTCGTTCCAAAAGGTGAACCTAATAAAACGCGTCTGACATTTTCAGAGAACACTTTAATTGCGTGCTCATCAGATTTTTCTTTTAATTTTGCATGAACTTCATTTTTTACAGATGGAATCACATAAACATTTAAAGCCAGTCGTGCTGATTCTTTTAGATAAGTTCCAACTGAATTATCCGGAGTCGAGGTTGAAAACTTCTCGTACATTTTTAAAAGCATTTCATCGTCTGCCGTCAAGTCGACAGATAGCTCTTCTTCTTCCCAACCACGCTTCATCGCCATATAACGATGTGATGATCTTTCTTCTAAAAGATTTTTGACAGGCTCTGAAAAATCTTTGGCATACATTTCGTATTTAGAATTCGGTTTGTAGCCTTTCGCTGATTTCGCTGAAACTTGACCTTGTTCAAAATAGTTTTTGACGACAGTTTCGCGTAATGAGGCTTCATTCGCTATTTTTTCAACTAAAATATCCTGAGTAGCTTTTAAGACTTCATCGTAAGTGATCAATTTTTTATCTGGATTTAAAAACTTCTTAGCTTTAATTTCCATGGTCTCAGAATCTTTTAAAGTTCCATGTCCCATGTCCCAGATCCAATTGGCTAAAGGTTCTAGACCGGCTTCACGAGCCAAAGTGGCTTTGGTTTTCTTTTTCTTTTTGAAGGGCTTGTAAATCTCTTCAAGCTCGTTCAAGTCCCACGAGATATCGATACGTTTTTGAATCTCAGGAGTTAAATTATTTTGCTCGCCAATTTCTTTAAGTAAAAAAGTTTTTCTTTTAACCACTTCCTGATAAGTTTCGTTTGATTCGATAACAGCCCGAATTTGAACTTCGTCGAGATTCCCCGTTTTTTCTTTTCGGTAACGAGCAATAAATGGAACAGTCGCACCCTCGGCGGCCATTTCTAAAACAGCGGCGGCGGACTTCACAGAAACACCTTGAACAAAACGAGTTAAATAACTCTGAAGAGCTTGTTCCATTTTTTTATAATCCTTCTTTTGGGTAATTTTTTTTAGGATGACGCGACATTCGTTTTCTTATTTATGTCGATACATGATCAAACCATGAGTCGGATCATAAGGGGAAACCCCCACACTAACCCGATCACCAACCACAATTCGGATATTAAATCTTCGCATTTTACCGCAAAGTTTTGCTGAGATAACCACTTTGTTGGTTTCAAGCTCAACTTTATAAATCCCACCTGCAAGGGCATCTACAACTTTTCCATCTAATTGAGCTAAATCATCTTTAGACATGCTATTTAAATACTAATTATTTAATTCATTCGAATCAATACAAAAAACCGTCTTCATTTAGCTTTTATAATTGCTAATCAACATTCGAATGCCCGTTTCAAATAAAACTTCCAGACGATCATTTTCATTCGTTAAAACGAAACCCCAGCCTAAAACTTTATGTTGCACAGGAATCATCGGACTAAATTTTTCAGACATCTTGTATTGAATCGCTTTGTCTTTGCCATATTTCTTAAAAAGTTCGGCCCATTTAGCTTTTTCGTCAGCTAAATTTCCTCTTTCAATTTTAACAGGCTTAACCTTGCTTACTTTTTCGGCTTTCAGAGGTCCATCGGCAGATTCATCTGTTTCGATCAGCGAAACAATCGTCTGAGACTTAACAGGCGCCTGAGCCTCTTCAACTTCATCAACTGCAACAGCTGCTTTTCCTTTTTTAGTCATCAAAGCAGGCTTAGCTGCTTCAACTTTTTTAGTCTCAACAGCAGGCTCAATTGATTTTGCTTTGACTTTACCTGCAGGGATCTTCGCATTTACTTTTTCAGGTTTAAGAGCAGGCTTCGCTGCTTGAGTCGCAGGCTTTAAAGACTTACCGGCTTTTTTAGCGGCTGCCTTTTGAGGTGGTTTAACCACCTTGGCTTTAATTACTTTCGCCACTTTTTTTTGAGGTGACGGTTTTTTCTTCGTAGCATTTTTTTTAGCCATAGATTTAAATCTCCACGACTGTTCTTATATCGCGCAACGTTCAGAGGACAAGTAAAATGGTGTCTTTTCTTTCGCGAAGCATTAGAGTTATCCTATGAAATTCATTTCATCAAAGCAAATAACTGAAGTGTCGACACAAGTTCTTTATCTCAAATCCAATCCTGATTTGAGTTTTGAATTCAGTGAGATTTTGCCTTCGTCTCATGCGCATTCGCAAAGCCTTGTCTTTGTTTCTGAGAAAAAACATTTGATTGAAGCCGTCGAAAAAAAAGCTAAGGCGTTTATAATCAAAGAGTCTTTACTGAATGAAAATGAAGTTCAAAATTTAATCACCCCCAGTATGTGCCTTTGGACAACTTCGAATATTCAGCAAGCTATGACTGTTGTTTTGCCTTTGTTCGATTCTAAAAAAGAATTTTTAAAAGCCGGAATTCATCCCACAGCCGTTGTTCACCCAAAAGCCTTAGTCGACCCAAAGGCTCATGTTGGAGCTTTCGCCGTCATCGAAGCCTACGCTGTTATTGGTAGTCAAACGGTGATTTATCCGCACGCTTACATAGGCTCGTATTGCTCGATCGGAAAAAGATGCGTCATCGCGCCTCATGTAACAATTGGTTTTGATGGTTTTGGCTTCTATTCCGACAAGAATTATCACCACACTAAAATTCCACAAATTGGTCGTGTCGTGATTGAAGATGATTGCGAAATCGGCGCTCAGTGCGCGATCGACCGAGCCACTTTAACCGACACTTTGATCAAAAAAGGCACTAAAATTGATAATTACTGTCACATTGCCCATAACGTTGAAATTGGCGAAAACTCAATGATCACGGCTGGGTTCATCGTTGCGGGCTCAACAAAAATTGGGCGTAATTTTACGACAGCTGGCGGAGTTCACGTTAACGGTCACATCCAAATCACCGACAATGTTATTTTAACTGGACGCGCAGGAGCCACAAGTGACGTGAAAGAACCTGGCTACTACGGAGGTTTTCCACTTGAACCTCATAAAGAAAATTTAAAAACGATGGTTTCGATTCCCCAAATTAAAATAATTAGAAAACAAGTTATAAAAATATTAAAGCATCTAAATCTTGATCAAGAAGAAGAAAAATAAAAAAGGGAGACTCAAATGTCATACGAAGTTTATAAGATTATTCACCTGGTGGGAATCGTACTTTTATTTTCGGGCCTAACAGGATTACTTGCTATTCAAATGTCGACTGGAAAACTCGAAGGTAAAGCAAAATCATTGGTTTTTATGTCACACGGAATTGGTCTGTTACTCATTTTAGTGGCCGGTTTTGGAATGATGGCTCGCAAAGGTTTGATCAGCTCAATCCCAGGCTGGATTTACGCAAAACTTTTTATTTGGCTGATTCTGGGCGGAATCTTAGCTCTTGTTAAAAGAAAAGGTCAGCTGCTGGGTGGAAAACTTTTTGCTGTGATGCTCATTCTATTCATCGCAGCCGCATACTTAGCAATTTACCAGCCTTTCTAAAGATGAAAACTCAAATCGAACAAAAATTCGAATATAGTTTTAAAGAAACTCTTCAAGAGCTTGAAGCTATTTTGACGGGTCGCTGGCTCACAGATTTGTCGAACACAGCCGCTTTACTAAACTCTCGTTTTAAAGATATCAATTGGATTGGCTTTTATTTAACCGACCCAAAAGATTCTAACGAAACTCTGTGGCTTGGACCCTTTCAAGGGCTTCCCGCTTGCACAATGATTCCCTTTTCAAAAGGAGTCTGCGGAGCAGCCGCCGCACAAAAAAAAACATTACGTATTAATGATGTCGATCAGTTTCCTGGACACATCGTTTGTGATTCAAGGTCCCGCTCTGAAGTTGTGGTGCCACTGATTAAAAATAATGTCGTGCTGGGAGTTCTTGATGTGGATTCTGCATCTTTAAATCGATTCAGCGAAGTCGATCAAATATTTTTTGAAGACGCCGTTCAAATTTTGATGAAGAAATTCAATACTTTTATTTTTTAGGTGATCCAAGTTATGGAAGAAGTCGAAAAGTTTTTTAAATGTCCCTACTGCCTAGAAAAAATCTCGATGTTGCTGGATGCTTCAACTGACGGCCAGCAAACTTATGTCGAAGACTGCGAAGTCTGCTGCAACCCCATTCAAATCACTTACAATGTTGAAAACGAAAAAATAAAAGGCTTCAGTCATCAAAAAGCTTACGGCTAAATAAAAAACTAGAACTGCGCTCGGGGATTTTCTGCATCAAAGCTCTTTGTAAAAACACGTTCATCTTTAGGTTTACGATGACTGCCTTCGTACATTTCATAACGTAGGAAACGACACTCAATATTTCCGTTGAAGACGAAATGCTTTCGCGTCGCTTTAAGTTTCATCTCAAGCAGTAAATCTTTATTTCCTGAAAGCACCCAAGCTTCGCATCCGGTAAAACGATGTTTCAAAGTAAAACCTAAATCACGGTACACGTCTTTTAAATTATCTTCATCGCCGATGCGCGATCCATAAGGCGGGTTGCAAATCACCATGCATTTTTCTTCAGGTGGTAAAGCAACAGAAACCGGTGTGCACTTAAATTCAATGTGCTCAAGCACACTTGCATTCTTCGCGTTGCGTTTCGCAATATCTAAAACTTTTTTATCAATATCGTGACCATAGAATTTAAAATCGAGCTCTTCTTTTTCTTGGTCGATCGCCTCTTGAATTGTTTGATCCCAAGCCGCTTGGTCAAAATCAAGTAAGCTCATAAAGCCAAATCTTTTTCTTTGCATACCCGGCGCGATATTTAAGGCCATCATTGCGGCTTCGATGAGTATTGTTCCAGATCCACAAAATAAATCGACCAAAGAAGTTTTTTTGTCCCAGCCCGATAAACCAATTAGTCCAGCCGCTAAATTTTCTTTTAAGGGCGCTTCGCCCGTGGCTTGTCTGTAGCCGCGCATAAATAAAGAATCCCCTGAAGTATCCACAGACACCGCAAATTGATTTTTTATTCCGCGCACATGAATTCTTAAATCGGGGTTTTTACTATCGACATCGGGTCTCACACCAAACTTATCGCGAAATTGGTCGACGATCGCATCTTTGATTTTCATTGCGACAAATCTTTGATCGTGCAACATACATTCTTTTACAACCACATCAATCGCCAACGTTTGTGTTGGCTTGATGTATTTTGTGAAATCGTGTTTACGAATATTATTGTAGAGTTCTTCGTTTTGATAAGCTGGAAAATCTAGAATTGGTTTTAAAATGCGACTGGCAAAACGCGAATTTAAATTCGCTTTGTAACATCCGGCCCAGTTGGATTCAAAAATCACTCCACCCGTGGATTTTTCCCAAGTTTTTAAACCAAATGATTGAAGTTCTGTTTCGACAAGATCGGCTAAACCCTTCGGGCAAGACGCAAAAAACTGAGCCATGTGATATCTCCTTAATTCTTTTTTAAGGTCGGCCTAAGTCTCCGTGTACTTGGGTCCGCCGCCCCCCTCGGGCACTGTCCATTCAATATTTTCGAATGGGCACTTAATATCACAAGTCTTACAGTGAATACAATTTGTATAATTAATTTGTAAATCTAACTGACCTGTCTGGGTCTTTGACGGAAGCATCTCATAGACGCTAGCAGGGCAAAAATGAGTGCACGGAGACTTGTACTGAGGCTCACATACGGTACGGCAAATATCGCCATTCCCCAGTAGCAAATGATTCGGAGAGTCCTCGTCATGACTTGTACCTGTTAAATAAACGCTTCCCAATTTATCAAACATCAAGCTTCCGTCAGCGGCTGGTAATTTATTCTCAGTCAGCTCAAGCCCCGCTTCAGTTCCCCAAACGTCTTTCACTTTCAAAGTTGTTTTTGCGTCCACATGGGCTTTCATTCCATCAAACAGCCCGCGGCCGCCAGTGATTTCTTGTAATGCAATTAAAGGCAATGAGGCAAATACTCCAAGGCTTAAAGTCTGGTGAAAATTTCGCACACGATAAAGTTCAGATTTTATATAACTTTTAAAAACTCGATCTTCATAAGATTTTAAAACAGTCGAAGTAGAATCTTTTTTTAAGATGGCTTCAAATGCAGTTTCAGCCGCCATCATTCCAGACTTCATCGCTAAATGTATTCCTTTTAGTTTTTGCACATCGACCATACTGGCCGTGTCGCCACAAACCATAAAGCCATCACCAAAAAGTTTCGGCATCGAATACCAACCACCCGCAGGTAAAGTTTTTCCACCGTAAGCTAATACTTTTCCACCTTTTATCATGTTTGCTATAAAGGGATGAGTTTTTAATTTTTGCAATTCACGGTGCGGGTCTAATAAGGGATCTGTCGTGTCTAAGTAAGCCACAAGACCCAAAATAATTTTATCTCCAGGAATTGTATAAATAAAAGTTCCACCAATACTTTTATTCAAAGGAAATCCTAAAGTATGAATAACTTGGCCGGCTTCAACAGTGCCTGCTGGCATTTGAATAACTTCTTTCACACCCTCTTCAAAAACTTCTGCATTTTTTCCGGCGCGCAAATTTAATTTCTTTGAAACAGTTTTAAATAAACTTCCACGCGTACCTTCAGCAAAAACGGTCGTCTTCGCTTTTAAAATTAAACCCGGCTCAAAATTCGCTTTGGGATTTCCTTCTTTGTCGCGGCCTTTATCGCCTGTGCGCACACCGATAACTCGATCGCCTTCGTAAAGCGCTTCGACCGCTGCAAAACCCGGAAAAATATTAATTCCTTTTGCTTCACACTGCGCCGCCAACCACCGATTAAATTTAGACAACGAAATAATACTTTTACCAACGTTATGAAAGGGCGGTGGAGTGATCGGCAGTTTAAAAGCCGACTGAGCTCCTAAATAATAAACTGCATCTTTTAAAACTTCAGCGTCAAGCGGGCAACCAAGCTCTTTGTAATTTGGTATGAGTTCTTCCAAAGCTATTGGATTTAAAACGGCACCTGAAAAGCTATGAGCTCCAACTTCAGAACCTTTTTCTAAAACAACAATCATCTGCTCAGGAATCAATTCAGCTTGTAAATTTCCAGCTGTGACTTGTTCGTTATGTTTTTCAATATCCGAAGCTAACTTGTAAGCGCACGACAAACCCGCAGCGCCCCCGCCGACGATCAGAACATCCACATCCATTGTATCACGAGTCACGCCCTCAGGAAGCGAATCAAATTTTGACATTTAAAAACCCTCTTCATCTTCGATGGTTGTTTCATTTTTACTTTTTTGCAGCTTCACAAGCTGAGCTTGAACTTTTAAATCAGATTCATCGGCCCCACCCAGATATTGGCGAGTTCTAGCTTTTTCAAGAAATGCAGAATCTTCAGCAGCCCAAGTCAAAATCGAAAAAAAATATAAAATTCCAAATAAAATAAAAAAGCGAAATTTCATTATCATAAACGGCCTCTTTCAAATTTAAGCTCTTAAACGGCTCTCATAACTGGATCTTAATTTTAAACTGACTTTAAATAAAAATAAAGCACTGAATCAAAGCCTGCGGTGATTTTTCATTGGAATTTGTTGTCTTACAAATGAAATTTCAGACGTCTTCAATTCAACAAATAGCAGACCAATATGATCATCTTTTTCGACAATAACTTGTCCCCAGGGGTCAACAGCCATGCTGTGTCCGTATGTTTGCCGTGTCATTTCTGAATGATGACTTTGATGTGTCCCCACTTGAGCTGGCGCTAAGACATAGCACTGCGATTCAATGGCGCGCGCGCGCAATAAAACTTCCCAATGGACTTGGCCCGTTTTCACTAAAAAAGCTGAGGGCACTAAAATCGCATCAACTTGTTGTGCTGCGTACTTAGAATACAATTCAGCAAAGCGAACATCATAGCAAATTGATGAACCGAACCGAAACCCATTTATTTCAAATATATTTTCAGTTACCCCGTGCGAAAAAAAATCAGATTCTCGAATGGGAGCTTGATTTTTTAATTCGATATCAAATAAATGAATTTTTCTATAAATGACTTGCGATTTTTTTTCGGGCTGAATCAATATTGATGAATTGTACACTTTTCCATCTTGATCCAATAAAGCCGTTGTTAAATGCAAAGCGATTTGACTTCGTGTTGCTACTGTTTCAAGTTTCAAAAAAACTGGATCATTTAACTGAAGAGTTTGAATTTTTTTTGAAGAATCAATACGAAAAAATAGACTGTTTTCTGGAAAAACGATCAGATCTGGTTTTTCAACTTCGGCCGAATGAATAATTTCGATGATTTGATTCAGATTTCTATTTAAATCATCGTTTGAATTAAGCTGCGCCAAACCAATTTTTATGTTCATATTGAACTGAATCTGATCACTGTTCTGTTTGAAGTTCAATAACAGAAACTTTACTTTGCAAGCTGCACTTGAAATTTCCTTCTTCAAGATTTTTTTTAACGCTTAAAAGCACACCTTCACAAGAAGAAAAATAAGTGGCCGAGCTGATCACTTGCAAGTAGCCCTCTTTCGAGTACAAAGCTTTGCATTTTCCATTTTCTAACTTGTAGGCCCGCAACCAGCGAATATTTTTATCTCGTTTACATAAGTAAAATAAATCATTTGAGTTTGCAGTTGAATTTGTTTGTTCGGTTTCGATGTTAGAAGTTGAATTCTGAGCTAGCACAGGCTTCATCAACGGCATGAGTAGCAAAACTAAAATTAAACTAGCTCTAAAATTTAAAACGCCATTTGAAATCATAATCTATTTTCAAATGGCGTTTATTTTTTATCTATCATTTTTACTACGAACGGGCCTGGTCTCGACTAAACTTAGACTAGCCGAAGGAAAGAATAATTCAGAAGTTGTTACTTCGATTTAGCCGATGTTTTTTTTGTGGCTTTTTTTTCTTTTGTTGCTTTAGCTGACTTTTCAACAAGTTTTACATTTGAATAGTCGATGAAGCCTTCTTTTTTCAATAATCCGTCTTTTTTATCAAAATGAGTTTGAACTTTAACTCCTTGAATTTTGATTTTCATTGCCGAGGGCTTAACTTCAACAACTGGACCTTTTTTGCCCTTGTCGCTTCCCGCTATAACTTGGACTGTGTCGCCTTTTTTAATTTTTAATTTCATAAGTACTACCTACTAAACTTTCTTTTTTAAAGACATCTTACGTCGGATGCGAGTTTTGACTTCCATTGCTCTTTTAGAAAATTTGGATTCATCTAAATTGATGATAAATGCATCAAGACCACCTGAGTGCTCCATATCGCGAATTGTGCTCGTCGCTACTTTAAGACGAACCATTGAGTTTAAAGCACGACTAAATATGCGTTTTCTTTGAATATTTGGCTGAGCGATGCTTTTCGTTTTAATGTTCGAATGGCTCACCAAGTTTTTAACAACTGGTCCCTTACCTGTTAACTCACATCGACTCATAATAAACTCCTCAATATTCTTAATAAAATGTCTTCCAAAACCGAGCTTTCTGGTATATTCAGATATTCTTTAAATTGCAAGAGGTATTGAATGGAAAAAATTTTTGATAAAGAAAATGGCCGTGAAGGCAATCGCAAAAACGTTCGTAGTAAATACAGAACCGAGTACTCAGGAGACCATATCTTTGACTACAAAGATCCAGCTTCGTTAACTCGATTCGTTGGAGACGCCGGTAAAATTACTCCTGCACGAATTTCAAAACTCAGTTTAGCGCAACAAAAGCAGGTTTCTGCTGCTGTAAAAAAAGCGCGAAATTTAGCCCTACTTCCGTCGGGTACTGATGCCTATGACACATCACCTCGCCCTGAACTAATTAGTCCTGTTCCATTTGAAGCTTAATTAATTACGTATTATATTATTCAAATTGTTGTTCCTACGGGTAAGCCGACTGAAAAGTCGGCTTTTTTTTATTTGAATCACTTTTTTCTGAAGTATTGAAACAAACAAGACGCCATCATTAAGAAATAAACTCCGTTCGATAGGCCATGAAACTTTGAAGCGGGAACACCAAACAAAGACAAGCTGTTAAAATCTACTCCCCAGTTCAATACCCGAAGCAGAAAAATCGGAACTGCCGAAATAAGCAAAAACAAAATCAGCACAAAAATGTGAGAAATTCGTTTTGGACTTTGCTGAATCTCATTCCGCAAAAATAGCATCGGAAAAAAAATAAATCCAACGCCTGCGATCACCGCTGCAACTTGTTTTTGCGGTATAAATTTAAATAATAAAAGAACACAAATAATCCAAACAGATAAAATAATAAATTGATTCAAATATTTTTTAAGCTTCAAAAGGATCTCTTTTCTTAGACTGTTTCTTGATTAAAAGATAAATTTGCAAGAATGCCAATTAAATTGATTTGAGAGTCTCATTTTAGCCCCCCGCTTTTGCATTTCAAAGTGTCAGGGGGATATATGAATCAAACAGAAAATAAATTTGAACAGCTTACAAAGGCTCTTAAAGAATTTGGCCTACAGCCAGCCGATTGGATGTTGATCAGCGCATCAGAGAACCGGCTTCGGATACAAAATAAATCTGAACCTGATTTTTGTTTTATGGGTTTGTACCTAGAAACAAAAGGAGTTTTTCAGTGGAACCATATTCGATTGATGAGCTTATAAAAACAAATCACATCGTATCGAAAATAGACTTCGTTCGTAAATTTGGCCTTGAGTCAGCGTTCCGTTTGGATTCAAGGCCGTTTTCAAAGCTCTTGGGCGATTTTCTGGATTTCGTAAATCATCTTTAGAGCTTTGTGCATTCATGGTTTCAGGCCAAGCGTCAGGGTATTCTAAAAAAATACTATCACGAAGACCTTTAAAAGCCTCTTCTTCAGCGAAGATTGAAAAAGCTTTTTTTAATCCACAAAAAGTTTTGATATGAGTCTCATTTAACCAACCCATTCGATCAGCTAATCCGGCAGGAGGTTTTTCTCCCCAAGCTACCAAAGACATCACTCGAAGCCCCTGAGATATTGAATTTAAAAAAAACTCATTAGACTCTGCGTATTTGATCTGACATTTTTGATTCATGACTTTGAACTCGCCAACTATTTTTGCCAAAGAGTCAAAATACTCAACACAAGCTCCAATTGTATTACCTTCTTTACACCGATCACGCATAAAGTTGATTTGAGCGAATTGAATTTTTTTATTTTTTCGAACCGCTGTTAAAATACCCTTCGTGTTTCTTTCAAAGACTTGAGCTTGAATATCGCACTCATCTTTTAAGGGATCATTGTAAATAAAAAAAGCAAGCGCACCACAAAGTACGACAAAAACTAACAAAGGCTTAGGTATTTTCGATATAAGATTATTCAGCATTGCTTCATCGATGCTGGCATGATTTGACGCCACAGTAAAACTGAAAATGAAGAAAATAGAATTAGACAATCGACTTTTAAATGTGATGAGCTTAAGCAATGAATTTTAAGGAGCTCTCAAATGCAAAAAAAAACTAGCGCGAAGATCTTTTTGGTCATAACACTTTTATTTTTGACTTCAAACCTAGAGGCTTCTTGGCTTTTAAAACGTGTACGCCATCAAGATCAAATAACCGAGCTTGGGCTAGTTCAAATTGCGCCTTCTTCAAAGATAGCGCCGCAAGTCTTTAAATCAATACCAGAATTTTTAGTTGAAAATGCGGCTTCGTCAGCTTCAATTTATGAGGAAATTCTTTGGCCTTCGAATGAGATACCTGTTTCGTATTATCGTTTTACACAATCGCGTTTTTTTTCAAAACAAATAAGTTCGGAACTTCGGACAATTGTTGAACAGGGGCCCAGCAGTAATCGCATTTGCCTGACTTTTTTAGGAGATGGTTACAAAGCTTCTGAGAAAGAAAGATTTTTTTCAGATGTGAAAGCTCTTGTTGATGATCTTTTTACAGGACAAACTTTTCAGAGTTATAAATCTTTATTTAATGTCTATGCTGTATTTGTTCCTTCAAATGAAAGCGGGATCTCTGATGTGCAGCAAAAAGATACGGCGTTTGGTCTTTACAGAAGCCCTGCTGGTAGCAAAAGAGCTATTATGCCCGGTGACACCTTAGCCATCGAACAAGCTTTAGCTGCATCACCAAAAACAGATTATCCAATTGTCATTGCTAACGATGATTTTTATGGAGGTCTTGGAGGCCGGTACGCGATCACAACACGATCGCGCGAAAGTGGAAAAATTGTTTTGCGCCACGAGCTTGGCCACAATTTTGGCGGCGTCGGAGAAGAATACGATGGCGGTTCGGTATACACTGGCGCAAATAATTCAGCGACAACATCAATTTCATGGAAGCAATGGCTCAAAGACAATCAAAGTAAGATCGTGAACGACATGCGTTTTTTGGGTGGAGCTTATGTCTGGAAAAACTTAGCATCAGGCTCCGTTGTCCAAAAATTTAAATTTCCGGCGCCCAACAATAAAGGTGGTTTTTGGTTCGAAGTACAACTGAGTTCTGTTGGGTGGCAATCACTTGACGACGTTGAAATATTACTGGATGGAGAGAAACTTCACATTGAAGGGCGCGGAACATTTGACCGAAGTTTTTTTAATACCACGAAAGTGCAAAATCTAAATCCAGGTGACCATAATCTTGAAATTCGCGAACTGAAGCATGATGGCGACAATATTTTAGCCTTTGCCAACCTTTATGCCTACGAGGCTGATTACGATTTTTCCGGCGGTATTGGCGCATTTAAAACTTATGATGACAATCAATCATTATCCTATCGACCAACTCATGCAAATTGCTTAATGAGAGACATGCTTTATAACTATTTCTGCGCCGTAGATCAAGAAAACATGTGGCTTCATTTTTTAAGTCAAACTCGTCTCATCGACGAAGTGAAGATTTCCAATAACTCTGTCGAAGTTTTAACTCCTCATCTTGATGGCTTATCGACGCGATGGTTTCGAATTGATGGAACAAATCGCACTGAGCTCACAGAGTTTAAAAATAAATTTGCAATCGATCGGAATTTATTAAAAAGCGGAAAGTATCAGATTTACGTTCAATTCTTAAATCCTGAAATACGAATAAAATCTGATCGTTTGTTGGATCAAAAAATCTTTGAAATCAATTAATAGTATGAAATTTATTTTTTTAATTTTAAGTTTATTTTTCTTAAGCTCTTTTGCAAAAGCCTTGACCCTTGAAAACTACGTGAAACGACCACGCTTGGTTATTACAATCGTCGTCGATCAATTTCGAGCTGATTATTTGACCAGATATCAGTCACAATTTTTAAAAGCAGGTACTTTTAAAAATCCGGGCGGTTTTCAATTTTTGATGCAAAATGGGGCTTACTTTCCATTTGCTAGTTACAATGTACTTCAAAATATGACTTGCCCTGGGCATGCTATGATTTTAACAGGTACTCTTCCAGCTCGATTCGGTTTTTCGACAAATGATTGGTTTGACCCGACAACAAAAAAAAATCATTACTGTGTTGATGACGAAGTTGATGTTGTTTCTCCGCGTATTTTGCAAACAACGACAGTTGGCGACGAGCTAAAAAATATTTCAGCCAACTCAAAAGTGATTTCGATCGCGCTGAAAGATCGATCTGCAGTGATGTTAGGTGGTCATCGTGCTGACTTAGTCATTTGGGTTAATTCAAAAATAAATCAATGGTCAACAAGCACTTACTACAATAAAGGGTTAATCCCTGACTGGGTTCAAAAACTCAATCAAAAGCTTGCGCAATCTCAAAAAAATTTAAATCTCGATGACGCCACTTTAGCGTCGTCAATTTATGGAACGGAAATTACTTTTTCAACAGCCATTGAAGCGATTAAAAAAGAAAAACTTGGAAAAGGCTTAGTGACTGATTTTTTAGCTGTCAGCTTATCGAATCATGATTTATTAGGACATGCTTTGGGGCCTAACTCGAAAGAAATGGAAGAACTGACTTTGAATGAAGATCGCTTACTTTCAAATTTTTTAAATCAGGTGGCGAATCATATTTCTTTAAATGATGTTGTGATTGCGTTCACAGCCGACCACGGCATACCTCCGACTGTTGAACTTAGTGAAAAAAACAAACTTGATTCTGGAAAGATTGATTCACTGGCTTTATTTAAAAATATCAATGAAGCTTTGGATCAAAAATTCGGTTCATCCGGTAAAGAAAGCTGGATTTCAGGCTCTAAAATCTTTCATTTTTACTTAAATAAAGATCTCATCAAAAATAAAAAATTAGAGGCCTCGCTGGTTGAGGCCGAAGCGAAGCAAGCACTCTTGAAACAAAACGGGGTTGAAGCTGTCTTTACCAGATCTGAATACGAGAAAGGACTTTTTCCACCAGGGGAACTGGGCCAGCAAATTAAAAACTCTTATGTTTATGGAATTTCCGGAGATTTCATTTTAATTCCAAAACCTTTTTATATGGAAAAGGGATCAAATTTTGTAACTCACATGACGGGCTACAGTTACGATCGAACTGTTCCCTTGATTTTATTTGGACGACTTTTCAAAACAGGAGTTTACACTGAAGCTCAAGTGATTGATTTAGCACCGACATTGTCATATGCTTTAGGAATTTTACCTCCAGTGAAATCTGAAGGTAAAGTGCTTCCGATTTTTTAAATATGCAGCTTCTTAAAAAAAGCATCTGAGCTTGGCTCGCGGCCTAAAAAATTTCTGAGCAAGTCTAAAGCTTCTTTCATATTTCCAACTTCTAAAATATTTTTGCGGTAACGTAAACCGACTTCAGGACTTGCCAAATTTGTTGCAGGAAATTGAGTAAACATATCTTGCGCATAGACTTCTGACCATAAATAGCCGTAGTAGCCCGCATCGTAGCCTCCCATCAAATGACCGAAGGAAGCGGGGAACTGTTGCCCAGCTAAGGGTTCTTGACCGATCACTTCTCGATATAGATTCAGGTAAACTTGGTTGACATCAACGGGCCCATCTTGCGTATGTAAAGTCATATCGAACAGCGCATACAATAATTGTTTTGTATAAGAATAGCCTTGATTAAAGTCGCGAGCCGCAATCATTTTCTGCAAAAGATCTGTGGGTAATTTTTCATTATGATTTAAATAATGACCCGAAATTAAATTTAATATTTCTGGATTCCAAACCCAATTTTCGAGCATTTGTGACGGAGCCTCAACAAAATCTTGCGCGACATTTGAACCTGACAAACTTGCATAGGGCGCACGAGTTAAAGTTTGGTGCATAATGTGTCCGAACTCATGAAAAATCGTTTCAACATCATCGTGAGCCAGCAAAGAAGGCTTACCATTCGTCGGCGGGTTTAGATTCGCAACGATAGATGAAACCGGCAAACTATAACTTCCATCAGGTAAGACCCGCGCAGAAATTAATGGAAAAGCCGCTGCATGATCATACTTTCCTTCGCGCGGAAAAAAATCAGTGTAAAAATATCCAACTAAGTGATCGTCACTTGAATCATGAATTGCGTAAAGTTTTACATCGCTCGACCAAGTTTTAGCGTCTTTGATTTCTTCGTAACGAACACCCAACATTTTAGAATAAACTTGAAACATACCCGTAATCACAACATCCGCCGGAAAGTATTCGCGAATTTTTTCGTTATCTAAACTGTAATCTCTTTTTTTAAGTTGATAACTGTAATAAGAAATATCCCACTGATCTAAAGTCGTCGCCGTTGGATCGACTTCTTTTTTGTAGTTTAAAATTTTTGAAAAATCGTCTTGGTTTCTTTGAGCCAATTTAGTTTTAAGTCCATTCAAAAAATTTAAGGCTGTCTGACTATCTTGCGCCATTCTTCCGTTTGTTTTGTAATCAGCCCAAGTTTTAAATCCCATTAATTTCGCGACTTTGGCTCGAAGAGCAACATTATCAGCTAAAAGTTTTGTGTTAGAGTCTCCGCCCCGGCTTAAGTAACCCAACATCATTTTTTTTCTTGTTTCAGCACGAATTGCATTTTGCATCACAATTGGATAATCACTTTCTTTGGTATTAATCGTGATTTTTCCATCTGCATTTTTTTTAAGATCAGCTAAATAATCAGCGGGTAAACCTTCAAGCTCATCGGCATTAAATAAAACTGTCGTTTTATCTGTATTTAAATTTGTTGAAAACTTTGTTTCATTTTCAGCAATTTGCCCTTTTAAATCTCGCACTCGAGAAAGTAATTCGTCAGAAAGTTTAAGCCCATTTTGCTCGAAAGATTCGATTGTTTTTTTCTGTAATCTTTTTTCATCCTCGTTACGTCCATTAACTTGAACTAGGGCCAGATATAGATCTCGGCGGGTCATTATTTCAACGTTGAACTGGCCCACATCTGTTTCACAGGCTGAACCTTCAGCACTGATGTCTTTATCTGTCGAAACATAGCCCATAAAAGTTAACGGAGTCGTCTGATCGCTAAGGTCTGCAGACGTATTTTCAAACGCAAGCAAAGTATTATCAACTGTTTTACTTGAATCTGGAATAGCCACAATTGCATCAAGACGCTGACGAGCTTTCGCGATGCTCTCTTTACAAAGATCTGCGATTTCTGACTTTCTATAATCACTGCGTATGATCGCTTGATTTGTATTTTGTGGTGTCACAAGGGTTTTTTTAGTTACTGCGTTGTCTTCCGTGCAAGACGACAAAATGAGGCCCATTGTCAGAAAAAACGAAATCGAGTTTTGATGAGAACGCATATATTGAAACACAGGTCTTCTCCTTTGAAAAAAGTCTTTTATGACACTGCAGTTGATGCAATAAAATCATAAAGAGCAAGAGATGTGCCTTAGGTTTTATTGGGCGCGGTCTGATAAACTGGTCGGGGCGACTTTGATGGAACCTCTTGGCCTCAGATGCGGAACCAGTAAGAATGCTCTAAGCAGCTTTTTTAGCCGACTAGAGTTTGTCTGAAATGACTTGAACAATATGTTTGATATCAAAAGGTTTTGATAGAATCTCGACAACACCGTACTTTTGGGCTTCATCGAATGTGAAGTCGGTGTAGCCAGTACAAAGGAATATCAGGGGTTTTTGCGATAGCTCTGCTGAAATCCTTTTGACTAGTTCAATACCATCGCCACCAGGCATTCTCACATCAGAAAGGAGCACGTCATACTGAGTTGTACTTAGCTCCAGCCAAGCTTTTTTACCGTTCTCCACGCCCTTAACTTTTGCGCCTTTGTAAGCAAGCACCCGCACCAGAAGGTCACGCAATTCTGGCTCGTCATCAGCGACTAAAATTGAAATATCTTTAAGTTTCATCATGCAGTCTCGGATTTTATGAAGTGTTGGGCATCAGGTAATTCTATATTAAAAGTCGTATGAGGAGCTGATTGATCATAGGCTAGGACTCCGCCATGTGTTTTGATGATTCCTATTGAAATACTCAACCCCAGACCAGTACCCTTGCCAACTTCTTTCGTCGTAAAAAATGGATTCATCATCTTTTGCACAACTGTTTCGGGAAGGGCTGAGCCAGAGTCAATAAATTGGATATGAACTTTTCCGTTTTTTTGAGTAGCAACAATCTTTACCCATCTCGAATCCAGAACAGCCAGAGCATCATATGAATTACTGAGAAGATTCATGAACACTTGGGAAACCTGAGCTGGCCTGCAACGAATGGTTATTGCGGCATCAACCTGCACCTGGACGTCAATACTGGCTTTCGTAAAGCGTTCACGGCACAGTTCAAAAGTATCATCTATGACAGCCAATAGGCTTTGTTTTTCCATTGGATCATTTGCGGCCTCACGAGAATACGTTCGTAAGGCTTGAACGATCTTTGCGATTCTGTCCGCTGTGGCCTCAATGGACTTTAAATCCTTTACTCCAGACGCCCAGTCAAGTGTTTGGTCGCTGGCTTGGAGTATCATGTTCTTATCCCACTCCAGGCTGTTAGTAATGAGATCCCATTTCCAAATGCCAATACCAAGTGAATCAATAATAAAGGCCGCATTTTGGTTATTTTGGTTATTTTGGGCAGCTAAAATTTTCGCTGCGCTGTTTAGCTTGTCAACGAGTGGTTTTAATTTTGAGTCATCAGGTGCCGTGAGTGTATTAGAAAAATTTCCAGTTTCAAAACCTGAGATCATTTCGAGCACATCATCCATCGTTGTTTCTCGGTTTTTATTCATCTTTGTGCTCATTCCTATTTTCCTAATCCCCAAAAGTCTTTGGGTGTGCCTGCACCCAAATCCAATTCATTGCCTTTAATAATCGGCAAATTCTGTGATTTTCTGTAGAAAATTCGTGTCGATTGGGACGCGAAGCGAGCTCAGGCCCGTCAATTTTTTTTAACAATTCTATAACATGGGTTGAAGCGAAAGAACGTGAAAAATTCAAGCCTAAATTTACAGGATTAAAGTGATATTAATTTAACGAGATTGTCAGTCTTGATCGAAACCAGGCCTGGGCTGTGTAAGATCAAAGCCTGATTTCTAGATTTAACTAAATGCTTTTCCAATTTGACGGCTGTTGCAGGTATCACAACATTCTAAAGACAAAGATATTTCTAGGAGTGTTGGTGAAGACTTTAAATTAAGTTACACTCATTCCCGTCAGGAGAAACATGCACTTTAATTTCTTTTCTTAATATCCAAAATCGATTCCACCAGGAAACTTCTTAAGCCATTCGCTGACTTCATCTAAATTTTGTCATTGAGCATTGGCCAAGAATTCATGCTCTGCTTGGAAATTTATGAATTTTAAATTTTCTGGAATTGGGTATTAAATAATCTTTTTGAACTACTGATTGGTTCAAAATTGGTCGGGGCGATAGGATTCGAACCTACGACCCTCTGGTCCCAAACCAGATGCGCTACCAGACTGCGCTACGCCCCGACAAAAAGCTTTAAATGTGTCGTTAACATATGAACAGGTCGAAAAAAAGTCAAAGATAAAGGGGGCTATTGTTAGATAAGCCTAAAAATTATGCTCATCGGTTTCTTTGCTTGTCATTGATAAGCCGCTGATCAGCTAACAATTGAAATTCTTTAGCCAAATATAAGTTATGAGCTAACAAACTATAAAAATCGCGATGATCGATCTCAAGAAGCTTTGTTCCCTTTTGACAAATTGCCGTCGCGCTTCGAAGGCCACCCGCCAATATCAATGAAACTTCGCCCAACAAAGATCCTTGGCTGAGCGTATTGATTGTTTTTCCGTTCTTCTGAACAACGACACTTCCTTGAATAACGATGTAAGCAGATCGGCTTGCATCGTTTTGTTTGAAAAGAATTTTTTGATTTTCAAAGTTGATTATTTTTCCTGAAAAAGTCATCGCATCGAAGCAATCTGTAGGTATTGTTTTAAAAAAATCTGAATGTAATAACGCATGCTGCACCCAAAACCTTTGTTGAACTTTTTCGGCTTTTTCAATATTTAAAAATTGATCTAGAATTTCGACCTGATACGGAATCACCAAAATTTGACTTCGCTTCAAGGCCATTACATCCGCAGATCTTTCTGAGTTCAAAAGAAATCCTGCTTCTCCAAAAACACTTCCCTGGTTTAAAATAGAAATAAATTGTCGTCTTTCAGCCTGAACAGTGTAGACTGCGGCCTCTCCGTCGATCAAAACATACAAATCTCGTGAAGTTTCGCCTTGTTTGCAAATCAGTGATTCGGGTTGGTACTCAAATAGTTTTGCTTTTTGTAACAAAAATAAAGATAGTTTTTCTGGTAAAGATCTAAAAAATGGAAGCTGTTGTAATTTTTTAATATCTAGTTTTTGACTTAATAAATTTGCTTGATCTGTTCGTTGCGAGTTAAAAATATTTGAATTTATGTTTTTAAAGTAGGTATTTATTTCTGGATTCAAAATCCAATGCCGAGCTGATAACATTGCGATCAAATCAAATAAAACCAAGAAGTTCACCAGCCAACCTTGATTAAGGTATCTTTCGACTAAAGACTGAATTGAATTTTGCGCTCTTAAATCAGCTAGATACTGTTTTTGTAAATCTGTTAAATTTAAGTTTTCAAAAATGCAATCTGGATGAAATTGAATAATTAAATTTTCGATTTTCATCAATGGGCTTCTTTATAAGTTAATTCTGAATAACTATTCACAAGATCTAAAAGTTTGAGTAAGCGCGGTGATATTGCACTTTTTTTATTTAAATAAAGATCGTGCAACAGATCAGAAAGTTGACGATATGACACAAACGTCTCAAGCTCTGCAGGATTCACTTTACGATAGTGAATGATAATTCGACAAGCGCAGTAAATACCCGTGCTGGATTCCAGCAAAGTATTGGATTGAATCATTTTAATCACACGCTCAAAAGTTGAATTCGAAAGTTCTAGGATCGCTTGATTTATTAATAAATTCCCACGCGTTCTAAAAGATTGATCGGACTCAATCAAAAATGACTTTTCGTGTTCGATAGCAATGATATTTAGATCTTTTTCAATTAATACATCAACCACCGAAGCGTTAATTCGCCCTTCAAGATAACGCGAAATCGACACAACCGCATCTGTACAGCTAGCATTCCACTGAGATGTCGGTATCAAGCGCGAGCCTTCAATTATCAAGCGCGAAAATGAAAATGCATACTTAGGATCTTGATAGACTCTTTTTTCAAAAATTTTAATTGTCTGAATCCAAGTTGCGATCACCACAGAATTAGTCTGACGAACTTCAAAACTACAAAAATGATTAAAAATTAAATTTAATTTTTCAAAATCGTTTTCAGTCTGAATTTTTTCTAGTAAATAAATCAATGCTTCGTTCGACCTAAAAAATTTAATCAGCTCTGAAGACTTGCTATAAATGTCATTCAATTGAACAAAGGTGTCGACCAGATACCCTTGCTGCGAACCCATATTTTTGAACTCGAAAGATTTAAGTTCAGAAGGTATAACAACAATATCTTGAAGATGATGTGCTTCTGACTTCAAACAACTTAAAATATTACGATCTTTGATCGTCACAACATCTAATAAACGACTTGTGAATGTTAAAGCATCGCCCGAAAAACCATAGCCCGAAGGACGTTTACTGAAAGTTAATTCAGAATTAGAAATCGAACTTTTTAAAGTAAATGAGCGCTGATCTAATTCAATGTTGAAAGTCATTCGTGAAAACTCCTGCATTAAATCCCGCGCAAATGCAGCCGCAAGCCCCGTCGAATCCACGGTTTTAAAAACAGCAACGATCTCATCCCCAACTGTTTTTTCGAACAATCCTTGATAACGAAGCAACAACTCGCACCCAAATTCTTCAAGAAAGTGAGTCATGTTCTGCACTTCTTTCGAATACCCCGCCGACACCACTTTCGAAAAGCCATTAATATCAACTTTCGCGACAGTTCCCGAAAAAGTATAAGGAATATTTTTATTATTCAGCCGAATCTCGTTAAAGATACTGTACTCAAGCGAAGTCTCAAGCAAGTCGCGATCTTTAGCAAGATCTTGGCTTTTCTTCAAACTCGCCGAAGTCGCCAACTGCAAAATCTTAAGGTCTTGCAACTGCAACCACCCAAAAGTTTTATTAATTACACGAAGCCAAACTGGATCGCGACCATTTTTACGATACTGGTTTTGAATGGATTTAGTTAATATAAGGACGGCTAGGAATACGAAGATGAGAACGATATAAATAACTTGTAAAAAACTAGTCAAAATAGATTTCAAAAGCACAAAATCAAAATCCGAATCAAAGCCCGTAAATAGACTGACAACTTTAGGACTGATTGAAAGCGCCCAATCAGTTTCACGAGTTTTCTGTTTGATAAATAACAGCAGTTGACCATTCACTTTAACAGGTTGAATTAGTTCTTTATTTTCGATCGGCGGTAGTTCAAAATTAAATGGATAAGCGCAATTTCCTTCAGTAGAAATCACGGTGAATGTTGCTAAATTAAGACTTGATTGCTCGGCTTTTAATTTCTGGCAAGCTTCAAGCACGCGATCTTGCTCTAATAAATCTTGAATCGTGTTTTTGATCTGAGCTAATTTTTGTTGTCGACTTCGGTTTATATTCTCTTCGATTTGTCTGAATTCGCTCATCAAAGAAAAAATAAACATCGGAGTGTACACGATCAGCACAAACAGAATTATTTTAAATAAATCTTTTACTAATTTCATTTGATGGGCTTATTCGGAAAACTTTTGTAGTACATCGACCAAGAGTTCACTAAAGATTTGTCCGAAAATTGGCAAAAATTATACTGATTATTTTTAGAATCAAGCGCAATTAAATTTTTTCCGTTCACCGACGCACAATGAATGGCAGCAAAGTTATTGTAACCTTCATACTTTACAGTCAAATTCTTTGGTTTAATTTGAGCAAATTCAAAGGCCAAGCACTTGGGCTTATTATTTTTAACACAGTCTTCAGAAAGCTCAAGACCTTGAAATTTTTTGGTTTTAAATACTTGATAGCTCTCATCAAGAAAAATAGCGTACTCATCGGCCTTCAATGCCGGAGGCGAAAGAAATTCACTTTTACTGCCTTGCAAATTTTTTTTATTTTCTGCAAAAGTTTTCTGAAAAATAAAAAAGGACAAAAAGATTGGCCCACACATAAATAAAACTTTAGATTTCTTAAAAATAAAAACTATTGGCATGGCACCTGCTTCAGTAATTTACTGTTTTCATTATCTCTAAAACACTTTTCAGGTTTATTTTTACTGACCCAAAGCGGCCTTCCAACCTGATTATAAATTTGAATTTTTCTAATATTTAATAATTGTATAAATTCCGGACTCTTATAATTTTGACGTATATTCGTGTACTCAGGCTCTTTTATTTCAGCAAAAGCCATCAGCCGTTGTAAAGTTTTATTGTCCAAGCGAGCGGGCACAGGGCCTGACTGCGCATTTGCGATATTTGATCTTGATAGCCCCGTGTCTTGATTCGCACCCTTTTCTTGATCAATTCCACTATCTTGATCCGCTGACTTTTGAAATGCAGGTTCGTTTGGAATAATCTCCTTTGAGTTTTCATTTTTGAAATTTCGAGCTGCAGACAAACCACCGCCACCAGTTGTTGAATTCGAAGCTACCGCGTTAGCACTCGTGCTTGCCAAATTTCGCTGTTGAGCACTGATATTTCCAGACGCAGATTTGACATCTGCCGATTTTGACGTTTTAGATAATTTATTATTAGGAATCGCCAAAGAACGAAAATAAGTCTCTTTTTCCGCGTAAGACATCGCATCCAGTTTCGGATCATTTAAAATAGCCTGCACTTTGGGGTCATTCGGCAGATAGCGATCAAGAATAATTTCAGTCGTCGTCAACGGAGCCAAATCAGATGACCCACGACCACTATTCGAACTAGAACTTAGCGTACCACCAACATTTCCAGCAGGTGATCTTGGCAGTGCACTATTCGTTTTTCCAACAGCAGCCACAGCATTAGGACCAATCGCCGCAGCAGCAATCAAGCCCGCCTTCCCCATCGCACTCGTCAAAGCAATATCAGCCCGATCAACCGAATTAGAAAACGCCGTAGCAGTTCGATTAAAGCTTTCCAAAAAACCAGGGCTAGGAACCACATTATGAAACTGGCCATCCCCCTCAACCACACTCAACTTCTGCCCATTCGTCATCGTAAGTGGCTCAATCGCAATCCGCTGCAAATCAACAGGATCCACTTTTTGAAACACAGGAGGGCCAGACTGAAGCGCAGCGGTTACTGCGGCGGCTTCAGCAGGGGCGGAGCTTTGGGCTTGTAAGGCTTTAGCTACATTCGCAATTGCATGGTCAGGACCGTCGTTAAATTCAATTAATGATAATGAATCATCAAGTAAATTATAGGCTTTTTTAGTTGTTTCGCAATGAGTAAATATCTGGCTACTAGGTTCATATTTTTTACCATTACAAATATTTTCAAACTGAATTGCAAAACTTTCATCAAGACATTTTGAGTTTTTTTTGCAATTAAATTGTTGCGACCCATAGTGCATAAGCTCATGGAATAAAATTTGCTCACCACCTTCTTCCGGAAAATCAAACTTATTATCTTTTACGGCAATCCTTATCTCGTTTAAACCTTCATCGTATGATGCCAACTTAATACTATCTTTTTCAGACAAACCACATTTAATTTTAATCAAATTATTACCAGACGAAATTTTATTAACCAAGTTTATATATTTGCCGAATGTTTCAATTGCATTTTGTCTATAAACATCATCTTTATCAAAAACATCTTGTGCAGTTTTCGAATCAAAACAATTTTTAATGCTCGAGGATTTTATATCAAATAATTTAAATACAATTTTTTGTAACTTTACAATTTCTTCTGGTTTTAAATTTCCGCAACTATCTTGATCAATTAGCTTTTTAACGTCTATTAAATATAACTTATCAATGAAATCATCTTTAGCTAAATATTCCCTTATACTTCGATAGTTTGGCAAATTACTGCAAGTTAAATTATCTTTATAGTACTTCAATTGATTTCTTGAAAAAAAACCGATTTGATTTTTTTTGTTCTCAGGAATTTTTAAAATTAAGTAGTTAACTTCATTGCTTGATTTTTTTTCAAAAAAATAACTGCTACTATTAGATAAATTATTTATTTTCAAAATTTTATCATCTTTTGTATAAAAAGCAGATGGCTTAATTTTTTTCTCTACAATAAAGCTTTCGTTATTAGATACAAACTCTCTGTAATATCTAAATTCTCTAACTTTCAAATAATTATTCGTTCCTGAATAGGCTAAATTGCGGAATGTTAGGAATATTAGAATTACGTACGTAAATTTGAGGTCTTGAATTCGTGATATGATTAAAAAAAATGTAGTTTGCACTTGATCGTTATGTTATCAAAAGATCATGCTTTTACGACTCTCTGTTTTATTCATTGTGCTTTGGTCTAGTCCTGCTAGAACAAAATCCGAAACATCAAATTCTAGTATTCCAATACAATCAGATGCTTTTACCTACTATACAAACTTAAAAGAAGTTGATTCATCAGATTCAAAAGAGATTGAGAATATGCCAGCTGTGCAATCGCAAGACACAGTAGGATCATGTTATGCGTGTGCAGCGACTACAATAGCACAGAAGTTTGCATGTGATACAGACAAAGTTATAAAACAGTCAGGCCTAAAATGTAATGGCCTACCAAATAATTTAAAAATATCACAAATGAGCATGGTCGCATGGGCAGATACAAATCAACTGTGGATAAAAAACAAAGAGGATAACCCTATTCCTGGTCTTCCTAGTAACCATGAAAATATCAGATTATATAAAGATAGGTCTGCACTATCTAATGGCGTGAATGCACTTAAGAACTCAGCCGATTTATTTAGTTTCATGCCTGAGTCCTGTTATCCTTTTGATCAACTTGTAAGTAAATATGGAACAAATAGTGATCTATTTGAAAAAATTTACTACGAAACAGAAAAACTTTATGAAAACAATAGAAGAAAATCAACCGAGGCCGAAACACCATGTTTAAATTGCTTGGAAAAGTTAAACAACAATTTTATCGATGAGAAATTTGGTAAAAAATTTAGTCAAGAATCGCTTTCCGAAGCACTTACAAAAAATACATTTGGTAAATTCTTATTTACTTTACTTTTTAAAAACTGCGAAGAACTGAAGTTTCGAAAAAAACCTAAGTTTAACATATTGCCAAATTACGACCAAAAAAAATTAAAAAAATCTGAAATTTTAAACAGCCTTAAAAAAATATTAAATGACGATAAACCAGTCTTGGTTAATTCGTTTTGTCTCAAAATTGATCCCACAACAAATAGCTGTAAAACAAGACACTCATCAGTTGTAAGCGGCTACAGAAAAGTTTGTCCAACAAAAAACTACAGCGATTCAAATTGTAAATACGAACTAAAACTACACAATTGCTGGGGCCAAGATTGGCAAAATCAAAACAATGGCGGATGGGTCGACTCCGAAAACTTTATAAAAAGTATAAACATCGGCAAAGACTATATCGAAAGTGGCGAACTTAGCTGGTTGGAGCAATAGTGAGATCGAGCTTGCAGCTAATAGGTGTATAACAATTCTAAGATTTTTGAAATCTATTCAAAACTATAAGATTTTTTTAAATAAACTATTAATAATTGTTCCGCATGGTTATCTTTAGTGAGATCAGGATTTAACTTTAAAGGAGATTCATATGAGATCAATTTATGCAACGTTAACGCTACTTTTATTTGGACTAAGTCTGAACGCTAGAGAGTTTATCACCAGAGCGAACACTGGAAATTTTAAACAATTTAATTTAAATCCTAAATTTTTAAAAATTACTGAAGCTCAAAATAAAGAACTTTACGTAATTCACGATGAATTATTAAATGTTATCGATCTTAAAATATATGATTCTGACGTTTTTAATGAAGCTAGAGTTGATAATACAATTGGCGGAGGCTAGAATCCAAAATCCGCCAAATGCTTATCAGCAAATAGTCAATAGCATTAACAGAGGCGAAGTGAGCTCAACTTTTTTAATATTTGGTATTTTAAAAAAAATGTTAGATTCTAATAAAGATAATTTCAATTTAACGCATGCTAGAAGTTTAACATTTTATAATTATGAAGTATTATCCGAGAATAAGTTTTTTTCAGCGCTGAGTGATACTTCTGTAAAACGTATTTTTAAGTATTTAAACATCGGGGCAACTGAAATCTCGCCTCTCAAATTTACTAATAATCAAGAAAACATAATTTTATTGGCCGAGAAATGTCTTATCGAACTAGGATACTTAGATCCAAAAAATAGTATAATTTCGGGATATTATTTCATCGATAACGGCGTCTTTAGAACTGCATCTTTGCCACATGCTCTTGGATTAATTTTCTTATCTGATAAATTCTGGAGTCTGAATGAAGATGAAATGGTAATAGCAATCGCACACGAAATTGGCCATCAAGAATTATTTCTTATCAATACAATAGACAGATTAGTAAATTCAAGCCACGATAAAAATATGATTTACGCACCTCTCCAGCAAAAAAATAGACCACCAATAGGGCGACTTCACTCGTTTTTTGCTCTTTTTAGAATGTATGAAGTATCAAAAAAATTAAAATTAGAAATCTACATCAAAAAATACAGGCTTCTAATAGAGCAAAATTATAACAGCTTAGCACAAGACGAGTTTACATCGTTTGGTAACGAATTAATTCACTCAATTTGGAATAGAGTTCATCTAGTATAAAGGTTAAAATGGTTTTTCTGTGGAGTTTTTTTATGAATATTGCCGTATCTAAAACAATAACCTTAGGTTTTTCACCAATTACATTCCCTAGAGATCCTGTAAACTTTAATCAATATACTGAACACGCATTGATAGGACAGATATTGAAGCCGCTAATTGAGACAGACATTGAAGGTAATTTGGTAGCTGGCATTTCGGATCACTGGAAGATATCGAAAGATGGTCTGAAAATAGTATTCAAAATTGAAAATAAAAAGTTTTCTAACGGAACACCTGTAACTGGAGATGACGTTAAATACACATTTGAAAGAAATATAAAATTAAAATCACAATCCAGTGAGTATTTGAAAAGCATTTATGAGATCATCGCTGATAAAAACTCAGTTACCTTAACACTTAAGTACCGAGATCCAGCAATTTTAAAAGCTTTATCAAGAGATCAACTTGGAATTGTTCCGAAAAATTGGGAGTTCGATCAGACATCGGCATCACCTTACATTGGATCTGGAGATTATAATTTAAAAAAAATAAAAAATTCATGGTTTCTTATAAGAAATGAAAAAGAAAACTCAAACAGTTTTGATTTTAAATTATTGTATTACAAAAACGAAAAATATGAAATAACGGACGAAGATCAACCTGACGTATCACAATTTATTAATATAAATACGCTATCTTCTTTAAAAAAAAATAAAACTCTATCAAGCTATCAAGAAATGGAAATTCCCAGCTTTGTTCAAAGCCTTTTTTGGGTAACAAAACAAAGTAGTTTATATACTGATGAAAAATTAAGAATTCGAGTAAGAGCAGCTTTAGAAGAAGCTCTTCAAGTTTATTTTACTAAAAACAACTCTATACCTGCCACTGGAATTATTCCCATTGGAATACCCGGCGCTTTAGAAAACCGAGAAGTGAGTAATTTTAAAATAGATAGTGCATTGAGCAGCATTAAAGTTAACCTATATTATATATCGGGTAGCCATGATAATTTTATTAATTCCTCCGAGTTAAAAGCTACTATTTTAAAATATAATATTAATTTAGTGATGAAGCCCTATTCTGTTTCAGAAAGCCCCAGCAATCATAAAGATGCTGACATAATAGCAACTAGTTTTGCTGGAGGGTTCAATGATCCAATGGGGTTTATAGGCATTTTATACAAAATATTTGGTATTCCGTTTGAAGACTATTTACCTTCAGATTTTAAAACGTATTTTACTGACGCAAAAGATGAAAATGATTGGAAAAAAAGAACATTACTTTTCAAACAACTAAATGCTAAAATTGTAAAATCATCTCTTTGTATACCAGGCTGGAAGTCTAGAATGTATTCTCTTGTAAGACCTAATATTTCAAATGAAAAAACGCTTTTCAGATATACGCCACGACTCATTAATTATTCTTCAAAAGAAAATAAATGAATTCTATCTCTAAATTACTCCGATTTCAGTTACCTATTTTTTTATTTCTTATATTAATGATCTTCACGGCTTTTTGTTTCTTTGCTCTTGATAAAATTTACGGTGATGAGCAATTTAATTCGGAAAAACTTATATTAAGCTTACTTCGTCAATCTATATATGAACCACTTTCTTTAGGCGATCAAGTTGAAGTGTCTAGACGACTTAATTCAATTAAAGAAAATTCTAACATACAAAATTTGTGCATAGCCTCTGATAATTTTTTATTTCTTAAATGTTCTGATCAAAATGATTTCAAAAAATTCAGTAAAATAAATATCACTATTCCTTCGATGAATAGTGACTTTGTCATTCTAGTTCAATTCAATAATAAGTCTTATTTAAATAAATTTTTTTGGATTATTATTCCATTTTTTATATTTATTTTTTTAATTTTTTTCTTAGGAAAGTTTATTTTAAATATTTTTGAAAAATACCTAATTGATGACTTAAAAATATTTAGTGAAAGTTTAAAAAATAAAAAAATGGTGGCTAGTTTTAATTCTAAAGAATTTCGGGGAATAAAAGAAGCTTTTTTAGAATCTTTGAATAATTTAAATTATATTGAGGTATCAAAAATGCGAATTGCCCTTTCCCAAAAACTAGCGCATGATATTCGCTCGCCAATCTCAACATTAAATTTGATCTCATCTAAAATTGAAGATTTAGAAATAAGAACTTTGCAGCTTGCTGTCGTAGATCAGATAAATACCATTGCAAATAATTTGCTAGATCAAACAAAAACAGATGGCGTTTCGGATATTGTTTTAGGCTTTTCTGAAATGCTCTTTAATCTAGAAAAAGAGTATCAATTTAAATCGACTTCAATTTCACAAAAAATTACATTTAAGATTAACTACGACAGTATTCAGAATAAAAAATTTAGTTCTCAACTAAATTCTATTATCTACTCGACGCTCAATAATCTGATCCAAAACTCAATTGAAGCGACATCTAAAAATGGAGTTATTTCTATTTCAGTTGGTCTAAACACCGATCACAAAATCGAAGTGAGTGTCAGTGATAATGGGAAGGGAATTCCACCAGAAATATTAAAACGCTTAGGTAAAGAGGTTTTAACTTTCGGCAAGAATAAAGAAAATAATGGTTCATCAAACTTGAAATCCGGTAATGGAATTGCACTATTTAATGCTAAAAAAGAACTGGCCGAAAATAACATCGAGCTTTTAATAACTTCAAAACAAAATCTAGACACCACAGTCAAAATAATTATCTAACTCATTTCCAAATTACCACAACAGGCATTGCAGAATCACGCACATGGTAATCGCTACCGTCAAAGCCACCAAATACTTCAATATTTTTAACATTATTTAAATTTAAATCCAAAACATGCTTTTTAATCTCGTCTACAGTAAATAAAAAGACAGAATCTGAATAACGGTTTTGCTGAACAGAGCCCTTAGTAAGAAATACTTTTTCGCTGACGAGTCGATTATCAACGACTTCTCTTTTATCAAGAATAAAAAAGTCTTCATTTTCAGCCCAGAAAGTTGTTTTATTTTTAAATTTTGATTGGGCCCAATCTTTATTTATAAACTGAATAAAAAGGCTTCCATCTGGATTTAATAGCTCTATTAGTTTATCAACATAAAGCATCGAGCTTTGAAAACTGACATCATATCCAAGACTTGCTCCAGCAACGATGACCAAATCGAATTTCTGATTTAAATTTTCTGCAAAACTTAAAAAATCATCTTCAATGATCTGATCTGAAATTAGAGGACAATTTTTTTTAGCCATTCGAATACACTCAGTAGAAATATCGACGCCGAATGGTCTATAGCCTCTATTCACCAGCCCAAGCAAGTGTCGTCCTGTTCCGCAAGCCACATCAAGTATGCGAGCTTCGAAAGAAATTTTTATTTTTTTAATAATCCAATCGATTTCATTTTGAGCTGATTTTTTTAGACCTGATGAGTGAGGTTACCCTGTTTTTCCAGCCATTCGGATCTAGAGTTTTTCCGAGTTAGTTAATTCTTTTTCAAAAGCATTCGGAGTTTTCATTCCGATCGAAGAGTGTGGCCGTTCTTCGTTGTAATACTTGCGCCACTTTTCTATTTTCTTCTTTGCGTCGTTCAAGTCAAAAAATAATTCTTCATTCAAGCATTCGTCCCTGAACCGCGAGTTAAACGATTCGATAAACGCGTTCTGCACCGGCTTTCCTGGCTGGATATATTCTATCGCAATATTATTACGGTATGCCCAGTCCATAAATTCTTTCGACGACATTTCTGGTCCATTGTCACAACGAAGTTTTTTCGGAAGTTTCGGAAAAGATTCAAAAAAATTAATCATCGACCTTGCAGTAATCGAAGTTTCAACGAGCAACCCAGGCGTTCGCTTCGTGCAATCATCAACGATCGTTAAACATTTTAGACTTCGATTGTTTTCAAATCGATCGAACACAAAATCAAAAGACCAGATTTCATTCGGCGTTGTGGCTTTTTTATGCGGAACTCTGATCACCGCCATTTGCTTCAAGCGCCTTCTGTTTTTAAGTTGCAGTTGCAGCTTTCTATAAACACGTTCGCTGCGGTGGTGGCTTACCACAAGGCCTTCACGCTTTAGTAAAAAATGAAGCCTAGGTAAACCAAACCTCCGGTGCTTGGTTGAAAGTTCTTTCATTCTTTGTTCAAGCGCTTCGTCTTTTGATTTACGCTGCTTGTACGTCATCGTCGAACGATTTAGGCCCAAGACTTTCGAAGTCTTTCGAACGCTGACCGAATATTTTTCAACTAAATACTCAGCCGATTTCTTTTGGGAATTGAGCCCTACCACTTTTTTGAATTAACATCCTTCAACATCAAAATATCAAGCGCTTGATCGGCGACTAATCTTTTTAATTTTAAATTTTCTTGCTCAAGCTCGCGAAATCTTTTCGCCTCGTTGACGGTCATGTCCGCGAATTTCTTTTTCCAGGTATAAAAAGTCGCTTCAGCGACTCCAAACTCGCGGCATAGTATTTTTGCCGATTCGCCGTTACGATTTCGATTTAACATTTTGATAATCTGTTCTTCCGTGAACTTCTTTTTCATTTTGCTTCTCCCTTGGTCTAGTTTGACGCGGGAAAACTCTATTTACAAGTGGTCTAAATTTTTAGGGTAACCTCAA
>JAYTPD010000048.1:0-39669 GCA_043747435.1 Bdellovibrio sp. | reverse complement strand
AAATTTAACCGTGATGAAAGCCATAGCGGAGATGACTGAAAATCAGGCAAATCAAATGCTGCATAAACAACCCACCAATCGGTGTTCTTTTTATGGTTCTCTAAAGCATCAGCGTAACTAATGTTACTTGTGCTTGTTCCAGCGGTTAAGCTTTGCTCATTTAGCGCGTTATTTGTTTCGATCAAGAGAGCCTCCGAACAGTTTTAATTGATTCTTTGTATCTTTTAATTCTTTGAAGTCTACTTTTTGTGTCTGAACTTTTATCGTTTTTAAAACTAGAAATTAATGTTTCTGCAATTGTTTTACGAGCTATTGGCGAAGCTTTTTCCATTAAAAATCTGATATCATCACCAATTGATTTATCATCATCTTGTCCAATGACTCGATTGATGTCTGATTTTAGCATTGCATCAACATCTGTACCCAATGCTGATAGTATTCTTATAAGTGCTTCTGATCTGATTTCTGAATTTTCATTAAGATAACGAGAAATAGCAGTGACTGAGACACCAGTGCGCTTTGAAAGATCAGATTGATTGACTCCACGTAGAGTCATAAGTGTCTTAACAAGATTTATCATTTTTCGTCCTAATAAGCCTGATCTAGAGGGTTTTTCGGAAACTTTAAACAAAAAAATACATCGTTTGCGCCGTGTCATGCGCGAATCAGCGATAAAATTGCGAATACGAAAAATAATTGCGAATACGCAATATTATTTCACAAAAGTATCTGTATTCGCGCATTCGCAATCAAAGCTCTAATTCTTTGGAAATTTATTTTTTTAATCGCTAATCCTTTTTGAAACAAAAGGCATTTTGCCAAAACAAATAACCAATCCGAATTTCGGATTTTTAAAAAGGAGTTTTCAGTGAGTTCAACAAATAACACAGGTATTTCATTACCTCATTCAACGAAGTCAATACTGACATCATATACAGCTTTAGCTTTCATGTTGCTAGCAGTAGGCTGCGGAGAATTTAAAAAAGAGAAAATAGTTACACAAGAAGTTAAAGCAAGAACTTTGACCTCAGGTGATGCTTCAGTAGCCATGACAGAAACAGATGTGCCTCATCAATATCAGTTAACGATTTCTTGGCCTAGTGATATTAAAAAAGTATTTATTGAAAATGATGGTCGCAGAATTTTAGAAACAGATTCTACTAGACAGTATTTCTTATTACTTAAAGATAACACAAAATATAATATCAAAGTTTTTTCAGCAGACGGGGATAGACCAGTCTTAGTTGGCGAAGCCCAAGGCCAAACTCCGAAAGATTATTCTTTTAGTGGTGTAGTAGAACTAAAAGATGATTTAGAGATTGAAGCAAACCGAGTCTATTTTTCTAATCAAACCAAAGTGCAAACAAATGGTTTTCAACTAAAGGTTCAAGCTCAGAAAATTGTTTCTGATGATGCCGAAATATTTTCATTTTTAGAAAACTCAAAAGCTGATCCTTCGCAAGATGGTAAATCTGGTGGGTTAGTCCACATTATGTCAGTTGAAGCTATTGGAAATTTAAAAATAAATTTACGAGGACAAAATGGCGGTAACGGCGTTGATGGTTTACCTTGGACAACAGTAGCAGCTGGTGGATCTGTAGGGTCAACGGGTGGTCATAGTTGTGTAAGACCAGGTATTGGAATTGGTGGACCACTTAAATGTTGGTGCACAAGTCAGCCAGGTAATGGAACTTCTGGGTCAGCAGGTCAAAAAGGAAATGCAGGGACGAAAGCTGGTTCTGGTGGTTCATCAGGAAAAATAATCGTTGAAGTCAGTGATTCTTCAGAATTCACAGCTGAACCTTTTCAACAAATTGGCTTAGCAGGTGTTGCTGGTAAAGGTAGCGATGGTCAAGAGGGTGGAGCAGGTGGTCCTCCAGGAAATCCAACATCAAGAGAATGTCGTAATGCGAGTCAAGGTCCTCAAGGTGCAAAAGGAGAAAAAGGTGATGATGGCACAGCAGGAGTAGATGGCGCAAAAGAAACGCAATGTGTTTCGATTGGCCAAGGTGTTGGAAAATGCAGAATCTAAAAGTTGGAAATAAAATTTTAGTCAGAGTGCTTTGCGCTCTGACTTTTCTTACAGGATCAAGTTGTGCAACTTCGCAAAAAGGAAAAATTAGTGAATGGGCTATCATTGGCGGCTCAGCGGGTTTTGTTTTTGGTTCAACTCGTCCTGAATATCAAGATAAAAATGCCATGATGTTTTCTGCAATCGGAACAGCCATTGGTGCATTGGCAGGGCTTTATTACTTTGATCCAGATAAGCAAAACGAAAAATTGGTTTTTGAAAATCAGAAAATGAAAAAAGACATGGAATTGATTCAGGCTTCAAAAGTTATCGTGGAAACACCAGCAACTTTTAATACGAAAATTCCAGCAAAGTACAAACAGCTTATAAATCCAGGTGAATGGCGTATCAGTGAAATAGATCAGTGGATTGAAGAAGGTGAAAACAGATTAATTCACCAAGATAAAATTATGGAGTTAATTCCACCTACTTTAAAACCTGTAACTGGATACATGGATAATTCGAAAACTGAAAAGGATTAAATATGGAAAATAAAAAATTTATTATTATAGTTTTTTCTTTAATTATTTTATTGGGACTGACAGATGTAGCTTTTGCAAGGGATCTAGTTGATGCAGCATCAAGTGCACAGTCTTTGTTTAATCGCATCGGAATAGCAGCAATAAGTATAGGGATCACGTTAGGTGGGATTTTATTTGCACTAGGTGCAGCCCAAATAGGTCGGATGCTATTAATATCAGGTGCTATTGGTGCAGTTGCCATTTTAGGTGCACCATCAATCGTAAATATGCTTGGTCGCGTTTTCGGGGCAAGTGTCTAATGAAAACCCCATCAAGAATACTTAATGAAAAGCCAGCTTTTTTAGGATTAGAAGTCAGTGATTTAGCAATCGTAGGCTACTTGCTGATTATTACTCATTCGCTATTAAGCCCGTTAGGTCTTGAGCTGTTATCGTTTCCTGTAGTTGGAGTGGTCGCTTTTCTTCTTGTAGGCATTCGTTTAAAGAACAGACCAAAAATCATCAGAGATTTTTTGATATCAAAAATGACAGACAGAATTTTTATAAAAAATAATTCAGAGGGGTATTTGTGATTCCAGTTATTAAAGAAGTTATTAAAAGCGATGATCTTTCAATATTTAAAACGACCGATAACGTAATAGGTATTGGGTTTGAAATTGAGCCCTGTGATTTAGAGTCTGATTCAGCGGAAGCTTATAATCAAAAGTTATTAGCACTTATCAGGGGGCTGCCATCAAATGCCCTAGGTCGTATTAAACTAAAAGTTGAGAAGTCCAAAGGCAATCTTGAAAAATCAGAAAGATCAAAAGCTTGTAATGAAATTGGCTATGCCAATAAAAAATGCCGATTATTTGTCGAATTAGGGACTGAGCCATTCGCTTTAACAAAAATTAAAAATCTATTAAGTCAAAATCATGATTTAGATAAGTCGATTCAATGTTTAAAGGAGATTAAAACATTAGTTGATCAATCTGGACTAAAAACAAAATCAATTGAGAGCGCAGAACTGAAGACTTGTTTTGCTGATCCCAAAGCCGATTGGATTAAAACACACCAAGCAGTAAGTAGCGGAGGCTCAGTCATAGGCGCAGTGAGGCTTTGTAAACAAAAAAATGATCCGATTGATGAAACTCAGATCGCACGAGCTTTAATTAATTTGCCAAAACCCTTTGAAATTTCAATAAGCTTTAGAAAACAAGATTCTGGTAAAGTTAAACTAGAACTAGAACGAAGGCTTAATCAAACTAAGAATGACAACGATCCAACAAGTAGGGCATTACAAGATTCAACGATTCAGACTATTCAACAATCTTTAAATTCTGGGGCTCAGTTTGTTAACTTTGAGTTTTTAGTCTTATTTGAAAGAGAATCTGAAGAAAAGCTGAATCAGGATTTAAAGCAAGCACTGAACATATTAAATCAATTAGCAGATTTTAAAATTGAAACATTTGGAGTAACTCCAAGCTGGTTAAGCACTCTTCTTGGTAACAATACTCATGTGGAATTACGTGAAATTGATGACGTTGTTACATCGTTTTTGCCTTTGTGGCATTACGGAGAAAAAGGCGAACTTCAGGATGAACTTAAAGTTTTACCTCTTTTAAGATCTGATCAAAGTTTATATGGATTTGATTTATTTAATCAAAATTATAGCGTCTACAATACAGTTATTGTTGGAACCAGTGGTAAAGGGAAAAGTGTTTTAACAGGATTGTTGTCACAGTGTCTTTTAAACGATCCACAGATTTCAATAATTAAATTAGATGTGGGTGGATCACACAAGAAAGAATGTGAGATTTTAGGTGGTCAGGAATATGTTCTTGAATTGAATAAACCCTCAGGAATTAATCCTTTCTCAGTTTTAAATATACAATGCTCAGATTCTGAAAAAATTGGTATTCTATCTCGATTTTTAATGGGTCTAATCACTGAACAAGGTGAATTAAGTTTTTCTAAAAATTTAAGATCACAAATCGAAGAATCAATCAGTGGATACATCAAAATAGCAAAAAAACCTTCATTACAAGAATTTTATGATTTATGTGAACTGTTTCCCCGAAGAAATCTTTTAAGAAGATGGGTTAAGGGTGGGGTTTATGAAAATGCATTCAGCACTGATGGTGATATTAATAACAGTATCAATCAAGCCAACAGGCTTAGGTATTATAACTTTTCACAAGTTTTTCAAGCCAGTGACCCAGAATTCGCCCAAGCTGGTTTATCAGCTGTTCTTGCGCAGTTTAACATAGAAACTTTAATTCAGGATGGTCGACGAATTGTTTTAATATGTGATGAGACCCCTTTTTTTATTAATTCTTGTTTCGATTTTTTTAAGTTTTCAACGGCGAATGTTCGTAAGTATGGTCATGCTGTCGTTTTAATAACTCAGCTATCGACTGATTTAGTTGTTAATGGGGATACAGGTATTATTGAGAATTCGCCACAAAGATTTTTATTTTCTTTAGATGGGCAAGCTAATGATTATAAAAACAGATTTAATCTGAGTGATAAACAAATTAATACAATTAAAAATCTAAAATCAGTTCCGATGGTTTCATCAGAAGTTTTTTTACAAACTCAGACAAGCTCTAAAAAACTTACGATTAAAGTCACCAAAGAAGAATACTGGCGATTAACAAGTTCTAAGAACGATCGAATTCGACTTGAAAACCTCCGATCTGCAGTTCCTGAATTATCACTGAAGGAGGCTATCAGATGTTTAGCTGCCGTTTAATATATCCATTTATTGTAACAATAATTTTTGTAAGGTCGGCTAAGGTATATGCTTTTGATCCTGTAACAGTGGCGATGACAGCACAATCGGCACAAACAGCTATGGGGCAAATGGATGAAGCTGCTGATATTGGTTTTTCGATGTTTGATTTATTATCTGAACTTGGAATTGAAACAGATTCAGAAAAAGATTTGCAATCAGCAGTCGATCGAATTTCACAGATGAATAGTCAAGCAAGAGACTTAAAATGGTCATCGGATGATTTAAAAAGATCCCTGACAAGTGATTTAAATAACGGTCAGAGTCTTTCAAGACGAATTAAAGCTTTAAAAAACGCAGCTCAAACCTCAAAAAAAATTGCATCTATTATTGGTTTTAGACCCAAAGCTGCAGAAAAAGCAGCCCGTATTCAGGAAATAAAATTAGATTCGATGATTCTTGAAGAATTGCAATCAATCAGAAGAGCTCAGTATTTAGCGTATTTAGAAGATAAAGAAGCAAGTAATAAAAGAAAACTTTTTATCGAACAAATTTTAGAAAAAGAAGAGGGTAGAAAAACCCATAGGGGGCGACCATGACTTCGTTTGCTCCGATGAGTGATGTGGCTTTATCTGGTGGAATCACATTATTCACAAAAGTTATGGCAATTATCACAGGCCTTGTGTCAGTTATTTTTATTATGAGAATAAGTTATTTAGTTATAAAAGTGTCAGGCCCATCAGATTACGGGGATGTACTTAAAGACACAGTTACTTTCTTAGCTTTAGGTAGTCTTTTTCCAGTTATTTTAAAACTAATTATTGGAAGTATTAATTCTATAGCCCAAAAAATTTCATATTTAAAACATGACTTAGGTAAAGATACTTTTATTAAGTTTATGGAAAATCTGTTTTCTGATCATCCACTTTTATATGTTTCAGGAAAATTAGGGCACTTATTTATTCAAGGGCTATCATATTCGGTTTATTCTGTTTTAATTTCATTACTCATTGCAGTTGGACCCGTTTTTATCTTTTTATCGACAATGTTAAACATGAGTAGCGGATTAAAAATCTATTTCGGATTATTAGTCAGTCTTTCACTGTGGCCTGTGTTATGGAACATTTTATCACAATTAGCAAATCATGTGGGTACACAATTTGATGAAAGCCCTGTTATGACTTTTTGTCTTTATGTGGTGATTTATGGCCTACAGCTTATTTCACCAATTATAAGTTATTCAATTTTTAAATCTATGAGTTTTGGTTCAGGGGCAGTGACTAAGGTTATTGGTTATGGGGGTAAATTATGGCGTTAATTTTTAAAAGTAAACTTTATCAAGATGAAATCAGAAAATGGATATTAATTATATCACTTTTTGCATGGGCAAGTTTTGCAACTTATTTTGCATTTCAAAATAAAGAAAAACTACTTTTAGTGGGTATTGATGATTCTGGGGCTAGGTTGATTACTGAATCAAATGATCGAATACTGCGAAATGAATTAAAAGCTTTTTTGCAAAGCTTTGTCATAGATTATTACGGGTACAACGAAATAACGTTTGGTGATCAAATTGAAAAGGCCTCTAATCTGATGAGCCAAGAACTTTGGGAATCTCAAAAACCTAAATTATTAGAAATTAAAGAAAAGCTTCAAAAAATACCCTTAAGTCAAATTCCAGATATTGAAGCAATTGATTTAATAGAAACTAATAAAGTTGAAGTTGTTTTAAAACTAAGAATCTTATCTAAGATCTCCGAAAAAGAGGTCAAAATTAAAGTTAGACTAACGATTGAGAAAAATACACGAACAGAACTTAATCCATGGGGTTATCAGATCACAGAGGTGAGCGATGTTGTTCTATAGTTTATTTCTATTTAATATTAGTTTCGCTGAAGTTCATCGTCTTTCAAGTACACACACTGATTTGTCTAAGGTTCAGAAAATATATTTAAGCCCTGGTTTAGTTAGTTTGGTTGAGTTCCCATCAAATATTGTAGAAATAAGGGTCGGTAATCCTGAATCAGTTAAAGCCATTATTTCACAGGCTTCGCCTAGGGAATTAACTTTACTATTAAATCATCAGAACTCAGTTCCTTCGAATCTGATAGTTCGGGCTGAAAAAAGAGTGTTCGTATTTGATTTAGTGCCATCGCATTCAATTCATCAGGATTTTGTTAAAGTCAGCGGGGCATTTGGTGCACCAACAGCTGATCAAAAGTTAAAAGTAGTGTCACAGCAGGTAATTGAGCCAACAGAAATTGATTATCAAAAAAAATATAAAATCAAAAAAACTAAAATATTAAGGGTTTCGCCATGACAATTTTATTAATATTAATTTGGCCAGTTGTTGGCTTTACTCAAGTGAAATCAAATCTTTATAAAAAACCTGAAGTTGTGAAAAGTGAAACTAAAAAAGTTATGTTTTCTTCAAATCAAAAAGAGCGTCCGCAGAAGACTACTGTGGTTATGTCAGGCCCAGGAAACTTGCCATCTTATTATCAAAAAAGAAATCATTTTATTGCCGACTCAAGTCCGATTGTTTTACCAACAAAACCTCAGTTAGTTTTATTAGGTAAACTTCCTAGCGGTGAAGTTATAAACGCTTATATTAAAGAAAGCCTAATTGCTTTTTCAGAAGCTAAAGCTCCAATTCGATCAATTATTACTTCAGGACAATTAAAAGGATCTGTTTTACTTGGCGAAGCAACTTTAGAGAAAAATTCTAAACGTATTTTAATCAATTTTAATAAACTCATTGCTGATTCAAAAAGTCAGTCGTGGAACCTTCAAGGTCACGCGCTAGATTATAAAGGAATACTAGGGATCGAAGGTCGGCTGGTTTCTGGTGAAGATAGGTATTTTGCAGCCGAATTTTTAGCATCGGCTGCCGCGGGCTACGCAGATGCAACAATTTCAAGGGAGCAAACACCATATGGTGGTTATGTAGAAAAACCAGGGGTAGATACTTTTAGCAAAAAGGCCTTAGCATCAGCCATGTCAAAAACAGCAGATAGGTTTTCAGAAAAACTAAAGGCCGTACCAGAATACGCAGTTTTAGAAGGTCCGTTTGAATTTCAAATCTTAATAACTGAACAACCAACACTTAATCAATAAGGAGAAAACATGGAAGAAGTAAAAACAGATAAAACATCAGATAAAAGAGCAGCTTTGAAGAAAAAAAATGTACTTAAAAAGCTAGATCTTGAAACAGCTAAACTTTTGCAGTCTTTAAAAGATAAAGCCAACAAGAAAGCTTACGGCCGCAAAATTAGGGACAGTGAAATTTTGGCAAAGGCTCTAACACTGGTCGATCAAAACCATTTAAGCGAATTACAGCAGGAAACCTTGTCTGAAAAAGATCGATTGCATATGGCTCATGAAAATTTTCAAAAAGCTAATGGCAAAATCACATTGGATCAGTTTATCGGCAAATTGCTTAAAGGCGAAATCAGTCAGGTTAGCAATGTCTGATTGAGACCATGCAGCAAAATAATAACGGGTTCAATAACAGATTGAGCCGGAAGGATCTTAAATGTTAATCTCAACAAATACAGCGAACATTCAGCAGAGTATTCAATTGGATATTGCTGAATCCAAGCTACGTTCTTTGAAATTAAAAAGATGGTTAAAAACAGAAGAGTTAGCTTTATATTTAGGCTCAACAAAAGAAGCGATTAAAAAATTACACCAAAGAAAGCGCATAGAAGCGGTTAAATTCTGCGGTCGTCTTTATTTTGATCGTGAAAGAATTGATCTTCTCATTGAAAACTCCCTCGTCGATATGAATCGAATGATAAAAACGAAACAGGAATTATTTATTCCTAAACCTAGAGGGAGATAGAGATTATGGGGATCAAAGAAGTTGTTGAAAATGGTATTAAAGTTTACGAAGTCAATGTCAGCATCCGAAGTAAAACGGATTATAAAATCCGCGAACAGAGAAGACGGCGGAGTGTGGCAACACTTAAAGAAGCCACGCAAATTGAGAAAGAACTAATCAGAGACTGTGCCGCTGAAGTAGCTAAGCGTGAAGGGCTAGGGCTGCCTTGGCCAGACCTCTTAGAAAAATATGAACTTGTTCACAGATCTGGTTCGCCTTTAGTCAAAAAAATTCAGCTCTCAACAATATGGGATAACATTTCAACACTCAGACGTTTTACAGGTTCTTGGGATAAGAAACTTTGTAATGAAATCAATGCCGGAGATGTTAAGTGCATTTTGCAAAAGATGATTGATCAAGGCTATTCGCGAGGACGGCTTAAGTCAGTTCGATCAGCAATCAACACAATATTTAAGTGGGGCATCGAAGATGGAGTCATCAAAGGTGTTAGAACAAGTCCTGCTGTTGATATTCAGCTTGGAAGATCGACCGAAGAAAAACCACCTCAAGTATTATCGCTGCCAGAAATTCAAATTCTGTTAGAGCGTGCTCGAGAGATGGATCATGAGTGGTATCCAGTTTGGTTCATGGCTTTACACACAGGAATGAGATCTGGTGAATTGTATGCGCTAGAATGGAACGATGTCGATTTTGAAACTAAAATGATTACTTGTTCGAAGTCATATAATGGCCGAATGAAAATAATCAAATCGACGAAAGCTGGCTACTGGCGAAAAGTTCCGCTGAGCATAGAGGTTGAGACTTTCCTGATTGATTTGCGCGCTAAGAATTCAAAGAGCGAAAAAAATGTTCTTCCAAGAATTCCAATGTGGCGACGAGGCGAAGCGGCCAAAGTGCTTCGTGAGTTCTGTGAGTCATTGGAAATTAATTCAGTGAACTTTCATGCTCTGCGAGCTTGCTTCGCAACGCACTTGTTGAATGCAGGTGTTACAAGTCCAGTCGTTAAAAAGATTTGCGGGTGGACGGATGAGAAGGTCATGACTAGATACATACGCCTAGCAGGGATCGATGTTCGCGGTGCTACAGAAAATCTTGGCTTTTCGCGCCCAGTCAGTAATGAGTCCCTAAAGGTTGCAAATATGGCAGAATTTAGAAGGCTAAAAAAGTACGTTCCTAACAGGGACTAATTAAATGGTGATGGATTTTTATATGCTGAGAAAACTACTAAAATTCTTGTTTTTAAATCTTTTTAGGGCTAGGGTCTTAGCTAAGTGGTTGAATTCGCTTTGCACACCGAATTTCACCCCAAATTTTTTTCAGGTTCGTAGTCAAAAAAACAAAATACCAAGCAGTTCTAAGTACTTAATAACACACAAACGAAGAACGAGCGTTCACGTCGATATTTCATGAAATTTCAACAGATTTCAAAAAATGATGACAGAATGATGACACCTTGATGACAGGTTTTAAACCCTGTTTTTGGCTTCTGATAACTGTTTCCAGTTTTTTGACGTGACTGACGGAACTTAGGTTTCGCAGTCGCAGATACCCACTCACAGACTTTCGAAATTCAAAGACCCTAGCAAATAGAAAGAAGGTCTTATGAATGGAGTCGTACAATTTATTCGAAGTTTAGTTTTCCTTGCCATTATGCTTGGTACCGCTGGCACTTTGGTTGAAGCCACTGGCTGTGTAGGCCGTGAGGCTGCCAAAGCTCATCTGCATGGTGGCATAAGCTTTAAGTGGCTGAACCAGCAGCTAATTAAAAAGTAATTAAATTCCATACTTTAACATCTAAATTTACGCCAATTGCTGAATTTGGCAATCTCGGCCATTGAATTATATGAGCAAATTGTTTCATTTGATCATTGAGCAAGCTATTACTAGGCTCAAGACCTTGAAAAATTTTTGAAGCAGATCCACCAGTTCTACTCTTCATCTTTCCCAGAAACAAATTCGGCAATTTTATCAGTTACTTTATTCAAGAGCGAAGGCTTCTCAAATCCCAGCTCCTTTGAAAGATTATTTTGCTTCGCAATTGCTTCCAAACTCGTCAATAGATTGCTTTTCTCAGTATCTTGAAGATGAGTAGTTTTCTCGATAGCATTTTTATAATCTTTCAGTAGATTTTGAGTGACACCTTTATGGGAATTCCAAGTTTCTTTAAGAACACCTGAGACCCTTTTGGCAACAACTGGCGTTACTGCTGAGAAAATTCCACGTTCAATCGCCTTGTTAAAAAATGTTTCATAGAAGTCACTTGGACGATTCGTATTGCCATTGATAACAGCAAAAAATTTCAATGAGCTATCCTCTGCCCAAGACGTATTATCATCTTTTTCTAAATTTTCTTTATATGAATTAAGAATAGAAATAATGTTCAATTTCTTGTTTGCACTCCATCTCAAAAGATACAACACGGTTTCTTCATTGCTTGCTTGATTCAAATGGTGAGTAAAGGTCTTAGATGCTTTTTCAATATCAACGGCCTCTGTTGTTGATAACAAGAAGTCGAAAATCACTTTTGACTTCTCGAAAGAATAGGCTTCTGGCTTTTCATATAAGCTATCTATAAAATCTTTTTTAGCAATTTTCACATCAGAGTTATTAGGGATGGCTTTAAAAAGCTCATCAAAACTATTAAGTGAAACCAATTTTAGAATATTTTCAACTAAGAAATCCGCCCCCTTGGCATCAGCAGCAGTCGCAAACGGAGTTGTAATGCCATCTTTTTTAAGAATAGCTTCAAGTTCTGTCGGGAGCATCTTATTTACTGACTCGACCCAACTCCATGTGCCGAATTTATCAGACAAAACATTTAGTGAGTCTATTGCAGTCGTTTTGTTTAGATAGTTCCGAACATAGCTCAATTGATTTCCGCGACTGTTTAGGCTGGTTTTTTGGTTGAGAAAAATCAAAAAGGATACAAGCTCTAATTCTCCATCATTATTTATGAGATTATTTAAGTTTCCTGTTTGACCTTCAAGAACATTTGCGATTGTTGCCCACATAGCCTCTGTGGCTTTTGTTGTTTCAAAAGATTTAAGATGCCTGAATAAGTTATCAAATAAATCTTTTAGCGGTTGGGGTTGCGAAATTCTAGCGATAAACTGCTCCGAAATTTTACTAAAATATGCTTGGATGCGTGCTGAATCAGCAGTGCCTGAATTTTCAATGCCCTCATTAAGTACTTCACCTAGGTTTTGAAGTGAATTTGCAGGAAGATTAAATGCTCTACTTTCAATGTAATCAAAAATTTGAGGCAAGTTTGTAGGTCCAACAAATTTTTTAAGCCCATTTTTCTTAACTATCGGAAATAATTGTTCATCTTCTAAATACTGGACTTTAAAATCTGTACTAGCTAAAGATGCTCTTTCAACTCCTTTTGGCTGTTGAAGAACATATTTTAGGTACTCAACTCGCCATACTTCAGTTTCTTTACTAGTACCATTCGTCTCTTTTTTCAGTTCTTGATAAATCTGGTCTAAGTATTTCCAAACATTTTCATTTTCAAGAAATTCGTCATTGATAGGAGTAATTTTATTCAACTCGCGTATAGGTAGATCATGAATGGAGTCTTTGAGTTTGCTAACTGCGCGAGCGAGTTCTTTTCGCAGCGATTCACTTGGGATTTCTTCGAATGCTTCAAGCACAGAAAGAACAGAGTTTTTCATTCTTAATGGGTTATTTTTATTTCTTGCAAAATTATTAACAAATAATTTCTCTAGTGAACTTATATCATTGTTCTTTTCGCAGAAGGCCTTAATGTCTTCCGATGCTCGATTATTCATAGCCTCCATCAATGAAGAACTTCCAGGAATGCTTAACTCAAGATCAGAGCCTTTGAAGTATATAAATTGCTCGAGACTCTCTGGCAGTCGCTCAGGGATGCCTTCAGTTGCCCTCAAAAAATCGAATAATTTTTTTTGATCAGAGCCTTCATCTGCATCTTTGAAATTATCGAGGCTAAAAACTTCATGTGCACTCTTATAATCTATGAGAGCATCTGAAATAAAGTTCGGATGGATTCTTTCACAAAGCTTTAATTTTGCATAAAAAACTTTGTTTTTTGTTAAACTTCCTTTTGCTAAATACGTCGCATTGGCTTTTTCTTCATTTTTATAAGTCACAGTTTCAAGAGATTCAGCAAGCGAAATTTGTGCCGTTATTTCATTAACGAAGTGCAGAATTGCGCGTGGGGTTTTTAAATCGCTCCGGTCAAGCAACTGAGCAACTTGATCAGCGTCTTTTTCCCACCCTGAACCAACCAACTTCTCTCTTGTAAAGTCTAATAAGTCCTCGGGCATTAAGACAGGCATCGGAATAATTGCATCAAAGAATTTTTGAACAGTACTTTCATCCAACTCTTTGTTTGTGATATTTGAGAATGGGACAAGGATAATTAAATTGCGAATAGTTTGCCGCGAGCTATGATCAAAAAAAGCTGAAATACCAGTTAGTATTTCTTCCGTTTTTGATTTAGGTGCACGATCAATGTTATCAAACACTACAATCGCTTTTTTATTTGCTAGGCTAGGGTCATCTAAAATTGCCTGAAAAGCATCCTCGAACTCTTCGGGTCCAACAAAGGGTGCCTGATTTACAGAACTTTTTACTTGAAGAACTTTTTGGGAAATTACATTTGAGACTGATACAGATGCCGTGACAATCGCTGATAATGCAATCTTTAACCATTCGGGAATACTTTCTGAAATAATTTTTTCAGAATAATTTGAAATTAAAAAGTATGATACAAGAAAAATGCCCGCACCAAGTAGAAGAATATACCAAAAAACTAACTGCTTAAAAAATGGAACATTATTGGCAAGAGTATTAGCTTGAGTTACATCATCAACCGTATTCACGCTACCGTACATACTTCTATGTAATTTCTTATATCTTGCTGACTGAAGATCAATGCCAAACTCTTTTGCCACTCTTAAAATAGTACTTCGTCTTGCAGATGTGTGGTCCAGCTTCCAGACATCGACGTATGCAACAGCATACTTATCTTTTTGTTTTTCAAATTTTTCGAGAGCATTATGTACAACTGTAGATTTTCCTGATCCGAGTTTTCCTGTAATAGCTAATCGAAACGGAGTTTGAACGTCTACTATAACTTTTTCTAGCCACCCAGCTAATATCTGGTGGGCAAACTTTAGATCAGAACTAACTTCCGGTCTGTCTGGGAACAAATAAATTTTCTTTTGATTGTCCATTGTTACAATTCCTCCAAAGTTTGTTTAACGAAATCAGTTTTCAATGGCAGCCGATTCAATTCATCACGAAGCTGTCTCCAGCTCGGCATATTTTGATCCATGATCGCGGTGAATCGAGCATTGTGAGTAGGTTCAACCAAATGTGCCATCTCGTGAAGAACAACATACTCAAGATATTCAGGCGATCTCCGAGCAAGATCAGTATTTAAACGAATACTTTTTTCAGAATGATTGCATGATCCCCATTGGGTTTTCATATCTTGAACAAAAAGACGATCAACACTTACTTTTAAGCGATAAGAGTATTTAACAATCAGCTCAGGAACGGCTGCCTTAATTTGTTCACGATACCACTCATCCAGTACGTCCTTCATCTTCTGCCTATCAGTTCCAAATCGAACTTTTAAAAGAAGCTGAGAGTGTTTAAGCTCAACACTTGGGGTTTCATCGGCTTCAATAATCTCTAACAAATAGCGTTTACCCCAAACATAATGACTTTCGCGATTAAGAAATTCTCGTTCAGGTTCGCGCTCTTGTTCAATAAATTTTAGACGTTCTTTTTTTATCCAACCAATTTTATCAATCGCAAAAGCGCGGATCGCATCTGGATTCATTTGCAAAGGCGCGGCTATGCGTACCTCACCGTAAGGAGGGTTCACACTCAAGTGAACGTTCTTAATGTCTTTTTGAATCACATCAATTGTGATATCGCCAAGCTTCAATTCCACTAGTATTCCCTCTGATTCACAATAATTTGGAAAATTCTTTCGACTTCAGAATCATCTTGCAAAATATCCCACAAGGCCTTCTTAATGATATTTTCGCGGGGAACATTGCCACGCCAATCAGCCGGACGGACATTCCTAACGGCACTATCAATCTGCAAAGCAAGGGCTTCGTTATTACTTAAGTTGTTATATAGCGCTCGCTGACCGTTAGTTTTAAGACTAGAAGGAGTTGATCCCGATTTTCCTGTTTGTACCTTCTTCGCAAGCTCTTCAATTGTCTTTAAATACTTTTCGTAATTTTCGGCTTTTTCTTTTCTAAATTTGATTACTTCATCGAGTAGCTTGGACATCTGGTCAAAATAAGCGGGGTCGTTCGGACGTTCTTGGATTATTTTTCTGCGGACGTTGTTTTCGATGATTTCAGCCGAAGACTCTTTGCTGACCTTTCTCTTTCCCATTTTTTGTACAATGGCATCAGCAATCCCTGACTTCACAATCAACTCTAAAAGCGAGATATCATCGAAGTTTGAAATCTTCTCAGGTTCATCTGCCTGTATGTAGTTATCAATTAAATGTCTCATGTCAGCCTCGTAAGCTTTCAAATCAAGTTCTTCGCCGCTGGCTCTGCGGATGAGATCACGGAGATCAACTGCCAGTCCCAATTGACCTTTGATGCGAGCAATATCAATGTCGGTGTAGCCAGCGGTGTCCATATCATCGGCAAGATTCGCGTAAGACCTCACAAACTCAGCTGTCGTTTTGTAAAGAGAAGCGCGAAGAGGCTCTTTTTCTTTAAGATCAGTTTCAATCTCAGTATTACCACAAAAGTAATGTATGCTTTGAAGTTCACCCTTAGGTGCGGGAATAGGCTCTAAAACAAGAACCATCGACTCAATGGCTTGATCGAGCCTTTCTTTTGCTTTATCAACTCGATTTTTCATTACGACAGCATCATCAGTGCCGCCAGAACTGTGATCGAGTTCAGAACTATAAACCGCAATCGCTTTTTCAACTTTTTTAAATAAGTCTTTATAATCAACAATGTAACCAAAATCTTTGTCGTCACCATCCAAGCGATTTGTTCGACAAATTGCCTGGAACAAACCGTGATCTTCCATATGCTTGTCAATGTATAGATAAGTACACGATGGAGCATCAAAGCCAGTAAGAAGCTTGCTCACTACAATTAAAAGCTTCATATTTGAGGGCTCTTTAATGAAGAGGTCTTTTACTCTTTTTTCATAAGTTTCGGCTTTGGTTTTTTTTGGATCAGGCTGAACATTTTTTAAGATTTCTTCGTAAGTCTCAAAAATAATTTCTTCGTCGGTCTTTGTATTTGATCCAGTATTTTTAGTTGTGACATTTTGAGGGTTTGGCTCGTAGGAAGTAATAATTCCGCAACGTTTAGAAAACTCTGTGTCCTTTTGGAAAATCTTATAATACTTGCACGCATCCACAATGCTTGATGCCACTAAAATGGCATTCCCTCGATCGTTACTGAGTCGAGGTTTAACACCGAAATCAAAAATAATATCGCTTACGACTTTTTCCATTCGAGAGCGAGAGCTGCCAACCTTTTGCATGGTAGCCCATTTTTTTTTCAGAGTATCTTTTTGCCAAGAATTTAAACCTTTGGTTTTAATATCAAACCACTGGTCAATTTTTTCTTCAGAGCTTAATCGTTGGTCGATATCGCGAGCTTCGTAGAGTAAATCCAGCACGACACCATCATCTACAGCTTCACCAAATTTGTACGTATGTATATAATCCCCAAATACATCTAAGCTTGCTTTGTCCTTTTTCAGTAGTGGTGTACCTGTGAATCCGATAAAGACGGCATTCGGCATGATGGCCGTCATGGCCTCGTGAAAGGTGCCATCTTTAGAATGGGTACGGTGACATTCATCCACGAATACAAATAAATCACCGACGGCTTTGCCACCTTGTTCTTTCAATTCTTTGATGAAAGCATGCCAATCTGCGTCTTCAACATCACGTTGACCGAATTTATGAACAAGTGTGCAAAGAAGTCTTGGGCTGGCTTTACCTAGCTGAGCCACTAAATCTCGACCGCTGCTGGTACGATAAATATCATGCCCAGCAGGCTTAAAAACTCTATCTGAAATTTGTTCATCTAATTCATCTCTATCAGTAACAATCAGAACTCGTGCATTTGGATTGTTCTCTAAAATCCACTTCGCAAGTAAGACCATTACGATACTTTTTCCAGAGCCTTGGGTATGCCAGATTATTCCACCTTTACGGTCTTCAACATGATCTTGGGCGGCTTTAATTCCAAAATACTGGTGAACTCGTGGTAGTTTTTTAACACCACCATCAAACAGTATAAAGTCGTACATGATTTCGAGGATGCGTTTTTTATCGCACATTTTTAAAAGATACTTATCGAGCTTCAGACGATCATTCTCTTCTTCGTCTTCTTTCCAAGTTAGATAGTATTTTTCTGGAGTGAGAATTGATCCGTATCGCAACCCCTCAGAGTCATTTCCAGCAAAAAGGATTTGAGCCGTCGTAAAAAACCAATCGTTAAATTCAGGCTGTTGATTTGAAATAAGCTGACGAATCCCATCGCCAATAGTGACACGACTGTTCTTTAGTTCAATCACGCCAATAGCAATGCCATTTACATATAAAACTAAATCAGGACGACGTTCCTTAGGCCCTTTAAGAGTAACTTCTTCAGCTATAGCAAAGTCATTCTTTAGTGGCTCGGCCCAATTAATGAATTTAATTGTTTCGCTTGGTTTACTTGCATCAATTTTTACCGAAACTCCATAGCGCAAGAGTGAATAAACCTCTTTGTTGTTTTGATACAGCGATCGGTCGTGTTTATTAGCTTCAGTTTGAAGTTGGTAAACAGCACGACTGATCTGCTCATCTATGTAACCAGATTTTTTCAAATAGGTAGTGAGCAGGTCAACTTCGATATTTGAGTTATTTTCTCGATCTTCCCAGTTACCAAGATTGGAGTAGCCCAATTCCTCTTTGAAAAGTTTAACGACACGATTTTGACTGGCTCTTTCAGGTTTTCCAATTACGTCACTCATACTAAACGAATCCTGCCTGTGAGTAGCTTTTGCATCATGCCTTGTTTAAGGAGACGAGATTTTTTTAATTTTTTCTCATAGAGTTCAATATCCTTATCCACGTCAAATAGAATTGAACCGATTTCTTTTTGATCTTCTAAACTAGGTAACTTGAATCTAAAATTAATAAAGTCTTTTTGGTACAAGTGGCTAATCGTAGATCCTGCCGCAAGTTGGGCAAGAAATTCATCAAAGTGAAACGAGCTTAAAAGATAGTAAAAACATTTTTCGTCGAAAGCTTTGTTGATAGGTCTCACTACAAATACACCACTGTTGAGTGTCGTAGGCTGAGGAAGTAAACTAATTAGTGCAACTTTGCCAATCGTACCGTCCTTCGTAACAAGCACATCGTTCAATTTAAGTTGGATGTTTCGATCTTGGTCAAAGCGGTCTTTAGTAACGTAATGACAATTGTCCCAATCAATTTTTCCATTGTTAAAATCTGTTCCTGTAACAAGCCCATAGTCGCCTGAGTCGAGATACTCAGCAGTCGTTAAGCCTTGCCACCCAATTCGTGCCTTCAAAGACGCACAATCTCCGAGTCTCAAAGGTTTCCAAAATTTATTTGGGGTAAAGAGTTTTTGGAGAAGAGCCTTTCTAATCAGATGTTTTTTCGCGATAAGCTTCTTAAGTAATTCGATGGAGGCATCAGCATCCGAAAGAGTACCAGAAATCGCCTCTTGCTCTGACAGTTTAATCGGAAGTGGAAGCAAGTATGATTTCATGATTCCTAGATTTGTATGTGGCACGCCTGTCTGAATCGCACTCTCAAGAATCTGTCGCTGTCCAAATTCGCTTGAAAAATAGTAGAAGAAGAACTTGCTCACTACACGCTGTGAGTTAGGCGTAATTTTCATCTGGCTTTGGGACACCAAAAACTTGTCACTAGAGCCGGATGGCACTATCGAAACTTGCCCTAGGGTTCCCCGTTGAGTAAAAACAATATCACCAGGTCGAGCTATGTTGGCTTCTAGTGCTCTTGCTTTTTCAGCACTGACATAAACGAAATCACCCGAAATGAGTGGCCCTGCCATATTTTGCCCGCGTATCACGGGAATCCCAGAGTCGGTATAGTCACTCGACGTCTGATCAGACCCAAATGGTCCCCCCACAATTGCATTTGGCCTCGGGGAAGCAAGTTGGGACAAACGCACGACATCCCAGTCATTAGGAAACAATCCTAACTCTGTTTTTTTTGTAGCTGCTTTTAATTCCACACAAACCCCATTTTTTCGAGGTGTTTGTTCACTCTGGATTCTAATACGGAAGCATCTCTTGTAAGATCAGGCAGTGCAAATTCATACCTATCCGCAAGTTCTTTTATTCGAGTTGCAAGGGACTGGCTAACTCGACCAAGCTCACCATGAATTTCTTTGTTGAGTATATTCATCCATTTAAATTCAATGACCAAATCCCTAATGTCGGATTCTTTGAGTTTTGGATATTGCTTTAGCGCTTTTTCATCGATGACTAACTCTAGTTCTTTGATCTTCTTCTTTAACTCAATTTCTTGCTCACAAAGAGCTATATAGCTTTTAAGAATTTCAGCTTCATCTTGAGCATCTTTGTCTTTAGCGATTTCTTTTAGTCTTGAAACGGCATTAGCTTTGCTTACTTTTTCGAGTTCACTAAATGCGCCTTCATCACAACCATGTTCTTCTTCCATCGCCGCGAGCTGCGAAGCAATGGATTCGCACTCCAATGTGGATTTAAGTAAATTTGCTTTTTCGACCGCAAAGTATTTAGCAACGATCAACTCTTTGGGAATCAAATCACTAGTCCAGCCTTTATCAGTTTCTTTGGTTTTTCCATCTTTCGTTTTCTTTTTTTCAATGATTCGATAAGTAGTAGCTTTCCACCCATCAGCAGAGATTAGATAAAAATCATCTGACATTGTGGACGACCAATAATTCATTAGGTGTTGATAAATATCATAAGCATTTATAAGTGGCTTGTTCGCATAATGATGAAGCAAATCTTCGGATAACTTTTTTATCTCTTCTTTTGGATGGATTTTTGTTTCCATCTTTTTGAGTGATTTAGCTGTTTTTGTTTTCCAAATTTCAAAATGAGTATTCATCGAAGCAATGAAGGACTTAAATTCCTCGTGCTCAAAGATAGCTGACTTGATCGCAGATTTTTCAACCGTAAGGTTGAAGTAGCCCGATCTTGTTTCTTTAAAGAGGGACTTTTTTAACTTTGGGAAAATTTTCCAATACTTTGAAAGAGCGTCAATATCTACTTTCGGGATTCCACCCTGAAGGTGGCCCGCGATGTCCTGTTGATCTTCAATAACATGAGAATCAATATAGCGTGGAAGATTTAAGTTGTATTCGTTCTTTTGAATTTCATCGAGCGGAACCAATCTTGAGAACTTTGGTACTTCAATCTCATTATTGAAGACATCTACGATCTTGTGAATATCTTGTTCGCGCAAACGGTTCTTTGGACCATCCTTGATAAAGCCTTGACTGGCATCAATCATAAAGATGCCCTTTCGAGTAGCGGCTTCTTTTTTGTCTATTAAAATAATGCAGGCAGGGATTCCTGTTCCATAAAATAAATTCGCCGGAAGTCCTATAATACCTCTGATGTAACAGCCATTTTTTGTGATTAGATTTTTACGAATATCACCTTCAGCATTTCCTCTAAAGAGAACTCCGTGAGGAAGAATGCAAGCTCCTTTTCCTGTGCTTTTCAAAGAGCGAACAATGTGAAGAAGATAAGCGTAATCACCTTGTTTTGCCGGCGGAACTCCGAAAGTTTTAAATCGCTCGTAAGGATCATTGGCAGGATCAATGCCTGTACTCCAGCGTTTGTCAGAGAACGGAGGATTAGCTACAACATAATCAAATTGTTTAAGATTGTTTCCATCTTTAAATTTTGGATCAGCAATCGTGTTGCCTTGATTAATAAGAGCTGTTGGATTGTTGTGAAGAATCATGTTCATTCGCGCGAGGCCACTTGTTGCGGAATCTTTCTCTTGCCCGAATAGAGTTGGGTTTACTTTTGCTTCATCTGCAACTTTTAAAAGTAATGACCCTGAGCCACATGTGGGATCATAAACAGTTGTATCAGCAGATACTTTAGCATTAGCAATACCCAATATTTGAGCCATGATTCGACTGACTTCGGCAGGAGTATAAAATTGGCCCTTGCTTTTTCCGCTCTCAGTAGCGAAGTGGCGCATGAGGTATTCATATGCATCACCTAGTATGTCATCGCCATCGGCACGATTTTTTGAAAAGTCTAATGCGGGATTTTCAAAAATGCCGATAAGATTTGTTAGCCGATCTACTTTTTCTTTGCCAGTACCTAGCTTATTAGCATCGTCAAAATCTGGCAGATCAGAAAGCTTATTTTCTTTCGCCAAAGGCGCGATGATTTTCTTGTTGATTTGATCGCCGATGTCAGACTTGCCTTTAAGTGCAACCATCTCTTTGAAGCTGGCACCTTTTGGAATACTAATAGGCGCATATTTTTGACCAGCGTATTTGTCGCTGATGTATTTAATAAATAAAAGAACAAGAACGTAATCCTTGTATTGACTGGCATCCATACCACCACGAAGTTCGTCGCAGCTCGCCCATAGTGATGAATAGAGTTCTGATTTTTTAAGTGCCATTAGTTTAATTTCCTTGTTGTTCTAGTTGTGTTTCTAAAGTTGCAACACCGCCAGCCATGATCCATTTATCAACTTCACTGGCTTTAAATTTCCATAAGCGTCCTACGCGATGTGCAGGGACTTTCTCGCGTTCAATCCAACGATAAATCGTTTCTTTTGAAATTCCTAAATGGGCGGCGATTTCCTCAACAGAAAGCCATCTTTCAGCATCGACCAACTTTTCCTCCAATGAAATTTTAGTGAAGTGAGATCGTAAAATTAGATCACTTGAGTGTATTCATGACAAGCCAATACCAGTGAAAGCAATGAAGATCCGAAGCTCGGATTGAGAGCCGCTACAGTAAATGAAATAAAGCACATCACTATACAGTGCAACGCAGCTAAACGTGGGCTTCTTTATAAGTTTTTAACATCAATTTTTGTGCAAGCATTTCGAGTGCTTAATAGAATTTGAGACTCGAGTCTCACTACTTACTTTTTAAAACTCATTAATTTCGATGAGTTGACAACACTACAGTCTCATTGTCTAAAGATGCCATCTGATTAAACAGATGGGGGCAAAAGTGAAAAACAAAATCATCGGAACGTGGCTTCTAGAGAGCTTCTTAATTGAATCGCCGCAAAATGAAAAACGAAATTGGGGAAGCAATTCTCAAGGCTTACTTATCTATACTCCATCAGGCCATATGAGCGTCAGTATCAACAGAGATGTTGAAAAAAAATCTTCCGTTGAAGCTCAAAATTATTTTGATTCAATACTTTTTTATTCGGGCACTTTTGTTGTCGATGGAGAAATTGTAAAGCACCAAGTGACTCAGGCATCCAATCCAACTCGTATTGGAAAAGAACAAATACGCTTTGCAAAGCTTGAAGAAAATATTTTAACACTAACATCACCTGATGAGTCATTTGGCCGTGCGATTTTAACTTGGAGAAAAATTGCATGAAATTATTGATGGCATGCTTGTTAGGTTCAACATTTTCGGCTACGGCCTATTCCCAGTCTGATATTAACCAGCTTATGAAAGTTAAAATTTCATTTATGGAGGCATTGGCTCCGAAAGATACGACATCATCAGAACGCTTTCAAAAAGAATATGAGTACGCAATCCAGACAGGCAAAGATCTCACTCGTGAAAAATTAAAATCATGCGGCTATGAAATAACCGAAGAAAAAGTTCTGTATGATGCCAGTGATAATTTGCAAGCCTTTGAGCAAGCAAAAAAGTCTGAAACATCTGGAGCGTGGCTTATTGTTGGGCCTCGAAGAAGCAACCATTACCTGTTGGCAGTTAAGGGCGCCCCAGAAACACCCAGCGTGAGCATAATGGCCTCAGCTAAAGAAGTATTCGAGCTAAATTCACTACATTTGTCGCTTGCTCAGTCAAATCAGCAAATGGCTGACGTACTTGCACGCGAAGTTCAGAAGAAATTTAAATCAAACGCCAAGTACTTTTCGATTGTTAGTGAAGATTGCGTGTCTTGTTTGGATTTTGCGGAAAGTTTTGATTCAGCAGCGAAGAAATTAAAGTTGAAAAATAGCCATCAGCTCAAAATATCAGGAGAACAGCCAGATATTGACGGACTTAAGAAGTTATTTCTTAAGAAAAAGCCAGACTTCGTAGTTATTCCAAATTACTCAATGGTTTCTGCATACCTAATGGGGATCATTTCAAAATGGAATTCTAAAATATTTTTCATCGGTGGAGATGGCTGGGGCGATGCCAAGTATGGATTTGTGCATGATTCACCTCAGTTATCAAAAGTTAACGGCATGACAGTCAAGGGCCTGCCACCTGTTGATAAAGGCTTAGCATTTTTTGATTTAGGAAAAGAAATTTTAAAGAACCCTAGTCTTGCATCAGCATTTCCTGCCAGTGGCTCTGCTCAGGCGTTACTTAAAGCAATTCAAGATGTGTCCGAAATTCTTTGCAAATATAAACCAAAGAACAAAACTAAATTTGCAACTAACTTTAAAGAGAATGGCTCGCAATACTTTAAAAACCCTTGGGGAGTTAGTGTTTATAAACTCTCTGAAGGCGAAATTGTATTCGATAAAACTGTGAAGTGATATGAATAGACCAAAGCAAATAAAGCATTATATTTTTCACTCTTGGCTCATCGCTGGAGTTATTGCATTTACTGCGAGTCTCATTTTATTTTTTACACTCGGCTTTTGTAGCTTTAACAAAGCTACAGAAATTGCAAAATCTGAGCTGACTGATAAAGCTATTAAGGCAGCTCGAAGAATTTCAGCCGAACTTTTATTGGAAAGTCGTGGCTCGCCTGAATCTGTACGTCTGCAAATGCAGAAAGATTTCGATATCGAAAGAATTGAAATATTGCCCATTGATCAAGCCGCAAAACAAAATAGCGAATACATACAGACTCAAGTGCCAATTCCGAACTTAGAATCTAAGTTCACTTTGGCAGCAAGCATAAAAGGAATTACTTACTATAACCATTTTAATTTTCTGCTTTTAATAAGTTGCTTTTCACTCATCGGCATAATTGTGATTTCAGGTCTATGGTTACAAATTAAATACTTAAAAAAACACGTCATAAAACCGATCGAATCGCTAGTAGCGATTTCAACTGGTGAAAAAGTAGCATCAGAAAACTGGCCAACTGAACTTCAAGAAATTTCAGATAAATTAAATCAGTCATTTCGAGAGCGAGAGCAAGTTGTTTATAGTCAGGTAGCCCAAGGTGTGATCCACGACATTCGAACTCTATTGCAGTCTCTTCAAGTCGCAACTGATCTAGCATCAGAAAAACAATCGGAAGAACGCTTTAAAAACCTTTTAGCTGTATCAAAATCAAAGTTACCTAACTTGCTGGCAATTATAAATACAGCTTTGGATGGAAGTCGCGAGATTAAGATTCAACCATTTAGTTCAGACTTGATTAAAACATTAAAAAACTCAATTGATACAAATCAGGCTATTGCGATTTCAAAAAATATAAAAATTGATTTTGAAACAAGACCAGATTCGTTGATGACCACTCATGATCCGATTCAGTTAGAACGTGTCTTTACAAATATTTTAAAAAACGCTGTGGAGGCTGTTGAAGATAAACAATCTGTAGATAAGAACATAAAAATCACCTGTGAAAATATAAATCCTAATCAAGTGAAAGTAACTATTGAAGACGACGGTCATGGATTGCCGAAAAAAGCTGAAAGCGTCTTCCGACTTTTAAAAAGCACGAAGACGCATGGATCTGGACTTGGCTTGTTGGTCTCTCGGAAAATTGTTGAAGCTCATTTTGGAAATATTAAAGCTTCGCATTCAGCTATCCTTAAAGGTGCAAAATTTGAAATCGAAATACCTCGTGAGGTTCAGTTATGAATCAAGAACGAGTTCCTAGGATTTTAGCTTTGGATGATGATTCCGAATGGTTAAGCCAAATTCCTATAATGTTTGAAGATCATGGCTACCATATTGACCTCTATGCGAATATTGACCAAGGCTTAATGGCTATTGAAAATTTCTTTTATGATGTTGTTCTGTTAGACATGAATTTTGTTGGTGATAATCGAACAGGTTTAGATATCTTTCGTAAAATCGCTGCAAAAGATTCTGAAGTCGATGTTATTGTAATCAGCGGCGAAACGAACCCACATAAACTCATTGAAGTCATGAACGCAGGGATAACGCAATTCATTCCCAAGCCCGCTCAAGTTGATCAAATTCGTGATTCGGTTCAAAAGTCGATCAGACGAAAGGAAATGCGACGGCATTCAATTATCTTGAATCAGTCCAAAAGTGCGATAATTATCGGTTCATCAAAAGTTATACTAGACCTTAAGGCTGAAATTGCAAAAGCAGCCCAATCTGGAGTAAAAGATATACTGATTACTGGCGAGTCAGGCACTGGTAAAGAGGTTGTAGCGCGTTCAATTGCAGAACTTGCTGATTCTGCCAAAAGATTTATTCCAATTCATTGTGCGGCCATTAATGACGGCGTAGCCGAGTCTGAATTGTTCGGTCATGTTAGAGGCGCCTTTACCAGCGCAGATAAAGATCGAGTTGGAGCTTTTGAAGCTGCTCAAGGTGGATTTGTCTTTTTGGACGAAATCGGAGATATGCCATTAAATCAGCAAGCCAAATTGCTTAGAGTACTGCAAGAGCGAAAGGTTTCACGAGTTGGAGCAACAGAAGAAAAATCTGTCAGTTTTAAATCAATTTGCGCGACCCATGTTGATTTGAGCAAAGCAGTTTCTGAAAAACGCTTTCGAGAAGATTTAGTTTACCGAATTGCAAAGTTTAAAATTGAAATACCACCACTTCGAAAACGAATAGAAGACATCCCAGAGCTGGTATATCATTTTTTGGCGACCAAGTTTAAGAATGAATTCACTATCACCCCCGAAGCTATCGGACTACTGCAAAGTTACTACTGGCCTGGAAACGTCCGACAGCTTGAAGCCACAATTGAAACTATGATCTATCGTCGCGATGGAAAAATAATTCGCGAAAAAGATGTTTGCAAAGCAATTCCAGATCTATCAAACCTTCTGACTCCAAAACAAAATGTATCTTTTCTTGGTAAAACTGGAGCAACTCTATTTACGCAAGAACGTAAAAAGTTCGAAAAAGCTATTGTTGATGCTAAAGGTGACAGAACAATTGCCGCAAAGTCTTTGAATGTATCTAGGGCTACATTTTTTAGAAGAGCGAAAGAACTCGGATTAGTTGCTGGTAGGCGATTTTAATTTGAACTCCAGTTTATTCTAAAGGTCGTTGCGGACATAAGTTTACGTACAATACTTTTCCATTCTCAAAATAGCAGTATGAGCCCAAGTCTCCAATGTAAGGAGTACTCGGTTGGGTCAACCTTGCAAGATTATGAAAATCTTTATCCATTTTAATTAAAGCTTCAAATTCTATTTTTGGGTTATTAAAAATATCTAAAGGCAAGGGCATTTCGGATATTTGATTTGTTCTATTTGTTGCCATTGCGTGAAGATTTAATTTATTCTCCTTAAGAACATTTTTCTTGGCGGACTTGAGGTCGAATGCTTCTGGCGGATAAATTTTTTTCATTTCTAGCTCGAACAACTCAAATGTTTTCGAGTCAAAAACAACTACGGTTGGTTCACAATCCTCTGGTTTATTTAAACAACGTTTAACTTCGGGCGCTTCTGAATGTTCTTCAACTTGCTGCTCAGTGTACTTTTTCGTCCAAAGGACTAGGTCATTCATGACTTCATTAATGTCGAACCATCCATCTTCAAGTTCTTTATCATCATTTATCAATTTTATCATGCCGTCGAATGCATGAATTGTATTGTCACAGCCGGTGACGCAGATCGCGAATCTGTCCAAAACAACTCTTATTTTGGAAACAATTCCTCCCGACCATCCCTCTAGATTATCGGCCCCCATTGCAAATTGTTTCTTATCTTTTGAATATGCTGAGTAAGCTACAGTCATTCTTAACTCCTACGAATGGTTACCATGACGTAGATAGTACCTCAGCATTGAAAACTCAGAAACAAATTAATGGCATTAAGGCGACTGTGGTCAAGGCAAGCAATTGGACACGTTGCTATTACTGCAAGGCTGAGATTCCAGTCTCTTTTTGCATTACATCAGTGAGACTCGCGCTGAGACTCGTGAGACTGAGTCTCAGCGGTGAGACTCGACCGAAAATTAAAAAACAAAACAATTTTAAGCACTTAACATTTCCAAACACTTAACAAGTAGGTTGGCACGGCTTTGCTCCTATTACCTTTCGAGACCGTAAGAGTCTCACAACAAAAAGGAGAATAAGTGCAACAAAAGAAGCCAGGAATTTTAGAGCAGATTTTTAATGAATCTGAATATTTTAAAATTTCACGACAAAAAGTGAGCGAAGCCCTGCGAAGAATTTGCAGTTGGGTTAATAAAGAATTCAAAGCAAGTGAACTTCTGCCACCAGAATTCAAAGATTTTGAGCCCCAAAGAGAAATTGATAAAAATCGAGCGAGAGATTTATGGCAAAAATATTTTTAAGCTGTGAATCTCAAAAAATTCAAAGCAATTTTCGCGAATGGTATGGGTCTTTAAGTGTTCTTGAGTTGGCTGTTAACTCCAAACTAACTCGTAAAATTCAAGAAATTGAAACTCAGCTAGAGGTTTTGAAGCAAGTGCAAGAAATCAACGAAAAAAATAAATTGAATCTTAAGCAGTTGGAAGCTGATTTGATCTTTCTGTGGGAATTATTAACTCCTACTGAAAAATCTAGAAATTTAGTTTTTAACAAATTTTTAGGACTTCAAAAAGAAGTTCGAGCTACTTGTGAGCATAATTTAAAGAACAAAGGAATTTATAATGATTAAGCAAAGTGAAAAACATGAAATCTTCACAGGATTTCGCAAAGATAATGTAATCGAAGCAAAACTTTTAGTTGGAGCCGCATTTAAAGACGATGGCGTTAACTACTACAAAATTAGACTCATGATGTTTCCTGGCTACACTTACTATTTGGTAAAGAATCAAAATGCCGTTGATAGATATACGGTCTATTCACGAATGGTCGTCGACGATAAAAAACAAGTGAAATTTCTGAATCCAGTTGGGAACGGAATTTTAGACTCAAAACTCCAAAGCTATTTGGAAGTCAGATTTCCTATGCTTCGAGCCTATGTGTACATGTCGCTTTATCCACAAAAACAAAATCTTAAGGAGTAAGTAAGATTGAATAATCAAAAGATTGTTTCTGCTCTTACATTGATTCTAATTATCGCCTTTCCAATATTTGGCTTCTGTAGTGTTGAATCCAGCCTTGCAGCTGTTCAATCAAAACTAATCGGAACGATTTTACCACTGGTCGCAATCATCGGTCTTGTGTTCGCGGGCCTTTCGTTTGTGGCAGGCAGTCAAAACGCAAGAAGCCATTTGGTTCTAGCCATCATTGGAGCAGCTATCGGTTTTGGTGCGCCAAGTATTGTGAGCTGGATTCAATCGCTGATTCACTAATTTTAACAAAGGACTTCCGATGATACGGAAGTCCTAACTTATGGAGTTTATGAAATGGAATTAAAAGTAACCGAAGTCAGTCGATGCTTGGATAAAAAAATGATGATCATGGGTTTTGAAATTCCAGATTTACTTTTTATTTTTCTAACGATGTCGGTTTTGAATTTTCTGTTTGGAACAACCAATTTGAAATTGCTTTTTGTTTGGCTACCAAGTGCTGCAATCGCTTTAACGATTAAATTCACAAAGCGCGGAAAGCCTGACAATTATTTAATTCATTGGCTCAGGTTTCAAATAAAGCCAGGTGTACTTATTGCTTTCCATGATCCGACAAATCAAACACCAGCACCTACTCTTTTACAAAGGAAGTTTGCATGAGTCCAAAATTAGCTGACTATTTACAAGTCTGGGGACTTGAAGAAAGTCATATCGTCTTTACGGATGGTTCATTTGGTTTAGGATTTAGACTTAAGCCGACGGATGCAACCTGTTGGTCAGTTGATCAAGCCAATGAGTACTCGCAAAAATTGATTCAGTTTTTGAATGGTCTGCCGCCAGAAATTGATTTTCAATTGGTTAGCGACATCAAAGCTGGAAACGATGAAATTATTGGCAGGCATCAATCGTCCGATATTTCAGATAGCGACGTTGTTCGCGAGCTAACAACTGCGCGGGTTAAGAAGTTTTCTGATTTAGATTCTGATGGGTTTCTACCTGTTCATAGTCTTATGCTATTTGTTAGAAGAAAACCAATTAGTTCACTCTTGAAGAAGGCTAGTTTCTTTTCCCGAAAAACTGACTTTCAAACAATCGCAGAAGATAAATTAAAGCATGAATTATCCATCAGTGAACGCTTGTCACACGACCTTAACTCAAGTTTATCCGCGTTGGGCCTTGAACCCGAAATTTTGAGTCCAGAAGCTCTGTTAAAGTTGATGTATCAGCAATGGAACCCAAACCGCAAAATTGTTCTTGGGTCTGTGAATCCAGACAACATACGAAGTGGTCTATTGTTCACTGACGTAGGAATTGATCAAAAGGGATTTATGATGAGTGACTACAATTACAGAGTCATTTCTTTAAAGCTTTTACCTGATCAAACTTATGCAGTCATGGCCGCAAAGCTTCGAGAACTGCCATTTGATACAAGATTGTCTCTGACAGTCCATGTACCAAATCAGCAGAATGAACTTGAAACATTGCAGACCCAGCGGCGAATTGCATTTTCTATGGTTGCCGGAAAAAAAGTTGGCGTCGCCGATTTAGAATCTGCGGCCAAGTTTCGGGATCTTGAAACTTTATTAGAACAAATGGTTTCACAGGGTGAAAAAGTTTTCCACATGAGCCTGCAAGTTTTAGTTCGTTCGACATCTAGAGAAGTTCTAGACAAAAAAGTTTCAGAAGTTTTGGTTAAGATTCGTGAAATGGCCGGAGCCGAGGCAATGGAAGAAACTTTAGCTGCATTCGATATTTTTAGTGAAACAGCTATTCCGAACTCGCGTTGCAAGGAACGCATAAAAAGAATCAAAACTTCAAATCTGTGTGACTTACTTCCAGTCTATGGTCCTTGGGGAGGGCATACAGATCCTAAAATTTTGCTGAGGTCAAGATTAGGTAGCCTGGTTAGCTTCAATCCATTCACAAGTGAGCTTACAAACTCGAACCAAATTGTGAGCGGCGGTTCAGGGAGTGGCAAGTCTTATATGACTAACATTTTGATGATGCAAATGATGAAGGAAAATCCGAAAATTTTCATCGTTGATATCGGCGGCTCATACAAGAAAATCTGCGAAAACTTTAACGGCCAGTATATTCAGCTCGGCGTTGACACGAATTTATCAGTAAACCCGTTTGATCTGGCCACCGGCGAAACGAAACCCACCAGTCAAAAAGTAAAGTTCATCTTAAGTCTTGTTGAAATCATGACTAAGGAAAATGAAAAGCTTCAGTTGGGAAAACTTGAAAAGTCTGAAATTGAATCGGCCATTGAAAAAGTATATGAAATTTCAAAAAATCCGAGGTTATCAGATTTAAGAAAACTTTTACTTGAGCATGACGAAATTACCATTCAGCGCATTGGTAAGATTTTGACAAGCTGGTGCGGAAGTTCACCCTATGGAAAATTCGTCGATCAGAAAACAACTTTAGAACTAAAGCGATCTGTTGTCTGCTTCGATCTTAAAGGAATGGAGTCGTACCCAGATCTACAATCGGCATGTTTATTTATCATCACAGATTTCGTTTGGCGCGAGGTTCAAGCTGATAAATCAAAAATGAAATTTCTGATTCTGGATGAGTGCTGGAAGTTGATGGAAAACGACTCGGCCTCGCTCTTCATTGCTGAGGTATTCAGAACATTTAGAAAGTATATGGCTTCGGCCATTGCTATTTCGCAAAACATTGATGACTTTGCAAAAAGTAAGATCGCCAACGCGATTTTGCCAAATTCGTCGATTAAATGGGTCCTAAAACAAAAAGGTGCCGACAAAGATCGCCTTAAAGAAGTTCTTGGGCTTAATCCAAACGAGGTTGAACTGATTTCTTCATTAGAGCAAGAGCGTGGATCTTACTCTGAAGCTTTTTTAATGGCTGAAGATTCCAGAGCCGTTGTCATCATTGAGTCAACTCCGCTTGAATACTGGCTTGCGACCACTGATGGTCGGGATCTTGGAAGAATTGAAGACTACAAAAAGCAATACTCAGAAATTTCGCAACTTGAAATTTTAAAGAAGCTTGCCTTTGAATTTCCAAGAGGAGTAGCAGCGCACAAGGAAATTAGGAGTCATTCATGAAAAAGTTGATTTCGCTCGTACTAACTGTGTCTTTAACTATTTCCCAACCAGCTAAGGCAGATATGTTTGGGGGTGATTTAGTCTTCCTTGCACACATTTTGGCAAATGCGATCAAACAGTATATTGAATTAAAAAATATTCTTGAGAATGGCCGGGATCAACTAGATCTCATTCGTCAAATCAATCAAGGTGTTAACGACTCCCTGAGACTTGCGCAAACAATCAATCCTAATATTGACCCCGGAATTTATAAAGACTGGCAGGATGCGAGTGATGGCCTAGCCAAGCTCCAATCCATTTATGGAATCGTGACGAACTCTCCTGATTCGAAAGTCTATTCCGATACAGATCAAAATGTGGCCGAAGCAGTAGCAATGAATAATGACATTTACAAGTACACCAAAAATATTGATGAGCTAGGTGAAGTCATCAAGGACTACAGTCATGAGGTTTCCCCAGGTGGCGCCCAAAAGCTAACGGCACAAACTTTAGGGGTCATGCTTCAGGTTATGAATCAGAGCCTTAGAACCCAAGCAACTGGGGTAAAACTTCAGGCGCAAACGATGGCTGTGCAAAATAAAAAAGAGAAAGACTCGACCAAACAGTATCTGGAAACCGCCAACACACTTCGGGTCGCTATGAAAAAAGATAAAATTCAATTCGTAGCACCTAGATTTTAAGGAGCAGATTATGATTTCAGATATTGCTTGGCTCGCGACGGAGGCAAAAAAGATTCACCAGATATTTTCAGGATACTTCTATCTTGTGATCACAGTGCTTATGCTATTAGGGATCGCCATTGAATACTTTAAATGGCCCATCGGCGGCGTTCCAAATTTTGGAACAATCGTCGGTCGCGCTCTAATCGCAGCACTTCTGCTTCATGCTTATCCAGAAATTACGAATACTATTGCAGATGTCACAGACGCAATGGCTACAAGGCTTGGCGATTTGAATAATTTCAAAATGATTTTAGATAAAATGGGAGACAAAGTTGGTGAACTTTCGTGGTCATGGGTCAGTTTCAAAGAAACCATCATGCTGCTCATCAGCTTTCTCACATTTTTCATTTTGTATTTTTCGATTCATATTGCTGACAGTTTTTATATTTACGTCTGGGTAATGCTTTATGTGTTTTCTCCGCTATTGATTGCGCTTTATGTATTACCAGCCACGGCCTCAGCGACATCTGCCCTATTTAGATCGCTGATTGAGGTGGCCTGTTGGAAAATAGTCTGGTCAGTCATTGCGACATTGCTATGGAGTAGTGCTTTAAGTCAGATCAATCAAGACGGAACACAAGTGAGTTTTTTAACGGCGATTGGCTTTAATATAATCTTAGCTGGGTCGCTGTTACTAACTCCATTCGTTGTTCATGCCCTAGCGGGAAGTGGACTTTCGACGATGGGCAAGGATTTAAGCTCACTCGCTATTGGCGGAATGACTATCAGTCCTAGTCGAACTGTTGGTGCTACAAAAAGTTTAGCCTCAAAAACTATTTCGAATGGGAAAAATTATTTTTCAAAGAATAGTTCGAATCAGAATTTTAATAAAAATAATCAGAAACACTCTGCGGACAATAAAACGCAAAAGCAAATCAAGGCATAACTAGGAGTTCATAATATGAAATACACAGAAGCATGGTCTTCAGTAGTATCGCAAAATTTTAATTTAAAAATAGTCACAATTCTTCTTGGAGCACTATCTATTCTTTTGACGATGATTACTTTGAAAATGACTTTCAAAGATTCAGTGATTGTCGAACGAAGTTGTTTTTCAAGATCACTTCAGCCAGCTAAAGACGAACATTCAAAACAAGAAATTGAAAATTTTTTAAGGGAAGCTTTGGCGCAAAGATTTGACTCTTTGGTGATCGCAACAGATGGACTGTTGTCTCCAGATGAAATGAAGCTTCGAGATCAGGAGCAAAAAGAATTTACATCTCGAAATATGAAACAACGCTTGATTGTTAACTCGGTCACAGAAACTGCTGATGGCTTTAAGGTGGATGCTGATCGAATGATCTCCGTTGCCGAAGTCAGATCTGCGTTTAAGTTTTCACTTTTGGTAAAACTTGAATCCAAATCAAGGTCTTTTTCGAATCCTTACGGTTTACTCGTTATCTCGTCCAAGCAAATTGATGATAAGCCAAAAACTGCGGAATCAAAATGACTTTGAAAGATGAGAAGTTTTCAATTTCGAAAATATTGAGAATCGTTTTAATTTATTTGGGAGCGGCAGCTTTGCTGCTTCTGATGGTGAATGATTCTGAAGCAAAGACTTCATTACGAACCGTCAAGTGCGATGAATCAAAAATGATAGAAGTTTATGTAAAGCCAAGCTTCAGCACGATTATTAATTTTCCTATAAAACCCGACAATGTGGTTTTGGGCGGGAAAAACCAATTTGCAATTGAGTACATCAAAAATGATCTCGCCTTGACGGCGCTATCGTCAAATGCGCGAACAAATTTATTTGTGTATCTATTTGGCCGACGATGCGGGTTCCAACTTATGGCGTCTTCTGCAAGTCACGACAATTTGATTCTTGTACGAGACTCAGAAGAGTCAAAAATTAAAGTTCCTTTCAAATAGGTGGTACAATGGACGAAGAAGTTAAAGTGAGCCTTGTCGGCGACGACGGCCATAAAAGACGATGGGGCCTAGAGAACCTGCTCTATCGCAAAGAAGGCCGGAAGCTAAGTATCAATGCCAAGGTTACTGCGTGGATGTTTGGTCTATTCATTTTGGCCGGTAGCGCTTATTCAATTGTTTCGGAATTTTTTAAACCGACTCCTACAGAAAATTCAAGCCCGATTGGTTTTAGCGAACAAATGGGCTCGAAATCATCAGAGTCAGAAAAAATCCAAATTCCGCGTGGCAACTCTGAATTCAATAAAACTAAATCGTCAAAGAGCAGGACCAAGACCATAGTTTATTACTCTGCTCCACAAGTCATTGGCAGACCTAACTTAGGAAAGATCCCACCAGGAACAATGGTCAAAGCAAAATTCATTACTGGGGCATCTAACGGCCCCTTGAAGGCCATCCTTACGGAGGTCTTAGCAATTAACGGTGAAGATATTGCGCCTGAAGGTACTACGCTGGTTGGCTCTGGCAGTTCAGGCGAAGACAGACTGAATGTTCAGTTTACTAAGCTTGTATTTAAAGATGGCAAATCGCAAAGCATCCAAGCACAGGGCTGTGATCTGTCCGATCAAACAGTTGGCGTCAAAGGCAAAAAATTGAGTAAGTACGCCGTTCTATTAGCAACTGGAGCTGGATTAAATTTTTTGGGCGGAGTTGCTGAAGGTTTACAGGAAAGCCAGGTTCAAAACGGTGTTGCCACTAAAAAGTCGGATTTAAAAAATGCCGCACTCAACGGAGCATCAAAAGCCGCTCTGGATCAGTCACAAGAAGTTTTATCAGATTTGAAAAGCAAGAAATCCGTTATCCAAGTCGATAGCGGCAAAGAATTCTATGTTTTGTTTGAAGGAGAACAAAATTGATATTTAGCCAAAATAAAAACTTGAATTCCACACAGGCTCATACGGATGCCTTTATTAAGTTATGCAAAAACCTTGTATTTGGAATTGGTCAGCCAATTGTAGAAATATTCTATGGGATCAAAAAAGATACAATCCCATATCTACCAATACTAACTTGGGGCGTGATCTTTGATGTTCTGACGTTAAGTCATCTCGATCAAAAAATATTTAAGCTTTTAAAGCTTGGCTGGTTTTATCCACAAAATCCGATTGCATACGCGATGTATTCATTTATTGGGGCCACATTTGGTTTTTGGATTTGGGGCGCTATTCAAACCAGAAAGAAAACAAACATGATTCAAAGACTTACCGAAGTTTTCCAAGAGACTGGCCTTAAAAGTCCAATGGGTAAGCTGCCAAACTTTATTTTTGATAAACCAGTGGATGAATTAGTAAGAAGACTTCGTGTCACCAACGCGTTCATGCCAAAAGCAAAGTTTGATGAAGCTAAGGACCGACTTGAAAGTTCACTTCAAGTTTACATTGATGAGATCAGCGAAAGCAAAGCCGGTGGAACCATTGATCTTTTATATTCACATTTCGAGATTTCAAAAATGGTCGAAATGAAAGATTTAAAATCCATTGGCAGACATCGGTTTTTGATTGGCCAGACAAGAGCAAAGACAATTTATTCAAGCCTTACTGAAACACCACACTTATTGATTGGTGGCCAAACCGGCGGCGGTAAATCAACTTTTCTTCGTCAGGTCATTACCACTCTTTATTGCAACAATGCGGACTACAACTTTACTTTGATTGATATGAAAGGCGGCCTAGAATTCCAACTCTTTGAAAATCGAGATCGAATTAAAGTCATTTCAACGCCAAATGATAGCAGTAATCAGTTTATTGTACTGGATCAATTGCTCACCGAGCGGTTTGAACTTTTAAAAACTAATCAGTGTAAAGACATCGAGGAGTTTCAACAAAAGCCAAAGGATCAATTGAAATTGCCAGAGGGAGTAAAAGCAGAAACTTTTAAGTTGAATCGCAATATTATTGTGATTGACGAAGCTGCTGAACTATTTTTAGCTGGTGGCAAAATTAATGTGAGTCAGGTCCAAGAAATGACAAGAAAAGTAATTCGCCTTGCAGCTCAAGGCAGAGCTGTAGGAATTCATTTGATTGTCGCAACTCAAAAACCAGATTCAAAAGCGATCAGTTCACAGATCAAAGCCAACCTGACTGGAATTATTTCATTTCCAATGGCAACGCTTGGAGCAAGTTTTTCTATTTTAGGAAATGGCCGGGCCAAAGAGCTACCGTCAATTCCAGGCCGCGCCGTTTGGAAATCAGGTCTTGATCAATTTGAAGTACAAACTGCTTTTTTAAGTCCTGATCAAACTAAAACCGAATTGGATAAATGCTCACCACTGAAGGAAGAGTCAATTGAAGAAACGACAGTTTAAAATTAATGACGAAGATATGAATTGTCTTTGGATGCTTTGGCGGTGGAAGCTACTTTCAACCAGTGCCATCCATCAATTGGCTTACAGCAAGCGAAGTGTTCACGGCTGCTATGTCCGTCTTTTGGATTTGCAGGATAAGGATTTTGTCATTTCAACTGGCTCGTGGGATCAGAAGACAATTGTCTGGCACTTAGGTGACGATGGCTACGAAGCCTTATCGACTCAGTTTAAGGTGACTGTTGAAAATGGATTTCGTTCAGAAAATAAAGATCACGATTTTTGGGTCTCGGCCATTCATTTGGGTGAGTGGATCACAGAAACACCCGATGATTGCGCAAACTTTACTGAGCAAGAATTAAAAAAAATAGATCTCGCGAATTACCCAAAGTGGGTCCCACATACCAAAGAACATCGTCCCGATGGCTGGTGGAAAATTGGCCTTGGCAAACACAATCGAGAAAGTCTTATTGCGCTCGAAGTTGAACTTTCAAAAAAATCACCGCAAGACTACAGTGATGTCGGTGCATTTTACTCGAACACAATTGACGTTAGCCAAGTGATTTGGATTGTTAGGTCTGAATCATACAAAAATTATATTTTGAACCATTTAAAAAAGGGGTCATCAACGCAAGCCAGTGAGCATAGCTTTGTTTTACTCGATCATTACATACAGTCCCAGTGGCATTCACAAATTATTGAAGGCAAACATCAAGGTAAAAAACTAATCGAGATTCTAAAAGTGCCTATGCAACTTGAGGGCAACCAAAGTTGGGCCAAAGTTGCATTGGATATCCGTAAAAAGCCAATGAAATCAGTACCGCAGCGCTTTGCGAGCAAAGCTGATTTGGGCCTCAGTAGACAGTACTGATGATAAAATTAAGGAGTATGGTTTGAAGATAGTAATTATGTCGTTGGTAGCGGTAATGGGATTAAGTTCATGTACTACATTAAATAAGAATAAGTTAGATTCAAATAAATCTGTTAAAAAGGATGATGCTAAATCCCCGTCGTTAACAGCGCCAAAGGTTAATAAAGTTTGGGTTCCTGAAAAAATCGAAGGCGACAAATATATCGAGGGCCATTATGTTTGGATTCTGGAAAAGACAACTTCATGGAGTCAGTAAGAATGAAAACTGAAAATGAAACTCAGAAGATTGAGCGTATTATTTTAGACTCAGCAACGGTAGCGGTAATTAAAACTATATCTGATCAAATTAATTTAGAATTGGGTGACCTGGTTCAGATCACCCAAAAGTCTGTTGCTAACTTTGTTATTCGAAAAAGGTTACAGCTTCTATCAGCGCAAGAAATGTCTGAGTTTTTATCTGAAAACTATGACCTTGTAAAAGCACTAAAACACGCTACTCAAGAGGCAATCAAGGCCAAGCAGAATGGAGATAATATCCAAATTAGTGACGTTTTAAAATTAATTCAGACACCAAGTGTTAAGTCTGAATCGGTTCCTAATAAGGCTCGTGGTCGAAAGAAAAAGATTGATTCGTCGTCGGCCGCTGACGGCAGTCGGCGCGTTGATTTGATCACATCTAATACGGCAATCGAGCCAGTAAATAACGATCAGAATTTTGCAAATCAAGACTCAAATTTAAGAAAAAATAGAACTTCAGCTATCACTGAATCACCTTGATTTTAGAGGGAAAAATGACGAAAATACTTTTATCGGGATTAGATAAAAGTGAGTCCCAGTTCTTTGAAAATCGAATAGTCTGTGAGTGGTTATCATCTGCTCAAGTTGCGGCCTTTTTGGGGATTACTGAAAATGCACTTCGCATAATGGTTTATCGAAGACAGGTTAAGTTTTCTAAATTTGGTCGTAGATTGAGATTTCATATTGATGATGTGAACGCTCTTTTTTCTCGGAAGGGATAAAAGAGATGATCAAATCTTATATGAATGGAAAACAAAAGCTCTACGAGGTTTATGTAGCCGAACGCGATCAAAATAAAAAATTGATTGCAAAACGAAAACGTGGAATTACATCGGACAGAGAAGCCAAAGAAGTCGAATTTAAATTCAAATCAGAACTTAGAAGTGTCGCTGACCAAAAGCCATCTTGGACTTGGGAAAAATGGCATGCAGAATTTCTGAAACGAATTCGGTTGAATTATAAAAATTCAACCGTTGCTAATTACGATGGTTATCTTAAGAAGTGGATTCCTAAAGAATGGCTAAGTAAATCAATGGAGCAAATTACTGTTGATGAAGTTTATGAATTATTACAAAAATCCAGTATAAAGTTGGGAAGTATTTCTCAAAAAAATATTTTGAAAATGCTTCGCAGAATGTTTCAAGCAGCTATGGATGATGGTTTAGTTACGAAAAACCCGACGCGAGGAATTACAATTAAGGTTCCTCAGACAATGCAGAAAGTTTTATCAGCCCGCGAGGTTGATACTCTTTTAGAGTCGGCAAATAGCGTGAATCATCGTTTTTATTATGTTTGGGCCTTTGCGCTGATGACTGGAATGAGATCCGGCGAAATGTATGCTCTTAAGTGGACGGACATTGATTTTGATGCAGGTATTATATCGGTCAATAAACAATGGACAAGTAAAGACGAATATCACGAATTAAAAACTGGCGATTGGCGAGTTGTTCCCATAAGTGGAAACTTGAAAGATCTGCTCAGTGAGCTTAGAGCAAAAAAAGATCCAAGCGAATTCGTTTTGCCAAGATTGATGGAATGGACACATGGCGATCAGGCAAAAGTTATCAGAGATTTTTGTCAAGCCTGCGGGATCACTTCGATCAAGTTCCATGATTTAAGAGCAACCTTTATTACGAATATGCTGGCGCAAGGTGTTCCGTTAGTTAAAGTTATGGCCATCGTTGGTCATAAAAAAATGGAAACAACAGACGTCTATTTAAGACTTGCTGGTGTTGATATTAAGGGAGCTACTGAGGCATTGGGTTATTCGACGCCAAAGGAATTAGATCAAGAAAATGTAATTTCAGTAAATTTCGGAAAGCGGTAAATTCAGAGATGACAGATGATGACAAGCAGACTACGATTCTGAGTATTAACAAGGGGTTACGACGCGAGCGTCAGTCACCCCAAATTTCCCACGCCTAAAAAGATTCAATAAACTGGTTCTTCTCACTTCACTGTTTATCACATAGCGCAAGTCTAATAAAAACAAGCATTTA
>JAYTPD010000047.1:0-12588 GCA_043747435.1 Bdellovibrio sp. | reverse complement strand
GACAGGCGGCTTTGGAAACTGCGTTCTGATGGCTTGTGGACGGTGAGAGAAATCCGAAATGGAGACGAATCTAACTAGTTACAGGCTTTGTTTGGATCCTCCAAGTGCAATGTGGGGGATCAGTTTCAGAATGAAAATTCAACTTGCTGTTGAGTCAAATTGTCGACTGATAGAATTTGCACAGCAGCCTGGCGTTTGTCCCAGTCCACTTTAACTAGACCAAAATTTTGTTCAGGGTAAGCATCAGCGATATAGTTTGAGTCCTTAAGAATATTTCCCAAAGGCGAATTTTTATTTAGGCCACTTGAGGTGGCTTCATAGATAACCTGAGAGTTTTTTATTTCTGTTTTTGCGATTGCTCCCAATTGTCGATCACCGGACAAGACAACGATATTTTTTAACTTTAATGTTTTAATTAAATTCAAAAGTTTTTCGCGCTGAAGCGGAAGATCACCCCATTTTTTGAATGAGTGGTCATTTGCTAAAAACTGTAGAGGACTGATTATAATTTTTAACGTTGCGGGCTTTCTTAATTCATTTTCGAGCCAAGCCCATTGTTCGTCAGATAGAATTTTTTTTGATGGATCAGAATCACTCGCGTAACGAAGCAATGGTGCAGAGTCTTCCTTTGTGTTCGCTAAAATATTTGCTGCAACTGGAGCCGACGTCGGTGGGGTATTTTCAGCACTGGGCTGTGGATCGAGAGTAAAATCCGATCGGTCCCAATCCGTATCTAAAACGATAACTTGAAGTGTATTTTTTTTACTCCCTATGATTTTAGAATGATAAAGCGCCTTCTGGTTTTTTGGTAAAGTCGTTCGTAAATAATTCCAGTACTTCACGAACTCATTTCGCGACAGCTCTTTATCTTCAGGCTTTAAATCATCTTCACTCCACTGTGCTAAAAAAGGAATTTTTTCGCGCACTTCACGATAATCACTGTTGCGATTTAATTTTCTGTAGTGTTCAGATAAGAAACTTCCAGAGCTTTGAGCTGGTTTTTTTAACGAGTTTTTGATTGAACAAATGCCTCCGCCGATTAAAATAAATAAATCAGGATTGCTTTTTAAGATCGATCTCCAAATCGGCTGGGGCAAATCTTGATCCACACACGATCCGAAAGCAATTGTCTCTATTTTTTTTGAAGGATCTAAGATCCTAAAAGGAAGATCTGCTTCAGACTGTCGTTTTTTTTCTTCCTTAACGGACTCCTGGTGAGATTTTCCTTGGGTGCTTGAAGCGGGTGCGCCTGAGCTCACACTTGGGATATTTTGACATGAAAAAATAAAAAAAATAAAACCAGAAAGAATAATATATTTCATTTTGTATAATCCTATAAACTTGTACCAACGCCGACAGAAATAACGTTTTGGTAATCATTTTTAGATAAGTCACTGATGTCGCGAAGGACCACTGTTGAACTAAGTGACGTTGTAAAATAGCGACCCAAATGCAATCCAACTAATGCGCCACCATAGGGCGCGTAGCTGAGGGGTTTTTGGGTTGAAGTCGTCAGGCTATTGCTTGTGGTCTCTTGAATATTATTCGTTGCTTGTAATCCCGCGCGAGCCACGAAGAAAAATAAATTTCCGTAGTTAAAAGTTGAGCGAGCTCCAAATTTGAACTCATCATTTTTATTCGTGATTTTCTGAGGCGCTAAAGAATAATTTTCGGTGTCTTCACTTTTTGTGTATTCACCCTCAAAAGCTAAACGGTCTGTACCCAAAACAAAGCGAATCCCATAAACGGCAACGTTTGTTGTGTGAGCCGTTGGAGTAGATCGATAACTTTGCTCATATCCAAAAATAGGTTCAACCTTGTAACTGATCGTTCGATTTGAAAGATTGGTCACGGTAACCGCAGGGCATTCCACGGTGAACAGCAAAATAAATCCGATTAGATATTTTAAATAAAGTTTAAACAAAATTATTTTCTTTCAGAAAGCGGAGTCACTTTTCTTTGAGTGGCCCCGATGTACTCGGACAAAGGCCGTATGATGCGATTATTTGCTGTTTGTTCAATAATATGAGCTGACCAACCAGTCGTTCGCGCCATCACAAAAATTGGAGTAAAAAAATCAATTTCAAAACCCATCATGTAGTAAGCTGGCCCGGCTGGAAAATCTAAGTTTGGATAAATTTTCTTTTTTTCGACCATGACTTTTTCTAACGATGAATACATCTTCATCCATTTTTGTTCGCCGATGGTGTCAGCCATAACTTGTGCGTATTTTTTCATTGTAGGAACTCGTGAGTCACCCGATTTATAAACACGGTGACCAAAGCCCATCACTTTACGTTTATTCGCTAAAGCATCGATCATCCATTGTTCGGCCTTATTCGGATCAGCAATTTCAATCATCATGTGCATGACCATTTCATTGGCGCCCCCATGTAACGGGCCTTTTAAAGCGCCGATACCGGCCACCGTTGCCGAGTAAATATCCGATTGAGTCGACGTCACAACACGTGAAGTAAAAGTTGAAGCGTTAAAACTGTGTTCTGCGTAAAGAATTAAAGACACATCAAAACATTTTACAATTTTTGCATCGGGAACTTTTCCAAAGCACATATGAAAAAAGTTTTCAGCAATACTTAAAGATGGATTTGGTGCAATAAAATCCAAACCTTTTTTAAAACGATAATCAGCAGCAATCATCGTTGGAATCTTTGCAAGCAAGCGAATTGCTTTATCTAAATTCGTCGCCGGAGTTGCGTCCCATATGCGATCATCTTCACAACCTAAGAAGCTGACCCCTGTGCGGATAGAATCCATGGGGTGACATTTTTTAGGTAAAGTTTTAATAACATTTAAATTATCTTTTGAAATATCACGCAAAGATTTTTCTTTTTTAGAAAATTCAGTCAGCAAAGAAGCATTGGGAAGTTCGCCTGTGTACATCAAATAAGCCACTTCTTCAAAAGTGCAATTTTCGGCTAAGTTTTGAACCGGGTAGCCTCGATAGATCAGTGAGTTTGTATCAGCATTCACTTTTGAAACGCTCGAAGTATCCATCACAACACCTTCAAGACCTTTTTTAACATTCATCTTTTCAGGTTCAGCGATATAATCTGGATTAATGTACTCAGCCATAAATTCTCCTCTTAATATGAAAGACTTAAGCATAGGATGAAGTCTTTGGTAGAATCAAGTGAAGAGTGAAATTACAATTTAAAGTTAAAAATATTTTGATCGAATTCGTTGTAATCTTCGTAGCGTGTTAAATCATAAAGCTGTAGGCGGGTTTGCATTAGATCAAGCGCTTTTTCTTGGGTGCCATCGCGTTTGATGATGTCAAGGCCGCGATCTGTGGCTCCCATTGCTAAACGTAAAGTTGTCACAGGATAAATGACTAAGTTGTAGCCTAAGTTTTCTAATTCAGTTGTGGTGTAGAGTTTGCCTTTACCAAATTCAGTCATATTCGCAAGCAGTGGAACGCTGACGGCTTTTCGCATGGCTTCAAATTCTTTTTCGTTTTGCAGGGCTTCCGGAAAAATCATTTCTGCACCGGCGTCGACATAAGCTTTAGCGCGATCGATCGCTTTTTCTAAACCTTCACTGGCGCGAGCATCGGTTCGTGCAATGATCAAAAAATTTTGATCAAGTTTTTTTCCGTTCACAGCGGCTTTAATTTTTTTTAACATATCATCAGTTGTGATGATAGACTTGTTATCTAAATGACCACAGCGTTTTGGATTAAGCTGATCTTCAAGATGACAACCCGCTAAACCCATTTCAATAAATTCTTGAATTGCGCGAGTCACATTCATGGGTTCGCCCCAACCTGTATCTGCATCAATAATTGAAGGTAAACTTGTGGTGCGTGAAATTTGTTTTCCGCGCTGAGCCACTTCAGTTAAAGTCGTAAGCCCGATATCGGGATAGCCCAGATCATTCGATAAAACGGAACCCGAAATGTAAACGCCATCGAAACCTTTTTTTTCAATCATCATACTGACAAGCGGAGAAAACGAGCCCGGAAAACGCAAAAGCTTTCCTGTTTTAAGTTGATCACGAAAACTTTTTCTTTTTTCGGCGGCGGTTTTCTCGGGAAATAGCATTTTAGAAAATTCCTTTTGTATCGCGTTTATTATTAATTAATTTATCGATTGGAACTTGCACATTCAGCTGTTGAATTTCAGAAGCGGTTAGTTCAGGTAATCTTTCACATAAAGAAATAAAGCGATTGCGCTCGTCTTTTGTGATGATATCTGCAGTTAAAGTATCAAATTTACGAATATAATCAGCTCTCTTAAATGGTTTTGCGCCTGCTGGGTGAGCGTTAGCGACTCCTAACTCATCAATTATTTTTTCGCCGTTGTTCAAAATAATTTCGACGCGGCCACCAAAACGTTTTTTGTTGGGGTCTTGATCATGGTACGTTTCAGTCCATTTTTTATCTTCGACGGTTTTAATTTTATGCCACAAGCGAACAGTATCAGGGCGCTGAGCCCGCTCGGGCGCGTAAGAATCCACGTGATGCCATTTTCCGTCTTGTAAGGCCACAGCAAATATATACATGATCGAGTGATCCAAAGTTTCACGTGAAGATTTTGGATCATTTTTTTGCGGATCATTTGCTCCCGTTCCGATCACATAATGCGTGTGATGAGACGTATGAATAATGATTTCTTTGATGTCGTCCCAGTTTTGAGTTTTTGTTAAAAACACATCTTTCATTCGAGCCGCTAAATCAATTAAGGCTTGTGATTGATACTCAGCCGAATGCTCTTTTGTGTAAGTTTCAAGGATCGCGCGTTTTTCTTCACCGGGCTCAGGTAAAGTTACAGTGTAATGGCCGTCTTTGCCATCCAGCATGTAGGCGATCACAGAATCTTCACCTTCGTAAATCGGTGACGGGGCCCCTTCTCCGCGCATGCACCGATCAACGGCTTCGATCGCTAATTTTCCGGCGTGAGCCGGGGCATAAGCTTTCCAAGATGAAATTTCACCTTTACGTGATTGTCGAGTTGTAAATGAAACATGCACCGCTTGTTGAATCGCTTGATAAACTGTTTCAGTCGGTAAACCTAAAAGGGCGCCAATGCCGCCAGCTTGTGCCGGAGCTAAGTGAGCAATATGATCTTTTTTAAATTTGTGTAAGCAAATCGCTTTAACTAAATCAACGTGAATTTCGTAAGCGACAGCAAGGGCGCGAATTAAATCTTTTCCGGTCTTTCCTGTTTGTTGAGCGACGGCTAAGATTGGAGGAATATTATCGCCGGGATGTGAGTAATCAGCAGCTAAAAATGTGTCGTGATAATCCAGTTCGCGCACGGCCGTGCCATTGGCCCAAGCGGCCCATTCACAAGAAAATTTTTGATCGTTGGGCATTCCAAATACAGTTGCACCACCAGCTCGCGGATGAGCTAAAGACATCGAGCGGGCCGAAGCCACTGGGTGGCGATTGCTCGCGGCAATTGCGACGGATGCGTTATCAATCACGCGGTTGATAATCATATCGATCACATCGTCTTTAATAGCAGCCGTGTCTGTGCAAAGTTCAGCTAATTTCCAAGCCAGTTGATCTTTGCGCTCGAGCTTTTCTTTTGACGGGTAGACGCGAAGTTGATGGTTTTGCATAATTTAAAGACTCCTTAAGATTGTATTTCAATACTGTATTTTCAGAGACAAAAATTACCTTAGAAAACGCCGACCGACAAATGAAATGCACCAGTCGATTCGCCTTCTTTTTTATCAAGTTTTTGAGCGTACTCAAGATTTAAAGGGCCAATGGGAGTATTGTATCTTAAACCGACTCCTATAGCGTCGCGCCATTTATCTGAAAACTCTAAGCCATCGATTAAAACTTGCCCTCCGTCATAAAATAAAGCGCCCATTAAATCCCATTTTTGCACAAGTGGAAATCGTAATTCTGATTTAACAAGCTCGTACGATGAAAAAGTTGTCAGTTTATAACTTGCACCGATGTATTCGGGTGAATCCGTTTGCGAAGACGGAAAAAACTCCGACGAACCAAAACCACGAATTGTCGTGCGCCCGCCTAATGTGAAGCCTTTTTTATCAAAAGGAACTCCGAAGCCCAAAAGTTTTGTATCTTGAATGTAGCCGCCGCTAACTGATTGAGCAAATACAACACTCGAATTTTTAAATGGAAAATACCAAGTCGACTGTCCTGTGAGTCGAATAAAATCATCAACATTATTATTCGTTAAAATTTCAGGAGCATACTCAATTGAAAATCGCGAAAAACTTCCCCTCGTGGGATTAAACAAATTGTCTCGGTAATCAATATCAATTGTAGGACCCGTCGAGCCAATCACTTGCGATTCATAAATCCCATTATTATCTTCTGGTGAAATTCCATGATCAACGTAAGTGGCAACACTCCACAAGTCCCAAATACCCGTAACGTGAGACGTGAAATCTTGCTCGATCGACAAAACACCTAAATTTAATTCAGTCACTTTTTTAATCGAGATATCTGAAATTGTTCTAGATCTAGTGATGTTGAGGCGAAGACGTGATCGGGTTTCAAATAAATAAGGTTCAACTCCACCTAAAATTATTTTTGATTCAAGATATTTAACGTCAGCGAAGTTATAATTTCCCTCGCCGCGTAAAGATAGACCACGCCCCCAGCCCCCGATATTACGATAAGCAATACCGGTAAAGCCGCGAATGGTGCCGTTGTTTTCGTTCGTTGCACCAGCCCCAATCGTGAAGACGCCAGGATCACGCTCAACAACTTTGACAAGAACAGTTCGTTGCGATATCGGGGTGCCCGATTCGATTGTTGAAATATCCACAGAGCTAAAATGCCCCGTTCGTTGAAGTCGCGAAATCGACTCTTCAATTTTGGCTGGAGTTAAAATATCCCCAGGCTTAAAATCAATCTCGGTCAAAATGACTTTGTCGTGAGTGCGTTCATTTCCTTCAAGCAAAATCGATTGAACTTCGACTTTAGGTCCTGTTTGGAATTCAAATTTAAGATCAGCTTTTGTGTTTTTTTCTGAGTACGTGATCAGATCTTTTGTTTCGTTCAGTAATTTATATTCGATGTAACCTTGATTTAAATATTCATTTTTTAGCAAAATCAAAGCTTGTTCCAATTGATTTAGATTTAAAGTATCGCCGGGGTTTAATTTAATCACTTTTTGAAGTTGCTCGGGAGTTTCAGCAAGTTGACCAACAAAATCAAGGTGATCGATGGTGACCTGTGGGCCTTCATCCAGCTGAATAAGGGCTACGCCGTCTTGGGGTCTTTCACGATCGGTGTAAATTTGTAGACGACCTAAGCGGGCATTCACAAAACCTTCATTTTGCAATTCGGTCAGTAAATTTTTAGCGGCCGATTCAATATCTTCTTTGACGTAGGTTTTACCATTTAGTTTTGCAGTCGAAAGTTTAAAAAATTTGTCTTTGTAATCGTTTTCATTTTTTGAATGCTGACCTGTAATACTCAGCTTGGTCAATTGGGTGTAAGGGCCTTCGTCTAAATTAAAAGACATCATGATTTTTTCATTTTCTTTTCTTTCGTAATACGCAATATCAATATGCGGGTAGCCTTCTGATAAGTAAAAACTTTTTAATTTTTCGACGATTTCGCTGCCAAAATTAACGTCCTTCGAAGAGTAAGTTTCAAGGCCTAAAACATCATTTTCGATATAGTTGTGGGTAAATTGAATCGCATTGATGATCTCGATGGAGTACTGTGTGGTTTTTTTAAGTTTATAGATCAAGCGCGCTGATAACTCGTCGGCCGAAAAAATAATTTGTGGTGAAGTCACTTGAGTTAAAAAATAACCCTGCTGACTAAGATAACGACGTAAATCAATATTTAACTGAGTCAAAGTTTCTTGATTTAACAGAGGTTTAAAAAAAAGTTTTTTCAGTTGCCTCTCAATAAGCTCTTGGCTTAAAGGGTCAACACCTTCAACATTGATCTGAGTTAAACGTGTTCGTTTTTTAGTTTGAACTTTGAAAATAATATTTTTTTGAATCGTCGAAACTGAAATCACTTCAAACTGCACGGCCGCAAAACGATATCCTAAATCACGATAATACTGAACTAATTTGTCTACGGCTGTTTTTAAAGAGTCTTCGTCTAAAGCATTTTTTATATTTAAATTCATTAATGTTAAAGCTTCTGCTTCTGAAATTTCATCAAGGCCTTGGAAATCAATTTTATCGACGACAGCTGAAATTTCACCGACAAGCCTCAGCTCGTCTTCATTTGTTTGAACAAGCTTAAGGCTATTAAATTGCATTTTTTGATCAAGCTTTTTTAAAATTAAATTCAATGTAATGGCATCAAATTTCTTTTGATCAAGCTCAGGAACTTCTTTTTTCATGCGCTCGACAACATCAGCCGGCCAGTCCGACAGGTTTAAAACCAAGTTATTTGCATTCGCAAAAAAACTGAAAACGAAGATCACAAAAAATAAATTTAAATAAAAAAACCTCATTTAAATTCCTTTTTGTATTCGAAATCAAGACCTAAAATCCCCGTATCGCTTGAGTTATTGTTTCGAATTTGGTCTTGCTTATTACTTTCATTATTTTGGTAATTTAAGTTCACGGACTTGTTGGGATTAAATAAATACTGCAGTTTCCATTCTTGATTTTGCGTGTCGCCCGTCAGCGGCCGCGAATACGAGGCGTTCACGTTTTTTTGAATCTTTTTGGTTACAACAACTTTAGGAACAGCAATATTTTTTGTGCTGTCCACCGTGGGAGCCAATTGAACTGTCAGGCCGAATTTTTCTTGAAATTTTTTATTCACTTGCGACTGATTCACACGCGAAGCAATAATTTCTAAACCCGTTTGCTGTTGTTGAGTTTCAGAACTCAGGTTTTGATCTAGTTTTGATGAAGTTAAACCAAGAGCAAGCAACGAAAAAATCTCATTCACACTCAAAGGCGGTTGGCTGGTGGGCTTAATAATTAAATTTTTTGCGGGTCCTTGAACAAGTAAATTAATATCATAATCTGAAACTCGCGAATTTGCTGTGATGTAAATGTCAGGATTAATTTCGCCATTTTGCGGAAACTGAATCGTCGCTGTTTGGATGTCAAAGGCTTTATCTTTAAAAATCAATTTACTTCCCGATTGAATATCAATTCGACCAGTGATCGTTGGATTTTCAGGAGTTCCATTGATTTGCAATTTCCCTACGGCTTCACCTTCAATAATACGATTTTTAACGATGACTCCTTGGGACATATCAATGGCAACATCCAATAAAATTGAAGGAGCTTGTGCTTCAATTTGTTGCGGCGGTAAAAACGGGCTTGATTTCAAAGACGTTTTTCCGTTGGGGTCTTCTTGTCCGAAATCTTTTTCGAATAGACCACGACTGACTTTGTAGTTTACTTTTAGAGTGTATGGTAACCATGACCCAAAAAAAATAATGTCGGCCTTACCGGCTGTTGTGACTTGTTCTGGAAAAACAAGTTCGACATTATCGGAGGTGGCTTGAAGGTTAACCAAAATTTGATGCGGGCCTTTGATGTCGATTTGCCCTTGGCCGTTGATTTCGCTTTGCCCAAGCTGGGCGGTTAAGTCATTCAAAAATATTTTTGATTTTGAAAACTCAATGGGCGTATTTATATTTTCGATGGCCTGAGGAAAACCTTTTAATTTAACGATTGCATCCGTGATTTCCCCATCTCCATAAAGTTGGAAGTCGTTGTTTTTAAAAGTCACTTGACTATCGATTTGAAGTCGACCTGCAAAGTTCTGCGCAAAGGGAACAAGAAACTGAAATTGTTTTAGCTGTAGATCACCTTCAAGAGTCAGCTTGGCTTCTTCGGCATTTGCGTTCGCAAGTTGAATATTTAAATGATTTGATTCTCCACTTAATTCGAGAGCATCCATTTGGCGAAGGCCTTTTTTAAAATAAAAAGACGAAGCCTTTGCAAGTTTGAAATAAAGCGCACCCCTCTGTAAAATAAAATCATTGACCTTAATGAAGCCTTCTGAAGATTTAAGCTCGCGCCGAGGCGCTTTAAGCTCAACGTCCGCATTCAGACGAGAATAATATTCAGAACTGGGCTGTGGAAGAGACAAAGCGGGCAGTAGTATTAAAGGATTTAAATCGCGAATTTGTAAACGCAAAGAGTAGGGTTCGTTTTCGTTCCAGGGCCAAAGTATATCTGACTGAATTTGGCGTCCAAATAATTGACCAATAAATTTAAAATTCTTTTTGTTGATATTGATTTGCCCTTGCGAGCTGGGATATTCGTTGTTTTCAAAAGTCATTTGACGTGTGTTAAAATTAAGATTCAATTCTGGATTTAAAAGCTCACCTTTTATTTGACCGTTGATCCAAGTTTGACCTGTTAAGGCGGGAACAAGCTTGAGTAAGTGATCACTTTCTTCAAGACGCAGGGGCTCAGATTTGATTTTTAAATCAAACTGCGGTGAATTTTTTGTTGTTTTAATGTCACCCTCAAGTTGTATGAGGCTGCGATTCTTTTTTAAACTCACTTGATTAAAGTGCACAGCTTCGCCATTTGAGGTTAAATCAAGATTTAAATTTTCAAAGCTTTCTTCAGCAATGGCGCCCTGCCTAAGCTGCGCTTTTAAATTATATTTTAATTTCCAAAAATCAAAAGGACCTGAAGCATTTATTTCTGCTTGTCCGCGACCCGTTAAGTTAAATGGTATTTCAAAGCGATTTTTCAACGCAAAAAATAAGTCTTCACCGGCGAGATCATTCATCACTAAATCTGCTTTAACTTCAGATTTTTTAAAATCAAAAAGTAAATCTCCGCGGTAATTCGAACGTCCGATCAATCCAGAAAGTGATTTAAGCTGTAATTGAGATTTTTCGTACTTCAGAGCACTTTCGAGTCGGCCCAAGCGAAAGCGATCAATCTCTGCGTTTGTAAAAGTCATTTGGGCATCGATCACGCCGTGCTGAGTATTGCCTTGAGTGACACCTTTGATTTGCAAAGCCCCTTTAAAATTCAAGTCAGCTAATGATTCAACATCTGAAAAATTGAGCTGATTGGTTTCAAAGTTCAGTTTAAAGCCCTCTGCAAAAAGCACTTCGCCCTGGCTAAGCCCTTCAGATTGTCCCACTTTAAGTTGAGCTTTGTAGTCAAGGCCTTCAGGCTTGATGTTCAACTGACCTTTCACGGAAGCATTTTTTATTTTTAAAATATGGAAAGAATCATGAAGTTCAGGCTTCAGCCAAATATCTTTAAGTTCTGTTGAGACTTCGCAGCTGGCGAAGGGGCTTGGTTCGATATGCCCGCCGCAATTTATTTCTCCGTTGGCTAAAGCACCGGCGGGTATGTCATTGATCCCGATCGAAACAAATAATTTTTGTAAGTCAAAATGGCTGACATCCATGCGCGCTTTAAAATTGTAGGGAGGCTTCTGTTCGATTTCGATTTCTTTTAAAGACGCCAAACCCGATGGGTGTTCAACTTCAATTTGGTTGATGTAGATTTGATTTTTTTTAATCTCTGCTTTGACTTGCGCTTGTCCTAATTTGAAGTGATCCACATTGACTTGCTTGGTCTGTAGTAAAAGTTGGCCATTGACGTTTTGCAGGCCTTTGAACTGCAAGTCGCCTTGAACTTGCATCGAGCCCGTGATTGAAGGAAGCCGATTTTTTTGAGGAAATAAACTGAGCCCTAATGAGCGCACATCATCAAAATGCAATTCACTTTCAATTTTTATTTTTCCTTCGGGGCGAATCAAAATATTTTTAAACTGATTGAGCTGACCAGTGAGTTTGAAGTTTGAATCCAACGCTTTGATCTCGAAAGAAGAAATGATCAACTGAGTTTCTTCGTTAATAGATCGAAGTGAAGACTTTAAATTGATTTCACAAAATAAATTCGCCTGAGACGTGTTAAGCGGTTCGATGATCATTTGATTCAAAGAAATATCCACCAAACTTTTTTTATTTTGTAGAAAAATTTGATTCAGCTTGAAGTTGACCAAAATCGATTGCGCTTCATCTTTGAAGTTTATTTTCACTTGATTTAAATAAACTTGTTCAACGGGAATTTGTGGTAAAACTTTAAAAAGCTCGTCCAAAGGCAATTCTTTGAAGACTTCTTTTGAGCCTTTTTGTGCTTCGAAAGCCCAATCAATTCGATCGAACTGAATTTTTGAGAATGAAATCTGTCCAACAAGTAACTTAAACGGGTCAAGCTGCAGTTTCAATTTTTCAATCGTCACGGGCTTTATATTCTTCAATTCATTTTTAAAATCAATTCGAATATCTTCAACAGTAGCTTGTAATTTAAGAAAAGAAAGATCAATTGTTTTAATTTTGATATCACTTCTTGTTTGGATGGCCTCTATCCGAGGAATCTCAGTTTGTATAAACTGAATAAGTCGGGGCTTTAAAATAAAAATCCATAGAATAGAAAAAATAAGCAATACACCGAAGGGACTTAAAAATAAACCAAGCTGCTTCAATAATTTCATGTCAATTTCCATTCATGAAGAAAAGCTTGGGTCGAACGATAGTGGGGAACTTTATCTGACAGAGATTCAAGCAGTCGAATCGCAATTTCTTTTTGTCCTAAACCATAGTAAGCCAGCGCTTTAAGATAGACGGCTCCATAAGTTGAATCGGCTGTTTCAGCTGGATTTTTTTC
>JAYTPD010000046.1:0-1732 GCA_043747435.1 Bdellovibrio sp. | reverse complement strand
AGCCATCTTCTTTTTAAGTCTTTCAACGTAACGGGGTTCGTCGCTCATTTCGATCATCTGTTGCAAAATCTTTTCGGCAAATTCGCTGGCTCCGCCCTCTACAGCCAAGCGGCCCGCCATCAAACGAACCCAGTCCGGAGCCCCATGATTAGCCGCCTGCAAATAAAGTCTTGCCGCTTTTGTTTTATTTTTCTCTTCGAACAAAGCGTGGTAGCCCGCCGAATAATTAAGAAGCCACTCGTCAGGATACAGGGCGGTGCCCTTGTCAAACAGGGAACTTGCCCCGGCGTAATCCGAAATAATCACCGTTAATGCTAAAGCACCCCAGTGAAAGGCGTGGAAAAATTTTTGATCAAGATCTGTTGTTAAGTCTAATACTTGATACAGCCAAGACTTTCCTTTGCACTCTTTTTCGTTGATCAGCTGATCGCAGTAATCGAAGTCTTGAATAGCTCGAACTTGAGCTTTTTTTGAATCTTTTTCTTATCTTTAATATTTATTTTTTGATTGCCATGGTGACGAGCTTAACTTTATCTTATGTTTGATTGTTTTGTCTAAACACAAAGGTGAAAATGGCATGAATAGTAAATTACAAAAAGGCGAGATTATTTTATTTCAGTCCAATGATGGCCAAAGCAAAATTCAAGTTCGCTTTGAAGATCAAAGTGTTTGGCTTACGCAAGCGGCAATTGCTGAGCTTTTTCAAACAACTCCGCAAAATATTACGATCCATCTCAAGTCTATTTACGAAGACAATGAATTAACCGAAAAGGCAACTTGTAAGGAATACTTACAAGTTCGCCGCGAAGGAAAAAGACACATCAACCGCAATCTTAAACATTATAATCTAGAGGCCATCTTAGCTATTGGCTATAGAGTCAAAAGTTCCAAAGCCACCCAATTCAGAAAATGGGCCACAACTCAATTGCAAGAGTTTCTAGTTAAAGGCTTTGTGATAGATGATGAGCGCCTCAAAGAAAGCAGAACACCCGTACAAGACTATTTTGATGAACTCCTGCTTCGTATTAGGGCGATCAGAGCTTCTGAGCGAAGATTTTATCAAAAAATTGCTGATATTTATTCAACCAGTATTGATTATGATGGTCGAGCCGAAATAACTCAAATATTCTATGCGACCGTTCAAAATAAATTGCACTGGGCCACTCATGGCCAGACTGCTGCCGAGATTATCAAAACTAGGGCAAACGCAAAAAAAAAGAATATGGGTTTAACAACTTGGAGGAATTCGCCGGATGGGCCAATTAGGAAGCATGATATTTCAATTGCAAAAAATTATTTGAGCAAAGAAGAATTAACAGCATTGAATCGCACAGTGAATATGTATTTAGACTATGCAGAAGACCAAGCCTTGAGTAGAAAACCAATGCACATGACTGACTGGGTAAAAAAGCTTGATGCATTTTTGCAATTCAATGAAAAAAACATTTTAACTCATGCGGGAAAAATATCACACCAACTTGCAATCGAACATGCTGAAAAAGAGTTTGAAAAATACGAAGTAAGGTATCAGCAAATTGAAACACAAAATATGATGAGTGATTTTGATAAAATGGCAAAAAAAATAGCCAAACGGAAATTAAAAAAATAGACTACTTACTTCGTTCGCTGAAGCTCAGCCATCTTCTTTTTAAGTCTTTCAACGTAACGGGGTTCGTCGCTCATTTCGATCATCTGTTGCAAAATCTTTTCGGCAAATTCGCTGGCTCCGCCC
>JAYTPD010000045.1:0-17969 GCA_043747435.1 Bdellovibrio sp. | reverse complement strand
GCAGTTTGAGTTAAATTAAAATCACATTTGAAAATGGAAACAGAGCTGGTTATGGGCTTTGTTTGGATCCCCCAAGTGCAATGTAGGGGATCAGTTTCTGAGTGTTTAGTTTTTTTGTCTCAAGAGCAACGCCGGTTGAATTCGAAGCGTTGTTCGCGCCGGTAAAAAAGAACCCAAAAAAGCTAAAATCATCGCCACCACCACAACCACGCCCACAAAGCGTAAATCCACAAGGGCCGGAATTGATGAATCATAATAAATTTGCGGTAAGATATTCACCGGATAGTATTGAAGGTAGTAACTGACACCAAGACCCAAAAAAAGCCCTAAAGCAATCGCACTTCCTGATATCCACAAACCAATTTTTGTAAAAAGCCAAAGTGTTTTCTTTTGCGATAGACCTAAAGTTTTAATGATGGCGATATCTCGTTTTTTTTGTGACATCAATAAAGCTAAAACAGTTAATATCGAAGACGATGCAATGAGTCCGGCCAGGCCTAAAAAAACCCCGATCATTGATTTTTCCATCAGCAAAGCAAAAAATAAATCTGAATTTTTTTCCTGCCAAGTTTCTGACTTGATCAACAACTTCTGAAGTTTTTCTTTTGCAAAATCAGCGTCTCCGACTGAATCAAACCAAAAATGAAAACCCCGTTTTCGACTTAGAGTTTTAGAAAATTGCGCTAGCGACTTTTCAGAATTAAACAACACAAGCTTCGAATCTAAATCATATAAATCAGTGACTAAAATTCTTCGCACAGTCACTTTTTGAAACAAAGGAGTTTCAAGCGAGCTCAGTAAAAGAGTTTCAGGCGGAATTAAAGTGATCTCGTCACCTTCTAAAATTCCAAGCGATCGCGCCAGATCAACACCTAAAGCAACTTCGTTGCGATCAAGTTGAAGCTCCGAGGTTGCGTAATCAAAAGAATCAGTCGACGACTCTTTTTTACGAAGTTCTTTTAAATGTTGAACCCATTGCTGCAGGCCTTCAGTGCTGTAACCCACAGCCTGTGACCCTTTAAACTGCCCGTCGATCGTTCTTAAAATTAAATCAAAAGATTGGTAAGCTTGAACTGTTTTTGAAGAAATCATTTTTTTAATTAAAGCATCATCTTTTTCTTCATGCACCGTCACCAAGTGAGGTTCAAGTGCCATAATTCTTTTTTTAATATTTAGATTCATACCGTTCATCACAAACAAAACAATAAAAAAAGCGGTCAGGCTCATTGAAATTGCGATGAAAGATAAAATCGTGATGCGCTTTATCAGCGCGCCTGAGCGCGCTGATAAAATTAATTTATTAATGAAATAAAGACTGAGAGAATTTGAATTCACAGACCAAGTATGAAGGCCCTCTGATTAGAAGTGAAAGACTTTTTTAAATTTTTGATTTTCTTCGAAATAAATGAGGCCATCATCTATAAATAGACTGCTGGACTCTAAGTGACGCAGTGCCGCTGGATGATTGTTCGTCATAAAAATATGGCGAAAGTAACCCTGCCTTTGTCCCCGTTGAACCCAATCTAAGAATTCTAAAAATACTTTTTCAGACAAACCCAAAGCAGGATCTTCTAAGATCAGCATTTGTGGATTTTTTAAAGTGGCTAAAATCAGCAAGCTGAGTTTTTGATTCTCGTAAGTTAATTTTTTAAAACTCTGTTGAAACAAATCCTTAAGTTCAAAGTGTTCAATCACTTCACTCATCAAATCAGAAGCACATTTTGAGTAATCTAAGATTTTTTTTAAACTGTCTTCAGGGGAAGGTCTTTGATTTTCGAAATAACAACCCACCATATATTCGGCGGACCAATCCGAATCTTCAAACGGCATGATCTGATTATCATTCCAAAATATTCGACCTGACTCAGGAATTTTTCGTCCAGCTAAAATTTCTAAAAAATAAACCGCATGATTTGGGTTTGAAGACTGAACAAGAATTGTTTGGTCCATCGGAATATTAAAATCGACTGAACGCAAAACAGGGTCAATTCCATTCATCATCACAGAAACGTTCTCGAATGAAATTTGATCCAATGTGGGCGTCTTAAAATGGCTCATAGAGGCCTATCGGTGCCTCTTTGAAAAAGCTAAAGCCCTAAAACTTAAAGAACTCGACCAAAGACTGTGTAAAAAACCGATTTTGTAGATTCAAATAACAAATCAAAAAGTTCGTTTTCTTTTGAATTATGAAAAACAGAGTAAGTCCGAATCTCAATTTGACTTGGAAAAATTCGGCGAAATATTTTAGAGGCTCGGTGCATGTGTAACTGAGACGTAATCAGTAAAATATTTTTACAATGCAAGCTTTTAACGACCGCCAAACTCTGAATCGCATTGCCAAAAGTACTTTCAGATTTTTTTTCTAAAATCACATCACTTGGGTTAATCTCAGGATAAAATGGCAGGGGCGGAAAAATCTCATTTAATTGAGCTTCTTTGTAGACTCCGGAAATCACCAGCTTTTTTATTTTTTTTTGAGCCATCAGTTCAAAGGCTTCGCGAATACGTCCAGGGGCACCCGTTAAAACTACTCCACATTCAGAAACGATAACTGAATCAAGGCTTTGAAAATGATCGTTAATAACAATTTCTTTCATTTCATATATATATAAAACGAAAATAAATCCAATACTTAGAAGTAAAATGTTTTTTTTGACTTTAAATCTAGGCACGTCTGCAAGCAATCACTTCAATTTCAACATTCACCCCTTTAGGTAAAGCCGAAACAGCAACCGTTGACCTGGCCGGTGGTTCGGCTGAAAACTTCTGTGCGTAGATTTCGTTAACGACCGAAAAATCCGCCATGTTCGTTAAAAAAATTGTGGTTTTAACAATATCAGAAAATTGCAGATCAGCAGCCTTTAAAACGGCGTCAATATTTTTCAAGACCATTTCAGTCTGAATTTTAATGTCTCCTGTGAAGACATTTTGTGTTTGAGGATCAATTGAAATTTGACCCGAGCAAAATAAAAAATTCTGAACTTGGATAGCCTGTGAGTAAGGACCTACAGCCTTGGGTGCATGCTCTGTTTGAATAACTTTTTTCATCAAAAACTCCTTCAAAAATGATTCATTATAAAACTAAAAATAAAAAATAAGTCCTGCGCGAAACGGGTCAAGACCAAGCGTTCGAAAACGCGAATTTTTAGGCGTATCTAATGCGACACCCGCTTCAAAAGTAAAACCCAAATTCTCCAGCCCAGCTAAAAAAAACTCGGCTCCTAAAGTTGCAGCTAGTTCGACTCCATTTTGCTTTCCATCAACTGAGTTTTCATAACCCAAGACAGCTAACTGAGCCGCTGCAAAAAAGTTCAAATTATTTTCTGAATAAATCACCGAGCGCGCCCCCGCACTGACTTGGTAAGCCGAATGATCAGTTTGAGTATCAAGACCTAAGCCAAGCGTGAAAGCATAATCCGAATTTGGATAATACACGGCAGCCAAGGAAGGTAGATCTAAAACAGTGTTATTTTTAAAACCCACTCCTAAGCGATGAGTTAAATCTTTTGCTTCAGCAGAAAATGAAAAAAGAAATGCCGTTAACAAAGTGATGAATTTCACAGATACTCCTCGTTTTTTAAAAACATTACCAAATTCATTTTTTTTCTTCTATGAAGTGTTTTATTTGACACTGTGACTCACAAAGAGTTTGATGAGGGCTGACTTAAAAAAAAGGAAGCATCATGAAATTTAAAAAAAATAGAGTGGTCGTATTTATAGCATTTCTTTTTATCACCTCATTATCGAACTTAACAAAAGCCGCTTTGCTGATTAAAAGTGAAAAATCTTCGGAAAAGTTTGAAGACGTCGAGCTTCTATCATCAGCGACTTTAGGAGTGGACAAAGTCTCAACAATCTTAGTTCCAGTCTCCCACGGGCTTCGTAAAAAAGCTGTTTTTGGCTTAGTGCCTGTCAGAGTTTATGTCATGCAGCTCCTGTCTGCAAAACCCGATCAATTAGTGAAATCCGATGAGGGCTTTTTAAAATCACTCAAACTTGCAAGCCCTATCTTAATGCAAATTACTTTTTTGCGGGATCTTCCAGGCTCGCGCATTTCAGAAGCTTTCAAAGAAGGTCTTGAATCAAATAAAATTAACTCACAAAACCGAACTGAAGCACTTGATCAAGTTTTGTCTGAAATATCCAATATCAAAGAATTTAAAAAATCAGAAACTTTTTCAATTGCGATCACTTGGAAGCAAGATCAAGCTCGTATTGACCTTGAGCAACCCGGCTCTGAAGTTAAAACAATTTCGGGCTCAAATGAATTTGCCGAGCAATTTTTGTCAATTTGGTTTGGCAAGCCTTCGGACGGAAAACTGGGCGAATTAAAAAAAAGTTTGATCAAATAATTTATGCGAATCGAAGAACGTCACAAATATATACGCATTTTATTTTCAAGCATCATCATTGGCCTATTTGCACTGATGTTTTGGCCTTTTTTTACACCATTGCTTTTAGCCGCACTGTTTTCTTTTGCACTTGAAAACTTAGTTACACATTTTTCGCTTAAATATAGAAAGCGTCACTGGGTCACGTTATTTGTGTTGGTTATCTTTTTTATTTTTATTGCCAGTCCGTTAGTTGTCATGACTTTTAAACTTGTTGCTTCAATTAAAGAGTATTCGGCAATTGGTTTTCAAAACACGCAGTTTTATAAATTAACAGAACAACTTCTTGCCTCGCTAACGAATCAAACCCAGATTATTGCAAAAAATTTTGATTTTGATACGCAGCAACTGCCCCAGTTCAGCGATGTTCTAAGCAAAGCCAGTAGCTCTTTGGCAAGTTACGCCACTGATTTTATCACGCAAATCCCCCAACGCACAATTTCAATTTTTGTTTTTATTGGCGGGCTTTATTTCTTTTTAACTCAGTCTTCAGCAATCAAAAAATTTTTTCTAAATCTTGATTTACTGACAAAAAACGAACTGAACCAACTGATTCAGATCGTCCAGCGCAGCACTTACTTAACCTTATTCGCTTCGGCTTTGATCGGAATTTTGCAAGCTTCGATCATTGCGACTTTTGCTTATTTCTGTGGTTTTAATGAATTTCTGTTCGTTTTTATTATCACATTTATTTTTTCGTTAATTCCAATCATCGGAGCAGCCCCCATTGCAATTTTTCTTGCACTGTTGAGCTTTATCCAAGGACACAGCTCGGCATCCGTCAGCTTGATTGTTGCTTCAGTCATTGCGGGAAGCTTGGATAATTTAATTAAGCCATTAATTCTAAATGCCTCAAGCGATGAGATTCATCCATTGGTTTCTTTGTTAGCCCTGATCGGCGCCATTATCATGTACGGTGCACCCGGCCTTCTGTTGGGACCCATTTTGACCCAGCTTGCTTTTAAAATAACGAAGATTTTTTTTCCAATCTCCGATTCAAATCAAAATGTGACTTAGGTCTTGTTTGTTGTTGTTTGTTGCTCGTTTTCTCAGACTTGATAAACTAAATGCAACCATGCGATCTCATCTCATTTCATTTCTAATTGGTCTTTTTTTTACAAGCCTTGTCAGCTATTTTTCTTACGCCTACATCAGCCGCCAAAATCGCAACGATTACTTAAAAGATGATTCACGTTTTTTTGAAAGTCTTGAAGTGCTGCAAAATCGCATTGACGATTTAAAAATGACGATCAGACCCGAAAAAAAATCAAAAGCCAATGTGGGTCTGATCGCCATCGATGATGCCTCGATCGAAGAAATCGGACGCTGGCCTTGGTCAAGAACAATCCTAGCTGAAATCACCGAAGAAGTTTTATCTCACGGAGCCAAATCACTGACTTATGATATTTTGCTTTCTGAACCCGAACGAGAAAATCCCAATGCCGATCAAATTCTGGGTGATGTTATTCATAAATACGAAGACCGCTTAATTCTGGGAACAGCATCGAACGGACAATACCCAGCGCAAACTCAACCCTATCAAGACATTTGCACCGCAGAGGCTTTTTTACATTTAGGCGGAGACCGCATCGTGACATTAAATCCCACTTTTGTTGTGGATGATCAATCCGAGAATTTCGAATCCTCTAATTGGAAAGAACTGTTTGATCGAATCTTTTTGTCCATCACAGAAGACGTTGAAAAACAATTTCTGCAAAATGTGAAATCTTTGTCGATCGAAAATTTAAATACTTATCAAAAAAACGCTTTAAATTCACAAAAAAGTCGAGCCATCAATGGATACTGTTATTCTTGGCTGACGCCGCAAGATATTTTTTTACAAAAAAGTTTATTCCAAAACATCTTGCCTTATTATGAAGCTGCTTTTAAGACGAAGCTTGACCAAAAAAGTTTTATAAAAATCACAGATCAAATAAAAAAAACACGAGTGCACCCGATTCCCCAATACTTGGGTTGGTATTCGAATACTCCGGCCATTCAGAATAATTCAAAAATGACGGCTTCGTTTAATACAAAAATGGATTCAGATGGGTTTATTCGAAGATACCCGCTGTTTTACCGCGCAGGCTCTAAAATGGGAAGCAGCTATATCCCTTCTTTAGCCATGCAGACTTATTTGATCGCTCAAAACTATCGCGCCGAAGTTATTTTAACTGAATCAATTCAAAAAAACGAAAAAGTTTTGAGCTCATTTAAAATTTTTGACAACGAAAATGATCAAGAACCTGTCTTACTTGTACCGACAGATTCATTTTCTCAGCTAAGATTGAATTACTACGGTCCCGAGAAAAGTTTTTATTATATTTCAGCCAAAGAATTACTGACGAAAAAGAATCAACCAACGATCGAAGTTCAAATCCGAGATCATAATCGTTTTAAAACAGAAATTGTTGATAAAAACGAATTCTTTAAAAATCGTAGCCTTCTAATCGGCGCAACTGCTTTAGGTATTTATGATGTCAGAAACACGCCTTTGCAAAATGCTATGCCGGGGCCTGAAATTCATTTAACAGCAATAGCGAATCTTCTTGAAAAGAATTTTATTCTTGATTTAAAAAATGCAGCCACACTTGTTCCGGCTTTAACATTTGTTTTAGGAGTTGTCTTATCGCTTATTTGGGCTTGGGGAAGCGCTTTGTCTTCATTATTTATTTTTGTGATCACTTTGATCATCTATACGGTGGGCGATTATATCCTGTATGTTAAAAAAAGCTATATGATTCAGAATTGGACTTTTTTTGCTGTTATAGGTCTGACGTATATCTCTGTGACGATCTACAAATACTTCACTGAAGAACGCAATAAAAATAAAGTGCGAAAGGCTTTTTCAAAATATGTGTCACCCGCCGTTGTCGAAGAGCTCTTGAAGTCACATAAAAATCTTGAGCTTGGAGGCTCAAAGAAAAATTTGACTGTGTTATTTTCAGACTTACGTGGTTTTACAACATTTTCGGAAAAGCTTGAACCAAAAGCCTTAGCTGATTTCTTAAATCTGTATTTAACAAAAATGACCGAAGAGATTTACAAAACAAAAGGCACAGTCGATAAATTTATCGGCGATGCGATTATGACTTTTTTTGGTGCACCCGTTAGTTTTGAAAATCACCCGCATTTAGCTTGCCGCTGCGCTTTGCAATCTGTTCAAAAACTAGCTGTTCTCAATCACGAACTTAAAGACCAAAATTTTCCACGACTTGAAATGGGTATTGGTATTAACACTGGCGAAATGAGCGTTGGCAATATGGGCTCATCGACCATTCAGAATTATACGGTCATGGGCGACTCGGTGAATTTAGCTTCACGCTTAGAAAGTCTAACACGCACGTATGGTAATCATATTATTTTAGGCGAATCAACTTACCAGGCTGTTAAAAATGATTTCATCTGCCGAGAGCTCGACCAAGTCATCGTCAAAGGAAAAACCACCACGATCACAATTTATGATTTACTTTACGAAGGAAAAATTAAAACGGAAGATCAAGCCTGGCTAAGCAGTTACCATCAAGGTCGTGAATTTTATAACTTAGGATCCTTTAACGAAGCACTGAGTTTTTTTAATGAAAGTTTAACTTTGAAGCCCGAAGATCAAGTGAGTCAGTATTACGTCAAAAAGTGCACACAAATGCAAAAAGAACCTGTACCTGAAAACTGGACGGGCGTCAGCCGCCTGAAAGATAAATAAAAATTGGAGTATCTCATATGAAAGTAAGCTTCAAAAAAAATGACTACATCTTCAAACAAAATGAAGCCGGAGACTGCGCGTATTTAATTGAAAAAGGACGCGTTCAGATACTGATTACCAAAAATAGCGAAGAAGTGGCACTGACGACAATTGGTGAGTCTGAAATTTTTGGAGAAATGGCCTTATTAGACAACTTAAACCGGTCTGCATCAGCCAAGGCCATGGAAGATTGCACTTTGATGGTGGTCAGCAAAGAGCAATTGCTTGATCGCGTACATTCGGCCGACACCATTGTGCGTTTGCTCGTCCAACTTTTACTGAAGCGTTTACGAAATCAAAATCAACACTCAGATCCACTTAAAATCTCAAATCAATTTCCGGAAGATTCTGAAGGCGTTAATAAAATTAAACTTGAAAATAAAATCTACGATGCATTTAAAAATAACGAATTTCTACTTTATCACCAACCGATTTTAAACTTAAACACAAATGAAATCATTGGCTCAGAAGCTTTATTACGATGGAAAAGTCCAACCGAAGGAATGATTTCACCTGCACTGTTTATTGATTTAATAGAAAACTCGTCGATTATTGTTCCTGTTGGTGAATGGATCGTGGATGAAAGTTTTCGCCATTTACAAATTTTGCAGAAAACAAAAAAAAACTTTTCAGTCAGCGTGAATATTTCAGGCAAACAGTTTATTCACCATGACTTTGTTAAAAATCTCAATATCAGTCTAAAAAAATACAGCCTCAATTCAAATGATATCAAACTTGAAATGACTGAAAGAATTTTAATGGAAGGCGTTGTTGTGTTAGACACTTTAAATAAGTGCCACGAACATGGCTATCAAATATCAATCGACGATTTTGGAACTGGATATTCAAGCCTTCAATATCTTTCAAAAATGCCCATCGATTATATTAAAGTCGATGGAAGTTTTGTCCAAAAAATGCTTGTTGATGCTAAAACAGAAGCTGTCGTTCGATCGATTATTTATTTGGCGCAATCATTAAATATTAAAATTATTTCGGAAGGTATCGAAACACCAGAGCAACTGAATAAGCTGCTTGAGTTTGGTTCAGAATTTGGTCAAGGCTATTTATTTTCAAAACCTTTACCGCTTGAAGAAATGATTTTAGTTTAAAAAGGAGAAATATAATGGAAACTCACTTAGGAATAAATTCGACGATTCTTCACTTTATTGTATCGGCCATTGGGCTTTTGTTAACATCTAAAGTGATTCAAAATTTTAAAGTCTCGGGGTTGTTTTCGGCCTTCATAGCCGCGATCATTTTAGCTTTTGCTAATTCTTTAATTTGGCCTGTTCTTATTTTCTTAACTTTACCAATTAATATTCTAACACTTGGTCTTTTTACTTTTGTTATTAACGGTGCAATCATTAAAATAACGGCCTGGGTGACACCTGGATTTCAAGTGATTGGTTGGCTGCCCGCTATTTTTGGGTCAATTTTGTTGTCGATCTTTAATTTAGTTCTTCATTATTATTTAATTTAAAAGCTACAATGAAGAAATTCATTTTTCGAAGGAGTTGTTTTTGTATATTTTAATTTTACTTACTCTGATTTTATCAAGCTGCGCTTCAACCACTGAAGAAGGTGCGATCGGCCCGAAGCGACGCCAATTGATGCTTGTGCCCTCGTCAGAAATAGAGGCCGCTTCGGCTCAAAGTTATGAGCAACTTAAACAAGACGCTCAAAAAAATAATCAGCTCAACCAAAACGCAGCCGTTACGACGCGCGTTCAAAATGTGATGAAACGAATTGTTCCGCAAGTGGGTGTTTTTCGTAAAGAGGCCAAAAACTGGAACTGGGAAGCCAATGTGATCACAAAAAACGAACTCAATGCTTTTTGCATGCCAGGTGGTAAAATTATTTTCTTTACTGGAATCATTCAACAACTCCAACTGACCGATGGCGAAATCGCAGCTATTATGGGACATGAAATTTCACACGCCCTTCGTGAACATGGACGCGAGCGCATGAGCGAAGAGCTGATCAAAAAATTTTCGATTAATTTACTGTTGGCTACAGGAAAGCTTGATGAAAAGTACACAGGTGTTGCCGATACCATTTCAAATCTTGTGGTCAGCTTACCCCACAGTCGCGGCCAAGAGACCGAAGCCGACGAGATCGGCTTAGAATTGATGACACGCGCCGGATACAACCCGAACGAAGCCGTTAGTTTGTGGCGAAAAATGAACGCTCAAACTGCAGGTTCAAAACCTCCGCAGTTCCTGAGCACACACCCGTCTGATGAAACTCGAATTCAACATCTTGAAGAACTTCTGCCAAAAATGCAGGGGCTTAAATACTAAAAATGATCTACTTTTTTAATTTTACTGTCTTGAGGTTCTTCACCCAGATTGATCGCTCTATTTTTTAAAGATGATTGATTCTTTTTTGGCTTATAATTTTTAATTTGAATCGTATTTGCATGTGTAGCCATCGGATCAATATGTGAAATCGATTGACCAAAAACAAATTGCTGAATTTCCGAAATCACATTTGTCATTTTAGAAGCTTCTGAATCAGCATCCGCCGCCTACAGTCAAGAGTATGTTGAGATCTCTCGTCGTCGATACACTAAAGTCAAAAATTTGAATTAATACATTCATAAAATCTGTTTATTAATTTCGCAAACTTCAAATTAAGTTTGCGGATCATCTTTTCAAAAGATATCCTTTTTGAGATTCTTAAATCTAAATTCTTGAAAGAAATTCTAATGAAAAGTAGTTTATTTTTTTTGTTGATGACAGCCGCGACTTCAGCCTATGCAACGAAAGCTCGTCTTCAATCTTTGAACTCGTCATTTCATTTAATCGACACGCAAACGGTTTACACGGCTCCTTTAGATTTACTTGAACAAGCTAACTTCATCGACATTGAGTCCGGAAATACAAATCCGACCAGCACAACAGACAACGCAGAAGGTTTAATCAATTATTCTTTAACTGAAAAAAGTCGTGTTGCATTTGCAGTTGGTCACTTGGATGATGCCGTCATGGTATCGCGTTCGGTGATGAATTCGATTTTAGGAGCTACTTATGCTCCCCCGCAGAACGCGATCAACATCATGTACGCAAATAAACAAAGTGATGAGTTTGCTTATTCATTTGGATTTTACTATTCGAATTTCAAAGATAAGTTCAATCAGTTGACAAACTCATCTCAGTCAGCGGTCTTAGGTCTTCAATTTGAAAGTATTCAAATTTATAACACTTTTGTTTTACTTAATTCGGTTGAAGCCGCCACGGCTAAAAAGTTTGACGGAGCTGGAACTTACAATCTGTATTTAGCTTATAGCTTTGACACTTATACTTTTGCTTTAAATTACTTACGTACAAAAGCTCAATCTTCAACAAACTCTGTTGAAGACCAGTCTCACGAAATGAATCGCACGGATTTAGTTTTTGTTGATTCGAATAAAAAAGAAGGGAACGATTTTTTCTACGGACTCACACTGACCCAAATCGACGTCAAAGACCGGCTCTTTGATCATACATTCAAAAGAATTGCCCTACCCGTTAATTTCGGCCTTGAAGTCCAAGCCAGTGATCTACTGACTTTGCGAGGTTCGATCAGCCAGTCTTTTATTCTTTCTCAGAGTAAAGAAGATGTGACCACGGGAACAGCTTATCCCGCTGGAACATTTTCAGGATCAACAGGCGGAGCCTCAGATTTTCAAAGTGAGCCTAATGACACAAACGTTAACATCGGTGCAGGTCTTAAATGGAAAAACATTAACCTGGATGGCACTTTGGTTGGCATGACAGGAGCTGCACAAAACCAACAACTCGATTTCAACAATTTATTCGGCCAAGTTGGACTGGTTTATAATTACTAAAATCACTCTCTGAGCTATTAAATTCGTCACCTGTGTCAACAATGTTGACACACTTCCTCTGCAGCTTAAACTCAGTAGCTTTATAGCTGATTTTTGATTGGCTTTCAAATCGCATCAGTCCTTTGCGTTCATAACACAAAGGAATCTTATGCAGTTATTTTCTTTTTTAACAAAAAAAATGGGCCTTTATTGTTTGCTGGTGGTTTTAACTGTTTCAGCGATCGCCCACGCCCAAGAAAAACGATTCTTCCAGTACACAGCCAAACAGCGAATCAGTGCCAAAATCGAGGCTATTGAAACTAATCTTTCTTCCTATGATTCTCACCAAAACCTTGAAGATCGCATCACGGCCCTCGACAGTTCGGGAATTCGTGAACATCTAACCGATTTGCAAAATTTGATTCGAGTTTATGAAGAGATGGATTGCTGTAAACAATTTAAACCCTTTTATGAAGAAGCTAAAGCTTTCGAAGATTTAATTTCTCATGTCAGAGATTTCAAGTATTTTTATCAGTCGGCTGATCAAGCTGATCAAGAAACAAAAGCTAAATACAAAAAAATTCTTGATGCTGAAACCGTTAAATACGGTCAATTTTTTGAAACATCATCTTGGTTTAAATCAAAGAAAATGTCTTTTCGTTCGCAAATGATGAAAGCCGTTGACCTTGTTAACTGGCCTTCTGCTGAAGTTGAACGTGACGACGCTTTGAATGTGCTGGCTAAGCGTTTACAAAAAATTCAAGATAAACAATATGATTTAAATGAAGTCGAATTAGGAATTCACGAATTAAAGCGCGATATTCGCCGATTTTCGTATTTACGCCGCGGGTACAGCAACTTAGTTATCGAAGACGACAATTCATGCCCGCTTGCGGAAGAAAATCGTGAACAAAAAAGTCCTGTTATCGACAAGGGCGCTTACACTTGTCCAGTTTCAAGCTGTTTAACAAATCGTCTTGTGAATGCAAGTAACGCACTTGATTCAATTAAAATGTCAGGACTTGAATACGAATTACGAGGCGTCAAAGCACCTCAGTGGGTGCATGACCAGGCCCAGGTCATTCATGACAACATTAAAAATCCAAAAATATTGGTTCTTTTAAGTCAGCAATTAAAATCCTGCAGGCAAGGCGGACTTCATGAGTAAAAATAGAATCAAAAATTTAATTGGTTTTTTTATGGTCCTTACTTTTAGTCTTGAAAGCATGAGCCAAATTTTACCGACAAAATTTTTATCAGCTTTTGATAAAATTCAAGTTGAACTTATTAAATATAAATCTGGCGAACTGGACATAAGCACGTTGTCTCAAGGTTCAGTTCGACAACTTCTATTTACGACTCAAACTTTAGCGGGTCTTTATACAACGAAATATTTGGAACTTGAAACAATTCGTCGCGAGTCAAAACGCTTAGAGGATTCAATCGGTAACTTTAGAAAAACGATTGAGCAACTTGATTTTGCACGAAGTAAAAATGCCTCCGAATCTGTTCTAGCCCGATTAGAAAATGAAAAATCAACATCGATGAAACGATTGATTGGTTTATTAGAAGATGACGGCTGGTTGAATTTCGAAAATGGCCGACTTGTCGAAATGAAGTCAATTATTCAAGCTATTAAATGGTCAGATGACAGTCTAGAAAAAATTGATTCTTTTAAAATGATTGCCGATCAAATCACTCGAGTCGATCAAACCGAGTGGGATATGACTCGTTTGGAAGGTCAAGGCGTTCACGATTTAAGAAAAGAAATGCGCTGGTACAAACTACAAGTTAGTGCCATGAGTGATTTCATCGGAACACACGACAAATCATGCGGCCTTGGACCCATCACTCCAGTTCAAGCCGAAAGTGGCGGTCGCTGCTTGATTTCAAGTTGTCTACAACAGAAAGTGTCTCAAATTTATGATGTATTTGGAGCGATTAAAGACGAAGGCGAAGGCCAAGACGGTCTTGGACAGGATATCGACCAAAGCTTATTAAAGCCCGCTCAGGATCTGTATATTGAGATCAAAAAAAATCAATTATTTAAAAATTTGTCTTCAGAACTGAATCAATGCGCCAACAGCTTAACAGGAGCTTCAAAATGAAATATTCGAAAGTCGTAAATTTGCTTATTTTACCATGCGTTGTATTTTCAACTTTGCCTTCATTCGCCAAAGATATATCAAATAAAGTTCAACCCGTCACCGATACAAAATTACGAATCTGCGGCGAGCCAAAGTCGCCGATTTATAAAAAAAATTCTGACTTTGAAAAAATAGATGTCTCGTTAATGACCGACTATAACCAATTGAATCAACACTCCAGTGCCAGTCAAGTTAATGGTGTCATTCGCGTTTACAGAACAGACAAGCAAAAGTATGAAGTTCAGCCCGTCGTTTTAACTCAAAGAGGAAATTCTCGTCGTGAATATTGTTCAAGCCCTCCATTTCGTGTTCAGTTCTTAAATCCAGAAATTAAAAATAAAATTGAAGCCCAACTAGGTCGTGAAAAATTAGATATTTCAAGCGCAGAGTACTTAAAAATATATTTAGAAAAGCTCAATGCAACTTCATTTGATTCGGCAACGGCGATCACATCTTTAAAAGACGGCGTCTTTAAAGGTTTAGGCGACGATATTAAAGTTGTTACCCACTGCGGAGAATCAAACTGGGAAATGGTTGGCGGCGCCGATCAAAAAAATCAGAACAAAAGATTATTATCTGAATTCACGATTTATAAAGTGCTCGATACTTTAAAAACAACGATCGAACAGACACGTCTCATGAATATAACTTATTACCAAGCTGATGGCTCGCCCGCATTTAAAGATGTAGATGGAAAAGCTTTGGTTAAATTAGCTTTTTTTCGTGAACCACCAAAATCAGTAGCGGAACGCTGTGGTTTAGTATCGAAGCTCGATCCCAAAGCCGTTTATCCTAAGAAAGATGTCGTAGATACAGATTCTGAATTTCAAACACGATTTATCAATCGATTTGTTTTTAATAATGATTTTGAAATGTATGGTCACAATATGAACATCTTCCACGACATTGAAGGCAAAATTGTCTACGGAGCCTATGATTTCGATTTATCTGGAATCATCCTTGATAATTATTTTAAAAACGCAAAAAATATTGAAGAGCAATTACCAAATGTTATGTCACATTTAAATTCAGGCTCAAAAGAAACAGCAATTAACATCGCTCAAAAAGTGATTGACCAAGAACCGGCTATGAGAAAAGTCGTGGCCGAAAGCGAAATCGACGACGAAATGAAAATACGTTTTTTCAAATGGCTTGATCTTTATATGCCTGCCCTTAGAGATTTCGTGAAACAGTAGACTTAGGGTTCTTCTGTGGCGATGAAGAGGAACCGGAGAAGCTCATGAATAAAATTGTTTTTTTGCTTCTGATATCGGTCTCTTACTTTGCATTTTCTAAAAATGATTTTCCACTGAATGCAAAAAGTAAATCTCAAAATAATTATCTCTCCATACTGCAATCAGCTGCAAATAAAGTAATACCTCTGTACGATAAAAAAGGTTGGAAAATAACAGTCGGATCTATTTGGAATTTCGATATGCCAAATGCTTATGCTTCGTTCCCATTGAGCGGAGTCGCACCTATTCTGTTTTTAGGCGGACTCTACAGAGATAAGAACATCGACAATGACGGATTTCTTTTGATTTTTTGTCACGAAGTGGGTCACCACATGGCAGGAAAACCATTGAGTGGCTTAGGTATGAGCGTTGAAGGACAAGCTGATTATTTTGCAACTCACACATGTATGCCCATGATGCTTGCGGATCAAGACAACGCCGCCTGGATTCAAAGAAACAGAGTTTCAATGCGGGTGATGCAACTTTGCAATCAAGTTTGGGGAACTGAAACAGCTCGTTCTAATATATGTCAGCGAACTTTATCTGCCAGCGAGGGTGTCGCTTTACTTTTTCACGGCGATCAAGAAAACAAACCCAACCTATGGTCAAAAGATCATTCATATGTTGAGACTACGAACACCAGTCACCCTGCAGCTCAGTGTCGTCTAGACACTTTCGTAGCCGGAGCCACATGTAACACTGAAAATGACCCAGGACACAACCGTGGAAAGATTTGCTCGCTTCATCAAGCCATCGAAAGAAGAGCTATCAGACCCAACTGTTGGTTTGCGAACTGAGTCTGCTTGTCATCATCTATCATTTTGAAATTCACAGCTTTCCAAAATTTACTGAAATTTTGAATTTAACTTTGTTAGGAATTAAGTAGCGAATTGCAACTGCTAATAATACGAGGGGCTTATTCAAAAACATTTGTGAGCTGTTTTTGAACACCATTTTTTATCCTCTTCAGAGAGTTGTTTAAAATGTAGATTCATTTTTTCTACGGCCTTTTAATAACCAGAATGATTTTTTCTGGCCTTTTCTGCCAAAGCTAGAGCTTCGTATCCGTAGAAGTGGTCTAAAGCTGAAGATTTATTTTCTTCACAGGCTTATATTAATAAGTGCGTTAGATGGTATACATAAAGATTGATTTTTATTCTAAATATGTTTTCATAAGATATGAAAAAAACTGATGCCCGACAATTAGATCATCAAACCTTAGAAGACATGAGAATAAGAGCTGTGAAAGCTGTTCAAAGCGGAAAAAGTCCTGAAGATGTTGCTATTACATTTTCTATTCACAGAACAGCAATGTACAAATGGCTCGCGCTTTATCGCGATGGCGGCTGGAGCGCATTAAAATCAAAGCCAACTCCAGGTGCGAAGCCAAAGATTGATGGCAAGAAAATGGAATGGGTTTTTGATACGGTGACACAGAAAAATCCGCAGCAAATGAAATTTGAATTTGCTCTTTGGACGAGAGAAATGATTCAAAAATTAATCAAAGATAAATTTCAGATAAAATTGAGTTTGAAAGCAGTTGGGCGACTATTAGCGCAACTTGGGCTGACAAGCCAGAAGCCGCTTTATAAAGCCATACAAAAAGATGAATCACTTGTAAAAATTTGGTTGAAGAAAATCTATCCAGAAATTAAGAGCCGCGCCAAGAGCGAAAAGGCGGATATTTATTTTGGAGATGCTGCCCATATTAGGTCAGATCACCATGCCGGTCGAACTTGGGGAATCAAAGGTAAAACTCCAGTTGTACAAAGTAGCGGCGCTAGATTTTCTTTTTCTTTGATCTCTGCAATTTCATCGCGCGGTCTAATGAGATTTATGGTTCGCGAAGGTGGCGTTAACTCTACTGTTTTTATTGAATTTTTAAAAAGACTTATTACCGGTGCCAAAAGAAAAATATTTTTGATAGTTGATGGCGGATCAGCTCACAAATCAAAGTTTACTAAAGCATTTATTGAGTCAGTAAAGTCGCAGCTAGAAATATTTATTCTGCCGCCGTACTCGCCAGACCTAAATCCTGACGAACTTGTATGGAATCATTTGAAAACTCATACTGTTGGAAGGTCAACAGTTGTTGATAAAATTGACTTCAAAAAGAAAGTCACAAGATCGATGAAATCACTTCAAAAAAAAACAAGAACAAAGTCCGATCTTTTTTTCAAAAACCCAGTTTAAAATATGCTGCTTAATGTAGACTATTCAACGCACTAATTAATAATAATCTTTCGTCTTCCTACATGGATGACTGCTTCAAGGGCCGGGCGCAATCGCCAGAAGAAGTGCGCGCTTGCAACAACTTGTCGAGCTCTTTGATTTCTGCTTGTTTGTCTGGTGGTCGTTAGGCCGCTTCGTCCAATAACGAATTAAGTTTTACAAAGACATGTCTGAGGTAAATATGGATTGGCTTGAAAAAGTAAAAGCTACAATGGAGCGTTATTATTTTACTCTGACAAATTAGATGAAAAGTTTAATTAATTTTTAACATTCTGAATAAAAAGCTGATTCAAATTTACAAAGCCATTCAATGCTTAGCAGGGTGTTGAAAAATCTAATTTTTGCATAGATTTTCTGTTTTTATTTTTTGTCTTTCAAAATTTTTTACAAAAATTTGATTCTTGCCGCTTAAAA
>JAYTPD010000044.1:0-11241 GCA_043747435.1 Bdellovibrio sp. | reverse complement strand
CTTCCTCTTTTTGAAAAACCGACGATATCATTAAATATAATTTTTTTAACCTGTAATGATTCTAACACACGTGAATTATTTGCCTGGTCAAAACCCAATGAATATGGGGTCTAACCCGGTCTAACACTTAAGAGCCTTTTGGGCCGAGTTTAAATTCTATCTGAAGTCATTTAAAATGCTGCTATTGAGAAAATATCAAAAAGCTCAGGATTACTGGTCGACATCTTATATTTGCGCAGAAGGCTCAGTTCTGACTGAACTAAAGCCATTTCCAAAGATTCCTTTTTAGTCAGGCCTGTTACCGCAAAAATTCATTCACCCTCTGTGGTGTAATACGATTTGGGCTTTTTGGCAGCGACGTATACCACACAATTCAAGCCCTTTAAGGTCACTGTCAAAGTAAGGTACACTCAAATACGAGAAATTTCTTGCGAATGGGCTTTTAGTTTGCAGCTCACAGGTTTATGAAAGTCCTCATAATATCGAGTTTTTTGTGTTTTTTGCTGATCGGCCAGACTACAGGAGCATCTCCATATGTCATCGCAACTGAAAGACCTGATGTTATTGCCAAGGCTTCGCCATTCGCCATAAGGCTTTATATTGAAAAAGGAGACATTAGTTGCTCAGGTACAGTTATCTCTCCGGATGGTTACCTGCTCACGGCATTTCATTGTGTCGCCAGTTGCCTAACAAATCCTATAAAAGATAAAGTCGTTTTACTACCCAGTGGGCAAGCAGCCAATGGCTTTGAGTTGTCGCGAAGTCCAAAAAATATTTGTGATTTCGGTCCGAAACTAGGTAAGGCTGAATTTGTTGCATCGGGAACGCTTCGCATGATCGAAACCACCGAGTTTAGAAAAATTGCACTTTCAAATTTACAGGACGCTTTTGAACTAAAAAATTTAGGATATACCGCGCCTGCAGGGCGAGGAGATTTCGCGATACTTAAATTGCAAAACGTAAGCAACCTCGCCTGCGCTAAGATTGCAAGCCATGCCCCTTTTGAAAATCAAAAAATTTGGTCTTTTTCCTTTCCTGTTTTCGAGCGAGACGTTAAGTCTAAAAAGGGTGAAGCCTATTATACCGAAGGAGTCGTCAAGTCCGCATTTTTTGAATCATCTGATTTTAATTCAAAAATATATGACGACCCCGCTATGTTTTGGAGCACTACAGATGCCGAAGGTGGATCAAGTGGTGCGGCGGTGTTTACAGACTCCGATGAAATTCTTGGAATATTTGTGTCGAGTGTTAAGCCACAAAATTCTTACCGAGAAGGTTCGACCAAAAATATTTCAATTAAGGCCATTCTTAAAACTTTAGAAGGACAGTTGGGTAAAGAAAAAGTTGAAAGCATCTTTAGTTGTCGGTAGTTATATTTATTCAATTCTTGATTAAAAAAATTCTCATCCCAATTAGCATTTAATAAAACGATGTTTTTACAGGCCCCACTTAATAAGAGAATGTTTAAAGCTAGTATGGAAAATTCTTTGAGCTTGATTTAAACCTCTTGTCATCAAGTCATCTAGAAACCAATTCAAACAGCTTAAACGACCATTAATAAATTAATGGTCGTTAGATTGAGCTATCCTGATCAACTTTCACTTTTTCGGCTTGTGCGGCTATTAAAACTTCTGCTTGAGTTGAATTTTTTAAACCAGCAATAAAATCCTTTACAGTAAAATCACTAAACTTCATATGATCTTCACCTGTGATACACTCTTTAACTTCAGCGCCGTTTATAATTTTAATTCTATAGCACGGGTGTTTAATTTCAACTGAAGGCAAATAGACAAGCCCTGTGTAAATATAAAATCGTATTTGATTATTCGTCCAATCTTTATATGGATAAAGCGATTTTAATTCTGGAAATGCTTTTCTGATTTTTAAAATTAGACCATCTTCTCTGTCGCGAACTGAATCAAACGAAATTCCTAAATAAAGACTAGCCTCTTCATAGCTCAGAACGGGTTCAGCTAAGTACAAAAGCTGCAACAGTTCTTCTTGCTTTGGAGTTAAATTATTTCTGACATCAGCTAAACTTCGCCATATATTTGATAATAAATTCGTGTCTGCTAATATGGGCCTGTTTAAATTTTCAAAAGCGATATTTTGCAAATCAATTCGATCTGAAAAACTTAGCTTTAAAATTTTAGCAAGCAGGCTTTCAATCATCGATTGATAAATGTAAAAATCATTTATCGTAAATAATCCGTAAAATAAAACAGCCACTTCAAAAAAATAATTTTTAAGTCCTAAACATTCTGATCTAAATATCTCGACAGCGTCTTCAGCATTTCTAAAACCTCGTGATAACAAATAAGCTGTGACTCTGAACTTGAACGGAAACTCGTCCAAAGCACCTGTGTTGTATAAATCTTTAATCAGTGAATGCTTTATATCATAGGGCCTAAAAGCCATTTGCTCAGTCAGCGTGTTATCAGTAGTGAGTCTTTCAAAATTTAACTGTTGATTCAACGCGTGGCTTAGTTCTGTTTCGATTTCAGTGTCTGGTATTCTTAGTTGTAACTCACGATTATAGTTTTCTAATATTTTTGACCAATAACTTTTAGCTTGTGGTTTTAGCCCTTGCTTAAAATCAATAGCCTTTGGTTTCATGGGTTCAGTTTCGGGTTTAAATAAACCTTCAGCCCTTAACGCTTGAGTAAGCTCATTTTCTTTTTCATTCGACCAGCCTTCGATTTTATCAAGGTTTTCTGGAAACGAATACTTTGGCTGCTTACTCCAATTAATTTGTGAGGGGATAGAACCTGAAACATATTTCTTGTCGCAGTCGATAACAATGCGAACACGCCCTGTTTTAGGGTCTATTGAACCCGTCACGATGTTTTCTTCAGGCTCGTTATCTAATAAGTAAATATCATCTAAATAAACAGCTGGAACATAATCAGCTTTTAATAAAAAAATATCTGGGTCTCGGTCAAATCCGGCCTGAGACGTCAAAAAAGTTCGATATGAAGCTTTTTCATCATCCCACTTAGCGACCAGCACATATGACTTTTCAAAATTGTTAGAAACTCGAATTGTTCGATTCGAAAATTCAATCAGAGCTGATTTTTCTTGCGTTGTTAAAGTTCGACTCAAACAATTATCCCCTCAAAAATTTGAATGATCCGAATATACAATACTGATTTGATCAGAGGGGGTGAAAAATTTTAATTTGCAAAGGTTTCAAGAAGTTAAGACAAAGTTTGGATCAAAACTACGCCCAAAAGCTACATCTAATTTAAAGGAGGTCATATTTTTTAGGATCTGTAACACTATTTAATTTTGTTTTATTTGCTATAAGAAATTTTGATATCTAAATCGTTCTTGGCCGAACTATTTTTTGATCTTACATCTTTTATAAAAAAAATCAAACAATTTTTTTAATCTTACAAAATTCATAAAACTTACGAACGAGTACCTAAAATTCAACAGTCTCAATAGTCAGTCTCAGAGCCAATTCCGAGACACATCCGAAAAAATCGCTTAACCCAAAAACCAGTAAGCATTGCTTTACTCATTTTAAGTTATAGCAATTTGCTTGCCATTTTTAATTGTACTTAAACGTACAGAAAGGAAATTAGATGCCAACAGCGCAATTAATTTCAAAAGATCAAATTCTTAAGTTCAAACAGATTTATAATTCTGGAAATCAAAAATGTTTTCCACTTTTAAAACCAAATGAATTTAAAGATGTGATCTTAACAAAAAATTCCAGATACGAATACATCAGCAATTTACCGAAACGATTTGATTACTCTTTAAGTTATTGCTGGGGGTATCCAGGCACGGGGCCCGTTGATCTAGCACTCAGTACTTTGCTGCATTTTACAAATGAAGATTTAGCGTTCACTTATCTGCACGCTTTTGATTTCACCTGTGAAGTGATTGCAAAACTTCCGCAGACTGAAACTGTTTTAAAAGCTGAAATCATTCTGAACTGGATTGAAAAAGCTAAAACCAGAAAAGACGCTGACGGTTTTGCTGAGCGCTTTAAACCAAGGCCGTCCCCGATGGGATTTATTTATCATGAAGGAAAATTACTCATGATACCCGACGATCCGAAACCTGAAACAACTGAACGAAAAACAATTTTACCTAGGAGGTTTTAATATGAATAACGAAAATAATAAAAATAATCAGCCAAATAACAACAGTGCTACGGATCAACAGCTTGGAATGATCTGTATGCTGATCGTGTGTGCCGCGCTCTGGAAGTTTGAGGATAAAATCAGACTTTGGTTTTATAACCACGTTTTAATGTTGGTCTTAGGGTCGATAGCAGTGCTGAGTCTTCTCGGATTTTATCTGTGGCATCGATTTAAGAAAAAAGAGGCCGAGTACTTCGAGCGCAGAAGACAGCTTCGCGAAGTGCAAACCAATCAAAAAAATATCGACTACTACAAGCGAAGGGATTCTTGATGCAGGAAATTCTTGTCGGAAAAACAGATGACCGAATTAAAATAGCTTTACCGAATTCTTTAAGATCAGGGCACGTGCAAATTATTGGCTCTACAGGACGAGGAAAAACAGAAAGCGTGATTTTACCATGGATGGTGCAAGACCTGATTCATTCACGAACGACAGTCCTGATCGATGGTAAAGGCGATCAAAAGATTTACGATCTATTACGGGCTGTGAATGATCAAAATGGATTCGAAAGAAGCGTTGCGTACTTCGATATTGGTAACCTTGATGAGTCAATGACGACGAATCCTCTTCAATACGGAAGTCCGCAGCAAATCATTGATCGACTCTTTGCGAGCCTTGAATTTGATAACATTTATTTTAAAAATGTTTCCTATTCAGCAGCTCTCATGGTGGCAAAGCTCGTGCGCGCGCAAAAAAAGGAAAACGAGCTCACTTTTAGAAAGCTTGTAAACGCCTTAACTGACGATAGTTATTTAGCTGATCTTTTTTCTCAGGCTTTAGTTAACTCAGACTCTGAAATGTCAAAGTACTTAAGTCAAAAGTATTTTGATCGCCAAGAAAAGCTATCAGGCCTCATCGCGCAGATTGAGCCCTTTGCAAGCGGCGAACTTTCAGAAATCTTAAATGGAAGTGTTTCAGGCAGAGAGTCATTCTCTCTGCCTGAAATTATTTACCAAGGGCTTACTGAAAAAAATCATTTTACTCCGAAAGTTGCAGTGATTTTAATTCCGACTCTGCTCTATCAGAAGTCAGCAGCGATCTTAGGTAAAATGTTTTTGCAAGAAATCGCCTGGGCTATAGCCATGAAAGAGCGGACGCAAATAAATTCATTTGCATCCGTTTTTCTAGATGAGTTCTCAGCCTTCGTGTACGCAGGCTTTTTAGGAATACTCAACAAAGCCCGCAGCACAAACACAGCCTTTCATATTTCGCATCAGTCTTTGGGTGATCTTTCAGAGATTGGTGAAGGCTTTGCGCAGGCGATTCACACGAACACAAATATCAAATGCGTGTTTGGTTTAAACGACCCGATGACGGCTGACTTTTTTGCAAAGCACTTTGGCACAAAAGACATTGTTGAAGCCACCGAGCGCGCAAGTCAGAACTTGTTCGGTGAAATTGAACGATCAGGAGCCTTGAACGTCAGGAACTCTGAATCTTACAAGATCCACCCGAACCGACTGAAAAACCTTTCGGGTGGCCGTGGGGTTTTAAGTTTTATTCATAATGGTCATCAGATCTTAGAGGAAATTCAGTTTCTAAGATCACCCTACCAAGAAAGGAGGTCTTAATGGATTATGAAAATTTAAGATTGTCGGTGATGCCGACTGCGCGCGATTTATCTTTGCTTCAAAGTTTATATGACAATACGCTTTTAAGCTTTAGCCAAATTGTAAAATTTCATTTTACAGAGCGGTCAAAGCCAACGGTCATCAACCGGCTGACTAAACTTGAAAGTGCTGGGCTCATCACAAGACTTAAAGTGCCAAGACTTGAAGTAACAAATTCTAAAAAAATGATTTCTGTTATTTACCAAATCACAAGGTTTGGGATTTCGGTTGTACAAAAAAGGCATTCTGAATTTGAACTAAGGTCTGAGCCCGTAAGGCTTAGACCTTACTCGATTGATCATGATTTACTTTTAGTTGAAGTGATGGCGGCTTTAAAAATTGAATTTTTAGGATTTAAAATTGTACATGGTGAGCTTTTTCATTCGCTGGCAAACACCAGTGGCTTAAAGCCTGATGCTGTTTTAATTGATCCAATCAAAAATCAAAAAATAGCCGTCGAGCTTGAACTCACAGCTAAATCTGAGAAACGATACCGCGAGCTGATGCTCAAGTACAGGCTTTCAAAAGACTTTAGTAAAGTCATCTACATCACAAGCCAAAGGCAAATCGAGTCGAAAATTAAATCAGTTCTTGGTTCTGGTTTTATGAATTCGAGGTTTGAGTTTTTGACATTGGATGACGTGCTAAAAACAAAGTCTGACCGGCCAATTAACAATTTAGCTGAGCCAAAAGCTCAAGAAGGAGGTTTATTATGATGGATAAAGAAAATAGTTTGTGGATTAAGTTTGAACTCTTTTTCGTATTCTTGGATTTAAAAGTGGTTCTGCTGATCGTGATGCTGTTTAACTTTTATAAAGAAACTGTGCTTTTAGCTGACGTTGTAAACGCTCACCAAAAAATGCTTGTGACTGAACTGTTGAACGGAACCTGGGCCCGCGCTGGATCGGGTTACTGGCTTTGGATCATCGGCGCTGTGTTCGGCGATATGATCATTAAGCGAATTTTAGGGCGACTTAATGAATAACCATCAAACTTTAGGTCAAACTGCAGGTTTGACTCAGGCTAAGTTTTTATATGGGTGTGATTTTAAAAATACGTTCGGCTTATCAAGCAGTTACGGGGAAGCACACACTCCCCCGCGGTCCTCTTCGGTCCCTGACCCCTCCCACTCTCCGATTGAAAGGGGTCAGGGACACGGACCACGGGGGAGTGTGTGGAAGAAGGTTGGGTGTGTGGTGTGTATGGGGGTTGGTGGTAGTGGTTGGTTGGGGAATGGGATCGGGGAATTAAGGATTAAAACAATTTTAAGAAAGGATTTTGATTTATGGTTTGGTTTTTTAAAAGTCTCAGGAGTTTTAACTCGCGGTTTGAAATTCAGCGAAAGGAGTCTGGATGGGTAAAAAAATTGAATGGGACTGTAAAAAAATCATCAAGAAATTGCACTCTGTATCAAAGCTAGAAATTGAACAAAGACTTGCAGAACTCTGGGAAGTTTTGGTAGAAAATAAATGCCAGTTCCTAGATTCCGAAGTTCTCTTGCCTGTGAAATCTGAAAGCCCTCTTTTTAAAAATAAAAGGAGCGTCAGATGAAAAAGAAAAATACGATACAGACCAAAATCAAAACCCAAGGTTTTAGGATTGCCGTTTACGTGCGGGTATCGACCGAAGAGCAGGCCGAAAATCCCGAAGGTTCAATTAAAAATCAGGAAATGCGGCTTCGTGAATACGTGAAGCTTAAAAACATGATGGAACCTTTCGGCGAAATTGCAGCCGTTTACTCAGATCCAGGCGTGTCAGCTAAAAACATGAACCGTCCTGGGTTCCAAAAAATGCTTAAAGCCATTGAACAGCATGAAGTTGATTTAGTTTTGGTCACCGAGCTTTCAAGGTTTTCCAGATCGACAAAAGATTTTGCGAATCTGCAAGATTTTTTAGAAACGCATAATTGTAAGTTCATGTCGATTCGTGAAAACTTTGATACGTCAGGCGCAGCTGGTGCGATGGTTCTCAATCTGATGGCTTCGATCGCTGAATTTGAACGGCGACAAACAGCTGAAAGAATTTCGCATTCGTTTTTAGCTCGCGCTAAACGTGGGCTTTACAATGGCGGTAGTGTTCCGCTGGGTTACATGGTTGACCCTGAAAAGCCAGGTACACTAAAAATAATTCCCGAAGAAGCTGAGCTTGTGAATTTATTTTTTCAGACTTTCTTGCGTGAACAAACTCTTGCATCGACTGCAAAATGGCTAAACTCAAATAAAATTGCAGTTCCAAGGCATGTTCGCGGTGGCGGCTCCATCAGAGGTAAAAACATTCGCTTTGATACGGTTTACCGAATTCTAAAAAATAAGGCTTACATCGCTGTGCGAATTTTTCAGACAAAGAACGGCTGGGAAGAGGTTCCTGCTTTATGGCAGCCGATCATTGATCAGACTACTTTTGATCGAGTTCAAAAGATTCTTGAGCATAATTGTCATAGACGAAAAACGCATAAAAATAAACTAGCCTACAGCTTAACAGGACTTATTTTTTGCAAAGAGTGCGGTGAAAGTATGTCTGGAGCGTCTGCAACTGGTGGCACGGGAAAGCGTGTTGGATACTATGAACATGCAGCGACCAGAAAGCAGGAATCAAGTCTTGATTATAAATTGCTAAAACATAAGCCAAGACGAATTCCGCTTTTGAAAATTGAGCCCTTAGTTTGGTCTGAAGTGAAAAAGTTTATTCAAGATGAGAATTTTGCAAAAGACTTGTTAACTCGCGCGCGGGCTATGCAAGGTCTTAACGAAACAGAGTCTAAGCAAAAAGACTTTGAATCAAAGCGAAGTATTCTTGATCGACAAATTGCTTTACTCGCTGAGCGAATTGGAAAGCTTCCTGAAACAATTAACCCGAAGCCCCTTTTCGACCAGCTCGCTGAACTTCAGCAAGCGCAAATAAAAATAAACAACGAACTAAACCAAATCAATGACGAGCCCGAGATGAAAACAATAAGTTTTGAAAACTTAGAAGTTTTTAAGTCAGCCCTCAGTGATTTAATCAGCAAAGGAGAACTCGACCTGAAAATGCGGTCTGCTATTACAAAATTAATTGTTCATAAAATCGAAATCTTACAAGATGGTTTTGAAATTCATTTCCATGTGGGCGAAGCTCACTACAATAAGGCGTTAGAGGGTCAAACCTCTGGCGCCTCTTTTTTTGTGTCTTTTGTAAACTCTGCAGCACAAGCAGGAGTATTTAAAAACAAAAAGCTCTATGAACTATTAGATTTAGAGGGTTTAAAATTTAATTCTAGAACTAAAAAACAACCCTTACTTGACGCACAGAATATTTTTTCCGGTGTTAGTTCGGGTCGATTGACAAATGGTGGAGTCGGCAGGACTCGAACCTGCAACCTACCGGTTCGAAGCCGGGAATTCTATCCATTGAACTACGACTCCACGGGTCTGATTGAACTGTTGAAATAAATCTAAACTAAGCGTCCCACCAAATCAACTTGTTCGGCACTAGGTTTTCAGAATTTTGCTTATTTTTTGGAAATTTTTGGGTTAATTCGGCTTTTAAAAATGCGATGGCCTTTAAAAAACCTTCTTCATAGTGCCCTTTTTTAAATTCGGACTGAATCAACTTCAGCATTTGATTTTGCAAATCATCAAGCCCCGTCAGTTTTAATCTTGGATCTGGAAGAATCACAATTTTTCGCTCCATAATCGAAATAAATAAAATCATTGAATTGTGATTCTTCAGCTCGTTCAAGTGCTTTAGAAAAAAAATGCGTTGGGCTTTTTCGTGCACTTGTCTTGAGCGTTCTTTTTTTGAAATAAATAAACGCTCAACTAAATAAAACTGATCTAGAATTGACCCGAACAATATGGCAATGAAGGGCGCCGCCATGTAGTAAATTGTTTTTTCATCCCAACTGTCTTGAAAAAAAAGATCAATTGTTGCGACAAACAAAAGAAGCAGAATAATCGAAATCATCCAGGCAACGTGTTCGGTAAAAGACGATTTTTCGCTGATCACGGGCACCAATTCAAAATCGACGGTTTGTTCAAAATCAGTGATTGCTTCTTCAATTTTTCTTGAATTTATTTTTTTCTTCATCACCAATCCCCCGAAGCGCCGCCACCGGCTGAGCTTCCTCCGCCTCCGGACCATCCACCACCGCTTGATCCGCCGCTACCGCCGCCACCGCGTCCAGAAAATAAAATAGCTAAGGCCAAAGTTGGATTAAAAATAAACAGCAGAACCCAAAGCAAAAAGACAATCAGATAAATCCATTTCGATGAACTCGATTTGCGCTCTTTGGGCTGATTTGCTTCATCAGCTAATTGAACATCTGAAATATTCTGCGCTTTTTCGCCTTGAGCATAATGAATAATCGCTGTGACACCTTGAAGAACTCCGGCGGCGTATTCACTGCGTTTAAAATAAGGCCTGACCACGTCGGCCACTATTCGCTTTGCGATGGCGTCGGGAATATCACCTTCAAGCCCACGCCCCACTTCAATTCGTAATTTTTTATCCTTCGGCGAGATTAAAAATAAAACTCCGTTGTCTTTTTTTTTATCGCCTAATTTCCACTGATCAAAAATCTTAATTGCAAATTCTTCGATTGTTAAATCTTGTAAAGAAGTAACAATCAACACTTGCACTTGCGGTCCGTTATTTTCATGAGCCTGTCGAATAAGACCGGCGATTTGATTTTGATTTGATGCTGATAACAAACCCACTTGATCAACCACGGGGCCTGTTAGCGGTGGAGTTTCAAAATCCTTTGCTTGGATTTTGAAACTCAGACTCAAGCATAAAATAAATAAAAATTTCAGTTTAGACAAAATTAGAACTTAACTTCAGGAGCTTTCTCGACCGTGGCTTTTTCGGCCTCAGAAACATCCCACTGGGGAAGTTTTGTGTGGTGATAAAAAACTGAATTTGTCCAATTAGTTGGAGGCACCGTTACTAAATTATTAAACTCTTTAACAGATTCAATATAACGGTTACGAGCCACTGTGATTCGATTTTCTGTGCCCTCAAGCTGCGCTTGCAAGTCACGAAACTGAGTATCAGCCTTTAATTGCGGATAATTTTCAGCGATCGACATCAGCTTACCAAGTGCCATTGATAAGTCGCCTTGAACTTTTCTGAAATTCGACAGTTTTTCGGGAGTTAAGCTTGAAGCATCGACTGTCAGCTGAGTCGCTTTTGCGCGCGCTTCAGTCACTCCTGTTAGCGTGTCTTTTTCATGGCTGGCATAACCTTTCACAGTTGCGACCAAGTTTGGAATCAGATCAACACGTCTTTTGTACTGATTTGTGATTTCAGCTAAAGAAGCATCAACTTCATTTTTTTGTTGAGGGATGCTTTGAACACCACACGACGTCATGGTTAAGATAACAGCTGACAATAATAAGATTTTTTTCATTTAAAAATCCTTTCGTTTAAGATGCACACTAGCGAATAACTCGATGACCCTCAATACTTAGCGTGTTAGGCTTCATTTATGCAATTACGT
>JAYTPD010000043.1:0-282028 GCA_043747435.1 Bdellovibrio sp. | reverse complement strand
TATGAGTCCAAAAATGTTCATCGAAAAGTTTAACTCTGGTGAAATAATGCAAAGCCAAATCTCAGTCTAAAGTGTCCGTATTAAAGGGCTTGACGGGATAATTGAAGTCGGCGTTAAGAACTCGCGACAGCTTTTTAATGAACGCGATCCAGCACCGTTTCGCGATCGCGATCTTGATCCACAGTTCGTTATATATTTAGTTAGCGCAGTCGAAGAATTTCCGCTTCGTGCCAAGATGAAAATTCGAATTCTTACGTCAGACAATGAAGATCTTAAGTCTGAAAATAGTCTTGCAATTCGCGAAGCGATTAGTGCTTACTTTCTATATGAATCAGCACTTGCAAAGGCTCAACTGCGTAAACGACATCGCGCAGCCCGCTATTTCTTTTTAGTTGGACTAGTCATGCTTATTGCATGCCTTAGCTTGGCTCAATTTGTTGAATCGCTAAATATTGCGGCTCGTATTTCAAGAATAGCAAATGTCAGTCTTATTATTATTGGTTGGGTGGCAATGTGGCATCCAATTGAAGCGCTACTTTACGAGTGGTGGCCCATCCGCGAGCAACGTCAGTATTTTGATAAAATCGCAAGTCTCGATATCGAGGTCGTTGGCGTAGCACATGTTTAAAAGCGAGTGGAAAAAACCCGTTTTGACCGTTTTGTTTTTACTGACACTAGTTATCGTATTTCCGAGCACCGCTTTAGACCCTTGGAATTTATTAAATTTAAAAAAAATTGCCACCATGATATTTGCATTAGCACTGATCCAATTACTGAGCTCTGCTTTAGCTCGATTGTTAGGTGCAAAAGCCAGTGCAATTCTAACTGGATTTCTGGGCGGACTTATCTCGAGCACGGCGACAACAGCGTCGCTGGCGCGGCAAAGTAAAAATTCACCGGCTGGCACGAGTTCTTTTAAAATCGTCACATTTCTTTGCGCGACAGCAGCCATGCTTTTTGAGGGTAGTTTGTTGTTGTTAGTTGGAACAGATCAAATTCATCCTTCACTTTTTATTATTTTTGCGGGCCCGTTATTAGCGACCAGTGTTATGATTTTTTTGCAATCGCAAAAGATGATGCAGAGAAATTTAAATATTGAAGAAAGTCATTTAAAAATTCTTCCAATTTTAAAGCTTTCAGCTTTTATTTTAACAATTCTAGTTTTATCTAAAATTTTACAAAAATATTTTGGTCAAAATGGAATATCAGTTTTAACTTTTCTTGTTTCACTTTTTGAGATTCACGGATCAGTCATCGCAAATATTCAACTGCACGATGCAGACGCTTTTGACCTCAAGGCTCTTGGAAATCTGCTAACAATTTCAATTGCGGCCTCGTATGTTTCGAAATTATTTTTAATCTCTGTCTTAGGAAGTTCAGAACTTAAACGAAAAGTTCTGATCAGCACGTCTATTTTGTTTTTATCACTTGCGATGAGTTGGGCTGTATTTTATTTTGCGAACTGATCACAAGTAAAAAAGACTCGTCTTTCGAGCTATTTGTCTCATTAATTTAAAAAAAATCTTGCAGATCGTTTCAGTTGATTACAGCCATGGACAGGGCATTGCAATTAATCAGTTTTGTAAAATACAAATGAAGGAGAATACTATGTTCCAGTTTTTTGAAAAATCAGATTCGCAAATTCAAAAGGACGTTATCAATGAACTTAAATCAGACCCTAGCGTAACGGCATCTGAAATTAATGTGACAACAAATCAAGGTATCGTTACATTGCGCGGAAGTGTGCCTTTGTATTTCGAAAAATCCTGCGCAGAAAATGCCGCGCTAAGAATTAGCGGCGTGCGCGCAGTTGCCGATGAAATTGAAGTGAACATGATGGGTTCATATCAACGAAGTGATGAACAAATTGCCGATGCAGCCGTCAACGCACTTAAATGGAGCGCGACAGCTCCAAAAAATATTAAAGTCTTGGTCGAAAAAGGTTGGATCACTTTGAAAGGTGAAACCGAATGGGATTATCAGCGCACAGCTGCAATAAATGCCGTGAGTCAGCTTATGGGCGTTTGCGGAGTCAATAATCATATTTCAATTCGAACAGCAATCAAACCAAACGATATTCAAAATAGAATTGAAGAAGCTTTAAAGCGATCGGCCGAAAGCGACAGCAGCAAAATCAAAGTTCAAGTCAATGGCGAAGTCGTCACTTTATCCGGAGTAGTTCATTCGCTGAGTGAAATTTCTGACGCGCGATTTGCAGCTTGGATGGCACCCGGCGTTTCCAAAGTGATTAGTGAGATTAAAATCGCGCACTAAAATTTTTCTTGGCGAATCACTTGAATATCACTTGCGTAAATAATCAGTGAGTAATTCGGAAAATATTCTTTCGCAATGGTGTCCATGATTTCTTGAGCCAGTTCATCGTCTACAATAACTTCAATCTTTACTTTTTCAGATGGGACTTCCCCGCTGTTTTTCTCTCCGGAGCCTTCTCCGCGAACGTCGCTGATTGTAAAACCAGTTGCACCCAGTGATTTAATCATTTCGATTAAACGATTTGAAAGCACAGGTTCACTGATTATTGTAACGATTTTAAATTTCATTTGTTTCATTTCTACCTCTTAATTTTGAAGCCAAAGTGCGATTTGATAATAAATAGGAATTCCAAAGACCAAGTTAAATGGAAACGTCACGGCAAGACTTGCTGTTAAGTAATAGGCGGGATTCGCTTCTGGCAATGTCATACGAACCGCGGGCGGAGCCGCAATGTATGAAGCACTGGCGGCCATCGTACCCAACACTGTTGCGCCACCCAATGATAAACCGACCCAGTGGCCAACTAAGACGCCAATTGAACCGTGTAAGATGGGTAAAAAAAGACCTAAGGCAACTAGTCTAAAACCAACTTTTCGTAAATCTTGAAATCGAGTTGCCGCCACAATTCCCATTTCAAGTATGAAAAGCACAAGGGCTCCTTTGAAACCAGTCTCAAAAAAAGGTTTGATCGATTCATAACCTTTTACTCCCATCAAAAGACCCATCACTAAACCACCCACAAGAAGAATCATCGAACGTGCTGTAAGAATCTCGTGCAGAATTGTACTTTTACTTTTGACCGGCGTACCTGAATCGATCGATAGATTTTTTTGTCGCTTTAAAGCTCCAATAGCTAAGGCGATATGTATCCCAGGACTTTCAAGTAAAGTCAGAAGAGTCGGCATAAAGCCCTCGGCCGTTGCCCCCATATTGTTCGTGAACTGCTGAGCCGCTATAAATGTGACGGCAGACACCGAGCCATAGTGTGCGGCCAGTGCCGCGGCATCAATTGAACTAAATCGCCCTAGTCGCCGCAATAAAAAGTAAGCTGACACGGGCGTCAGACAACCTAAAAAAATCGTGGCCAGTGCGGGCCACGCAATCGCGTGCACACTGCTTTCAGAAAGTTCGACTCCACCTTTTAGCCCCAATGCTAAGAGCAAGTAAATCGAAAGCGAAGCATAAAGATCTTTGGGTAAAGCCAGCTCACTACGAATAAGTCTTGCAAAAATTCCGAGTGCAAAAGCAAGAACAATGGGGGAAAGCAGATTTGCTCTGAGTATTTCAAATGTGGCCACAGGCTACTCCGTTCATTAAGGAGTTACTTCTTCACTTTCAGATAAGTTACAAAGCAACCCGTTGATGTAACGATTATCGAAAAAAATAAGTGCTTTGTGAAATATATAATACTTGCAAAAGTCATCTCTTTTTTAGATATTAAAAAAATGGAATGGCTGAACTATCATCACCTTTATTATTTTTGGATCGTCTGCAAAGAAGGTGGCTTTTCAAAAGCCGCTTTGAAATTGCGAATTGCTCAATCGGCAGTGAGCTTGCAAATTTCTAAACTTGAAGATCATCTGGGTGAAAAACTGATGAAACGCGGGCCCCGAGGTTTTAAACTCACTGAAGCCGGACAAATCACTTTGGCGCAAGCCGAAGAAATTTTTCGACAAGGAAATGATTTACTTCAATATTTTAGATCCGGAAAAATGAAATCAAGCTTTCGTCTTGGAGCACTTGGTGGACTATCAAAAAATCTTCAACTCAAAATATTAAGCGGCGTGATTTCAGACCCTCAGACGGAGCTCTCGCTGGAAGTTGGTGATGCTCATGTGCTCATTGATCGACTGGTGAATTATAAATTAGACGCTTTATTATCAGATGTACCTATTTCAGCTTCAGAAGCTGAACCCCTTTTGCAAACTGAAATCGCGACTGAGACCGTCTGCTTTGTCAGCCGAAAAAAACCAAAAAAAAATCTTCAGAGCGAACTTCAATCTCAGTCAGCAAATGGAATTTATTTACCTGCTCAAAGCAGCCCGATTACATCGGCTTTACTTGAGTTTATTTCAAATGAGATGAATAAACCTTTCATCAGAGGTTTTATCGATGACATTGCTTTTTTAAGATTGCTTGCGCTTGAAACAGACGCCATCGTCGCTATTCCTAAAATAGGAGTTAAACGAGAAATCGAAGCCAAGGAGCTTCACATCCTTCACGAATTCAAAAAAATACATCAAAGTTATTTTATCGTTTTTCGCCAAAAAGGAAAAAGACATCCCATGCTGAATCTACTTTTAAAAAACACTTAAGCCGCAACAGAGACCCCACTTTAATAAATCATTTAAGCCATGGTCTCTGACGAGTCTAGAAAGAACTTCGTATTCGGTGGACGTCAACTTGACTTCACTTCCAGAAACCAAAACTTTTTTTGTGCTAAATCAACTTCAAGATCTTCATGATGTAATCTACAGTTCTCATAAAAACCTCCAGATTTTTACTTTGATTTGATTAGTTTAGTTGAGACCCGCGTAAAAAAGATGTAAAAATCTGAAGGCTTAATGGTTTAGGTTCAGTGAGTGTTCTAATCAAGTTCTTCTGAAGCAAGCTCATCTTGATATTGATCGAATAACTCTTTTAACAAGAGTTTTCGTCGATCACTTTTTTTTCGCTGACTGAGTTTTCGTATTTGCCTCATGACGGTTTTGCGGACTTTTTGAAGAGTTGCCAAAACATGCTTTCCATCTTTCTTGACCACAATCGATTCGCCTAATCCAAACACACTCATTGAAACTAAAAACAAATGCTTGTCTTTTGCTTCGGGCACAATGGTTACTTGAATATCTGTGTCCCAACCATAAGTCGATTTGATTTCTTTAACCGCATGGTCGGCATACTGCTTGAGCGCTTCGGTTTGCGACAAATCTTTTGCATGAAACTCATACATTAATTCTTTGTTATATAAATCCATAAATACCCCCCTCGATATAAAGTAAAAAACATCGCGCGCTGGTTTTTATAATTTAATTTTTAGATTTCTTTAAAAAATGTCAAGATGGGTAAAATCGCATTTTTTGAAATCTGGACTTTTTAATGGCGACCAGATGAAATAATTTGCCCGCAAGCTTGGTTTGCCGGAAGTGCTTCATCAATTTGTTTCGGGTAAGATAATTTAAGGTCGTTCATGATTTTTACAAAGTCTTCTTTTGAGCGCCCAGCCCCTGCTCGTGGGTTGTGATTAATCTCGGCTTCAATGCTTGATGAGGTCAAACCATTGTAATCGTGGGCAGGATAAATTTTTGTTTCCGGAGGAAGAGTAAATAGTTTTTTGGTAATCGTATCGTAAAGCACCGCTGCCGAACCGCTTTGAAAATCAGTGCGTCCTGTACCGCGAATCAGAAGTGCGTCACCGGTAAAGACCATGCCTTCGCAAATAAAACTTAATGAAGCATCAGTGTGCCCTGGCGTTTCCAAAACCAAAATAGAAAAATCACCAAATTTAACAATATCACCTTCACTTAAGTTTAAATCGGCACAAGGCACTTCAGCTTTTTTGGGAACTGCCGTTTTAACTTGTCGAAGGCTACGAATTTTTCCGGCCGCTGTCACATGATCCGCATGAATGTGAGTGTCTAAAACAAATTGAAGACGAAGACCAAGTTCGTCAATTAACTTTAAATCACGATCGATATTATCTAAAACTGGATCAATTAACACAGCTTCTTTAGTCACTGCATCAGCCAACAAATAAGTGTAAGTTGAACTGGCAGAATCAAAAAGTTGGTGAAAGATTAAATTTAATTTCATGTAAATCATATTAAGTGTTTGTGAATCGGTTGACACCTAAAAAAGCGCTTTTTGATTTTCAAAAAAACCAATAGAATCAATGCGTTATAAATTCATTTCGAAGCTTGTCACAGATCCAGCTTTCAGGTCGTATTAAAGCTTATGAAGCGATTCTTACGGGTTTTCATTTTAGTTGCTTGGGTGCAAGTCTCGAATTCACAAGAGATCACACTTGAAACTTATTTAGCTCAAGTGAAAGAGCAAAATTTTGATCTCAAAATCGAACAAGCGAAGTCTGATTCTTTAGAAAGTAAATCTGTGGGTCTTTTAATACCGCCTCCGATGCTTGGTTTTACACAAACTAAAGACGAAGACGGAACAATATCTCGTGGTTATGAAATCAATCAAAACATTCCGTTTCCAACAAAACTTTTTAATGATCACTCGGCTCGAAATTATGAATTTCAATCCCAAGAAGAATCAAGACTTAGTTCGTTAAAACAAACTTTGCTGAAAGCAAAAATTTCTTTTCTTTTATTATGGCAAGCTCAAGAAAAACTTTCTTTGCTAACCGAAAAAAAAGAATTGCTGAAAGAGCATATTAAAATTTCAAAATCAACGGCAAGATCTGACAGCTTTGCAGCACTTCATTTATTAAAAGTTGAATCTGATTTAGACTTTTTAGAAAACGAGATTGAATCAGCCAAACAAAATATTCGCGAACGGCAATTTGATACGGCTATGCTGGCCAATATCGACACAATGCCATTTAAGATGAAGGCGATTGAGCCCAAAATGTCTGAGGTTCCACAGATCAATTCGGTCGAAGAAAGTCATCTGTTTAAATCAAAGTTGTTTAATTTAGAAAATCTAAAATCAAAAGAAACTGAAGCTCAATCTTCTTGGCTGCCCGATTTTAATTTACGCTACAAAGAAATGGGAGCAACCAGCAGCTCGATGAAGTCGACTGAATTGATGGTGGGTATCACATTGCCATTTGTCTTTTTTTGGGAGCCTTACTCGATTGCAAAACAAGCGCATCGCGAAAGACTAATGGGCGAATACAATCTTGAAAAAGAAAAGCGAAGTTTCAAACTCGAAAAAATTGTTTTGCTCAGCCGAATTGAATCGCTTAAAAAACAATTAGATCAATTAAATACGAAGCTGATTCCCCGCGCCGAAAAGCGAATGAAACTGGTTCATAATCTTGCGTTAAGAGACTTAGAAGCATTACAAGATCATCGTGAAACAATGGAAGCCTTTCCCGAGCTTAAAATGAAAGCTTTAGATTTTCGAATTGAGTACGAAAAATCAATTGCCGATTTAGAAAAATATACTTCATCTGAGGTTCCCTAAAAATGAATAAAAAAAATATTGTCCTACTGATATCAATTATAGCCGTCGCCGGTTTTTGGATAGCAAAAAATAAAATTGATAAAAAACAAGCCCACGACAAAATATCAATTACAAAAGTAGAAGGTCTGTCTTATTGGACATGCCCGATGCATCCACAAGTTCATTTAGACCACGATGGAGAATGCCCGATTTGCCATATGAAACTTGTTAAAATCGCCGAAGCCGCTGCAGAAAAAAATGTCGAAACTCAACAAAATGATCAACGCACTTCAATCCAAGTGACAACACGTCAACTTGAATTAATTGGCGTTCAAAAAACTTCTGTTGAAAAAATGAATTTAACTGCAAAAATTTTGATTTCAGGACGAGTCTTGTCGTCCTCAACTGTCGCGTTTCAAGTCTACGAAAAAGATGTTAAATATATTCACGCGGGTCTTTTATTTAAAGGTGAAAGCAGTTCATCATCGGAAGATGAAATTGTCGGAAGTATCTCATCCGTTGATTCGATTGTTGATCCCACAAGTCGTACTCTAAGAGTTCTTGGTACACTTCAAAAGGCTTCAAAATCTTTACTTGCCGAAACCAGTTTTAGCGGTGAAATTTTAATTGAATTGAAAGATCGTTTAGCCATTCCTGAAAGTTCGGTTCTTCACACGGGGAATAAAGATTTAGTGTATCTCTTTAGCGGCGAAAACAAACTGACTCCGCAGGCTGTTAAACTGGGAATTAAAACCGAAAGCTTTTACGAAGTTTTAAGTGGACTAAAAGCGGGGGATACAATCAGCTCGGGACCTAATTTTTTAATTGATTCTGAAGCAAAAATCAGAGGAGCCAATGATTAAACGAATCATTGAGTTTTCAGCTCATCATCGGTTTTTTGTCATCACACTAACCGCTGTTCTGTTAGTCCTCGGAGTTTATTCCTTAAAAAAAATTCCGCTTGATGCGATTCCTGATTTGTCAGACACGCAAGTGATTATTTATTCAAAATGGGATCGATCTCCTGACATCATCGAAAATCAAGTTACTTATCCGATTGTTTCGGCCATGCTGGGTGCCCCCAAGGTCAAATCAGTGCGTGGATTTTCTGATTATGGTTTTTCTTATGTTTACGTGATCTTTGAAGACGGCACAGATTTGTACTGGGCCCGCAGTCGCGTGTTAGAAAGTTTAAATCGAATCAGCGCGCAAGTTCCGAATGATGTAAAAACAGAAATCGGGCCCGATGCAACCAGTGTTGGATGGGTCTATCAATATGCTTTAACCGACCAATCGGGCCGTTTTAATTCAAGCGATCTTAGGTCTATGCAAGATTGGCTGATTAAATTTCAACTTCAATCTGTTCAAGGAGTCGCCGAAGTCGCGGCCGTGGGCGGTTTTGTCAAACAATACCAAATTAAAATCGACCCAACAAAGTTAGCTTTGTTTGGCGTTAGCATGAGTCAAGTGATGGACGCCGTCAAAAATTCAAACCAAGAAAGTGGTGGCCGCACGATCGAATTTTCAGGAACGGAAGCGATGGTGCGAAGCCGCGGTCTGGTTGATCAAGTTGAAGATATTGAAAATGCCGTTGTGTTGTATAATCCCCGCAGTCGTGCGCCGATTTTAGTTAAGCAAGTTGCAACTGTTTCTGTCGGACCAGAAATGCGCCGAGGCTTAACAGACTTCAATGGCCTAGGCGATACTGTCGGTGGAATTATCGTCATGCGCCAGGGTGAAGATGCGCCAGCTGTGATCGAGCGAGTTAAAGAAAAAATAAAAGACATTCAAAAAGCTTTGCCTGAAGGAGTCAAAATTGTTTCGGTCTATGACCGATCGGATTTAATTGATCGCGCGATCGAGACTTTGAAAGGAACATTGTTTGAAGAACTTGTTATTGTCAGTTTAATTATTTTATTATTTTTGTGGCATGTGCCTTCTGCAATTGTTCCGATTGTGACGATTCCGATTTCTGTTTTATTAGCTTTTATTCCTTTGTATTTATTAGGACAAAGTTCAAACATTATGTCTTTATCTGGAATTGCGATTTCGATCGGAGTTTTGGTTGATGGAGCAATCGTCGAAGTTGAAAATGCTTACCGCAAAATTCAGCTTTGGCATGAAGGTGGAAGAAAAACTGATTTTTTTCATGTTCGACTTGAAGCTTTGATAGAAGTTGGGCCTTCGGTTTTTTTCTCGCTGCTTTTAATTGCGGTTGCTTTCATTCCGATTTTTACTTTAGTCGACCAAGAAGGGCGACTTTTTAGACCACTTGCGCTTTCAAAAAATTTGGCTTTGGCTATCGCTGCCATACTGGCGATTACTCTTGATCCTGCGATCCGAATGCTTTTTGCCAGAGCTGATCCATTTAATTCACCGAAGAAATGGCTTAATCGAATTGGAAATGCACTTTTTGTTGGAACATATTATTCAGAACACAAACACCCGATCAGCAAAAGAATATTTCGCATTTATGAACCTGCTATTCACTGGGTTCTAAAGCATAAACGAAAAACATTCGCTTTTGCATTTGTTGGAATGGCCTCAATTATTCCGGCCTTTATGATTTTAGGTTCTGAGTTTATGCCCACTTTACATGAAGGCAGTTTACTTTACATGCCGACAGCTTTACCTGGAATTTCGGTCAGCGAAGCACAACGTATTTTAACAAAACAAGATCAAATCTTAAAATCATTTCCTGAAGTTGACACAGTCTTTGGAAAAGCCGGCCGCGCCGACACGTCAACCGATACGGCGCCTCTTAGTATGATTGAAACAACAATTGTTTTAAAAGACAAATCTAAATGGAGAAAAACAGATCGCTGGTATTCTTTTTTACCCAACTTCATGAAAGCGCCTTTTAATCGGATTTGGCCTGAAACAATTTCTGAAGAAACGCTGATCGATGAAATGAACGAACAACTGGCCTTTATTGGAATGCCAAATATTTGGACGATGCCAATTAAAAATAGAATCGATATGCTGTCGACTGGGATTCGCAGCCCCATCGGAATTAAAATTTTTGGTTCTGATTTAAAAACAATTCAAATAATTGGTGAAAACATTGAAAAAGAAATTCGAAATCTTGAAGGCGCCCGAGCCGTCATTGCAGAAAGAATTGCCAGCGGTTATTTTTTAGATATTGATTTCGATCGCGAGAAAATAAAATCTTTTGGCCTTTCACTTAAAGCAGCGCAAGACCAAGCCATGGCGGCCGTCGGCGGAGAAAATGTTTCACAAATTTTAGCCAGTCGCGAAAGATATCCGATTCAAGTGAGGTTGGCTCCGCATTTTAGACAAGATATTGAAAGTATTAAAGAGATTTTGATCACAACTCCGACGGGAGCTCAGATTCCACTGAGTGCCATCGCAAAAGTTCAGTTCAAAGAGGGCCCGAGTATGATTCGGGACGAAAATGCTTCACTTGTGGGTTATGTCTATGTAGATTTAGACACGACCCAAGTTGATCTTGGTTCATTTGTTGAAAAAGCAAAAAAAATCGTTTCTGAAAAAGTCAAAGTTCCAGAAAATTATCTGATCGCGTGGAGTGGGCAATTTGAAAATATGCAGCGCGTGAAGCAGCGACTTCAAATTGTGATTCCTTTAACTTTGATGCTGATTATCTTTCTACTTTTCTTTAATACAAAATCTTGGATGAAAACCGCCATTGTTCTTTTGGCGGTTCCATTTTCGATGATTGGCGCCGTTTGGTTTTTAGTTTTTTTAGGTTACAACCTTTCAATCGCAGCTTGGGTGGGACTGATTGCTCTTCTGGGTCTTGATGCCGAGACCGGTGTATTTATGTTGATGTATTTAGATATTTCATTCGATGATCGCGTAAAGCGCGGTCAGATGAATTCTTTGCAAGATCTTACAGACGCAATTATCGAAGGCGCTGTTCACCGAGTCCGACCAAAGCTCATGACAGTTGCCGCTTTATTTATGGGGCTTATTCCGATTATGTGGTCGGTTGGTGCAGGCAGCGATGTTATGAAAAGAATTGCTGCACCTATGATTGGCGGGCTTTTAACTTCATTTTTACTTGAGCTTTTGATTTATCCAGTGGTCTACTATGTTTGGAAAGCGCATTCGCATTTAAAAATAAATTGGAAAGAAATTTTATAAAACAATTCAAGGAGATGACATGAAGAATTTATTAATCGCAACCGTTTTAGTTTTTGGGACTTTAATATCAAACGCAGCGGATAAAACAACGACCCAAGTTATTCCGTTATCTGTGACTGAAAAAGGCTTCGAGCCCGATAAGATCAGCGTTAAACCCGGAACACATGTTATTTTAAAAGTGACGCGCAAAACAGACGCAACTTGCGCGACTCAAATTAAAATTTCAGAAAAGAAAATCAAAAAAGACCTGCCTTTAAACAAAGAAGTCAGTGTTGATGTGGGAACATTAGAAAAAGGCAAAATTGGTTTTGCTTGCGGAATGGATATGGTTTCAGGGTTTATTGTCGTCGAATAAACCAGACTAGCTATTTGCCTCTAAAGAAAAAGGCCCATAGTAGAATGACAAAAAAACCAGGAACGCCCAAGAAATAAAGTAAAATCGGCACGCCGACTTTACCATTGATATTGTCAAAAAAACTTTTGTGCTTCGATTGTCCGTTTTGTTCAGCTCTAAAGTGGCTCAGTAATTCAGAGTATTCTTTGCCAATTTCTATTCGTGTATGAACATCAAATTCTTTGATCACTTGCTTAAGAACTTCATTTTCTTCTTCTTTGACATGATGATCAACAAGCTCCGCCAGAACCTTTACTTTTGCTGACCATAAATTCTCGTCATTACTTATTCCATCAATTTCTTTCATTAATGTATCAGCTATGTTGTGTTCGGTGTCTCCTTCAAGTCCCTCGATTTTCAAATCGTCTTCACTTTTCATATGAACATAAAGACTTTTTTCTTCAGCCTTCGCATGTTGAGAAAGTAAATGTTCAAACTCAGTGTAAGCTGGACGTTTTTTTGCGATTCCAACTTCAGAATCCTTCAGAATTAAAATAAGTTTTTTAATCGGCTCATGGTCTCGTCGAATCAGGGCCGTGATTTCTTCTGAATTAGTTTTAGCTAAAGATTTTGCAGAAGACTTTTTAGGTTTAGCGGCTTGTTTCGATTTTGATGAATTCATTTTCATATTTTATTTCTCCATTCTTAATAAGAAAATCTTATAGCAAACCAGAAGCCAGTTTTAAATCAGCGACAGTTCTTAAAGTACAGGGATTTTTTAATAAAGAGTATTTTTAGATCGTGATGACTCTTAATGCCCCAAAAATTAATAAAGTATCTCGGCGAATAAAGCCAGATCACTGCAGATGCAAAATTAAATCTGGCAAAGGTCTTGCAAATTATTACAAAAAAAGGAGTTGTTATGAATTCAACAAAATATAATTCGATGAAATTTGAAGGTGGTTGTCATGAAATTAAGTAGCGCCGTTATGTTAGCCTGTTCTTTCTTGGCCTTCAGCCAAATTTCATTTGCAGCTACAGGAGATGATAACTCTAAAGTAAATGAAAGAGATAAAACTGTAACCGAGATGACAGCAGATCAACAAAAATCAAATTTAAGCGACACAGAGATAACTGCACGTATTCGGCAAGAGATCATGAAAGAGAAAAATTTTTCAACTTATGCTCAGAATATCAAAATTATCACGATCGATGGAAAAGTAACCCTAAAAGGACCCGTGCGTACGATGAATGAACAAAACAGTATTCTGAAACACGCCCGCACTGTTGCTGGAGCCTCAAACGTTGTCAGCGAAATCGCAATTACCCCAGAAAAAAAACAATAACACGATCTTAAAAATTAAAGAAATTAACAAGGAGATTTTATGAATAGCAAAAATCAAGCGGTCTTAGGAATTTACAAATCACGTCCCGAAGTTGAAAAAGCGGTGGACAGTTTAAAAGCTGATGGGTTTTCGGCGGCTGATATTTCAGTTTTGATGTCTGACAGTGCGGGTGCCCATGACTTTGCACACACGAAGGGAACAAAAGCTCCCGAGGGTGCTGCGACAGGTGCCGGCACAGGGGCTGTAATTGGTGGTACACTTGGTTTATTAGTGGGTATCGGCGCATTAGCGATTCCAGGAGTAGGCCCCTTCATCGCAGCCGGTCCAATTATGGCCGCCATGGCCGGTGCAGGCGTTGGTGGTGCTGTCGGCGGAATTACAGGTGCTTTAATTGGACTTGGAATTCCCGAGTACGAAGCCAAACGATATGAAGGCTTTGTTAAAAATGGCGGGATTCTTTTATCTGTTCATGCCGATTCTTCAGAAGAAGTTTTAAGAGCAAAAAAATGTCTGGAAAGATCAGGCGCTGAGGATATTTCTTCAACGGGCGAAACAAAAGGTGATTGGAAAAATTCTTCTTACCAAGACAAAGACTCAACATTTAATAAAAATTTCTAAATTTCATATCTCGCGTTTCTAAATATTTAACCAGGAGTCAATATGCACGAAAATGCTCAAGCAACAACGGACAGTTTTTTTAAAAAAAATAAAAGTCACGACGAAGGTAACGTAACAAAAGCAATTGAAAAACAAACATCAAAAATTCCCTCTGGCGTTTTTCTAAGCCTTGCGATTGGCGCAATGGCGCTATCGGCTGGATTAGCTGCAACTTCAGAGCGTAAAGGTTTAGCCAACTTCGTGGGCCTGTGGGCGCCATCACTTTTGATGCTTGGTATTTACAATAAGATTGTGAAGACCCAAGGCTCTGACATGAATCATTCACTCCAGTAACAGTTCAAAATCAAAATTGATCATAAGGGATATAAGACATGTTTGTTGAATTAAAACTTTACGCAAGTAGTTTTATATCTTTTTTGATCCTTGATTATCTTTGGATTGGAATTTTAATGCGAGGCTTTTACATCCAGCAATTAAAACCAATCGGCCGAATTTCAGGTGATAAATTTGAGCCCAATTTGATTGCAGCTTTAGCTGTCTACGTTGTTCTCTCGATAGGTCTTGTTCAATTTGTGATGCCTAAAATAACCCAAAGTGATTCTTGGCTTACAACTTTTGCAATCGGCGGACTTCTAGGTTTTGTTGTTTATGCAACTTATGACTTTACCAATTATTCAACATTGAAAGATTGGACTTTACCTATGACTTTTATGGACGTCGCGTGGGGTAGCGTGCTTTGCGGCCTTGTGACTTTAATTGCAAAATCTGTTCGTGATATGTAAGCAAAAAAATACCGACGAAAGTCTTGTTAACCAAATCCTGACTTTACATATTCAATTTCAAGTTTTCTCATAAACTGGTCTACAAAATCAGCGTATGAGGAAATTTATGCTTAAATCTGTTTTTGCAATTGTGTTTTTTGTTTCAGTTCATATTTTAGCTAATCCAATTGCAATTATGGGGGATGCCGGTGAATCAAGCCTGGAACTTAATCAATTAAAAGACTCAGTCAAAAAAGAAGGTGTCTCTTCGATCCTTATGCCCGGAGACAACCTTTATTCGGGATCTTACAACTCGGTTTGGAACAATTGGAAGCAAAGTGCTTTTAATTTTGAAATCGTGGCAATCGGAAATCATAACGATGGCTATGAAAATGAAATCAAATATTTTAATATGCCCGGCGAATATTATTCAGTCCTTAAAGACGGCGCGCGCTTTATTGTCTTAAATTCTGATAATAAAAAAAATGTAGAAGCTCAATTCGCTTGGCTAAGAACCGAGCTGTTAGAAGCCAAAGAAAATCTTATTTTTATTGTTTTTCACCACCCAACTTTTACGATCTCTAAAACTCATACATGGACTGAAAAAAAAGACTTTCAATTGCAGATGCGAGACATTCTTAAACAATTCGGTCCTCAGATTACGGCTCTTATCTTAGGGCATGACCACTTAACTGAATTCATGAATTTTGGATCAGTGCCCGTTATCGTTGCCGGATCTGGTCGCGAAGTAAGAAACGAAAAACCGGTTTCATTTACTGAAGACGGCTTTCAAATTGAAACCAAATTTATAGCCTCAAACACTCAGCACTGGGCTTTATTAGAAATTCAGCCCGGAAGCAATGAAGCGCATGTGTCTATCGTTCGTGTTTCAGACCAGAAAAAAGTTTGCAGCGCAGTATTTAAAAAATCTGAAATGAATCTTGCTGGGGATTGTTCGGCTGTTTATTGAAGCAGATTGTTGGAGCACAATTGGAAAAAATAGTTTTCTTCGATGGGCACTGCAATCTTTGTAACGGTTTAGTTGACTGGCTTATGAAAGTTGATCATCGGCAACAACTTAAATTTGCTTCGTTGCAAGGATCCACTGCAAAAAATCTTTTGTCTGATTCGTCAACAGTAAGCGCCCCTGATCCCACAACGATTATATATTTGCGCGATGGTATTCAGTTAAAAAAATCAACCGCGATATTAAATATTCTTACGGATCTTGGCGGAATCTTCAGAGTTTTTAAATTATTGTTCATTATTCCTGAATTTATTCGCGATTACATCTATCTTTTTATTGCTAAGAATAGATATCGCTTCTTCGGAAAACAAGAGACTTGCAGAATGCCCACTTCAGAAGAGCAAGCCCGCTTGCTCCCTTAATTAAACACTCGAACTACCAAATCTACTGACTTGTGTAAACCCAATGAACTTCGCTTTCTGTTAGGTTTAATTTTTTTAATTGTTCAGCTGTCACAATTTGGCCTTGCAAGGCCGATTCAACAAGTTCAATCACGTCTGATTTTTGACTTTGCAAAGCGGCCATACCTGGGCAGTGTCCGCCATTCACAGCGATCAAAAGTTGTTTTTGCTTTGTCGGAACTTGTTTGTAATGTTGAATGGCTCCTGATGCATAGGTGGCGGCATCTAGATTTCCTTGAAAATAAACAACAGGAACAGAAATCGGGAAATTGTTCGCGCTGTAAACCACAGCGTCTTCTTGAGCTGAAATTGTTTTGCACTCTTTGGTACGATCGACATCATACTGATAAACACTAAATTGCTGGTATAAACCCGCGTAAGGGCCAAATAAAGACAGTTCCATTTTTTGCTTTTGATGAGCATTTTTACAGTTTAACATTTGGTTATTAAAAGCTTCAACGCTGTCGATTGTATCCCCAAAAAAAACTTGTTGAAATAAATCGGGTGATAAAATTTTGTCTGCAAAGTCTTGATTGATTTCATTTTCAGATGGAAAAGCTAAAGTTAAATATTTTTTGAGTTTTCCGAAAGGGTCATTGTTATACATCAGGACCCGCGCCAATGACCAAAGCCGAATGAGCTTATCTTCGGAATTAATATATTTCTTCAATCCTGCCTGAGTGCCTGGTTGTAATAAGCCGTACATTTTTTTTAAATAAAAACCGATGATCTTTGAATTACTTTGATCAGAAAAAACCGTTCCATCTAAAATAACCGCTTTAGTTTGGGCTTCAAAATTGGACGCATAGATTGTCGCGACAACAGTCCCGTAAGAAGCTCCATAAAGTGAAACTTGATCAATCTTTAAAAACTTTCTGATTTCATCAGCGTCTTTTGCATTATTTAAATTACTGTAAAAATCAGGATCTCTGTAAAGCTCTAAAGTCTCTGGATGAGAACAGCCAATTCCACGTTGATCATAATGAAGTTCATTGAAATTTTTTAAAATTCGTTTACTTCCATGGCTGTTTCCACCAGAGCCCCCGTCAAAATAAATCATCGTTGGCATCTCTGGATTAAAGTTCCCACTCGTGAAATAGGCCCAAATTTTTGTTTCACCCTTCGCTAAGTCTTTGTAATCAACTGGCACCGTAACATAGAATCCAGATTCAGTGCTTGTAATGGACTTATACTTTTCACAAAATTCCGTCCCCTTGATGAACTTACTGAGCGCTTTTTTTTCGTCTTCACTTTGATAAGTGGCATCGGTTAGCTGCTGCTGCGAAGTTGTCAAAGACTTGATGTCTTCTTTTATTGCAGCATTTGAATGTTCACTATTTTGCGAGCAGGACGCTAAATAAATAAAAAATAACAGCAACAACTTTACATCAGTTCGAGCTTTCATCAAATCCACCCCTATGTTTTGAAGTTAGATGTAGGCGATTAGTTAAAAACTTAAAATGTTTTACTTTTGAAATGTGATTTTTTCACAAACTGTCAAAAAGTATGACACTTACCTAGCACTAGCCGAACGTCTTAGATTGACACAAAATTAAAGTACCTACTCTTAAAAGTCGATAAGACATCATGAGGTTTTCATGAAAAATATTTTTCAAATTACATTAATTTTATTGTTGATCTCATGCAATGCCAACAAAACTTTGGAATCCAGAGTCATCGGCATCGGCGCTGGTGGTTCAACTGTTTCTCCAGTTGTCAGTTCTATTTCCCCCACTTCGTACGGAGTTAAAGGCGGAATCACGGCAACAATCACAGGATACAATTTTGAAACTGGAGCCACTGTCATTATCGGTGGATCCAACTGTGGAAATTTAGTTGTTGTCAGCGCAACTCAGATCACGTGCACTTTGCCTTATCATTTTGCTTCTGTTGTCGATGTCGTTGTTTTAAACTCAAGTGGTATTTCTGGGACTTTATTTAATGGCTTTTCTTACAATTCATTTTTATTTGCATCCAATCAAAGCGGTAGTCCGGCACTTACTCGAATGAAAATCAATTCAGCGAACGGTGCAATCACAGTTTTAGGAACAACGGCCACACCGAACGGATCTTACGGCGTCGAAATTGATTCAACAAACACTTGGGTTTACACAGCCGGAGTGACTGCCAATCAAATTGCGGGATTCACCATTGATCATTCAAATGGAAATTTAACTGCTGTTCCGGGTAGCCCAATAGCTGGTGGCTCGGGCGTGAACGGCTTGGCTGTTTCGAAAGATAGTAAATGTCTGATCGCTAGCAATTTCAATAGCGGCCCTGCAACTGCGGTCACAAGCTACACAATAAACCAATCAACTGGAGCCCTTACTAAAGTAGCTGACTATACTGGCGGAACAAATCCAGGCGGTATTGGAATCGATCCTCAAAATCGTTTTGTCTACGTAGCAAATTACGGAAGCTCAAATATTTCTGGCTATACCTTAAATACAACAACATGCACTTTAGCTTTTATTAACAATTACGCTTCCGGCCCATCACCAGATGCGATTTCAATTCATCCAAACGGTAAATTTGTCTATACAGGAAATGCAGCTGCCGGCGCTGGAGGCGCTGTGACTGGTTTAACAATTAATCAAACAACAGGCGATCTGACTTTAATCAGCACTTACACTACTTCGAATGCGAACCAAGGAGCCGGAGTTGAAATCGATAAAACCGGTGCTCAGCTTTATGTTACGGCTCGAGCCAGCGGAACTGCCGGCGCTGGAAAAGTTTGGGGCTTTGATATTAACACAAGCACGGGTGTTTTAACTTCAATTGGAAGCTCGACAACATTAGATGGTCCAAATGATGTTCGTATTCTTGGAAGCGGGCTCTTTGTTTTTACAGCTAATACTGAAAGTAATTCGGTGAATGTTTTCGGTCGCGATTTGGCGACTGGTAACTTAACACCTGCTGCTCCAGCAAGCTATACAATAGGAAATTCGCCGGGTGTCATTGGAATAACTTTTTAAAAGGGATTGTTTGTGAAATTATTTTTTTTAAAAATTATATTTTTTATCAGCTTGGTTTCACAAATCAGTTTTGCTGCGACATCAAGCCAAGGTAGTAATTCTGGAAATAAACATAAATATTTTTTAGCCGAAGTGAATGCTTTATTTGGATTCGGAAGCTCTCAGATTTCAACTGACTCGTCATCGCCAAATATAGATTCAGCTAATTTAGGTTTAGGTGTGGGTCTAAACATTAGACGTTTTACATTAGGTGTTAGCTATGACTATCGCAGTTTAGTTCAAATGTCTGATACTGATCCAAATGTGGGAAATCGACGTGGAACTTTTATTTCTCCTGGTTCAGTTTTTGTAAAACTTAATTTCGATGCCATTCACTTTGGGTTTATGCTTGTAAATAGTGGCAAATACGAAATCTCGAATACGACAATAACCGGACAAAAACTTTCTTACACAAATCCCTCAGGATTTCGCTTTAATATTAATTTTAGAAAATTACGCGGTTTGAATCCAACATTTTTTTATGAGTCTGTTTCGTTTTCTGGGAAAGAACTTGACGGGACGTCTTCAACATTAACAAACAATCTGAACTATTCAAATTATGGACTTGGAGTCAGATATGAGTTCTAAAAAATACTTTTTATTAATCACCATTTTATTCGCTTTCGTCTCAAGCTTTATTGCAGCTTGCGGAAAAGATGATGGCTACGCAAACTCAGGTTCAACAAATACTTATAACTTTGTGTATTTTGGAAACTTCGGAAGCAGTACGCTCAATTCTTTTTATATTGATAAAGCCGGTGTCGTTACAATTGCCGCGAACTCGATTTCAAGTGGAACCGGAACTTCAAGCGTTAATGATTTGCAATCGTCATCTGACGGAAAATATCTGTACGCCGTTAACAAAAGTACCAATAATGTATCTTGGTACTCAGTGAATCCGTTGTCTAATCAGTCATCGGGACAGATCACATTCGTTAATTCAGTTTCATCAGGTTCTGGAGCTTCGTCGTTAAAAATTCATCCCAACGGAAAGTATGCTTATGTCTCGGACTCAACCGCTTTAACGAATAACATTAGTTTTTATTCTCTGGATCAAACAACAGGTACAATGAATTTATCTTTGACAACTTTTACCGCGCGAACCAATCCAACAAGCGTCGCCATGACTTCAAATGGAAATTATTTATTTGTGGCTAATCGCGGAACCTCAGATATTTCCAGTTACTCAGTTAACAGTTCTACTGGAGTATTAAATACACTTGCGCTTTCGACAGCCACAGGTTCAAACCCTGAAGATTTAGCCTTGTCACCGAATGGCCAGTTTTTATATTCGCTTTGTGTTGGCTCGAATAGAATTTACATGCACAAAATAGCAAATGGAGTTTTATCAGCATTGACTCCGGCCTTTGTAGCGACAGGAAATGGCCCTAAAAAAATGGTCGTTACGCCAAACGGAAAATACGTGATCGCGAGCAACAACACAGATAACACAATAAGCGTCTACAGCGTCGACCAATCAACAGGCCTTTTAACCGCAGTGACAGGCTCCCCGTTTGCAGCTGTCACCGGAGCCGGCGTTTACGCCCTTGCAGTGACTCCTGAAAGCAATTTTTTAATTGTATCCGGCGACAGTAACGGAGAGAGCTACATCTATCGCATGGACGATGCGACAGGAAGTCTGTCACAAATAGGTTCACCACTTACTGTGGGAGCAAATCCGCGCAGCATAAAAATTATTTCGCTATCAGCTTTCGAGTAAGAATTTATCATTTTCTTGTCTTCATAAAAAATCGTCATTCTAATTAGGTATCAAAAGTACACCACTTCGTTGGCATGAATACAGCATTGGTATGATGTCAGCATACGATGTGTACTTTAATTTATTAAAAAATAAACAACCATAACGGGGGAAAAATGAAATATTTATTAGTGCTTTTAACAACGATCGCTGCATGCACGACTTTTGCTCAAAATAATTTGCGAGGTGGTTGGGGTGGAAATGGCGGCGGTAATTTAGGTCGCAATCCTTACGATCGTGTTCAAAGAGTAGATTTGGTTTGTGAAAGCAATGACTACAGATCGCATTCATGTAATGTGGGCGGTCAAATTGTAAATGGTTACATGAATCATCAAATTTCAAGATCGGCTTGTATTGAAAATTCAACTTACTTTATTCAAGGCAACAACATTGTTGTAACAAGTGGATGCCGTGCTCAGTTTAGTGTCGATATCGTTGTTGGTGGAGCTCCCAATTACCCTCCGCAACCTGGTGGATACACTCAGTATGTTCAATGCGATAGCAATACACGCAATTTTAATCCTTGCTACGTAGGTGCATCTGTTCAAAGTGTACAGCTTGTTCGTCAAGATTCTAGATCAGCATGTATTTTAAATAGCTCATACGGAATTTCAAATGATTCGATCTGGGTCGATAAAGGTTGCCGAGGTTTATTTAAAGTAAGAACTTGGTAATTTTCTAAAATCAAACAAATAAAAAAGCCCGATAAGACGAACTCTTATCGGGCTTTTTTATTTCCCTAATCCCCATCGGCTTAAATACTTCTAGTAGGCGATGTTATCCTGGTGACGCTCGCAATGAATTAGTTGATCATTTAACTAGACAAATTCAATCATCGAATAAAGCTAGGAGAATCATTTATGAACTATGCACACATTCACTTAATTTTGAATCATTTGCCTGTAATCACAATACCATTTGCAACGGTCTTTTTAATTTTTTCAATTTACAAAAAAAATAATCAGGTAAAAATGTTTTCTTTATTGGTTCTAGCGATTGCTTGTCTGTCATCAGTCCCCGTTTACTACACTGGGGAACCCGCAGAACATGCGATCGAAGACATTCCTTCAGTGACTGAATCAGTTATTCATCCTCACGAAGAGATGGCCGAAAAATCTTTAATACTAAGTTTAGTTACAATGGCCGCAGCGATTGCTGCTATTGCTTTGACAAAAAATGAAAAACGCAACCGACAGCTCACTTACTTAACTGTTGGTTTAGCTCTCTTTACGTCGATGGCACTGGGTTATACAGCAAGTTTAGGTGGGCAAATTCGCCACACCGAAACGCGTGAAAGTAAAAACTAAGAACTAGATCCCTCCGACATGATCAGAGGGATTCGTTTCAAAAATTTTAACTACGGAAGCTGACTTGGTTTTTTTCCTGTCACCAAAGAAACTAAAAATGAAAGAACAGCTAAAACTAAAAAAACCACTAATAAAATCTTACCAATTTCAATCGACATTCCTGCAACTCCGGATGCTCCCAGTAAAATTGCAATAAGACCTAGAATAAAAAACATAATTGCTGCGCGTACCATAAAAACTCCTTTATTAATATTTTTGTGTTGTTGGTTCAGCTAAAATTATAACGTCAACTCGTCTATTTTGGGCTCGGCCTTGGGCTGTTTTGTTTGTTGCGATGGGTTTAGTGTCCCCAAAACCTTCTGCTTTAATTTTTTCGGCTGAGATATTTTTATTTGCGATCAAGTAAGACTGCACTGATTCAGCTCGTTGAGTCGAAAGCATTTCATTTAGTTTTTTTCCGCCTGATGAATCTGTATGTCCCTCGACGACAATTTGACTTGAACCTATATCACCAATGACTTTTTGCACTTTAGCTAATAGCTTAAAATTTTCAGATCCAATGCCTGATTTGTTATTCGCAAATGACAAACCTTTCAGACGAAGTAATAGTTTATCGCCCTGTTTAAAAACCTCAGCTTCATCTTTTGTAAATTCTGATGTCGCTTTTTCATATTCTTGGTCAAGCCAAGCCGCCGACTGAAGTTGATCATTTTGACGAGACGTCTGATCTAACTTATTTTCAGTTTTAGCTAGATCATTTTCAACCATATTCAATTGATTTGCAGAACTAGCCGCAGCCATTTCGTTTTTTTCAACTTGCTTTGCCAAATCTTCAGGTTTTTTTGCCGTCGAGTTTTTTGCATCGCGAACCATTTTCATCAACCGATTCCCAGCAAGTGTTGCACTTGCTGAAGCCTTGTTGACTTCAACTGTATTGTGACGATCCGCTGTGATTACCGCTTCATTTTGCGCTAGATTTTTATTAGCCCAGTCTAAAGTTTCAGGAGTCAGCTTCGCAGCGCCTTCTTTAATAGCCTGCTGAATTGAAGATTGCGCATTTCCTAATTTTTCTTTTTTGATCGAATTTAATTCGATCTCACGATAAGATTTTTCTAACGTTGCACTTTCATTTTTCGCAATTGAAGTATCATTATTTTCGATACGTTCGGTGATAGCCCTTAATTTTTTATCGATCGCACTCATTTCTTTTGGAAAATGAATTCCTGATTGGGCTTTCAGGGCGTCTTTACGAGCAGCAATCGGCTCTTGCAAAATTTGTTGAGCCACATCAGTTACTTTGGTTGCTTGGTCTAAATAAGCTTGTGAAACAGCAATTTGATGTAAAACTGTTTTTTGATCTTCATTATTTGAACGGGCTTTTTCTGCTTTGTATCTAGAATTTTTTGCTGCTTCAAAATTAACTGGAGATAAAATATCAACTTGATTATTCTGTGCTTGTTGAATATTTCGATCAACATTGACTAATTCCACTTGCGGATCTGCAGTGTTAACAAATTCATTTACTTTAGGCTCTGAACTACATGCAAACAATACAGCTGACATTAAAGCAGTTAAGACTGTTAAACTTAAGCTCATTTTTTTTTTCAATTTCATATTTTTTTTCCTTTATTGAGTTTTTGCCAATTGTATTCTTATTTGCAATGCAAGTGCCCATTATTTTTTGATCTAAAGTCATTCTCTATTAGAGAACAGATAGATACGGTCTTTTTTTGGATGCTGAGCGTTCCAAATTTAACCGTGAAAATGAATTTTTAATTGGACAATTAATTAAGTGTTGGATGTGTTACAGTGAAAAACTAAACACGTTTTTGAAAGGTTGAACTCATGTTGAATGAATTCCTTCATAAATATCGATCTGAAATTCTTGACCTGACTGAAGAAAAAACTAAAAAAATAGCTGGAGTTCGTCTTGAGTCTAAACAACTTAAAATGGGACTTCCTCTTTTTTATGAGCAACTCATTAAAGTATTCGAAAAAAAAATGATTATACATCCTCCCACAGAAATGGTTGTTACTGCCGCATCTCATGGAAGGGAATTTCTTTTGCTTGGATACACGCTTTCTCATGTTGTTCATTCATACGGGTCGATGTGCCAAGCCATCACAGAATTAGCGACGATGAAAAGCGCTAATATTTCTGCAAGTGAATTTAATATTTTAAATGGCTGTCTTGATATTGCAATCGCTTCGGCTGTTTCTGAATTTCAATTTCGCAGTAACGAAGCCAATGAAGAACGCGAGATCAAGCATTTAGGTTTTTTAGCTCACGAATTACGAAATGCTTTATCAGGAGCCATGATCGCACAAGAAATGATTCGAGCCGGCTTAGTCGGAGTTGGTGGAAGCACGGCAAGTGTTTTAGAATCAAATCTTGCTCGTATGGGAATCTTGATTGATCGGTCTTTATCAGAAGTTCGTATGCGCACAGATTCTGATCTTTACATTCAAAAATTTAATTTATCAGAACTTTTTGACCAAATTCTTGTTACAGCCGAAATTGATGCAAATAAAAAGAAACAAACGATCACATGTGAAATTGACTGGAGTATCGAAATTGAAGCCGATCGCCAATATGTTTTGTCAGCTGTTGCAAATCTTATACAGAATGCCATGAAATTTACGAAGTCTGGTGGGCAAATATTTTTACGTGGTTCTATTATTGATCATCAAGTCCTTATCGAAGTTCAAGACGAGTGCGGAGGAATTGAAGCAGGAAAGATCGGATCAATCTTTAAACCCTATATTCAAGAGAACGTGAATCGCAGCGGATTGGGGCTAGGACTTACGATCGCCCAGCGCGCAGTTCATTTAAATCTAGGTACTATTTCTGTTAAAAATAACATGGGAACCGGTTGCACTTTTACAATTAATTTACCTTTAAAAGTGATCCCAACCCCTAAAAATAAAATTTCTGTTCCGGGCAAAGACTCAGTTCAACCCAATTTACGCAAACGAACTTAACTGACGTCTACTTCAAAATTTAATTTAGTTTTAACCGAGTTCAAAATAAAACCTGATTCAAATGTTTTTTTTGCTAGAAGTTGAGCTTTTTCAATTTGTGAAGCTTTAATAATTTGAACTTTAAGTAAACACTCTGACATGACTGGCTTTTTATTTTCATTGAAATCAACTTTAAGAATTGATTTAACGATCAATTGATCAAACTGCAGTTTAGAATTTTCTGCGTAGACTTTAAAAGTCGCGACAAAACAGTTTGTCAAAGCCTGCGCAAATAAATCTTCAGGGCTAAGTCCACCGCCAGGCCCGGCAAATTCAGGCGGTATCGCTAATTTTGATTCTATACCGACAGACTCAGTTAACCATGTTTTTTGAATCCCAGATTCTGACGTTGATTGTGCTTCAAAGTAAAGTGGAAGTTTCATCGTGTTCTCCAATATTAATTTAATAAGTAACATATTTTTAAATTCAAGCCATCTGAACTGAAGCTCTCATGTGAAGTAACATTTTTCAATTAATTGTCTGAATCAAAGCGTTAATAAACTTTAAATAGCGGCTATCTTTTTCTAGAATAGACATAAAATCAATTTTTGTGTGTGATTTCTCGATTTTTTTAAAACCGAGCATTTTTAAAAAAAATCCGGTGGTATTTTCTCGAAAACGAAGATTCAAATCAAATGCTATTTTTAAAATGGCTCTTAGTTTTTTTATTTTTTTTGAATCTTGTTTTAGTTTAATAAGTTCTGTTTGTTGCGGGATCAAATACTTCAATATGCGGTTAAAATCATTGTCGTTCATTTGTTCATACAAAAAATTCGAATAAAGATAAGAAAATAAAATCCATTGAAATGAAAACTCAAAACCAAAGTCTTTTATAAGCTCATTCAAATGCTGTCTATCCTCAGAAATATAAATGTAAGAATTTAATTCAAAGAAAATGCGGTGTGCACTTTGATCGACATCTTTATTCGCTAAAAGCTCACAAGTATTTGAAAAAGACTCTTCAATTAAAAGCCGTAAAACTTGACTCGGTTGATCTGTTTCCGTCAAAAAAATTTGATCTGAAATTGTTTTAGAAACACAATGGCAAGATTCATGAAATACATAATTTCTTTTTAAATTATCGCTGATTTCATCCCAAGTAATTGTTTGCGGCCGCATTTTTTCGATTTCTGTTAAAATGGTCAAATTGTCTGAATAAGGTATTTTCTTTGTCTGTAAAATTGTATTTAACTGGCTAAGTCCCAAAGCTATATAAGCCGAATTAAATTCCAACGTGTAAGTGAATCCATTTGTTAAAGCTGATTTTCTAATTTTTCGATAGATTTCATTTTGTTCCAATAAATAACTGTCACCTAGATTATTAGGTAAACAATCTTTATTTATATGAAGCTGATGGAATTCCAGCAGTCGACTGATTTTCATAGTTAAAAATAGAATCATAGCTTAAAATAAGTCGCAAGCTTGAAGACTTTGCCCACTCAAACACTGTAGATAGTTCATCACATCCTCATAAATCTACTCAATAAGACTACTTTTCTGTATTAATCAAAGCATGAAATTGCAAAAATCAAACCTTCGACAAAATCGTTTTCAAGATATGAATCTTTCGGCTGTATTACTAACCGCCCTTGAAAAAATGGAAATCAAAAAACCAACTGAAGTTCAAGCCCAAGCTATACCCGAAGGTCTTAAAGGCTCTGATTTGATTGCCGTCGCGCAAACCGGCAGCGGTAAAACTTTAGCTTTTGCACTTCCGATCTTGAACGCACTCGAAAAAAATACAACTTCACGAGCCTTAGTGATGGCTCCTAGCCGAGAAATGGCTCAACAAATTTTTAAAGTTTTCACGTTACTCTGTGCTGAAAATCCATTGACGATGAGCCTTGTTATTGGTGGCATCCCAAGCGCAAAACAAATTAGCGCACTCAAAAAAAATCCTCGTTTGATTGTGGCCACTCCGGGCCGACTCAATGATCACTTAGTGACAAACAAATTGATTCTGCAAAATGTCGAATTTGTTGTAATTGATGAAGCGGATCGAATGCTTGATATGGGCTTTGCCCCGCAGCTTAAAAACATTCAACATACTTTGCGTGGAAATCGTCAAACACTGATGTTCTCGGCCAGCTTTAACACTGCCATCGAGTCGATTGCTCAACTTTTTATGAAGTCAGACGCTTTCATGATTCGCTCATCGCAAGCCGAAGAACCTGTCGCAAGCTTGACTCAAAAAGTTTATTTCATTGATAAATTCAAAAAAAATGATCGACTGCTTGATGAGCTCAATGCAACCAAAGGCGGAGTCATTGTATTTTGCGGCAACCAAGGCAGTTGTGAAAGAATGGGTCAGTACTTAAAAGAGTACGGCTATTCGACTGATTTAATTCATGGTGGTCTATCCCAAGGGCATCGAAATCGAGTGGTGCGCCAGTTTCGTGAAGGTCAAATTCGCGTTGTGGTTGCAACTGATCTTTTAGCTCGTGGAATTGATGTTCCGCACGTAGATCATGTGATTAATTTTGATTTACCTTTTCAAAGCGAAGATTTTTTACATCGCATCGGACGAACGGCTCGTGCTGGTCGCAACGGACACGCCATCACTTTTGTGACGTCGGAAGACACAAAGATGTTTCAAAAAATTAAGCCTTACTTACTTGGAGCAAGTGAAATTAAATTAGATCCAGATTTTAAATTTTCCGAGAAATCTTCATTTAATAATACCAATCGTTATAAAAATAAAAAGTTAGATACAAAAAAATCTTTCGATGGATCACAAAAGACATCCGGCAAACCATCGTCTAAAACAATCGGTCAACTTGATAAACCGACTAAAAAAAGAAATGATAAATATAAAGATCTAGCAGCTCAGTCAACTGGCTTAGGCAAACCCAGTGTTTGGAAAAAAAATAATTTACCACCGAAGAAAAAAATGTAGTGATTATTCCGTGTAGTCTAGATCGACTGAAAATGTTTCTTGCGTAAAATAAAGAGATACGAATGCACCCAGCAAACAAATCAATCCAATTGTTAAAGCTGCATAAGGAATTCCAAAACTTTCTTTTAAATTTTTGAAAGACAAAGTTATTATAATAGCGGCACCACGTATAAAATTGGGTACTGTCGTCGCAACGACTCCACGGATATTTGTTCCAAATTGTTCTGCGGCCATCGTAACAAGAACAGCCCAGTAACCTCCTGAAACTCCCAAAATAAAACAAAGAATATAAATTTGCTTTGCAGTTAAACCAGGCGCCAGAATGTAAGTTAACACGCCGACTGTTGCTAGCACGAGCGAAGTCAATACAGCTTTTTTACGACTTTTTAAAAACTGACTTAACAATCCACTTAACAAATCACCTATAGTTAAACCAATTGTTCCATAGAGCAAAGCTTGTCCAGCTAAAACGGGTGGACCTTGAATTTGCAAACCTGCCGTTAACTCAGGTGAAAACGTAAATAAAATTCCAGAAATAAAATAAACAGGAGTCCCTAAAAAAATACATCTTAAATATTTTAACCACAGACGATTTTTAAGTAATAACTTAATTTGTCCTGATGTCGAAGAAGACTGCGCTAAAGTTTTTTTGAATATCTTTGATTCTGAAACTTTAAAGCGTGTGAACAAAAGCATTAAGCCCAACAATCCGCCGATTATATAATTCGTCGACCAGCTTAAGTGCTGACCAATTAAAGAAGCACAAACGGCTCCGAATAAACCTAATGTGGCTACAATCGTCGTACCAAGACCTCGTTTTTCTGATGGCAATGATTCAGAAACAATCGTAATTGCTGCTCCTAATTCTCCAGCTAGACCTAAACCTGTTAAAAATCGGCATGCCGCATATTGGTCAACTGTCGATACAAAAGCATTCATTAAATTTCCTATAGAATAAAGAATAATCGAGCCAAACAAAACAGTCAGACGCCCTTTTTTATCAGCCAAAACTCCCCAAAAAAGACCGCCTAGAATCATCCCAAGCGCTTGAACATTATAGAGTAAAATTCCCGCTTGAAGAGTCTGTTGCGGGTCTGTGATACCTAATGCAGCTAATGACGTAGCTCTAACAACGCCAAATAAAGTCAAATCGTACATATCGACAAAATAACCAAGGGCCGCAACCCAAACAATTGTATTCATAGAATTGAATTAAACACAAAATAGTCGGGTAAATGCAATGTATTTTAATTAATAGTCTTCAAGCCCCAAAATATTTTTGCAGAAATCAATCTGTTCTTGAATTTGAATTAAAGCTTTTTTAAGTTTTATTTTTTCTCGTGGCTCGATTTCAACTTCTTTTTCTAAAACAGCTTTCACGATAGGATGCTTTTTCAGCCACTGCCCTTGTCGAGACGCATAGTGCTCTGGCACTCCAGATCTTAAAGCCGCCTGCCTTGGATCGCCGTCTTCAATAAACTCGATTATAAATTTTAAAGTTTCTAAGGTCAGAATTTTTTTGTGAGCTTTTAGTCGCGAAGAAAAGCCGACTTGTCGTATTCTCATGGTTAATTGCCTTTCAAAAATATCGAAGCGTTCAATATAGCAAAAAAAAAGCCTCTTCTAAAGTCTAGTTTCAATAACTGAGTCATCGACCAGGACTTCAAGAAAGCGGGGACTTAACCGATCAAATCAGATGAGGTTAAGTTATTAATTTATCGAATAAATACCAAGTTTTTGGCCAATATATTTTACTGAAAAAAATTGCTGATGGTGGCATGGCTGAAATCTTTTTAGCTCGTGTCAACTCGCAGGAACCATCTTCGCAATTTTTTGTGATTAAAAAAATATTACCAAACATTGATAACACTAATTTTGTTCAATTTTTCAAAGAAGAAATAAAAATAGTTAAAAATTTAAATCATAAAAATATTGTTCAATTTGTTGATTATGGAAATGAAAATGGCCAGCTTTATATTGCTATGGAATTTTTGAACGGTCGAAATTTAAAAAGCACGCTTGCTGATTTCGAACGAAAAGGTAAAAAAATGGCGATTGACCATATTCTTTACCTGATTTCAGAAGTCGCATTGGGTTTAGATTCAGCTCACAGAGCAACAGACTCAGCCACAAAGATACCTCTTCATGTCGTGCATCGAGATATTAGCCCACACAATATTATGATTTCATTTGATGGTTCTATTAAAATAATCGACTTTGGAATCGCTCGAGGCGACCTACAGGAAGAAGCCACGAAAGTGGGTTTTATTAAAGGAAAATACAGTTACATGAGCCCCGAACAGGCCAGCGGTCAAAATCTAGATTCTCGAACAGATGTATTTGCCTTAGGGATTGTGCTTTGGGAGTTACTGACTGCAAAAAGATTATTTAAATGCGCTAACAAAGACGAAACTCTTCAACGAATTCAACAGACGACTATACCGCCGATGAGATCACTTAATCCAAACGTCGATGAAGCTCTTGAAACAATTATTCTTAAAGCATTAGCTCAAGATAAATTGCAGCGCTATCAAAGCGTTGCTGATTTTCAATTTGATCTCAACAGATACTTGATTCTCAATTATCCGGACTTTAGGCCTTTTCATTTTAATGATTCCGTAAAACAATTTTACTCAGGAATTATTGAAAAACGTAAAGAAAAACTCAAAAATCTATCGAGCATTTTTATTCAATTGCCAAGTGAAACTGAATCGACGACAAACTCTATTGTCGAATTCAGCCCAGTTGAAATTTATGATGACACATTATTAAATAAAAGCAAAACTCTTGAAAAAAAATCTGAAATTACAACAGTTGAGCTACCCGAAGGATTTCATGAGGGCAATCAACAAAAAAAATCAAAATTAAAAAAAGTTAAAAGTAATCTTGATTTTCAGCAATTAAATAATAAGAATCCATTTGCAACAGATGTAATCGTTCATACGAAGCAAAAAGCTGCAACATTCTACTCAAATAAAAATTTAAACGAATCAATTAAACAATCGGATGATCAGCTATTAGCCCATATCATAAAAAATAGCTTCGCAAATGATTTTAATCATTTTTTTGCTTTACTTGCATTTTTTGGTGGGCTTTATGCTACTTACAAATATTTTGATACACCTCGCAAAATCGAGAGCGCAAGTCTTAGCGCAGAGGCTACGCCACCAGCACAATTGAAACCGCCAGAACTTATATCACCGCCTCGACAAGCCCTACTTACAACGGCCTATTTAAATTTAAGTTTATTAAATGCTGGCACTCAAGTTAGAATTTTTATTGATAATAAAAAAGTGAATGTAAAAAATCCGATCTTAAATTATCCAATTTATTCAAACAAACCAATCAAAGTTAGCGCATATGATCCTAAGACAAATTACTTTGATGAAAAAAAAATTATCGCAGAACCTGGAAAAACAATTAATTTAGAATTGAAGTTAGTTCCATACAATACTCATAAATAAATAATATTTTTGTAATAGACTCTAAATTGTCTACTTGAACCCCAAATTGCGGTTCACAACAAAGTATATTTTTCAAAAAAATTCTTCAGAACGAATCTAACGAATGCGCACTATTTTATTACAAGGACTTCGTCTTGCAAATTATGAGTTTCGAAAGAAACAAAATGATTTTTTAAATTACAAAGGAGAACGAATGGAATTTTTTACAAAAACAATCACTGCATTTAATCATGGTGGCTTTATAATGTGGGTGATTTTTGCGGGACAAATTGTTTCGATTGCAATCATGATTGAAAGAACAAGAGCTCTTTATTACAAACGCCACATCAATAACCGCAGTGTTGCCAAATCATTTGAAGACGACATTAAAAAAGGGAAACTTGAAAATGTCATGAGCAAAGCACAAACGCTTGCAAACGGTGGTCATGCTATTGGCAAAACAATTCTTGCAGGAACTCAAGCCGCTTTTCATTATGGTGGTAAAGAAGAAATTCAATCCAAGATGGATGAAGTTTTGTTAAGCGAAGCCTCTGTTTTAGAAAAACGCACCGGTTTTTTAGCTGCAATCGGAAACATTGGAACGTTGGCTGGACTACTTGGAACGATTCTTGGGTTGATTAACTCATTTGAAGCAGTTGCAAATAGCAATCCTATCGAAAAAGCGAATTTACTATCTCAAGGTATTTCAATGGCGATGCATGCAACAGCTTACGGATTAATTATGGCGATCCCCGCTTTAGTAATGTACGCCGTCTTTCAAAATCGTGCAAATGCGTTGGCTGAAGATTTAAACCAAACATCTTTGATGATCTACAACTGGCTTTCTTATAGTTACGAAACAAATCAACAGAAAAGCACTCGCCGAGTTAGCATTTAAGGAGTTCAATATGAGCCTTCAAAAATCAACGAATAAAAAAGATTTGAATGTAGAACTAAATCTACTACCCGTCTTCGACATACTTTCCGTTTGCATTTGCTTTCTATTAATGACGGTTGTTTGGGTCGAAGTCAGGTCAATTGAAACCAAACAAACTTTCGGCACGCAGTCAGCAGCAGAAAGTTTGAAAGGATCAAGTCTTTGGCTTCGTATTGACCAAAATAACAATCTAAGCATTACGTTCAAAAATAAGAATGGCTCTGACAAAATTAAATCAGTTCCTCAAAAAAACGGACAAATTGATTTTGAGAATGCAAAAAAAACATTTGCCGAAGCTGCACTCGATCAAGTGACTTCAACACAAATTTTACCATCTAAGTCCACTCGCTACGAACAAGTCATCCATTTAATGGATTTAGCGAAGCAAGCCGGAATTATTAATATTGGACTTTCACCCATTTAAAAAATTGAAAGAAGAAATTTATGAAAGCAAGCTTATTGAATCAAATGAAACAAAGCAGTCCACTTCGCTCTATGAAAGTGATTCGGCCAGATCAATCTAATCGTCAAAAAAAATCACTTTTCTTTTCGTTGAATTTAACAACATTAATCGATGCTTTTTGTATTTTAGTTATTTTTTTACTTTCAAATATGAATGGTCGCCTGCAGAATATCCAACAAAAAGACCGACTTGTTCTACCAGCCGCATTAAAATCTGAAATAATCGAAGATGGTCTTGTCGTGCGAATTGAGCAACAGCAATATTATTTGGATAATCGATTGGTCGCAAAAAATAATATCCTTAAAGCCTTATTCGACATTCAAAAATTAAATAGAACATCACTGATTATACAAGCTGATCGCAATTCTGCTTTTGAAAATATTGCATTTATTCTGAAAGCCGCAGGACAAGCAGGTATCGAAAAATATGCTTTTGCTGTATTGCCGGGGACATAATTATGAATAAAAGAACTGCTTCCCTTATTATGATAAGTCTCATGATTCTTATGAAGGTCAAGGCTGAAAATTTAGACTTAACTTCACACGACTTACTGATTCAAAAGCTGGAATTTGCTTCATCCATTTCAAAATCCGATTCATCTGTTTTGCAACTCAACTTGCAACATAGATTAGCTGACTTATATGCCGAAAGGGCTCGTTTGTTATCCATTGAAGATAAAGGTCAGGATTCTAAAGCTTTGGCTGAAAAAATAGAAAGTGATCGACAGCACTCAATTTTGATTTTAAAAAAAATTATTCCATTATTAAGCCGATTAGAAAAGGGTTCAGCACTTCTACAAGTTGCTCACTTATATGAACTGATGTCACAAAAAAATCAGGCCCTCAAGATTGTTGAAGATATCGAGAAAAACCAGAATCAATACGATGAAAAAACCAATTCATTAGCTCTTATCAAATTGGGTGATTATTTTTTTATAACAAGCCAATTCGAAAAATCGCAAACAAGATTTGAAAATGCTCTTAAATTAAATAAAAATCCTCGTCAAGGCTACTGCTTATTTCGATTGGCTTGGATTCAATACAATCGCGGCCAAACTCAACAAGCCGAAAAAAGTTTGATTCAAATACTTCAAAATCAAAACTTGCTCATTTCAAAAAATGGACAACTTGATGAGTCTTTTCAAGAAGAAATCAGTCATGATCTAGCAACTTTTATGGCACACAACGACCTAAAACAGTCAAGTTTGCGAATGTTTCTTAAATTGACTGCTCAAAATGGACTTCAAAAAAACCTGATTTATTTAGCGAAAGAACTTGATCGAACAGCCAAAAAAGAAAGTGCGGTCAAAGTATGGAATTTAGTTGGAATTCAAAAATTAAGTTATGAAGATCAGCTCGAACGACAGCTTTCACTGGCTCGGATCGAATACGATTTATCTCACGAACAGCAATTACTGAAGCAAATTGATTTAATTATTCAGCTGATCGAGAACCCCCAAAATGAAGCAAGCTCAGCTATTGAATCGATCAGAACAGTTGCAATACAAAATTTACGAAAATTAATTGCAGATTGGGCTAGAGCCGAACAAAGAACCACATCAATCAATCTGATTCGTGCATTCCAAAAATTTAGTCTTCACTTCCAAGATGCTGAAATAAGTTATTGGGGCGCAACGCTGGCATATAAAGTTAAACAATACAACGAAGCTTTCATCTTCTATCATCAATCGATTCAAATATTAAAACAATTTAAAATAAAAACGCCTCAACAAAATAAAATGTTTGAAGACTCATTAATCGGAAGTATTGAAGTCGCAAGCTTTTCTAAAGACCCTCAGCTTAAAATAGAAGCCTACAAAATATATTTAGAATATAATCCCCAAGGCCAGCAAAAAAATGAAGTTCGCTATCAAATAGCTCATTGGTATTATGATCAAAATGATTATGTGACTGCACAAAAAGAATTTGTCCAGATAGCCCTTGATAAAACTGTTTCAACCAATTTACGAGAAAAATCAGCCGATCTATGCTTAGACATTGATGTTTTATTAAAAAATGAAGCACAAATCGAGAACGATGCACTGAGCCTTTCGATGGCTTTAGAATCAAAGAAAACCGAGTACTTAGCTATCTGGAGAAAATCGATCTTAAACCAAACAGCATACTTATTGAATCATCAAAAAAATTTAAATGAATACGAAACCGAACTGCAGAAGCTGAATCAAATATCAATCGTAACTTTTCAGCATGATGAGAAAAAAAAATATTTAAATCATAAAATTCAATTAGCTTTCCGCCTTAAAAAAATAGATCAATTTATTCTTTATTCGAAAGTGCTTTTAAACTCTACAAAATTAAATGAACCTGAACACTTTAGAGCTTTGACAAACTTAGCCTGGGCTTCTGAATTTAAAATGAACTTTAAAGAATCATTAAGCTACTTGAAGGAATTAGAGCCTATAACAAAAAATAAAGCTGATCACTTTTTAAAAGTAGCGCTACTTCAAGAGCTGATTTTTCAAAATCCTTATTTAACGTATAAAGAAGTTTTAAATTCAAGCAAAGTCTTGGAACAAAAACAATTTGCGGCTTATCAATTGGTGTTAAATTCAAAACAACCTGAAAAAGATTTTAAAATTTATAAAAATTTATTAGCTCAAAATCCTGAACTATTTCGATCGGTTGTTCTGTTTATTTCTGAAAAAAATCATTCCGATCCGTGGGCTGAACCATTTCTGAAAAATCCCGCTTTTAAAAATACTTTAGAATTTTGGCTTCTAACAAACTCGATACAAACTAAAAAATACCTCTTTAATCAAAGACAAATAACCCATATGAATTTACGATCAAAGTCCGACCAAACCTTAAAAAAATCAACTTTAGAACGTACAAAAGCTTTAAGTGAAATTGAAAGACTTGCGAATGTAGCCATTGCGCAAAAAAATACAACTTTACAAATTCTTTATTTTAAATTGCTGGCTCACGAATACAAGCGTCTAGCTGAAGACATAAAACACCTGGCTGTACCTAAAAAACTTTCATCTACAGAAAAGAAAAATTACGAGCTTCAAATCAACCAGCTCATCAAACCCTATGAAGAGCAATCAATTGCTCTAGTTGAAAAATCAAAGGAAATATGGACAAAAAGTCTTGCCACAGGTGCTTTTGATCGTCTCATCGAGTTATCAATTCAACGAAAGAAGCCTGGATCAACTTTAGCTGTGCAAGAATTGTCTCTGTTAAAGTCTTCAGCTCGCGAATTAGGCCTACCCATCGATCATTTTGAAAACCTTTCTGAGACTCGACAGAAAATGTCTTTTGAGGTCAGCGAGCTTCAGAAGAGCATTTCTGAAAAACCTTTTAACTTCGACTACTTAGATAAAATGAAAACCTTGCAAATGCGATTAGGAAGCGGCCCCATGGTTGCTTATCTAGATCTACGAATGAATGATTTAAAATCAATGGGGGTACAGTGATCAATCAAAATATTTTTATCATTTTATTTTTTTCTTCAGTCATTGCGATTGCAGGAACTCAGATCAATCGAAAACTCAGCACGGACATTAAATTTGACGGCCAGACAGTTGGCGGCCAAATTCAATCTCCATTTGAGTCAGAAGCGACGGTTGAAAATGAAAAAAATATCGATGATTTAATTGGTGTTCGTCTAAACTTTTTTGATCGAAGCCGTAAAGCTAAGATGTTGAGGTAGTATGTATTATTTAAAAGACTCTCTAGGAAATACAGTTCGTGCGGTGCTTTGGGAAGCTGACTGTTTAATTATTATCAAGCGACACGACACCGGACGCATTGAAACATGTCATGACTTACAAACGTACGATGAACAGAACATTGCCTACACGGTGCTCGAGAAGTTCGATCAACGCATGTTTGAAAAAGGTTCAAGTTTTGCAGTTTCAAATTTGCCAGGGCATTTAACTTTAGTAAAAGAATCAACGGCTATTTTAAAAAATATTTCTTTACAAGAAGATGATTCCAAAGAATTTAAAAAACTGATGCAGAAAACTTGGCTTTGTGGTGCGCTTTTGGCGGGGCTAGCTTTTGTGTCAACATTTTTTTTAATTCCAAAGTCCGAAAAAAAAATAGAAAATGAAATCGAAATTGTTCAAGTTATGGATCGCTCGATGGTTGAAAGAATTATTTTAGAACCTGCTTCAAATAAAAAAGTAAAAACATTTCAGGTTAAACCGTTCACTCAAAAAGTAAAACCATCAGCACGTTCTAATAAAACATTGCAGACCTCAATCGGAGCACTATCTGCTTTAGGAAGTTTAAAAAAATCACAACAAATGGGTGGAGTTAAACTTCATCAAGCCGAAGCCTCGCCGGGTTTAGGATTGGGGGGCCGCCGGGGCAGTGGCGGAATTCAATCTTCCGTCTATAGCAAAGGATTATTCTCGACGAGTTTAGGCCAAGGTCACCAAGCGCAAGGCGCTGGCGGCTACGGAACTAAAGGTAAAGGCGGAGGCCAAGCGGGCTACGGTAAAATTCAACTTGTCGGCTCAGGCGGACAGTCTTACTTTCAGCCCATCGAAAGTGAAGCCTTCGTCGGTGGAGGACTTGATCGAAATGAAATCGCAGCAGTCATTCAGCGACATCTTAGTGAAGTACGATCTTGTTATGAACAAGGTTTGCAAAATAAACCGAATCTGTCTGGACGAATTGCAATTAAGTTTTTAATCGGACCACAAGGATTTGTGACTCTTGCGCAAGTCGATCACTCAAGTCTTGGCCACGGTTTAGTCGAAACATGCATTCGAGATCGATTAAAAACTTGGAATTTTCCACACCCCGAAGGTGGAGTTACTGTGAAGGTGACTTATCCCTTTATTTTACGTCGCGTTAGCGACAGTTAAGAGGCTCAAATGAAAACCAGATATAAAACGATACTTTTTTTGACTGCGTCGAATTTAATTTTAAGTTCTTGTAATGGTGTTAGCTCTAATCCTCTCGATAAATACCCTGGATTAAAAACGTCAACACCGAGTGAACAAAAAATTGAAACACAGACAATCGCAAGTCCTGATTTATTTGATGTAGAAATAATGGGAGCAAATCAAGTGAACTCGGGGCAATTTACTGAGGGCCAAATTTCAGAATTTTTTCTGAAAGTCAGTCCAAAGACAACTCAAATGACAAATTATAAAATAGAACTTGTTGAATTTTCACTTACCGACCGGCCCTCTTTATCTGAAACAAATCAGGTCAATGTATTTTCTGTTAAATGGACTGCGCCAGTTGGAACAATTCCTCCGGGCCAGTGGGGAATTAATCTGAATGCACAATTTCAAATTATAGTTACTCATGCAGAAAACAAATCACTGGTCGGTTTATCTAAAGTAAAAAATATCGACATTATTGTTAATCGTAATAACACACAACCACGAATAACGGGGCACACTGATCTTACTGCAGGCGTTAATGAAGGAGACAAAGTAACTTTTAGTATTGACGTAGAAGATACCGCCGGAATGGGTTCACCACGATTACCAGAAATACAAATTACGCCCTACATTTATTCAAATACGGAAGCTTATCGCGCAAATGCTTCTCAATACATATTGCTCGATGATGGGATTAAAAATAATCCTGAAATCCGAGGAGAACGTAAATACAGATTTTTTTACCTGCTTGATGTGGATCGTTTGCCCTTAGACCGAGACCGTTTAGGTCATAAAATACCAAATTCTTTAAGTCTTGATATTTGTTTTCAGATGCGAGCCGTCAGCGCTGTTGGGACTCTTTCAAATCAAACTCAAATTTGCACGAAAGCAAATTATGCAGCCCAATTGCCAAAGCTTTATTTAGATGTGAAACAACTTCAGGATCTAAAATCTGGAATCGAAAATACAATTACTTTTCAAATCAGTTCAGATCATCCATTGAGTGTTGTTGGTCTTAAGAACAAAGATCTTCAAATTAAAAGTCTCAATGGAAAAAAAGAAATAAACTGTACCAATGAAAATTTAGATCAAAAAAATAAGCTTCTGTGCACTTTAAAATGGACTCCACTTTGTTCAAAAACAGAAACTAAAAAATCACTTACATTAAATGCAGACAATACTGTCGGTACCAATTCAAGAACGGCAAGTTTCACTCAAGAGCTGATTGTTTTACCGAACCCTGATCTGTGCGCAGCTAAGCCCATTCAATCTCAAAAAGGTGGTCAATAATGAAATTGCTGATACTTATTCTTCTATTTAACGCTATTGAATTTAAGGCATTCGCTGAAACAAGTTCAGATTTAAAAAAAGAATTTCAAACATTAGGTGATAGTAAAGAAGTCAACGAAAGAGTTCGTAAACTCGAAAACCAACAAAGAGTTCGCATCGTTCAAAATCGTTTAGTCGATCGAAACAATCGTATTGAAATTGCTTTGGATTACGGCTCACTTTTTGGCGCTGACACTTACGTGAAAACAAATCAGCTGGGACTAAAATTGCAGTATCATTTGAATCCGCAGTGGTCTTTTGGTGGAGAATACCAAAAATTTTATAATACGCTAACGGCTGAAGGAACAAGACAGTATGATGCAGCTTATGCCTGTCAACAGCAAGATTCCAACTGTCCTCAAAGATTTGTAGGAATCGACTTTCCTCTTGAATCCAAGTTAGCCACCGTTAGTTTTTACCCGATTTATGGCAAACTTAATTTATTTGATGCAGCGATCGTGCAATTTGATCTTTACACTTTGCTTGGATTCGGAAAAAAAACACTTAACTCTGGCGAAAGTGACGTTCTTGCCGCAGGACTTGGAGTCGGCATTTGGCTGAATCATTACTTTACGACTCGGCTTGAGTTCAGATATGAAAATTATAAAGATCTCATTAATTTACAACCGCGTAACCAAAATTCATTTACAGCCCTTGCGAGCCTTGGATTACTTGTATGGTAAAAATTTTTATTTATCTGTATTTTATTTTTATATTTCCTATTTTTTGCCACGCATTGAATGACAAAGAAATGCTTGAGCAAGCAAGAAAACTTTACGCTCAGAATAAACTATCACAAGCTGTTCAGCTTTATTCACAGATTTCTGCTGAATCTGATTTTTGGCTTGAAGCGATCGAAGAAAGAGCTTGGTCATTTACTCGTGAAGGTCAGTATGAAATGGCTCTTGCTGATTTACTTTCAATCACTTCACCTGTCCTAAGTCCGCAAATAGGTCCTGAAACATATATTCTTTCAGCCTTAGTTTCGCTTAAAGTCTGTAACTACAAAGATGTTGCCAGCAAAATACAGTTGTTTAAAAAACGGATGCTTCCAAGAGTTTCAAATTTAGAACAGATAACCAGCGAAAGCTTACCGACCAGTTTTTTAAAACTTATACCGCAAATCACAAACGAAAGCTTAACAGCCACTGTCTTAGGACATACAGCTGATCTTTATCCACGTTATTTTTTTAGAGACCAACAATTGATTTCAAATTTAAAAAATAAAGATTTTAACTTAGCCGCAGTTCGATTAAATTTACTAGCTAAAGAGGATTTAAAAGATATTGAAGTTAATCTTAAAAAAATTAAACTGATCGAAGTTGAACTTATTCAAAATGTGATCCTAAGCGAGCGCAATCAATCCAATTTAAAAAATTTAAAGTTTTCCAAAACAGATTCTAAAAATACAATTGTTTTTCCAGTCACAAATGATGAAGTCTGGCTTGATGAAGTGGGACAATTCCAAGTGCGAAGCCAAGCTTGTTTGAATAAAAAAGGACGTACTTTATGAAAATTAATTTTGTTAAGTTAATGACTCTTTTAATTTTTATGACTTCTTGCGGGTCAAAAAATTTGGATCGACAAGCTCCACCGCCACCTGAAAGAAATTTTGTGACAGTTACCGGACAGACGGCAAATACGATTTCAGATCCTCAAGTTAATATTTTATTTGTTGTTGATAATTCAGGTTCAATGCAGAATTATCAAAATAAGTTAGCTAAAAATATTGAGCTTTTTGCGAATCAATTCTTTAATAATTCAAGGATTGATTTTCGAATAGGCGTCGTTCCAGTTTATGATTCAAAATATCTTAATGATGAAACAATTTATCAATCTGGAAAAAGAAAAATGAATAAACTGGGCGAACTTGTTCAGCTTAAAGGACTGGATCCAAAAGATCAAAAAAGTCATCTTTTTATCACGCGCGATACAATCAATCCTAAAAAAGTTCTTCAAGAAACAGTTGCACTTGGCACGCAATGGGGCCCCGAAGCGGAAGAGTCTTTCTCGCCTGTTTTAGCTATCACAGATGAAAAAGTTAATTTCGAAAAAAATAATAACTTTTATATGTCAGAGGCTTATTTAGCTGTCATTTTCTTAACAGATGCCGACGATGTAACTCCTGGCTTGTCGGGTGAAGATTTTTATGAAAAACTTCTTCAACTCAAAAATGGAGATCGTTCTAAAATACTTATTGCCGCGGCTTTACCAAATTTAAATAATATCAGCGCAAGTTGTACAAAAGATGGACGCGGTCCACAGCAGTCATTCCCTTCGCTCTTAGCTGCATCAGGCGCCATTTTTGCTGATTTGTGTTCCGAGAATTTTGGGCGGCCACTTGCAGAATTTGGTCACTCTTTAGCGCAAAGAGTGGCCTCAGAAAAAATTTCTTTAAATTTTACACCCGATATTAATTCTCTACAAGTCAGCTACGGGCCTGTTGATTCAAAAGAATCCGATCGAGTTGTGATTGAGCGAGGTTTAAATGGATATTTTTTTAATTCTGAAAAAAATGAAGTTATAATAAGCCCTTCTTTGACATTACCACGCTTAGAAAATTCTGTCATTTTTGTGAAAGCAATTCCGGCCGATCTGAGTCAATATAAAAGTGGGCGCCTTAATCAACTTTGAAAATAGGTATTCAGGGCGCTCCACCAAAAAAGTTGATCTTGAAATCAGTCAGTGTTCCTGTACGACCCGCTTTTGCATCAACTACTTTAAGAGTCCAATTGCCAACTGTATTTTCTTGATAAAACGCATTCGTTAAAAATGTTTCGTCAGCGTAATCTGTAATATTGGTCAGTGAATTAATTGCATTGATTAAAATACTTTTTGTACCACTGGGGGACGTAAGCTCAAGCGCCAATTCAGAGATATCGGAATGAGTTATGGAAACTCGAATCTGAACAGCTTCGACTTTTAAATTCGTTAAAACTTGAATCGTGCTTGTTACGCCCGTTGCGCTATTATCTGGAATAGCTAAATTTAAACCCGCGTTTACATGAGCCGGATCCCAATTTGTTTCAGTATAGACTCCTAAGTTAGTGGGTGTGGACTTCGCGGCTTTTGCAAGTGCAACAGCCGCGTCGACTTGAACTCGGCCAAACCCGTACCAATTATGAAATTTAAATTGAGCTGCGTTTGTTATCCATCTTTGCTCCCAGACATAGCCCGTTGGCAATACTGTTCCCGAAATAAGATGATTTATAGTTCCAGTCTCATAGGAATCTGCAATAGCTGACTTCGCTAAAATATATTTCACTTCGCGCCAAGTTAATTGAGGATTTGCTTCAAGCAACAAAGCGATGACTCCAGATAAAATTGGGGCGGCTGATGATGTTCCATTAAAAGTTGAAGTGTAATTGCAGTTACTATTTTCTGCTGAACTTCCTTTTTCAAAAGTTATTACTTCCGTTGAATTTGAGTAACCATTCGTGCAGCCGGTTCTGTCGGTCGTTAACATCGCCGGAGAGTCACTGCCAAATTCACCACCAAAAGAAGAAATCCATACATTTGAACCTGTTGAAGAATAACTTGCTGATTGACCGATGGCGTTCAAAGCTGAAGTTGTAATAATATAGGGTATCGCATTATCACTATCAAAATTTGAATTTCCGATACACTCAACACTCGAAGAGCCATTGCACAAAACACCGAAATCATTTCCCGCCGCTTTCACGAACAAAGTTCCTTTTCCGCTTCGCCCTGAAATCACCATCGATTTCAATTGAGTATTATAAGTGTTATCAAATGCGTGCAAAGTATTTTGGGTTGTTCCCCAACTCATATTCGAAATATCAAAAGCCCCATCGGCTTGGTCAATTTTTTTAGCACTCGTGACTGTGACAGCGGTCGATAAAATATTTGCGATGGTTAAATGCGCTTTTGGAGCCACTCCCCGTGACCCTACACCGTTAAAACCCGCAGCTGCGATTAACCCCGCAACAGCAGTTCCATGGTTGTCGTCGGAGGCAATTGGAGCCGCTATCGTAGTTGTGTATGGACTCCCGGTTGTGTAATTTTTTGATTGATTTAAATACGAAAAATTATCGTGCAGATCTTCATGAGTGTCTTCAAGACCATCATCAGACACTTGAATAAGAACGCCTGATCCATAGATTTGCGATGTCCACGTTTGAGACAAACGTAAATCGAAGCCTGCATTACCTGGGGTTAAAGCAAATATTTTTTGTCCGAAATTTTCGATGTGCCAAGCATACTTCATAAGCGGATCTGTGATTGCAGAACTCGAAGCCGAAGTAAATCTGCTGCCTCCGCAGCTGAGCAATAAACAACAAATACCTATAAGGATAAACTTAATTTCTTTCATAAGCTCGGTCAATAATATCGATTTCGATATTATCAATATAATTTTTGTCTTTTAAAAAAAAATAGATTTCTTCAAGATTAAAAACATTATCTTGGCCGGTTACAAAGTAAGTTTTGATATTTTCAAATGCTTCATTAACTTGAGCATGAACTTCAGGTAAATCACGCCCTAACTTCTCTTTGTATTGAGTTTGAACTTTAATATATCCAGAAATCAAGCCGACTTTTTTTAGGCGTTCATTATAGATAACAACTAGTTCTTTTGAATTAAAATGAGTTAAATCAGCACTATATGAATTGTCGCGAATAACTGACATATGACTGACTTCACTTAACACATCGTCAGAGGGTTTTAAATTTTCATTTTTAATCGCTTTGACCTGACTCCATATTTTCCATCTGGTACTTTGCAATAATGAATTTGCGATTAAGTTTTTTGGAATATCTTCTAATAGCGCGGTCGGTTTACGATTTGTCAGAAAATATTTTTTGGGGTGCGTTTTTATTGCGGAATCAGATAAATGAATAAGACCCGCTTTTTTAAAGTTGATGTCTTTGTCTTCATAAAGGCTTTGATCAATTTGAGCCGATTCTACAGCAGGCCTATCAATCAGAAAAGTAGAGTCTCTACACAAGTAAAGAAAAAAATATCTTCCGAATCCAATCAGAACAAACGTAACAAAAAAATAAAATAAAAACTTTTTATTTTTCAATTAAAAATCCTAAGCAGTTTTTTTCATCAGAAGTTGATTATATAAACGAATCTTTTTTAAATCAGACTCAGACATTCCTATCAAGCTGCATTTAACCAAATAGACTTCATTGACGAGCTCGCAAGACTCTACCTTAAGTGGAGGATCGTTTATTTCAAGTTCTTTAAATAAGTGAGCCTCGGTGTAAAAAGTAAGTCCCACCGGCACCGACTGATTCATTTTTACTGTCAAGCTGAGTTCACCAATCGAGTGAAGTTGGGCCGATAAGTAAACTCTTAATTCGGTATCTTTTGTTTTTTTAACTTCGAATTCGATCCAATTATTTTTCAACAAATCATCATTGTGGCCGATTAATTTTTTTACTTTTGTTTCAAAAATTTCAGGGTCGATTGGTTTCACAATGTAATCAACGGCGCCTGTATTAATCGCGGTTTTTACATTCTCCATATCGCTGTGTCCAGTCAACATCACAATGGGAATATTTTTATACGAGTTAACCCGTTTTATTTTTTTTAAAATATCAATACCACTGAGACCCGGCATATCAATATCTAAAATGACTAGCGATATTTCATTCAATTGCAAAGCATCTATGATCTGTGAGGGCTTTTCCAGTAAAATTGGATTATACCCCATACGCAAAATGACAAATTTAGCCATGAGCAAATCATTTTTGTTATCATCGAGCACTAAAATATTTTTCTTGGCTATTTGGCTCATACCTAAGCTGCCTTTTTATAAATAAATAATTTTGTTTCTGAATTTTTAAATTCGTATTCGATACAGTCTAAAAAATCTTTAACAACAAAAGTTTCATTTTCGGCGAAAGACTTAGACATTAAAGTTTCTAAATCGTGACAAAGTTTATGAAGTTTCATTAGACCCAAATTTCCACAACTTGACTTAAATTTATGCGCAATTTTTTTAAGTTCAGCGTGGTTCTTGTCGACGCAAAACTTTCTCATTTCATCAATTATAACTAGAGCTGTATCTTGATGAATTTTAAGAAGCTGCCCAAGAACATCTTCATCAATATCCTGACCCAATTGAATCAATTGATTCAATTGGGTTTCATTAAGTGTTTGATATTGATCGTATTTTAAATACAAACTATTCATAAATTTCTTATCGGTTTAATTAGAGTTCGAATGAAGTTTAAAGCAAAAAATAAGGCCCTAAGTCCAGACCTGATTCCAGTTTGGAACCAATCACATTTAATCATTCTTTCCATAAATAAAATTTTGCTTGAGTTTATTTATATAATCACCGAAACTAAGTACATCTAAAAAGAAAGGAGAAATTTATGATTCAAATAACCATGACACCCATGAAGTCCGACGTAAAGATTTTAAATTTTCTTCTTTCCGCTCCGAACTTCTAAAGAAGTCAAAAAAATACCAAAAATCTTAAGAAAAACCGATTTGTTCATCTGAACAAATTTCATTTCAATTTTAATTATTAATTACCCGCACAAACACCTTCAGGAGGTCACATGAAAGCGGCCAAGCACTACAAACAGCAATGGGAAGAAACACAAATTCTTCGCCTGTTGCAATTAACAGAACAAAGTTTAAAAATTTTCAGTTTTATTTATTTAAAAATAAATGTCGCTTTTAATTTAATTTTATTTTTAACTTATTTACTGATTAAGTTTAATTTTAATTTACTTAAAATAGCTCTATTTACAGAGACTCATCAGCAACTCGTTAGGGACGAACAATGGCTTTATCGACAAATCAAATAATCTGTATTTTTTCAAAAACCGATCTCAAGTAATAGTCGAGCCAACGACGACCATACTTGGGATCATTTTCTTTTGAATAATATCCCATATGCCCGCCATATTGATTAATTGTTAAATGAACTGAATCACTCCACAAAGCGTCTTCATAATCTTTTACATCAATAAAGGGATCATCCATAGCTGTCAGAACAAAAGTTGGAGTTTTAATATTTTGAACATATTTTTTAACGGAACATTTTTCATAATAGTCTTCTCGATCTTTAAAGTGATTCATTGGCGCCGTGTAGATTTGATCAATATCGATAGTATGTCCAAGGCCGGGCAATTGAATCTGTTGTCGCTCTAAAATTATTTTTTTCAAAATAAGATAAAATCGATAGTCATAGACTTTGCAAAAACCTTTCGTCAGCTTCCAAGCCGCTTTAGATAAATCAAGCGGAGCATTCACCACGACACCAAAATCGGGCTGAAGTTTTCCATAACGCAAGCTCAGCAAATTCAAAAGAATACTTCCACTCATTGAAAAACCCACAGCAATTTGCTTGGATACCGGGAATTTTTTTCTTGACCAATCAATGACAAATTCAGCATCTTCGCCTCGACCTGAGTGATAACTTTTTTTCGCGACGGCTTTTTCCGAAGCCGCCCGATGATTCACAAGAACTACGCTCCAGCCCAACTCGATGGCGACCAAGGCCGTTCTCTGCATATAATCGGCACGCGAATTTCCACCAAGCCCGTGAAACAAATTCAGCGTAAAGGGCTTAGAGCCTTCGCAATACTCAATATAAAGTTGATCACCGTCTGATAAAGTCAAAATTTCAGTTTGCAGATCATGCTGAAGAGTTCTTGATTTAATCAAATGACTTAAAATAGTTTGAGTGTGCCCTGTCCAAAAAGGAACCGAGGGTTTAAATTTTTTGAGTTCTAATTCAAGATCCTTAAGTTTCATAAATTTGTTTTACCAAATTTTGACTCGATCGGCCTCGCTCATATAAAGCTTATTTTTTTCTGTACAAGAAAAAGCTTCGTAAAAACCAGGCTGATGTTTCACTTGCTCGTTGATACGAGCCCAACCCAAACTGTGCGGGTCAGTTTTAAGCTGCATCTCTTGCGCTTTTTCCAGAGTCACATTACACCACAAGCGGCCGTAGGCGATAAAGAATTTTCGTTTGTCTTCAAGACTTCCCTTGTCTTCAGGAAACGCGGCATTATAAGCAAAAGTTAATCCAACTAAGTCCGCAACATTTTCGCCAAGAGTTAAAGCTCCGTTGTGACCAATTTTATTAAACTGCGCCATCAATTTTGCACCACGGTCTTTAAATTTCTTCACGTCATCGTCTGTCATCCACTGATGAAGCTTTCCTGACGAGTCATATTTAGAACCTTCGTCATCAATACTGTGGCCAAGTTCATGACCTACGACAGCACCGACGGCACCTAAATTTTCAATCAGATCACCCTCGCTTAAAAAAAATGGGTATTGTAAAATCCCGATCGGTAAAACAAATTTATTTTTATCTGAAGAGTAATAGGCATTCACTGTTAAAGGTCCCATACCCCAGGCTTGTTGATTAACGCCCTCTTGAAGTCTTTTGAATGATCTTTCGTGTGATGCTAAAGCTAATTTTTTAGAATTTGAATACGGTTTTTTTTGATCAAACTTCTGTATAGGTTTAAAATCCCACTCAAGATCAGTTTGTGGCTGCACAAGCTGCAGTTTTGCGGTTCTAATTTTTTCAAGAGCTCCCATTTTACTTTTTTCTGAAAGCCATTTATTTTTTTCAATCCCCGACAAAATAGAACTTCGAATTTTTTCGGCAACTAGAACCATTTTTTCTGACGGAAACTGAGGAAATAATCGAGGCAGCATCTCAATATCAAATTCTCGATTAAATGCGCCCATCACAGCCGTTGTGCAGCGCTCTTGACGGTCTGAACGCGTCGCGGGTCCACCTAAAAATTGATGTCTGAAGGCCCATCTTTTTTTGAATAGCTCAGGATAAGCATCGTCCATGTAATCGCGTGCGTTGCGGTATGTATACATATCTAAAAGTACTTGCAAGTTACTTGAATTTATTTCTTTTTGTGCAAATGCAAAACTTTCTGGTATGAAATCTCGGATTAAAGTTCCGGCGGGAACATGATCTTTAAAAAATGAATCCAGTCCTATTGCTTGAGTTTGTTTTAAAAAATCTTCGCGACTGACTTTGCGAGGCTGAGAATATCGTTGTCTGAATTCAGCTGGGTAAGGATAGATCTCTTTAAACTTTTTTTCAAATTCGACAATCGCTTGCGCTCTTTTAAGATGGTCTTCTTTTGATTCTTTCGGAAAAATCGTATTTAAAAATTCAGCCATTAATTTTTTATACTCTTCAACAAGCTGTGGATTATCATAGTAAGATTGTTCAGGAAGACCCATAAACCCAAGGTCAAAAGTGATATCATAAATTAAAGGATTATCAATATTCGGCATGATGTCATAGCCAATAAAACCCCACTTTTCATTTCCCATATTCACAATATTTAATTTTACAAAATCCTGAATTGTTTTAACCGATTTAACTTCTGAAGCAAGATTTTGAACTAAAGATTTTTCTTCTTGGGTTGATTCAGCTTTATTCATACAAGCCATGTAATAGTCTTTAAATTGAATTGACCTTTCAGATAATTTTTTTTCATTTTTAATATTTTTAAAAAAGTTTTTCTTTTTTTCTAAAATTCGCTCATCTGAATCATCAAATGCAAAAGTATGAGAGCTGCGATCGTCTCTTAATTTAAAAGAGTTTTCCACATTCGAACAAACATACTGGTGAAAGTCATCACAGGCATTGATTTGTGTGTTCAAAGTGAATTCGCGTTTTTCAGGAATTTTTGAACTTGGATTTATTTTATCAGCAAGTGCGGGATGAATATCACTTAAAAATAAAACAAAAAAGAGAGACAAAAAAACAACAAAACTGTTTTTGAACACGACTTACCTCCAAAGAAAAGTGTATTGAGACTTCGATTCTGTCACGAGACGAGTCAAATCGTGAAGCTTTTTTTCCACAGATAGACTTCATCTCGACTTCAAGTGATACTGTTCTCACACACATTATTTTTAGGAGAGTCTTATGAGCGTTCCTTTTATTGATTTGAAATCACAATACAAAGCACTCAAAAATTCAATCGATAGTCGCATTCAAAAAGTTCTCGACAGCGGAGCTTACATTAGTGGCCCTGAAATCGCTGAGCTTGAAAAAAAATTATCTGAACACACTGGAACCCAACACTGCTTAGCGGTCGGCAGTGGAACAGATGCTTTATTAATTCCGATGATGGCCCTGGGCATTGGTCCAGGCGATGAAGTGATCACGACCGCATTTTCGTTTATCGCCACAGCTGAAACAATTGTTCTTGCCGGAGCAACTCCGGTTTATGTCGATATCGATCGTCAAACTTTTAATATTGATGTTAACAAAATTGAAGCCGCTATAACTCCAAAAACAAAAGCGATCGTCCCGGTTTCATTGTATGGACAAGCAGCTGATTTAGATGAAATTAATGCGCTTGCAAAAAAACATAATCTTTTTGTGATTGAAGATACCGCCCAGTCTTATGGTGCAAAATATAAAAACAAAAAAAGCGGTGCTCTAACAACGGCTGCAGGAACTTCTTTCTACCCAGCAAAACCACTGGGCTGTTACGGAGATGGTGGGGCGATTTTTACGAACGACTCCAAACTGCATATCGCCATGAAAGAAATCCGCGAACACGGTTCAGAAAAAAGATATTTTCATACGCGTCTTGGAGTAAATGGACGTTTAGATACAATTCAATGCGCTATTTTATTGGCGAAAATGGAAAGATACGATTGGGAAGTCGATCAAAGAAATCGAGTCGCGCATCGCTACGATCATGCCTTTAAAGACCTTGCACAGCTCGATGCGCAATTTTCAATTCCAACTGTTAAACCAGGCAATATCAGTGTTTGGGCTCAGTACACTTTAACAATGACTCACCGAGATCTTTTTCAAACGAAAATGCAAGAACTCCAAGTTCCAACGACTGTGCACTATCCAATGACGATGCCTGATCAGCCTTGGTACAAAGAACACACCGTCGTTAAGCATGATATAACAACTTCAAGATGGGCTGCCAATCATGTTGTCAGTCTGCCGATGTACCCCGATATGGATGACAAAACACAAGATATCGTGATTGATGCAGTTAAGAAATCTCTCGAGTTTTCAATTAAGCAAAGTTAGGTTATACAAATTAGATGAAAACAGAATTTACACCACTTGCAAAAAAAGTTTCTTTAAAAACTCAACATGAGACGATCACATGGGGCGACACCGAAAATTTCGTTCTTTTTGCGGGTCCTGATATTATTGAAGACGAAGGCATGGTGATCGAAACCGGTGCCGAGATCAAAAGAATCACAAAAAAATTAGGTATTCCTTGGATTTTAAAATGTTCTTTTGATAAAGCAAATCGTCAAAGTTCAAATAGTTTTCGCGGCCCAGGAATGGGTTCGGCCTTAAAATCTCTTGATCAAATTAAATCAAAGCTGGGTTGTGCTCTATTAACTGATGTTCACGAAACAATTCAAGTCTCAGAAACAGCTCAAGTCGCAGAAGTAATTCAGATCCCGGCGTTCCTATCACGTCAAACAGACTTGATGATTGCAGCTGCAAAAACCAATCGTGTGATTCACATCAAAAAAGGACAATTTTTAGCACCTTGGGATATGAAAGCGATTGCTAAAAAAGCAACGCAAGCTGGAAACGAAAATATCCTTCTTTGCGAAAGAGGTACAACTTTCGGTTACAATCGTCTAATCAATGACATGACAGGCCTTGTTGAAATGCGCCGTCTTGGCTTTCCCGTCATCATGGACTGCACGCACTCTACACAACTGCCCGGAGCCACGGGAGAGTCCAGCGGTGGCCGTGCCGATATGGTTTGGCCTCTTGCCCGCGCAGCGATGGCCATTGGCGTTGATGGAATTTTTTTAGAAACTCATCCAAATCCTGCTGAAGCCTTGTGCGACGGACCGACTTCTTTGCCTCTGAAAGATCTCGAGCCTTTTCTTAAAAATATACAGCTTATTTTAAAGACACATCACGCTTAGGATAGCAATGCGTGATTGACTCTAGCTTCTACGCAGAGACAATGTAGCCCAGCTCATGGGATTTAAAAAATGTCTTTACTAAAAAAAATTTGGCGCCCTTTGTTGGCCCTACTTTTTCTTTTTTTTCTTGTTAAAAAAGGTCCTTTCAAAATTGATCAGCTTAAGTTTGTTTTTTCACAAACAAATATTTTACTTTTAGGTTTAGTTTTTTTCGCCTTGCAGTTTTATCTTTTTTCAATTCGATGGAAACTTTTTGTCGATCAAATTTCAATTCTAAAAATCAAATCGGCCTTTCGCTTGACACTCATTGGCCAGTTTTTTTCATTTTTTATTCCGGGCGGAGTTGGCGGAGATGTTGTGAAAGCTCTCGAACTTTCACAGGAACATATTATGTCAAAATCAGCAGCTCTTTCAACCGTGATCGCTGATCGCGTCCTAGGTCTTTTTTGCATGATCCTGATGGCGACACTTTGCTTGCTTACTGAAGCCCTGCTAGGAACTCAATATCCAATTGCTCGATTGCTTTTTTTTAGCAGTTCACTTCTTGCGATATTAACGATGGGACTGTTGTTTTCGCATTATGCAATTCAGAAGTTGAAGAGTGCTTTCAATTTACAGCAAAATCAACTTTTAATCAAATTTGAAAAGTTGATCAACAGCTTTGACCTAACCTTTAAATCGTTTCGAAATAGTTCATTGCAAGTTAAAAATTTTTTTCTGAGTTTGATGATTCAAATGATTTCAATTTATTTTATGTACACTGTCGTTAAAACTTTAAATGTTGAGCCCCCGGGTTTTTTTATTTTCTTTTCTCTGTGTTGCTTTGGATTTCTAGCTTCTGCCATTCCACTCACTCCGGCAGGAATTGGAGTTGGACAAGCTGCTTTTTATTTTTTATTTTCGAGTTTTAGCCCAGAAGTTGGGGCTGCGGCTGTCACAACTGTGAGTGTCGTCCAAATTTTTCAAATTTTTTATGCCCTGATTGGTGGCCTGCTTTTTTCAATCAAACCTCTGCAAAAGATCGAAGTAAACTTATGAAAAAAGTATTTCAGATCTTGAAAAAGCTTTTAAAAAAATCTAGCCTATTAAAAAACGAGGAATAAAATGGACATCATTACAAAACAGATCATTAGTTTTATCAAACTACTGCACTCAGATTCAGGACAAAATCAAATCGCCTCGGGCTTAGCCTTTGGCGTATTTTTAGGTTTTGCACCTTTTTTATCACTGCAAACTTTTTTAGTCTTATTCGTCGTCTTCATTTTCAGAGTTCAACTTGGAGCCGCTTTTTTATCGGCTTTCTTTTTTAAATTTATCGCCTATATCCTTGACCCGGTGGCGGATCTGATTGGCCAATCCGTTTTACAGAATGAAAGTCTACGTGGAATTTGGAAGACAATGTATAATGTGCCCTTGCTTCCGATGACTCGATTTAATAATTCAATAATCATGGGTTCTTTCATCATCTCGTTATTTTTATGCCCCATTTTATTTTTTCTATTTAAGAATCTGATCTTAAAATACCGTGAACAAGTTGTTCATCGCATTGAAGGCACAAAGTTTTGGAAAGCTTTCAAAGCGACTAAATTTTATCTTTGGTATTCAAAGTACAACGATCTTTACGGAGGCTAGTATGGAAAAAACAATTAAAGTTAAAAAACCACAAGGCCCCATCCGCTGGAACGCGATCATTCCTTTTATTATTATTTGTGCTTTATTTTATGTTTATTTCTTTTTCTTTTTTGATACGCACATGAAAAATGCACTTGAGTGGGCAGGAACCAAGGCCATCGGCGCCGAGGTTAACGTAGGCCAATTCAAATCTTCTTTTCTTAAGGGAAAAGTTCAAATCTCAAAAATTGAACTCACCGATGCCGAAAGTCCCAACTTCAATTCTTTAGAATTAGGCGACATTCGTTTTGATTTAAATTGGGACGCATTACTCCGCGTGAAATTTGTTATCGAAGAAATCGCAGTCGAAGGCGTCCAATTCATGTCAAAAAGATCACATCCCGGAAAAGTCGCTCCGCCCGAGCCACTAAACCCTGATGATGGCCCAAGCTTTACTTCACAACTTCAAGATAAAGCGCTTAATAAGCTTAATAAAGACAATAAGGCCAATGTTTTAGGTGATGTGGCCGAGTTTATGAAAACAGGCAAATTTGACGACCAAATTAAGAATTTAGAAAATCAGATGGAGTCTAAAAAGCTGCTTGAAGCAATGAACACAAAGTGGTCTCAAAAGAAAACTGAATGGGATACAAAAATCAAATCGCTTCCGACAGGAAAAGAGCTTAATGAACTCAAAGATCGTTTCGGCAAAATTAAATATAAAGACTTTAAAACGCCCCAAGAACTTGAAGCCTCATTAAAAGAAATCGATTCAGTTGTAAAAAATGTCGACGCCAAAAATAAACAAATTCAAGAAATCAAGACTCAACTTGAGGCCGATTTGAAGGGTCTAGATCAAGACTATAAAAACTTAGACGCGCAAATCAAAAAAGATATCGACACTTTAAAAAGTAAATTTAAAATTCCAAAAATTGATGCTGCAAGTTTTGCTAAAGCGCTCTTCATGGATTATTTAGGCCCGATCGTTCAAAAAGTCGATCGTTACAAAAAATTAGCCCAGAAATACCTTCCGCCAAAATACGCTAAAATGATTAACGGAGAAAAGCAGCCCACCGAAAAAGCCGACGACACAATCCAACCCCACCCGCGCGCCAAAGGTATTACTTACGAATTCCCAATCGAAAAAGGCTACCCTTTATTTTGGATTCAAAGCATAAAAATAAGCTCAACATCAAATGCCCGAGCCGACTACGGGGACTTTAAAGGCCTCATCAGCAATATCTCATCGAATCAAAAGCAAACTGGAAAACCAACAACCCTAGATATCAAAGGTGATTTTAAATCGATGAAAGTTTCTGGCATTCAACTTCAGGCCGAGTTGAACAACTTAAAACTAGAATCAGTCGTTAAATTTAATATGTCGGTCGCATCTTACATGCTTAACAATTTAGATCTTATGAAATCTCAAGATGGCCAAATTTCTATACCGTCTTCAAACACAAGTATTGCTGCGTCTGGCGAAATTATCGGATTTAAAAAATATGATATGAAATTCAAAAATAACTTTAACGACGTTGACTTCAAAGTCTCAACCCCAGACAAAACAGTGAATGAAGTTCTGACTCAAACTTTAAGTGTCATTAAAAAATTTGATTTGGAAGCCACAGCCAAAGGAGAACTTAAAGATCTTGATATCAACATTAACTCAAGCCTTGGAGATGACCTTCAAAAATCTTTCGAAAATCTTCTAAAATCAAAAATAACAGAAGCAAATGAAAAGCTTCAAAAAAGCATCAATGATGAAATCGGAAAACTAAAAAACCAAGTTCAAGCCCAAACAGATGCCATCAAAAACCAAGCTCAGGGTGAAGTAAACAAAGTCCAAACCCAATTGAATGACCAAAAAAAGCAGGCCGAAGATAAAGTTAACGTTGCGAAAAAAGATTTCGAAAACCAAGCTAAAGGGAAGCTTCAAGATGAAGCTCAAAAGAAAATCGACGAGATGAAAAAGAAGTTCGGATTTTAAAAACAATAAACTTCAAAAGTTAAAATTCAAGATCGCGACTAAAAATTAATATTTTTCCACTCCACAACGCCGCGAACTGTTCGCGGCTCACTTAAATTTTTATTTAGTATCACAGTCATCGGCAATCGATCGGCATTAAATAATTTTGACAGATTTTTTTGCTTATCCCACAAACGATAAAAAGGTTCTTTATTAAAATCAGGAAAACTTTTTAAAAATTTATTAAGTTCCTCAGGGCTATCATCCAAAGAAACTGCAATAAAAATGATTTTTAAATTTTTTTGATTATTTTTTGAAACTCTATGCGCAAACTCAATCAATTCTGGAACTTCGTTCACACAAGGAGCACACCAAGAAGCCCAAAGATGTATGTTGATAATATCTGCTGACTTTAAAACCGAACTATCAAATTTAAAGGAGTTGCCAAAGTAATCCACAGCCTCAGCTTTACTTAGGTATTCAAAAACCTCTTGTTTAGAAAAAGTCTTCGAAATCGTTTCTTGGATATCGCTGTCTTTCGGTGAAACAGAAATTTTATTAAAATTAAAAATAAACCACACCAACCCAAATGCTAAAAATAAAAACAAGACTGTAATTTTTAACTTCATTAGAATTGCTCCATTATGCATTCATTTAACACTGCTTTAAGTAAAAAAAAAACCCAAGGCACTCATACCTTGGGTTTTAAACTTTATTTTCGTAAAAATATTATCGAAGAGACTGCATTGCTGCTCTAGATTTATTTTTCATTTTTCTAACCACTTTTTTAGATTTAGCATCAGCAATAGCTTTAACTTTTTTAACTTTGCTTTCTAATTTCAAAGTCACTTTTTCGTCTTTTGCTTTTGATGCTGACTTTGCTTTAGGTGCTTCTGTTTTTGATTTCCAATCAAAATCTACAAATTCCAAAAAAGCCATCTCAGCTGTATCGCCAGGACGACGACCTATTTTAACAACGCGAGTGTAACCACCAGCTCTGTCTTTAAATCGCGGTGAAATATTTTTAACTAAATCTAAAGCAAGATCTTTATTAGCTAAACGAGCTACTAATAAACGAATTGAATTCAAATCACCTTTTTTGCCTAAGGTAACTGCTCTTTCAATATGACGTCTTACTTCTTTAGCACGAGTCACAGTCGTCTTGATACGACCGTGTTCGACCAAAGAATTCATTAACCCACGCAAAAGGGCCTTACGAGGGCCGCTTTTACGACTAAAGTGTTTTACTAAACGACGATGTGATGACATCTGGAACTCCTATTGCGCTTCTCTTTTTACTGACACTGGCATTTGATTAGGATCCCAACCTGGAGGTGGCCATCCCTCGATCTTCATTCCAAGACCAAGACCCATTTCAGAAAGTATTTCTTTGATTTCGTTTAATGATTTGCGACCAAAGTTTTTCGTCTTAAGCATTTCTGCTTCAGATCTAACTACAAGCTCACCAATAAAACGAATGTTTGCATTCTTTAAACAATTTGCAGATCGCACGCTTAATTCCAAATCATCAACCGAGCGGAACAAGTTTTCATTTAATGAAGAAGACCCCATCGATCTAATCTCATCTGATGGCTCTAATGACTCATCGAAAGTTAAGAAAATTTGAAGCTGTTCTTTCAAAATTTTAGAAGCTAAAGAAATTGATTCTTCAGGCTTTAAAGATCCATCAGTCCAAACTTCTAATGATAAAGCATCATAATCTGTTCTTTGACCAACACGCGCATTCGATACAGAGTAATTTACCTTACGAATTGGGCTATGTAATGCATCTACGCCGATAAATCCAACAGCTAATTGCTCAGAACTGTTTTCAACAGGAGAATAACCCCGTCCGTATGAAACAATTAATTCAGCGTTAAAGTTTGCATTATTACCCAAAGTCGCAATGTGCTGATGTGGATTTAGAATTTCAATTTTATCGCTCGTTACGATGTCAGCTGCTGTAACAACTCCCGGACCTTTTTTTGAAATTTTTAAATTCAAAGTCTCAGAGTTAAACTGACGAAAACGAATTTGTTTTAAATTCAAAATAATGTCTGAAACGTCTTCTAAAACGTCAGGCAGTGTCGAAAACTCATGCAAAACACCGTCAAACTTAACAGCTGTGACTGCAGAGCCCATCATAGAACTTAATAAAATTCTTCTTAATGAGTTACCTAAAGTAACACCGAAGCCTCTCTCTAAAGGGCGAACAACAAACTTCGCATACTCGTAAGATTGACTTTCTTTTTCAATTTCAAAACCCTTAGGTTTGATTAACTCTCTCCAAAACTTATAATAATGTTCTTGCATCATTTACCTCTTGATTATCGTGAGTAGTACTCAACGATCATGCTTTCTTCGACTGGGATTGTTACTTCATCTCTTGTAGGAACGTCTTTTACAGTGCCTTTAAAAGCGGAATGATTTGCATCCAACCAGCTTGGCACAGTACGACGAGCTACTGCCTGAATAGCAGAAAGCACTTTGTTCATTTCACGACTTTTAGGAGCCACTTCAACGATGTCACCTTTTTTAACAATGAAACTTGCGATATTCACACGTTTACCATTAACTAAAAAGTGGTTGTGAGAAATAAGCTGGCGAGCCTCACGACGTGAGTTAGCGAAACCAAGAGTATAAACTACGTTATCAAGTCTTAACTCAAGAAACTTGAGTAACTTTGTACCCGTGATTTCTTTAGATTTGTCAGCTAGCTCAAAATATCTTCTAAATTGTTTTTCTGATAATCCATAGTATCTTTTAGCCTTCTGTTTTTCACGCAACTGAAGCGCAAATTCAGAAAACTTCAATCGAGACTGGCCATGTTGACCTGGTGGATAAGGTCGACGATCAAAAGAGCATTTATCAGAAAAACATCTATCGCCTTTAAGAAACAGTTTCATATTTTCTCTGCGACACATTTTACAAACAGAACTTGTTACACAACTCATAGAGACCTCAATTAAATTCTTCGACGCTTAGGCGGTCGACATCCATTGTGAGGGACAGGGGTAATATCTTTTAATGAAAGGATTCGTAAACCAGTTCCTGCTAAAGCACGAATTGCTGGCTCTCGCCCTGCTCCTGGTCCTGTTAACAATACGTCCACTGATTTCATTCCGCTTTCCATAGCTTTTTTTGCTGCGTCTTCTGCTGTGACTTGAGCTGCGAATGGAGTGCCTTTACGACTTCCTTTAAAACCCATGTGACCCGCTGAAGACCAAGAAATTGTATTTCCTGACGGATCAGTGAAGGTTACAATGACATTTCCAAAGCCAGCAGCAATATGACACTGACCTTGAACGATATTTTTCTTAACTTTTTTCTTAACCGTTGTCGGTTTTTTTTGTTGTTCTGTATTCATATATTCACCTTACGGATTAAACTGCTTTTTTCTTGTTAGCCACTGTTTTCTTCGGACCTTTTCGTGTTCTTGCATTTGAACGAGTGTTTTGACCACGAACAGGTAAACCTTTTCTATGACGACTACCACGGTAGCAGTTTACATCTGTAAGACGTTTGATAAACATTCCAACATCACGTCTTAAATCACCTTCAACCTTAAATTTTGATTCAATCAAAGAACGCATTTGTGCTATGTGCTCATCTGTTAAAGCATCGGTTCTTAAAGAATCGCTAACTCCAACCTCTTTACAGATGTATCTTGCTCGCGATCGTCCGATTCCAAAAATATAAGTTAGCGCAACTTCGACTCGTTTATTTCGAGGTAAGTCGATACCCATTAAACGTGCCATATTAGCCCTGCCTTTGCTTGTGTTTAGAGTTCTCACAAATAACTCTGATAACACCTTTTCTTTTGATTACTTTACATTTATTACAAATTTTTTTTACTGATGGTCTGACCTTCATAAAAATTCTCCGCCAAAAGGCTACAATTGATAACATTCTACATAAAACTAGTCTAGCCTTAATTAGCTAGATCTAAAACTTTCAAAATCTCTTTGAAAACAATCTGAGGTTCTTTTTCACTATCAACTTCTACTAGCAATCCATTGGCTTTGTAAAAATCAATTGTGGGACCCGTATTCTTTTCAAACTGAGCCAATCGCTCGCTAATAACTTCTTCCCTGTCATCCGGCCTTTGAGTCAGAGAGCCTCCACACTTTTCACAAATGTGGCCCTGGCTAGAAGGTTTGGTTTCAATGTGATAAATTTCACCACATTGAGAACAAGTCCGACGACCTGTCAGACGTTTTACTAAGACCTGAGGATTGATCTTAAAGTAAACAACTTTCTGAATCGATGCTGAGTTCTTTTCAAGCATTAAGTTTAAACTTTTCGCTTGAGCAACTGTTCTAGGAAAACCATCAAAAATAACTGATTTTCCTGATTGCGATGACATGTATACTTCAACAAGCTTGATCATCACATCATCTGGAACAAGTTTTCCTTGGTCCATATAAGTTTTTGCTAAAAGTCCAACTTCTTTTTTTTCAGCAATAGACGCTCTTAAAACGTCCCCAGTACTTAACTGTACAAAACCATATTTGTCAATAAACTGACGTGACTGCGTACCCTTACCAGAGCCTGGTGCACCAATCAGGATAATGTTCAAAACTGAACCCTCCTGCTACGGATTTTAACACCTTTTAAAAATGAATCATATTTTTGAGACAATAAATGAGATTGAATTTGTTGAGATGTATCTATTGCAACACCAACTAAAATTAATAAACTCGTTCCACCAAAATGAAATGGAATATTAAAAAACTGAGTTAACATTCCTGGCAAAATACAAATTATGCAAAGATATAAACAGCCTAAAACATTGATTCTATCCAGAACGTAGCGAATAAAGTCAGCTGTGCTTTTTCCTGCGCGGATACCAGGAACAAAGGCCCCTGATTTTTTTAAATTCTCGGAAACTTCATCTGCATTAAATACAATATCGGTATAGAAAAAAGAAAAGAAAACAATAAACAGAACAAATAAAATATTAAAGATAACCCCGTTAGGGTTTAAAGAATCTCTCATAGCTGTTAACCAAGGGGTTTGAACGAACTGAGCAATCGTGCTTGGAAACATTAAAAGAGAGCTTGCAAATATGGGCGGAATAACGCCGGCAAAATTTATTTTAATCGGCAAATGGCTTGAAGCCAACGAGCCCATATTGTTATTTGCCAACCGCTGACTGTATTGAATAGCGATACGTCTTTGAGCTACTTCCATATAAATAACAGCAGCAATAACTAATAACATAAACACAAGTAGTAAAATTCCAATGATCGGCTTAAGCTCGCCTGATTTCATAAGCTCTAACATTTGGTTAGCGCCTGATGGAATTGAAGACGCGATACCTGTGAAGATAATCAGAGAAGTACCGTTACCGATTCCTTTTTCAGTGATCTGATCACCCAACCACATAATAAAACATGTTCCGGCGACTAATGTCAGTATAGTCACAGCTTTAAAAGGGAAAATGCCTAAAGAGCCAACGGCCAACAAAGCTTTACCGGCAGATGTACTTTGCCCAGAAAGCCAAGTGCTGATTCCATAACCTTGAATTACAGCAAGTAGAACCGTCGCGTATCGAGTGTACTGATTGATCTTCTTACGACCGGCTTCGCCCTCTTTTTTTAAAGACTCAAGATGTGGCACTGCCGAAGTTAATAACTGAAAAATAATTGAAGCCGAAATATAAGGCATGATGCCAAGTGCAAAAATAGAGAACTGCGATAGTGCTCCACCACTGAATGTATTGAATAATCCAAAAATTCCACGGTTTTGAGAATTAAAAAATTCTGATACGGCTAATCCATTAACACCAGGAGTAGGTATATGAACACCAACTCTGTAAACAGCTAAACAAATCAAAGTAAAAAATATTTTGTTTCTTAGGCTGCCTAATTTCTTGCTATCGGTATTTTGGTCAGCCACTACTTGATTACCTCAATTTTACCACCAGCTTTTTCTATTGCTGCTTTGGCTTTTTCACTGAATGCGTGGGCTTTTACGTTAACCGCTTTAGTGAGTTCACCTTTAGCTAAAATTTTAAATTGAGCAGATTTGGTGATGTAACCTGCTTTGTAGAGGCTAACTGCGTCGGCAACACCTTCAATTTTGTTTATGTCTGATAAATTAATGATCTGAAATTCGTTAGCAAAAGCTACGTTTGTAAAACCAAATTTAGGCAAACGACGAGATAATGGAGTTTGTCCACCTTCAAAACCGCGTCGTACGCGACCGCCAGTTCGTGCTATTTGACCCTTGTGACCTTTAGTCGAAGTTCCACCTATGCCAGAACCAATTCCACGACCTACTCTTTTTTTGTAGTGAGTTGATCCGGCTTTAGGTTTTAAACTTGATAATAAACTCATAAATAACTCCGATTATTTCTTTACAGTGATTTCAACCATGTGTTGAATTTTTATCAACTGCCCACGATTAGCTGCATTGTCTGCCATATCAACAGACTGATTAATTCTTTTTAAACCGATCGCATGAACAGTTTTAATTTGCGAAGGACTGCAACCGATTGTTGATTTTTTTAATTTTACTTTAAAAGTCTTAGCCATTGAGAACTCCTGCTTTTTTAAGTTGTTTTAAACCATCTAAAGTAGCTCGAACAGCATTGTGAGGATTGCGAGTCCCTACACATTTGGTAAGAATGTCTTTAACTCCAACTGATTCAAGAACGGCGCGAACAGCACCACCAGCGATAACGCCAGTACCTGCTTTAGCTGGCTTCATAATTACTTTTGCACTTCCGAATTTACCAATCACTTCATGAGGAATAGTTCCATCGTGCAGATTCATTTCTTTGCAAGCTTTCTTAGCTGAGCGAGTTGCTTTACCAATGGCTTCTGGAACTTCTCCGGCTTTACCACTTCCAAAGCCAACTGTTCCTAATTTATCGCCTACAACGACAAGTGCAGCAAAAGAGAATCTTCTTCCACCTTTAACAACTTTTGTTACGCGATTAATTGCAACAACTTTTTCTTCAAAATCACTGTTCATCATTTTTTCCATTTAATCTCCAAAAAATTAAAAATTAAGACCCGCTTCACGAGCTCCATCTGCTAAAAATTGAATACGCCCGTGGTAAATGAAACCATTACGGTCAAATACAACAGCCTTTATTCCTTTTTTAATTGATTCTTCGGCAACTGCTTTACCAACTGCTTTCGCTTGATCTTTTCCGTTAAGTTTTACATCTAATTTCAAAGATGAAACAGTTAAAATTGTCTTTTGTTGATCGTCGTTAATAACATGAGCGTAGATATGATTAGAACTACGAAAAACACATAACCGAGGTCTTTCAGAAGTACCTTTAACAGTTTTTCTAATTCTAATTTTCTTTTTTAGTCTATTAGCAACTTTTGCGGCTGCATGTTTTGACACTCGTAACTTCATAAAACACCTCGTTAAAAAATTTTACTTACCAGCCGACTTACCAGCTTTACGACGAATATGCTCACCTGCATATCGAACACCCTTGCCTAAATAAGGCTCTGGTGGTCTGAAACTTCTGATTTTTGCAGCAACTTGGCCGACTAAAGCTTTGTCAGCTCCGCTTACAGTTACTGTTGTTTGTTTATCCACTTTAATTTCAATTCCTTCAGGGATTTCGTAATTAATCGCGTGTGAAAAACCTAAAGATAGTTCTAACTTTTTTCCTTGAACGTTCGCTCTGTAACCAACACCGTGTAATTCTAAGGCTTTGGAAAAACCTTGAGAAACTCCACTTACTGCGTTTTGAATGAGAACTTTGTATAAACCGTGAAGAGACTTCGACTCAGTTGAGTCATCAACGCGAGTTAAAACGACCTTTTTGCCGTCTAACTTAGCTGTTATTCTTTGATCTAACTGATACTTCAAAGATGTTTTCGGCCCTTTTACAGTTACAATATTATTCGTAATATTGACCTGAACTTTATCATCGAAATTAACTGGGTATTTACCTATTCTTGACATAATTTACCTACCAAACTAAGCAAAGCAATTCACCACCAACGTGGTTCTTTTTAGCTTCTTTGCCAGTCATGATTCCTTTGTTTGTGCTAATGATGCATTGCCCAGTTCCTGATCTTACCGTAGGAATTTCAGTTGACTGAACATAGACTCTTCTTCCGGGAGTACTTACTTTTTCTAAATTTGAAAAACTTGAATTACCTTGCTCGTCGTACTTGAGATAGATTCTCATAATTCCTTGCTTGCTATCTCGAGCGACTTTGTAACTGCGAGCAAACCCCTCAGAAATTAAAATTTTTGCTAAATTTTCACGTAATTTCGAAGCTGGCATATCGACTTTTTCAAGTCGAGCCATCGAACCATTTCTAATAACTGTTAACATCTGTGCAATTGTATCCATATTTTCCTCTTACCAGCTAGCTTTCGTAACGCCAGGTAATTTGCCATCTAAAGCAAGTTGTCTAAACGCAATTCGAGACAATCCAAATTTTCTGTAATTACCACGAGGACGTCCCGTTAGCTCACAACGAGTTGTGACTCGGTTCGGAGAAGTATTTCGAGGTAAAGCTTGAAGCTTATTTCGAGCTGCTGATCTTTCTTCATCTGATAAAGTAAGATTAACGGCTTTTTCTCTTAACTCTTTTCTGTGCTTCCAGAATTTAGTTGAGATTGCTTTTTTCTTATTGTTTTTTTCAATACTTGCTTTTCTAGCCATCTTTTTTCCTATTACTTTCTGAAAGGCATTCCAAGAGCCTCTAAAAGAGCTTTCCCATCATTGTCGTTTTCAGCAGTTGTACAAATCGTTATATTCATTCCGCGAACTTTTTCAATTTTATCAAAGTTAATTTCAGGAAATACAATTTGTTCTTTTAAACCCATATTGTAGTTTCCACGTCCATCAAAACCTTTTGGAGGTAAACCACGAAAGTCACGAACTCGTGGAAGCGCTAAAGATTGTAAGCGATCTAAAAAAGACCACATACGATCACGTCGTAAAGTGACTCGCACACCCAATGGAATGCCTTCTCGTAACTTGAAGTTCGAAATAGCCTTTTTAGCTTTTGTAATGACAGCTTTTTGTCCTGCAATTGAAGAAATCTCTTCAACAATACCATTCACTAATTTAGGATTTTGAACAACTTCACTTGAGCAAACGCTAATCACGATTTTTTCTAAACGTGGCACTTGCATTGTACTTTTATATCCCATTTGCTTGTGCAAAGCTGGAACGATTTCTTTTTTGTATGTTTCTTTTAATCTTGACATAGTTTCCTCTATAAAACTTCAGGTGCGAGAGAAACAATTTTCACAAATTGCTTAGCTCTGAGTTCTCTTGCAACAGGACCGAAGATACGAGTTCCAACGGGTTCTTTTGCAGCATTTATTAAAACGGCCGAGTTATCATCAAATCTAATGTAGCTTCCGTCTGCGCGTCGAAGTTTGTGAATTGTACGCACGATAACCGCTTTAGCAACATCACCTTTTTTTACTTTAGCATTTGGGATCGCATCTTTAATCGATACAACGATAATATCGCCGATCGAAGCTGAACGTCTTTTTGAACCACCTAGTACTTTAATGCACATAACTTCTTTAGCTCCAGAGTTATCAGCAACATTCAATCGAGTTTGCATTTGAATCATATCATCACCTTACTTTGTAGCCGCAGTAACGATGTTAGCCAGTGACCAACGCTTCGTTTTGCTAAGTGGACGGGTTTCAAAAATCACGACTGTGTCTCCAACTTTAGACTCTTGTTTTTCGTCATGGGCTTTAATCACAGAAGATTTTTTAACATACTTGCCATATTTACCGTGCTTGATTGTTCTATAAACAAGTACAGAAATCGTTTTTTGCATTTTATTGGCTACAACTTCTCCTTGTAATTCGACACGGCGACCACGTTTTGTTTCAGTTTTATCAACAGTTTTATTCATAATTACCTTGCTGCCTTTCTAACGATCGCAGTATTAATTTTTGCGATGCTTCGGCGAACATTTCTGATTTGATGGGGAGAAGCCAACTGACCCAGTGTGTTCTTCATTTTCATGTCAAACAATTGAGTAGAAAGCTCAGTCTTTTGCTTAATAAGGTCAGCCACAGTTTTGTTTTCGATATCAGAAAATTTCATCACTAGGCCCTTTCAATAAATTTAGTTTTAAATGGAAGCTTATGAGCAGCTCTTAAGAAGGCTTCCTTAGCTTGTTCTTTAGTTACACCATTCATCTCGAACAAAATACGCCCTGGCAAACAACGAGCAACCCAAAATTCTGGATTACCTTTACCGCTACCCATTCGAGTCTCTGCCGCTTTTTTTGTAACTGGTAGATCAGGATAAACTCGGCACCAGATTTTTCCACCGCGCTTAATTGTTCTAGAAATCGCTACGCGTCCAGCTTCTAACTGGCGAGCTGTTAAGCGACCTTCTTCAGCTGCTTGTAGACCGAAATCACCAAAATCCAAAGTTGAACCACGGTGAGCTAAACCTTTAGCTCGACCGATAAATTGTTTTCTCCATTTGACACGCTTAGGACTTAACACGGCCAGCCTCCTGAACTTGAACTTCTCTAGCTGAAAGAATGTCACCTTTGTAGATCCAAACTTTCATTCCAATAATACCGTAAGCAGTTAATGCTTCTGCCGTTCCATAATCAATATCTGCACGCAAAGTGTGAAGAGGAACAGATTTTTCATTGTACCACTCTGAACGAGCGATTTCTGCACCGTCAAGACGACCCGATACACGAACTTTGATACCTCGAACTCCACCTTTTATGGCGGCTGCGATTGCTTTTTTCAAAGCACGTCTCCAAGAAATACGCTTTTCTAATTGCATCGCTATGCTTTCAGCTACCAATTGTGCGTCAGTATCTGGCTTACGAACTTCTTGAATACTTAAAAAAACTTCGTTCTTTGTTAATTTTTGAACGTCGGCTTTTAAAGTATCAATTCCAGTTCCTTTTTTGCCAATAACGACGCCTGGACGAGCTGTGTGAATGATAACTTTAACTTTATTAGCAGCGCGCTCGAGTTCTATTTTAGAAACGCCAGCATGCTTTAATTTAGCTTTTAAATATTTTCGTAATTTAATATCTTCATGTAGATTGTCGTAATAGTTTTTACCTTTTGCGTACCAGCGAGAATCCCAAGTACGAATAACACCAACACGTAAACCAATCGGATGTACTTTTTGTCCCACTATTTACTCTCCCCAATGATAACATTGATGTGACTTAATTTTTTTCGAATTCCAAATGCGCGCCCTTGAGCACGAGGTCTGAAACGCTTAAGCACAGGACCTTGATCAACAGAAATCGCTTTGACGAAAAGTTTATCCATGTCCATTGTTTTTTTGTAGTCGGCATTTGCAACAGCTGACTCGATTAATTTTTTAATTAAAATAGCCGTTTTTTTATTCATGTAAGTTAATGTTTTAAGGGCATCATCAACTGATTTACCGCGGACAGTATCTGCGACTAATCGGGCCTTTTGAGCACCTACCATTGAATATTTTAAAGAAGCTTTAGATTCCATAATTCAACCTACTTTATTTCTTTGCCGCGGCTGGGGCTGCGGGTGCTGCTTTTTTCTCAGCGTGACCATGGAAAGTACGAGTTGGAGCAAATTCTCCCAGCTTATGACCGATCATGTTCTCAGTGATGTAAACAGGTACAAACTTTCTTCCATTGTGCACCGCAAAAGTCAATCCTACGCAGTCAGGAAGGATTGTAGAGCGACGCGACCATGTTTTAATTACTTTTTTATCACCCTTTGAAAGCGCATGATCAATTTTCTTCATCAAGTGCAAATCAACAAATGGGCCTTTTTTTATCGAGCGTGCCACAGTCTATCTCCTATTTACGACGTTTAATAATTGAAAAATTAGTTCTCTTGTTTTGGCGTGTCTTAAAGCCCTTACAAGGTTTACCCCAAGGAGTAACTGGATGATGTCCTTTACCGACACCCTCTCCTCCGCCCATTGGGTGATCAACTGGATTCATGTGAGTTCCGCGAACACCCGGGCGAATACCACGGTGACGAGAAGCTCCTGCTTTTCCAAGTTTAATATTTTCGTTATCCGTATTTCCAACTTGACCGATTGAAGCCTTACAAGTTGATAAAATTTGCTTTAATTCACCAGAAGGCAATCGAACTTGGCAATATTGATCGCCTTTACCAGCTAAAGTTGCAGATGCACCAGCGCCGCGGCAGATCTGCCCACCTTTACCTGGACGCATTTCTATGTTGTGAATAATGGTACCCACAGGCATTGCAGATAGGGTTAAGCAGTTACCTGGCTTGATATCGGCTTTAGCACTAGAAACAACTGTGTCTCCAACATTTAAACCTACTGGGGCCAGGATGTATGCTTTTTCACCGTCTGCATAATTAATTAAAGCAATACGACAAGTGCGGTTTGGATCGTACTCGATCGCCGCAACTTTACCTGGAACTTCTAGTTTTGTTCTTTTAAAATCAATAAGACGGTATCTTCTTTTGTGAGCCCCGCCTTGATGGCGCATCGTAATCACGCCGTGGTTGTTACGTGCAGATCTTTTTTTAAGAGGTACTGTTAGAGATTTTTCAGGAGTTGTTTTTGTGATCTCGGCAAAGTCGAAACCGATTCGGCCGCGACTAGCGTGTGATCGTGGACTGTAAATCTTTAAACCCATAATTAAGCTCCCTCAAACAAGGCGATTTTTTGCCCAGCAGCTAACTTAATGTAAGCTTTTTTCCACTTGCGTACTTTTGAAAGTCCGAATTTTGTGTACTTCATGTCGCTACGGCAAACTGCAGTTCGAATATTTTGCACCTTAACAGAAAAACCAGTTTCAACTGCTTTTTTAATTTCAGGTTTTGAAGATTCCATGTGGACTTCAAAAACGTACACGCCGCTTTCTGAAAGCTGTGTGTTTTTTTCTGTGATCAGTGGAGATCTAATAATTTGTTTCATTTATTCTCCAATTATTTCTCTAACGAGCAGCGCTCGATAATTTTAGTGACTGAGTTTTTTGTAATTACAGCAGCATCAAACTTCAAAAGATCAAATACATTTAATCCAGCTACTGGGAAATATTTGTAGTTTTGAAGATTTCGAGCCGCAACTTGAAATTTTTCGTCTGTGATAGAGTCAACTAAAACAGCTTTTTTTACTCCGAAAGATTTCAAACGCTTATTGAGTTCAGAAGTTTTACCAACAGAGCTCATGTTGTCGACAACAAAAATCTTACCTTCTTTGAAAAGATGAGAAAGTGCCATTGATAAGCCAACTTTTCTCATTTTCTTAGGAAGAACGTAAGAGTAGTTTCGAGGTTGAGGTCCAAACATGGTACCTCCGCCTGGCATCAAAGGAGAGCGAGTCGATCCTTGACGGGCATTACCAGTTCCTTTTTGCTTGAAAGGCTTTTTACCACCACCACTGACAAAACCTTTAGTTTTGGTCATGTGAGTGCCTTGACGGCGAGATGCTAATTGCCAACGAACAACAGAGTGAAGAACATCTTTTTTAACTTCAAGTTCAAAAACATCGGGAGCTAAGTCAACGCTGCCTACTTTTTCTTTTTTCCAATTAATTACATTAACTGTAGCCATGATTACTCCTTAACCAATCTGACAAGAGTATTTCTGCTTCCAGGAACTGGTCCCTTAACAAGAACAACACCTTCACCTGGCAACACGTCAATAACTTCAACATTTTTAACAGTGATTGTTTCATCACCCCAATGACCTGGAAATTTCTTACCTGGCATAACTCGGCCGGGCCAAGTTCTATTTCCCGAAGAACCTGGTCTTCGGTGAAACTTAGAACCGTGAGTTGCTGGGCCTCCAGCAAAATTCCAACGACGAATAGAACCCTGGAATCCATGACCTTTTGATTTAGATGAAATCTTAACGATATCACCTTTAGCCAAAGTATTAATCGACAAACTGTCTCCCAACTTTAAATCTGCTGGAATTTCATTTGGTCTTAATTCTTTTACATGCATAGCGCCTGATTCGTATCCTGCTGCCTTAAGATGATTAGTCTCGGCGACAGATGCATTTTTAGATTTTTTTGGAACAGCAGCTAATTGAACTGCTGAATAGCCATCTTTTTCCTGAGTCTTGATTTGAGATACTTTCCAAGTTTCGTATCTTAAAACAGTTACAGGAACTGATTCGCCTTTTTCATTATATACAGTCGCCATACCTACTTTGAACGCGAACAAACCATTCAGTTTGATTCCGTCATTAGAAGAAGATTGTGCTTCAGAGTTTGTTTCGCTCATGATTTACTCCTTCTTACTTTTTCGCCGAAAGTTTAATTTCAACGTCAACGCCCGCTGATAGATCTAATTTCATCAACTGATCTATTGTTTGCTGAGTTGGCTCAAGAATATCGAGCATACGTTTATGTGTTCTAACTTCAAACTGTTCACGTGATTTTTTATCAACATGCGGAGAACGCAATACGGTGAATCGGTTGATACGAGTTGGAAGCGGAATCGGACCAGCGACTTTTGCGCCTGTACGACGAGCTGTCTCAACGATTTCTTTTGTCGATTGATCGAGCAATTTATGATCAAAGGCTTTAAGCCTGATACGTATTTTTTGACTTTGCATAACTCTCTTTTCCTAGTTCTGCCCGCCAAAGTCTTTTTCCACTGTGCATGACTGCAAAGAATATGGAGACTTCCGTAGCGTTAACAAGAAAAAAGAATATCTAAGAATCGATGTGTAAAGTCAATGGGTTATTTTCTTGATTTTTAAGAATTCTATCGACCTAATTTTTGTAGAATTTCTGCACGGACTTTGGGCGGGACCGCAGAGTACTGAAGAAACTCCATACTGAAAAAAGCCCTGCCCTGAGAAAGACTTCTGACATCTGTGGCGTAACCGAATAACTGAGCTAAGGGCACCTCGGCCTGGATCACTTGGCCGACAAGCGGTTTGATTGTCATGTTAAGAACTTTGCCGCGTCGCGAGTTTAAGTCACCGACGACGTTACCAACAAATTCATCTGGGCATGAAATTTCAAGTTTAAATATAGGTTCGAGCAGCACAGCTTCAGTTTTTTTAATCGCCTCTCGAAAAGCCAACGAAGCCGCCGCTTTACAAACGATTTCGTCAGTCATCTGAGGCTTCCCGTTGAGTGATTTAATTGAAATTTTTAGACCCACCATTGAGTAACTTGCTATAGGACCGACTTCAGCCGCTTCTTTGAGTCCGTTTTCACAAGCCCTAATCCAGTTGGGCTGAATTTCTTTTCCAGCTTGAACGAGGGTCGTAATTTTTACACCTTCTGCAGGAGCAATTTTATCGATTTGAAGAGCGATCTGAGCGAATTTTTCGTCCCCACCGAGAAGTCTTTCAAAAGTAAAAGTTGTTTGAACGTTGTTTAAAAGTGTTTCGCGATAAGCAACTTGTGGACGGCCGACATTCGCTTGAACTTTATGTTCCCGAAGCAAACGATCAACGAGTATATCTAAATGAAGTTCTCCCATACCCGATAACAGAATTTGTCCGGTTTCAACATCTGTGCGTAAACGACAAGACGGATCTTCTTTTTCGAGACGCTGAAGCCCTTCGATCATTTTTTCTTGGTCGGCAGAAGATTTTGCTTCCACGACAACGGAAATAACAGGCTCAGGAAAAATCATCGATTCAAAAACAACTAACCGAGCCGAATCACACAACGTGTCTCCGGTTGATGTGAATTTAAGTCCGATGATTGCACCGATGTCACCGGCTTTAAGGCTATCAACTTCTTCACGGGAATTCGCATGCATCTTAACTATTTTTTGGACACGCTCTTTTTTTTCAGTACGAGGATTATAAACTTGATCGCCCAATTTAAGTTGTCCTGAGTAAACTCGAACGTACGTCAGTGATCCAGCGAATGGATCGTTCGCTAATTTAAATGCAATAGCCGCAGCCGGTTCGTCAAATTTAGTTTCGCACTTAACTTCAAGTTCTGGTTTGACTGGATTCATTCCGATCGTCATTTTTTTATCGAGTGGAGACGGAAGATAATCGATGACCCCGTCGAGTAATTGCTGAACGCCTTTATTTTTAAAAGCGGCGCCACAAAAAACAGGGAATGCTTTAAGTTCAAGAGTAGCTTTTCGTAAGACTGTTTTTAATTCTTCGATTGTTGGAGTTTCGCCGTTTAAGAATTTCTCGGTTAAAGCGTCATCGAGTTCACAAATTTTTTCAATGGTATTGGCTTTTTCTTTTTCGAAAACTTCTTTTAAATTTTCAGGAATTTCGGTTTCAAGAAAATGATGATCTGTGGCTGATTTCCAAATGTAAGCTTTTGAAGTGATTAAATCGGCTACTCCTTGAAGTTGATCTTCGGCTCCGATGGGAATTTGAACTTTAATTGGGTGGGCGGATAAGCGCTCCCTGATCGTATCGACACTCATTTCAAAATCGGCCCCGATGCGGTCCATTTTATTGATGAAACAAATTCGCGGAACTTTGTATTTGTTGGCTTGCTTCCAGACAGTTTCTGACTGGGCCTCGACACCGCTAACAGCATCAAAGACAGCTATTGCGCCATCGAGGACGCGAAGCGATCTTTCAACTTCAATTGTAAAATCGACGTGACCTGGAGTATCGATGATATTAAGTCTGCAAGTTTTCCAAAAAGCAGTCGTAGCAGCAGACGTGATTGTAATTCCGCGCTCTTGCTCTTGCGGCATCCAATCCATGGTAGCTGCGCCATCATGAACTTCGCCAATTTTATGACTTTTGCCTGTGTAGAAAAGAATTCGTTCGGTAGTTGTCGTTTTACCGGCATCAATGTGAGCCATGATGCCGATGTTACGAGTGAAAACTAAATCAGCTTCAGTTGTTGAAGATTGAGCTGACATTTAAAAATGAATTACCAGTTGTAGTGAGCGAAAGCCTTGTTCGACTCAGCCATTTTGTGGACGTCTTCTTTTTTCTTGATGGCGTTACCACGGTTGTTGTAAGCGTCAAGTAATTCGCCTGCTAAGCGTTTCGCCATATCTTTTTCGCCACGTGCGCGTGAGTATTCAACTAGCCAACGCATAGCTAAAGCTAAACGACGTGTTGGGCGAACATCGACAGGAACTTGGTAAGTAGCTCCACCAACGCGGCGAGAGCGAACTTCAATTGATGGTTTAACGTTTTCAAGAGCTTTACGCATAACTGCTAAAGAATCTTCACCTTGTACTTTTCCATTAAGCTCTTCAAGGGCTCCATAAAAAAGCTTTTGGGCTGTAGATTTTTGTCCACGTTGCATAATTCGATTGATGAATTTTGCAATAACGATATCTTTGTGAACTGGATCAGGGATGATTTCTCTTTTAAATGTTCGGCTACGACGTGACATATTTTATCCTTAATTAAATGAATTATTTTTTAGGTTTTTTTGCGCCGTATTTAGAGCGACTTCGTAAACGACCGTTAACACCTTGTAAATCAAGAGTTCCACGGATGATATGATAACGAACTCCTGGCAAATCTTTAACACGACCGCCACGGATCATCACAACACTGTGCTCTTGAAGATTATGTCCAACTCCTGGAATGTAAGAGATGACTTCGAATCCGTTAGATAAACGAACTTTAGCAACTTTACGTAAAGCAGAGTTTGGTTTTTTTGGAGTTGTTGTATAAACGCGAGTGCAAACGCCACGCTTCTGAGGGCATTTTGCCAAGGCTGGCGATTTTGTTTTATTCTTTTGAGCACTACGCTCTTTCTTAATGAGCTGGTTAATAGTAGGCACTTAAAATCCCCTTATATAGTTCGACTAAAAAACCGATTACGCTTTTAGTCTATTTTTCTTAAACAGTTCGACAAATTAACGACAACCGAAGTCATCGTCAAGTCTATTTGTTAGCTTTCGGGGCCTGTTTTTGAAAGCGCCCCGAGGCTTAATTAAACTTCTTAGCCACCCATTGGTAAAGAAGCTGATTCCATCTCTTCATCTTCTGTGACGACAACTTTCCAACGTTTGTACGAAGTTAAGCCCGTACCTGCTGGAATCAATCGACCCATGATGATGTTTTCTTTTAGACCACGTAAATGATCTGTTTTTGAATTAATTGCAGCTTCAGTTAGAACTTTAGTTGTCTCTTGGAAAGAGGCTGCAGAAATCCAACTTTCAGTGCTTAATGAAACTTTTGTGATACCCAGTAATAATGCCTTTGAAGTGGCGATTTGTCCGCCCTCTTTAAGAACGCGTTCGTTCTCAAGATCAAAAGTTGTGCGCTCTGCTTGCTCGCCCGATAAGAATTTTGAGTCTCCCGGATCGATGATTTCAACTTTACGAAGCATTTGTCGAACAATCACTTCACAGTGCTTGTCATTGATACCCACACCTTGAAGACGATAAACTTCTTGAACTTCATTCACTAGATATGCTGAGAGTGCGTTAGCGCCTAGAACCGCAAGTACGTCATGTGGATTTGTTGGTCCATCCATTAAGGCTTCGCCGGCACGAACAAATTCACCTTCACGAACGGCAACGTGTTTTCCTTTTGGAATCAAGTATTCACGTTGTTCACCGATTTCAGGAGTTACGATCACGCGCTGTTTACCTTTAACATCTTTACCGAAAGTAACGTAACCGTCGATTTCAGAAATGATAGCTGCTTCTTTTGGTTTACGTGCTTCAAACAATTCGGCCACGCGCGGAAGACCGCCCGTAATGTCTTTTGTTTTTGAAGTTTCTCGGTGCATTTTTGCAATGACATCACCGGCGTGTACTTCAAGACCGTCAGTTACAAGGAGCTGTGCGCCCACTGGAACCATATAACGAGCTGGAATATCACGACCTGGCAAGTTGAGAACTTTTCCGTTTGAATCAACTAAAAGAACTGTTGGTTTATTATCTGAAGATTTTGATTCAGTAATCACCTTAGTTGCGAAACCAGTTACTGGATCCACTTGCTCAGTCATTGTTTGACCTTCAACGATATCTTGGAATACGGCCTTCGCAGTAACTTCTGAGATAATTGGATTCGAGTACGGATCCCATTCGCCGATGGTAGCGCCTTTAGTGACTTTATCACCATCTTTGAAATTTAGAATTGTCCCGTAAACTAATTTAAAGTTTTCACGCTCACGGCCTGTTTCGTCGATGATCAAAGCCTGACCGTTACGATTCATGACTGTTAATTTACCCGCTCGGTTTTTCACAGACTGAATATTGATAAGCTTCAAAGTTCCTTCGTATCGAGTTGTATGAACAGATTGCTCAACTGAACGAGATGCGGCTCCACCTAAGTGGAATGTGCGCATTGTTAATTGAGTACCTGGTTCACCGATTGATTGCGCCGCAATGATACCAACAGTTTCACCTAAGTTAACAGTTGCTCCACGAGCTAAATCACGGCCGTAACATTTCACACACACGCCACGTTTTGCGTGACAAGTAAGAGCTGAACGAATCGTAACTTTTTCGATGCCAAGATCTTCAACTTTTTTAACTGAAGCTTCGTCAATTTCTTGATTTTTCTTAATCAGGATTGTGTTCGTTGTTGGATCGATAACTTCTGTTAAAGCCACGCGACCTAAAATACGATCGCCAATGCCTTGGATTACTTCACCCGCTTCGTAAACTGGAGTGATATCTAATCCTTCGACAGTGCCGCAATCGATTTCAGAAACGACAACGTCTTGAGCCACGTCAACTAAACGACGAGTCAAGTAACCTGAGTTTGCTGTTTTCAAAGCTGTATCGGCAAGACCTTTACGAGCTCCATGAGTTGAAATGAAGTATTGAAGAACCGTTAAACCTTCACGGAAATTTGCCGTGATTGGTGTTTCGATAATTTCACCAGATGGTTTTGCCATCAGACCACGCATACCACCTAATTGACGAAGCTGATTGAAAGAACCTCGGGCTCCAGAATCAGCCATGACGTAGATTGGATTAAATGAAGGCCCAACAATTTCTTTACCATTCACGATAAATTTTTGTTTTTCAATTTGTCCCATCATCTCTTTAGCCACTTTGTCAGATGTTTGCGCCCAGATATCCACAACTTTATTGTAGCGCTCACCGTCGGTAATTAAACCTTCGTCGTACTGTTGTTGGATTTCTTGAACTTGTTTTTCAGCCTCAGAAATCATTGTAGCTTTAGAAGCTGGGATAATCATGTCATCGACGCAAATTGAAAGACCAGCAAGTGTTGAGTATTTGAAACCTAATTGCATAATTTGATCGGCCAAAATACAAGTCGCTTTTGCTCCTGCATATCGGAATGTCGTATCTATGAGGGCTGCAATCGATTTTTTACTCATCACAGTATTTAAAGATGCGAATGGAACTTCTTTAGGAACAGCATCTGAAAGAATGGCACGTCCGACTGAAGTTTCTTCAAGCTTACCTTTAATCTTTACTTTACATGCAGCTTGGATATCGACGATTCCAGCTTCGTGAGCGTACTGAGCTTCTTGAACTGAAGAGAATACTTTTCCGGTTCCTTTAGCTCCTGGGCGAACACGAGTCATCCAATACAATCCCAAAACAACGTCTTGAGATGGATTGATGATTGGTTTTCCATTGGCTGGAGATAAAATATTATTTGTCGACATCATCAGAACGCGCGCTTCTACTTGGGCTTCAACAGAAAGTGGCACGTGAACGGCCATTTGGTCTCCGTCGAAATCGGCATTGAACGCTGTACAAACTAATGGATGTAATTGAATCGCTTTACCTTCATGAAGAACGGGTTCGAAAGCTTGAATACCCAGTCTGTGTAGCGTTGGAGCACGATTCAGAAGAACTGGATGCTCTTTAACGACTTCAGCTAAGATATCCCAAACTTCAACTGTCTGCTGGTCGACCAAGCGTTTTGCTTGCTTGATTGTTGTGGCAAGACCTTTTTCTTCAAGTTTATTGTAAACGAATGGCTTAAATAATTCTAAAGCCATTGTTTTAGGAATACCGCACTGATGTAATTTCAATGTTGGTCCAACGGTAATAACCGAACGACCCGAGTAATCCACACGCTTACCCAGTAAGTTTTGACGGAAACGACCTTGCTTACCTTTAAGCATATCACTTAATGATTTTAATGGACGCTTATTTGGACCTGTAAATGTTTTTCCACGACGACCGTTATCAAGCAAAGCGTCGACTGCTTCTTGCAACATTCGTTTTTCATTTCGAATAATAATGTCTGGTGCGTTCAACTCTTGCAGACGTTTCAAACGATTATTGCGGTTGATCACACGTCGGTAAAGATCATTCAAATCTGAAGTCGCGAAACGACCTCCATCTAAAGGTACTAGCGGACGCAAATCGGGCGGAAGAACTGGAAGAGCTTCAAGCATCATCCATTCAGGCTTATTCGAAGAACCTTTGAAAGCTTCAACAACTTTCAAACGCTTCGATAACTTCTTCGTTCCAGCTTCAGATTTTGTTTCTTTCAACTCCATACGAAGTTTGCGAGATAAATATTCGCAATCGATTTTACGTAGCATTTCACGAACGAATTCTCCACCCATTCCTGCTTTGAAGTTAGGACCAAATTCATTTAAAGCCGCTTGATAAGCTTCTTCAGATAAAACGGTTCCTTCTTCAAGAGTTGTCTCCATCGGATCAACAACTAGGTATGATTCACAGTAAAGAACTTTTTCAACGTCTTTCAAAGATAAGTTCAATAAATTACCGATACGAGAAGGCAATGATCGTAAAAACCAGATGTGAGCAACTGGCGACGACAATTCGATGTGACCTAAGCGCTCACGACGAACTTTTGTTTGTGTGACTTCAACGCCGCACTTTTCACAGATGACTCCGCGGTATTTCATTCGCTTGTACTTACCGCAAAGGCATTCGTAATCTTTAATTGGACCGAAAATTTTTGCGCAGAATAAACCATCACGCTCTGGCTTAAACGTTCGGTAGTTGATTGTTTCAGGTTTTTTTACTTCACCGAAAGACCACTCGCGAATCATCTCTGGCGAGGCCAAAGAAATTCGAACGGCGTCAAACGAAAGTGGATCTTTTGGTTTGTCGAAAAAATTTAATAAATCTCTCATTTAAACTCCTACTTTCAGTTAATTAGTGTTGAACCGGTGGGTGGTGTTGTTCCATCTCTTCTGGGATCACTTCATCGGTTAAGATGTCTGACTCCACAAGTTCGATATTCATTGCTAATGACTGAAGTTCTTTAATTAATACGTTGAATGATTCTGGCAACCCCGGTTCAAGAATATTTTCACCGCGCACGATACTTTCGTACATGCGAGTTCTTCCTGCAACGTCATCGGACTTCACAGTTAAAAATTCTTGTAAAGAGTAAGCCGCACCGTAAGCTTCGATCGCCCAAACTTCCATTTCTCCAAGACGCTGACCACCGAATTGCGCTTTACCGCCAAGTGGCTGCTGAGAAACTAACGAGTAAGGCCCGATAGACCGTGCGTGAATCTTTTCTTCGACTAAGTGGTGCAGTTTCAACATGTACATGACACCAACTGTAACTTGGTTTGCGAAAGGCTCACCCGAGCGACCGTCAAATAACACAGACTGAGTTGAAGAAAGCTGAGCTTTTCTGAGCATCTCGCGCATGTCAGACTCTTGCGCTCCATCAAACACCGGAGTTCCAACGTGAACACCGTCTTTAATTGCAATAGCCATTTTTTTGATTGATTCATCATCGGCTTTATCAACTTTTGTTGAAATTTCTGAATCTTCAAAAATATCTTTCATTTTAGTTCTTAAAGCATCTGCATTGAATTTTTCTAAATGTTCATTGATTTGCTTACCTAAATTCAAAGCCGCCCAACCTAAGTGAACTTCTAGAATTTGCCCAATGTTCATACGAGACGGAACGCCCAGTGGGTTCAGAACCATATCAACCGGAGTACCGTCTGCTAAGTAAGGCATGTCTTCCATCGGAAGAACTTTAGACACAACCCCTTTGTTACCATGGCGGCCGGCAAACTTATCACCGACTTGCAATTTACGCTTAATAGCCACGTAAACTTTAACCATTTTGATAACTCCAGGAGGAAGCTCATCACCTTTTTTAAGACGATCGATCTTCTCGTTGAAAACCATTTTAACAGCGTCTAACTGATTACGAGCACCGTCGATGATTTTGTTCACTTGGAATTCAAGATCTTGTTCTAATGGAATATAACTTAATAATTCGAATGGAATTGTTTCTAATTCAGCCGATGTGATGTCTTGACCTTTGTTTAAAAGTTTTTGACTTCCATCTTCGTTTAAAAGAATTCCCGTTGTTTTCTTTCCCACAACGATTTCACGTAATTTTTCGATCGCGTTATTGCGAATAACGTTTTGCTCGATCAATAAATCTTTTTCAAGCTTCGTACGTTTTTCTTCGATGATCGAAGCCAAACGCTCGTCACGATCTGAACCTTCGCGTGAGTAAACTTGCGCGTCGATCACTGTGCCGTAAACGCCTGATGGAACTCGAAGTGAAGTGTCACGAACATCGCCAGCTTTTTCGCCGAAAATAGCGCGTAAAAGTTTTTCTTCTGGAGACAGCTGCGTTTCACCCTTCGGAGTCACTTTACCAACCAAGATAAATCCTGGCTTCACTTCAGCGCCGATACGAATAATTCCCGAAGAATCTAGATCCTTCAGAGCTTCTTCGCCGACATTGGCGATATCACGCGTGATTTCTTCTTTTCCAAGCTTCGTATCACGAGCGATACATTCGAATTCTTCGATATGAACCGACGTGTAAGTATCTTCTTTGAGTAATCTTTCAGAGATCAAAATAGAATCTTCAAAGTTGTAGCCCATCCAAGGAGTGAACGCGACCAAAATATTTTGGCCTAAAGCCAATTCACCCAACTCAGTTGAAGGTCCATCAGCAATGATATCAGACTTCGAAACGCGATCGCCTTTTTTGACAATTGGTTTTTGATTGAAGCATGTATTTTGATTTGTACGTTGGTATTTTGTAAGATTGTAGATATCAACATTCGCACCGAGTTCTCCACCTTTTGCAAGACGACGAACGACGATTCGAGAAGCATCCACTAATTCAACGATACCATCGTTGGTTGCCACAACTGAAGTTCCAGAATCGCGCGCAACTAAACGCTCAACGCCAGTTCCAACAAGTGGAGCACGTGATTTAATTAACGGAACCGCTTGACGTTGCATGTTCGAACCCATCAGGGCGCGATTGGCATCATCATGCTCAAGGAAAGGAATCAAAGAAGCCGCAATCGAAACCAACTGTGACGGAGATACGTCCATCAAAGAAACTTTATCACGATCAACGAGTTCATATTCACCATCGCGACGAACGCTATGGTTTCCTGGAGCTAACTCACGGTTGGCTCCGCCATCAGTGGGCGCTTGAGCTTTATAATGTCCGCCCTCTTCAAGAGCCGACATGTAGTGAATTTCTGAAGAAACGACTCCACCTTCAACTTTGCGGTAAGGTGTTTCGATGAAACCGTAGTTATTGATTCGAGCGTATGTCGATAAAGACGCGATCAAACCAATGTTTGGTCCCTCTGGAGTTTCGATCGGACAAATACGACCGTAGTGAGTCGCATGAACGTCACGAACTTCGAAACCAGCACGATCACGAGTTAAACCGCCGGGGCCTAATGCCGACAAACGACGCTTATGAGTGATTTCAGAAAGTGGATTTGTTTGATCCATGAACTGAGAAAGCTGTGAAGATCCGAAAAATTCTTTAACAACAGCGTTCACAGGTTTTGCATTCACAAGATCGTGAGGCATCATTGTTTCAACATCTTGTAAAGACATACGCTCTTTGATGGCTCTTTCCATACGAACCAAACCGATACGGTATTGATTCTCAAGAAGCTCACCCACTGAACGAACGCGGCGATTACCTAAGTGATCGATATCATCGACAACGCCCTGACCATTTTTTAAATTGATCAAGTGCTTCACTGTCGAAAGAATATCTTTGTGAGTTAAGACGCGGAAACTTGGAGGACATTCTTCCATCGAGATTCCGAATTTATGATTGATCTTGATACGACCCACTTCAGAAAGATCGTAAGCTTCTGGATCAAAAAATAACCGGCTAAAATAAGCTTCAGCGGCTTCAATCACTGGGGGCTCACCCGGACGTAAACGTTTGTAAATTTCAATGAGAGATTCTTCTTTGTTGCTGACTTTATCAACTAACAAAGTGTTTCGTAAAAATGGCCCCACTGTTAAACCATCAAAGAAAATCAAGTGGAATTGTTCAATTCCCGCCGTCATTGCTTTTTTGATGATTGACACAGTCAGTTCATTATTTGCATCAGCAATAATTTCACCTGTTGATTCGTCGATTAATGGCTTAGCTAAAACTTTACCTTCAAGATCTTGAGGCTGAACTTCGATTTCAGTTAAATTGAGATCTTTAACTTTTTTAACAATCGCACGAGTAATACGACGACCTGATTTAACAAGTGTTTCGCCTGATTTAGGATCAATGATATCGGCAATCGCGCGCTGACCTGACATTCTTTCGATATCAAGTTTACGGAAAAGCTGTTTTCCTTTTACGACGATTTCATCAAGATCGTAGAAGTATTCAAGTAATTGTTCAGCATTGTAACCCAATGCTTTTAATAAAATAGTCACTGGAAATTTACGACGACGATCAATACGAACGTGAATCACGTCTTTTTGATCGAACTCAACATCAAGCCATGATCCACGGTATGGAATCACGCGAGCCGAATAAATTAATTTTCCTGAAGCGTTATTCTTGCCACCATCGTGGTCAAAGAAAACACCCGGAGATCTGTGTAATTGAGAAACGACAACGCGCTCTGTTCCGTTGATGATGAAAGAACCGTTCGCTGTCATCAATGGAATTTCTCCAAGGTAGACTTCTTGTTCTTTTACATCGCGAATACTGCGAGCTTCTGTTTCTTCATCAATATCAAAAACAATAAGTCTTAATGTCACTTTAATCGGAGCCGCGAAAGTCATTCCACGCTGGCGGCATTCATCGACATCATATTTTGCAGGTTCAAGCGTGTAGCTAACGAACTCAAGCGATGATGTATTATTAAAATCAGAAATTGGAAACACAGATTTAAAAACGCCATTAAGGCCATCAGTGCCACGACGATCTGGATCCATTTCTTTTTGCAAGAAAGCTTCGTAAGAACGCTTCTGCAATTCGATCAGGTTAGGGATTTCAATAACTTGTTTATTTTTAGCAAAGGATTTTCTAATACGTAGATTAGAAGCCGTTATCGGAGTTTGATTCATTCCGTCTCCTCAGACATTTTTTGAAAAATTTGATTTAAATTTATTTTAAACCAAAAAGTGAAGTTTCGTTTCGGGGAGAAATCTTCAAGGCCCACATTAAATCTTATTTTAAACTTAAAACTTATTTCAAACTTTAAAACATGAACTTTTGCAAAGACTAAAAATACTTAAGGGCGATGGTCAAAAGACCCCGCCCTTAATAAAAAAAACGATCCAGAATTACTTAATAGTTACTTTAGCGCCGGCAGCTTCTAAAGCTTTTTTAAATTTATCAGCGTCTTCTTTAGTTGCGCCTTCTTTAACTGCTTTTCCGCCTGCTTCAACTAAAGCTTTTGCTTCAGCTAAGCCTAAACCAGTGATCGCACGTACTTCTTTAATAACGTTGATCTTGTTTGCTCCCGCTTCAACAAGAATAACGTCGAAAGCTGTTTGAGCTTCCGCAGCAGGGCCAGCAGCAGCAGCTGCTGCAACAGGAGCCGCAGCAGAAACGCCCCATTTTTCTTCAAGAGTTTTAACAAGTTCAGCGATTTCAAGAACTGTTTTGTTTGATAATTCAGTGACTAATTGTTCATTTGTTAATGCCATTTTATTTTCCTTCTAAAAAATTAATTTATTAAACCTAAGGTTTATCCCTAGGCCTAAGCTTGTGGTGCAGCAGCATCAGCTGGTGCAGCGTCTTTAGTTGCGTGAACATTCATTAAACGTACTAAACGAGCAGATGGCTCTTTCAGCAAACATAAGAATTGTGCACGTAATTGATCTTTACCAGGTAATGTAGCCAAAAACTTGATTTTATTTGCATCAAGCGCTTCGCCGTCCATCATACCGGTTTTGATTTTTAGAGCCTCAACATCTTTTCCGAAATCAGCTAATGCTTTTGCAACGCCAACAACTTCATTGAATGCAAATACAATCGCATTTGTACCCTTCATTGTTGATTCGAATGCACTACCAATTGTTGGATGATCTTTGAATGCGCGCTTCGCTAATGTGTTACGCACAACCTTCATCTCAGACTCTACAGCATGAAGCTTTTTACGTAACGTCGTTACTTGCTCCACTTTAATGCCCTTAAAGTCTACGACAAAGGCCCCTTTAGCTTTGGCTAATTTTTCAGAGATCAATTTAATGTCTGTGTCTTTATCAGCTCTTAACATACTGGTTCCTCCCTTCGTTAGAATTAAGAACGCCTGTCTCGGGTGGCTTATCGGTGAAGACGAATTTCTTCACTTTTAATTTAGGTTCTATGAGATTTCTCTCGAACACCAACTGTCACTGACGTCTTAGTTAAACCCACCGCAAAGTGGGCTTTTTAAATAAACAACTATTCTTCTGATCCTGCCATCGCTTCGTTTGCATCCAGTTTAATTCCTGGACCCATCGTTGAAGCTACAGATAAAGATCGTAAGTAGATTCCTTTTGATGTTGCTGGTTTCGCTTTAACGATCGCGCCCATGAAAGCATCAAAGTTATCTTTTAACTTGGCAGCACCCATTGATTTACGACCGATTGAAACGTGAACGATACCCGCTTTATCAACGCGAAAATCTAATTTACCTTTTTTTTCTGCAGTTACAGCAGCTCCGACATTCATCGTCACTGTGCCCACTTTTGGATTTGGCATTAAACCACGAGGCCCTAGAACCTTCGCAACTTTAGAAACCGTCGCCATCATATCTGGAGTCGCAATACACTTATCGAAATCCAGCCAGCCATCGTTGATTTTAGCAACAAGGTCGTCAGCTCCAACAAAGTCAGCTCCTGCGTCAGTGGCTTCTTTTTCTTTTGGCCCTTTAGCGAAGACAACAACGCGCACGTTTTTACCTAAACCATGAGGTAAGGCAATCGCGCCACGAACTTGTTGATCAGATTGTTTTGGATCGATTCCCAAACGAACAGCCACGTCGACTGACTCGTCGAATTTAGCTGGAGCTGTTTCAACAACAAGCTTCAGTCCGTCTACAAAAGAATATTTTTTTGTCGCTTCTACTTTTTTAGCAGAGGCTTTAAATTTTTTACCTGACATATTTCCGCCTATTCCTGTACTTCGATGCCCATGCTCTTAGCTGTTCCAGCGACTTGTCTCATCGCAGATTCAACTTTCACACAGTTCAAGTCAGGCAACTTTGTAGTTGCGATTGTTTTGATTTGGTCTTGCTTAATTTTGCCGACCTTATCTTTTTGCGGCATCTTAGAACCAGATTCTAATTTCAATGCCTTCTTGATTAACGAAGATACCGGAGGCGTCTTAGTGATGAATGTAAACGAACGGTCCTGGTACACAGTGATGATGATAGGTACAATACTATCACCAAGCGCCTGAGTCTTAGCATTAAACTGCTTACAGAACTCCATAATGTTTACCCCATGCTGTCCAAGTGCCGGTCCAACGGGTGGAGCTGGATTAGCTTTCCCTGCCGGTATCTGCAATTTGATCATACCTGTAACTTTTTTTGCCATACTGATCCCACTTTGCATCTATCCATTTTTGTGGATAGGGGTTTTGTTTTTTCAATTCATCCCCATGACGAATTGATTTTTTAATCTTGCTTGACGCAAGTTTAATTTAATAACTTAAGTATTTTTTTCCACTTGGACAAAATCCAACTCAACAGGAGTTGGGCGCCCAAAAATACTGACCAAAACTTTTACTTTTGCTTTCTCTTCGTTGATGTCTTCAACCGTTCCGTTAAAATTACTGAACGGACCATCAACAACCATGACTTGCTCGCCCACAGAGAAATTGATTTTGGTTTTTGGTTTTTCACCAAGACCGGCCATTTGCTGAGTCACACGCATGACTTCATTTTCAGGAACCTCAGGAGGACGAGTTTTGCCGCCACCAACAAAGCCACCAACTTTTGAAGAGTTTTTCACAAGGTGCCAAGTTTGATCACTGAGAACCATATTAACAAAAATATATCCTGGAAAAAACTTACGAGACTTTGTTGTCTTTTGGCCTTTGACTAATTCAACCACATTTTCTGCGGGAATTAAAATTTCGCCAAATGCGCTTTCCATTTTATTTGAACGGATACGCTCTTCAATCGCTGATTTTGCAGTCGCCTCGCAACCCGTTTGAACATTAATGATATACCATTTTTTATCCATCGCGAGCCCCTTACTTCATCAACTGATTTAAAACAAAACCCGAAAACATATCGAAAACACTGACGATCACACCCGAAATAAAAACCATGATCACAACAATAATTGTCATTCCGCGTGTGTCTTTAATCGGTGGCCAAACAACTTTTTTAATCTCAGCAATCACTTCATCAGACCAAGTTAAAATATTTTTATTAAACTGAAGATATAAAAATAAAGCTAAAGCAATTCCAACCGGCAAACCGTGACGAAACAAATCGAAGTTCATCGCCTTCGCTATAATTCCAAAAGCTCCAGAAAAAACTTTTAATAACGTTGAAAGCGTGAAACCCACCAGCGCTGAAAATGCTAAAAAACTAAGTGTCACTAACTTTGCATTTGAATTTGTGTTATCCATTTTTTCCTCTTCAAATTTTTAAAACCAAATTGGCAGGACAGGAGGGATTCGAACCCACGACCTAACGATTTGGAGTCGTTCGCTCTACCGCTGGAGCTACTGTCCTAATGCTTCACGCAAGACGCAGAATATAACTCTAAAAAGCCAAAAGGGACAACTGTTAAGTTATCCCTTGGCGTATTTTTTGAATGCTCTAAATTTCGCTATGCGTTAAAGTTATTCAACGATTTCAGTTACGACGCCCGCACCAACTGTGCGGCCACCTTCACGAATCGCAAATCGCAGTCCCATTTCCATAGCAATCGGAGTGATTAATTCAACGTTCACTTCGATTTTATCACCAGGCATAACCATTTCAGTTCCTGCTTTTAAAGTTACAACACCAGTCACGTCAGTTGTACGGAAGTAAAACTGTGGACGGTAGTTTGTGAAAAATGGAGTGTGACGTCCACCTTCTTCTTTAGTCAAAATGTAAGCTTCACCTTTAAATTTTTTGTGTGGTTTTACTGTTCCTGGTTTAGCAAGAACTTGTCCACGCTCGACGTCTTCTTTTTTAGTTCCACGTAAAAGAACGCCGCAGTTATCGCCCGCTTGACCTTCATCAAGAAGTTTACGGAACATTTCGATACCTGTAACAGTTGTTTTTTGAGTTGGGCGTATACCTATGATTTCGATCTCGTCATTCACTTTAACGATTCCGCGCTCAACACGACCTGTAACAACAGTTCCTCGACCAGAAATTGAGAACACGTCTTCAACTGGCATGAGGAAAGTTTTATCGATTGCACGAGCTGGCTGTGGAATATAAGTGTCACAAGCTTCCATCAATTTCATGATCGATTGAGTACCTAATTCTCCTGGGTCGCCTTCTAAGCCAAGCTTAGCAGAACCTTTTACGATTGGAATGTCATCGCCTGGGAATTCGTATTTAGATAAAAGTTCGCGAACTTCCATCTCAACAAGGTCTAATAATTCTTTATCGTCAACCATGTCACATTTATTCATGAAAACAACAAGGGCAGGAACACCAACTTGGCGAGCCAAAAGAATGTGTTCACGAGTTTGCGGCATAGGGCCGTCAGCTGCAGAAACAACAAGGATACCACCATCCATTTGAGCGGCACCTGTGATCATGTTTTTCACGTAATCGGCGTGTCCTGGGCAGTCAACGTGTGCATAGTGACGATTCGCTGTTTCATATTCAACGTGAGTTGTTGAAATCGTGATACCACGCTCTTTCTCTTCAGGAGACTTATCGATTTGATCGTAAGCCATAGCTTTAGAGTTACCCAACTTTGATAGAGTTGTTGTTATAGCTGCTGTTAAAGTTGTCTTACCATGATCGACGTGACCAATAGTTCCAATGTTAACATGCGGTTTTGTTCGGTTGAATTTCTCTTTAGACATTATTTCCTCCTGCAGAGATTTGTTAATATAATTTCGTTCATCAATCTAAATTTAAAAACCTAATAAGTAAATCATCAATTTGGAGCCCGTGATCGGAGCCGAACCGACGACCTCACCCTTACCAAGGGTGTGCTCTACCACTGAGCTACACGGGCAAAAAAGTTTTTCAACTTCAAGAACCCATCAAAAGTTATTTGGAGCGGGGAACGGGTCTCGAACCCGCAACCCTCTGCTTGGAAGGCAGATACTCTAGCCAATTGAGCTACCCCCGCCCGTACACAAACTCTTGTGACTGCGTATTTTAAGTTGGTGGGCAGGGAAGGATTCGAACCTTCGTAGACGTGAAGCCAGCAGATTTACAGTCTGCCCCCTTTAGCCACTCGGGCACCTACCCAACAAATACGTACTCGCAAAAGCTGCTTAACCATCATCGCAAACGATCAGTATGATCATTATCGCAAGCGATAAATGGAGCTGGTTATGGGACTCGAACCCGCAACCTGCTGATTACAAATCAGCTGCTCTACCAATTGAGCTAAACCAGCACATGGAATGACCGAAATTCAATTTAAAAAGAATTCAGAAATGCCGTAAGCTGAAATTTCTACTTATAAATCCAGATCACGTCAAAATAAATTTGACACAACTTTGATTTTTTAAAATTCTTCCTGAGCAGGTCGTGCGGTAATGGAAGAACACATCACCCTGTTGTGCTAAAAATATGAGCTGTTTATAAAGTCGTCGAAACTCGCGTTGAATTTAAAAAGTAAATTGTTAATGTAATCTTAATTTTTTGAAGGAGTTTTTATGCTTAGAAAAATATTTTTGCTCATGTTCGTTTTCATATTTTCTTCGTGTGCTTCATATTTTATTCGCAAAGATTGCGAGAGCAAAAATTGGTATCAAGTCGGAGAAGATATCGCTATGCGTGGCGATCGCGTCTCAAACGATGATTTCGTCAATAAATGCCGCAAAGCCGACGCTGAAATTTCTGAATCAAAGCTTGATCAAGGTTTTAAAGCGGGCATGAGCCGATATTGCCAAGCAGATACAGCTTTTCAGACCGGAAAATCGGGCGAAAATTTGAATCTAGATCTTTGCGACCCAGGCCAGTACGGCACTTTAAAAAAACGCCATTCAGAGGGCCTCTATGCTTACTGCAAAGATGGTTTATCAGCTGGACTAAGCGGAAAAAAATATAAAAATATTTGCTCGGCCGATCTTGAGAAAAACTTTATTCCCGCTTACCGACAAGGACGTAAAAAATATTTATCTTCTTTAGTTCAAAATAATGAATCTAAATTACGTGATCTTAACGTTGAAATTGATCGCTTAACTTATGAAAAACGTATTTCTGACGGTCGACTGTCAACACTACCCTACATTAAAACGGGCGAAGCCGACCCTTACGCTGAAGAAAGACGACGTTTAGGAGATCGATCATGGCAAGTCAGCTCTGAGCTCAATCAAAAAAAATCAGCAAAGTCTAAATTAGATCAAGAAAATGACGATTTCAAAAAAGAGCTGGCTTCGTTAGAATAAAAAACAGTTATAAATTTAATTTATAACTCGCACTCAGCCGTTGATAGTTTGAATTTTAAATCTTTTCGATTGCAAATAAATTTTAAGTTTTTTTGCGCAAGCTCAATGTCTGCTTTTGGAATTGAAAAATCTTTTTCGAATTTTAAAAAAAGCAGGAACAAACTTCTTTCATCGATGAGGTCTTGCCACTTTCCGAAATCGACCATGAAGTTATTCAATTGAATGAACTCAGAAGCTTTTAGGTTCAGTTTTTGTTTGTCTTTCTTTTGTTCAAGACTTTTTATTTCAACCATCATTTGATCTAAGTCGGATTCGATTTCATTTCGAAGTTTGTTTTTTTCGCCTTTATAAATATGGCCGTCTATTTTTTCTTGATTCGTCGATTGCTTGAAATGCAGATACTCGTGAATAAGCACACCGGTTGTGGCACCGCTTCGAACAATGATTTTATTTTCGTCGGGTAAGTAAAGTCCATGCAATGAACTGACTTTTTTAAAAGTTTTATTTTTTAATTCGTTTGAGTCGCTGACAACTTCAACTTGAATATTTTTTTTATTAAATTCTTTGATGAGTTCGCCGGAGCTCAACGCAAATAGTTTTTTAACTTCGCTGTAGGAAACTTTTGTATGATCGCAAAGTGTAATTTCATCATTTGTCTTTTGAATTTGGCAATCGACAAAAAGCTTTTCGTTTTTGTTGAGCCAATTGAAAAAATCAGATGCTTTTTGTTGGGTTGATCGAGCTTCAGCCAAAGAAAAAAAAGCAAATACGAAAAGAATTAATTTCATTATTTAAGTTTTTTGATAGAGCCATTGTCTTTTTGTTTCAGCCATAGCCAAAGCTGCAGAAACAGATACATTGTAACTGGCCTCAGGAGAAATTTGCGGAATACTCACCAACTCGTCACAAGATTTTTCTGTCGGTCCGCGCAGGCCTTTATCTTCAGCTCCTAAAACCCAAATCACTTTTTCGGGCATTTGTAGTTCGTAAATACTTTTTGTGGCTTTGTGTGATAAACCAAAAACCCAGAACCCCTTTTTTTTAAGATCTTCAAAAGGCTTCGAAAATTGATTCGCTCGATGTAAAGGAACGTGCTCGGCTCCGCCGCAAGCGACTTTGTGAACTGTCGCTGTAAGTCCAACAGCGCGATCTTCGGGAATAATCAGGCCGCTGGCCCCCATCAACCAACTGGTTCTTAAAATAGCTCCTAAATTATGAGTGTCTTCGACTCCGTCTAAAGCCAAGACCAGAGCGTTTTTTTCCCATTTAATTTGTTCGTAATGAAAGTTTAAATGCAAGTCAGAAAATGCCACGGCGCCTTGATGTGATCGGCTGATTTCTTGAAGCTGAAATTCGCTTTTCTCTTCGATTTTAATTTTTTTTGTGTTGAGCATCTCGACAAGTTCACGTAAATCGGCAGAGCTTTTCCAGTTGGTTTGCAAAAGCACGACTTGAACACTTTGGGGATGTACGCGCAAAACTTCTAAGATGGCGTGAGTTCCTGTGATTTGGCGCCAATTTTTAGGGTATAAATTTTTATCAGCTTTGCGCGGGGTATTTTTTTGTTGGGAAGATTTGTTATTTTGGAGCGCAGGTTTTGTTTTTTGCTGCGTTAATATATTCTTTTGCTGGGCGAGTTTATTCTGCGCGAAGCGTGGTGGCATTGCGAATTTTTTTTTGGAAGGGGAGTTTTTTTTCATGATGAGCAACTTTCTAAAATTTCAAGGACGGTTTGGCGTGGGTCGGAAGACTCAAGAATGGGGCGGCCGACGACAAGGGCCTGTGCTCCGGATTTGATGGCTTGCTTCGGAGTCATAATTCGTTTTTGATCTTCATTGACATTTTCAGAGCGATCACTGGAAAGCCGAATACCCGGCACGACTTTAAAAAAATCTTTTTGGTTAATCAGCGAAAGTTCGTGGCCTGAGCAAACTAAACCGCGAAGTCCCGATTGATACACCAGTTCTGATAAAGACTTCACGTGATTTTCGATGGACCATGAATGAAAATTAGGCGGCAAAGAAGATTTATCCCAGCTTGTCAGAATCGTGACGGCTAAAATTTTAAAAGGGCGAATGCGATTTAATTCGGTCTCGAGCTGTTTTAAATTTTGCAAAGCTTCAAGACCCGCAGTCGCATGGACCGTGACTAATGAAGCTCCGGCATGAAAAGAGGCTCGAACGGCCGTGATCATAGTCGAAGTAATATCAAAATATTTATTATCGACAAAAACAGATGTTTGCTCGGCTATTTTTGTGATCAATGGAGCACCGTAGCGATAGGCCAAACGAGGACCAATTTTGACTCCGCCGATCAGATCAATGATCGGTGTTAATTTTTTAAGGGCTTCTTCTTCGGAATCAACATCCAAAGCAAAGATCAAAGGATTTTTTAGCAATCTCACAAAATTTCCTTTCTAGGCTAGCTCAATAAATTCAGTAAATTTACGACTTTTGCAAAAACTTCGTCTGGGGCGCATTTAAAAACTTCTTTAGTTTGTCGATTAACGACCTCGACCTGCCCTGCTTCGAAACCTTTTTTTCCGACAACAATGCGAACCGGAAAACCCAGCAAATCGGCATCTTTAAATTTAATTCCAGGGCGCTCGTCACGGTCGTCGATGAAAACATCAATTTTTTTCTCGGACAAACCTTGATCAAGTTTTTCGATATACTTCGATAGTGTTTCATCTTTGGGATCAAGTGCACAGATATGCACATCAAAAGGCGAAACTGCTTTGGGCCAGATAATTCCATCGGCATCGTGGCTTTGCTCGATGCAAGCTTGCACAGTGCGTGTGACGCCGATGCCATAGCAACCCATTTCGTAAAACTGCGATCTTCCGTTTTTGTCTAAAAAATTTCCGTTCATTTTTTGCGCGTACTTTTGACCTAAATAAAATACATGCCCCACTTCAATTCCACGATAAGCTTTCAACCGACCATTTGATTCAGGACATTTATCGCCGGCTTTGGCCATGCGTAAATCGGAGATTTGAACAACTTTGAAATCACGATCGAAATTAACGTTTTTAAAATGGAAGTCATCTTCGTTCGCGCCGACGATAAAATTTTTGAAATTTTTAAGTCCGTGATCGGCATAGATAGGAATTTTTAGCCCAACAGGTCCACAGGAACCTGGGTTTGCACCGCTGACTTCACGCACTTCGGCGTCAGTTAACATCAGCGGTGGATTGGCCATTTTAAGTAAGTTTTTAACTTTAATTGGATTAATTTCATCCGACCCACGCAAAATAACTGCAAAGGCTTTTAAAGATTTATCTTTTGGATCATTTCCTTCTTGAGCCGAAAAAAACAATGTCTTCACAAGTTGATGTGCTTCAACGTTCGTAAATTTCTCGAGGTCAGCGATGGTCTTCTGCCCCGGAGTTGAAAATTTTTCGAGACGCTTTTCTTCGGTGTCTGTAGGCTCAAAAGGAACGGCATCAATTGCAGGGCATACTTCAATATTGGCCGCGAAAGAAGTTTGATCACTGACCAGCAGCGAGTCTTCTCCGGCTTCAGCCAGCAATTGAAATTCGTGGGTTTGACTTCCTCCGATGTTACCAGCGTCGGCTTGCACGATTCGAAATTGCAACCCCAGACGATTAAAAATTCGAGAGTAAGCATCGTACATTTGTTGATACGATTGAAGAGCGCCCGCTTGATCAACATCAAAACTGTACGCGTCTTTCATTGAAAATTCGCGGCCGCGCATCAGACCAAATCGAGGACGAATTTCGTCGCGGTATTTGGTTTGGATTTGATAAATATTTTTGGGGAAGTCTCTCCATGATTTCAGATCGTGCCTGACGTAATCAACAATCGCTTCTTCGTGAGTTGCTCCTAAACAAAATTCATGATCGTTTCGATTTTTAAATTTTAAAAGCCCAGCACCCATTTCATTCCAGCGATTGGTCTCCATCCACAATTCTTTTGGATGAACCATCGGCATCAGGACTTCAACGCAGTCGATTTTGTTCAGCTCATCGCGGATAATGTTTTCAAATTTTCGGATGGCACGTAAACCCATGGCGCCGTAGGTGTAAAGCCCCGGAGCTAGTTTTTTAATAAATCCCGCGCGCACCATCAGCTTATGAGATGGAATTTCCGCATCAGATGGCGCTTCTTTTAATGTAAATAAGTGAGTCTTGCTCCATTTCATAAATTGACCTCGATCCCGTAGGCTTTGATTTTACGGTGTAAATAGCTGCGCTCAAGGCCTATGGATTCGGCTGTTTTTGAAATGTTACCGCCGTTTTCTTGAATTTTTTTAATCAGGTAATCTTTTTCAAATTCAGCGCGAGCTTCACGAAATGTAGACATATCCGAATGATCTGTCGTCATCGGCGTTGAATCTTTTTTATCAATCAGACCCGCAAAACGTAAATCGTGCACGTCGACGAAATCTGAAGGAGTTAATATGTAAACTCTTTCGATAAAGTTCTTAAGTTCTCGTACATTTCCGGGCCATGTGTGTTTTAAAAGTAATTTCATGCCTTGTTCAGAAATTGTTTTTCGAAGCGAGGCCATCTGTTTTGCAATCACATCGCTAAAATGAATCACGAGTGAATGAATATCTTCGGGGCGGTTACGCAGCGGTGGCATTCGCATCACATCGGAAGCAATCATCGACGCAATTTCTGGATGAATTTTTTGATTTGTTTTTAAAGTCGCCAGTTCAGAAGTGGTGGTTAAGATAATTCGAACATCACTGACCCCTTCTTCCGATGAGCCGAAACGTTTAAATTTTTTAGTCTTGAGGTAATTGAGTAATTTTTCTTGAAGCACAAAAGGCATCTCTTCAACTTCTTCGATCACCAGAGTTCCCGATTGCATCAACTCGATTTTTCCACGGCGAGTTTTATCAATTCCAGGTAGGGTTCCTTTTTCAATTCCAAATAATTCTATTTCAATGAGGTCTTGCGGCAAAGTGCTGCAATTGATTTCAGAAATTGGACCACTTGCGCGTTGGCTCATGTAATGAATATTTTGCGAAACTAGTTCACGGCCCGAGCCCACTTCACCTTCGACCAAAAGAACATTGGAATTTTGCGCAAGCAAAGTGACTTTTTCGCGAATTTTTTGCATCAATTGCGATTCGCCAACCAGCGCTATACTTTTTCGAAGTTTATTGAGTAAAGCATTTTTTTCGTCACGCTCGGATTTAAGTTTAACGATATGATCAATTGCAATCGTAATTTTATCTAAAGACAGTGGCTTTTCGATAAAATCCCAAGCGCCAATCCGAGTGGCTTTAACGGCTGTTTCGATTGTTCCGTGCCCCGAGATCATCACAAATGAAGTTTCTGTAAATGCGGGCACAGCTTGAGTTAAAACTTCGATGCCGTCCATCTTGGGCATCCAAATATCTAAAAAGCAAATATCGGGCTTAAAAGATTTTAGGACAATCAAGCCTGATGGGCCGTCTGGAGCAACCATCACTTCGTAGCCATCGTCACGTAAACTTTCTGAAAGCACTTCACGAATGGGCCCCTCGTCGTCGATGATCAGTATTTTAAGCTTGTTTTTTTCTGCATGGAGTTCCATCAAACTCTCCTTTTTTTTTAAATTCTTATCACTCGATTGGTAAAACGGGCATTTCAATATACATTTTAGTTCCTTGCGGAGCATTTTCTAAAGCTCTAATTACGCCGCTATGGTCTTCTATAATACTCTTCACAATTGGCAAGCCCAGTCCAGTTCCTTTTTCTTTTGTCGAAAAATAGGGTTCAAAAACACGAACGCGATCACGCGGTGGAATCCCTTCGCCATTATCAGCTATTGAAATTTTAAGCACTTGGTGCTGAGTTTGGTACTCTGTTTTGATGCTAATCACTGGCTTTGCTTCCGACTGCACGGCTGCAACGGCATTATCAATTAGATTCACAAAAACACGTTTCATTTGGTCTGGATCAAATTTAAATTCAGGTACATGGGGCGCAAAAATAAGTTCGAACTGAATCTGTGGTAGAGCTTCGACATAAATCATTGCTGTTTGTTTTAGAATTTGATTCATTTGCCCAGGGATTGTTTTGAGCTCGGGTAATCGAGCGAATTGGCTAAATTCATTCACAAGAATTCGCATATCATCCACTTGCGAAACAATCATTTTAATTGAATCTTGAAAAGCGGGATCTTGAATTTGGGCTCCAAATTTTTTTGCAATTCGCTCGGCTGATAGTCGAATAGGTGTCAGTGGATTTTTAATTTCATGGGCAATTCTTCGAGCTACTTCAGTCCAAGCCGCTGCCCGCTGAGCATTCACGATTGGGGTCATGTCATCGAAGACCAAAATACGACCGATTTCTTCGTTCACTTCATTTTTTAAAATTGAAATATGAATTGAAAGTGGAATTGTTTCTTTATCGACAACAATACGAACCTCTTTTTGCAGCGAGACCAGCGAGTTCTGCTGCATTGATCTTACGATGCTCGAAAACAGCTTGTAATTTTCTTCGCTAATTGAACCGCGAAAATGTTTACCCAATCCATTGACGGGATCGATTTGCAAAAGCTCGCAAGCACGTCGATTAACAGTTGTGACGTGCCCGTTCATATCAACTGAAATCACACCGGCACTGACGTTTTTAAGAACGATTTCAACATAGCGCGTGTATTGATTCAGATTTTTAATTGTTTGTTGAAGCTCAAGTTCTGAAGCCGATAAATTACCTATCATTTGATTAAAGTTTTTAATCAAACTGCTGATTTCTTCACTTCCCGACTCGATTTCTAATTGAGAATAGTCGCCTGCCGCAACTCGTTTGGTGGCTCGTCCTAATTGCACCAGCGGAATTGCAAGTTGCTTGGCTAGATAAAATCCAAACCAAACAGCGGCAAATAAAATCACTAAAGTCATCACGATCAGCATGATAAAGTAAATTGATTTAAGCGGGTATTCGACGATCGAGTTGCTGTGAAACTCTTGATAAGCCCCCACAATATCGTCAAATTTTGTACCCGGAGATAAATTTAAAAACTTCGTTACAACAATCACACCACGATCCGTTTTTTTATCCAAAGGAACCATCACACGAAGTAAATTATAATCTCCGAAGATTTGAATAGTGCTGGCTTCATCATGTTCAACTAAACCTTTTTGTAAAAATTCGATATTCAAATTCGGGACGATCTCAGAACTTAATGAGGTGTCTTGGGCGACGGCTCGATCACTGAGGATATCATTGTAAAATTCGATGGCGTCAAGCTGGTACTGCGACCGTAACCGGCCCAGTTCTTCTTGGTAAGCATTTGTGGATTTCAACGGCTTTCGTTTCAGATCTTGCGATGCGATTCGCGCGAATTCGTAGCCGCGTTTTTTTTCGTTTGCAATAAAAGTGTCTATAACCTCTGAAGCGTTTCGAAGAACGCCCAGCATTCTTTGTGAAAACCATTTTTCAAAACTGCTATTCAAATAAAAAACTGAAATAATAAAAACTAAAAGAGTTGGGATCACTGAAAATGAAACAAACGAGATAATTAATTTTGATTTAAGGCTTGAGCCAAAAACTTTTCCGCGTCTTTCAATAAAAACTTTAACAATGTTCCTAAAGATTAAAAATAATAACAGTAAGACTAAAATCAGGTTAACATTCACAAGCCCGATAAAAAATAAAACATAAGACGACGGCAGATTTTGACCAGATCGAAAAATAAAAACTTCAACTCCAATTAAAAACGCAAGCAGAATTGAAATCGAAAAAATAGAAATGATTTCTCTTTTTCTTTTTCTTAATTCAGCCGAGCGCTCTTTAATTTGAGCCGTTATTTTACCCATCGTTAATTAAGAGTTTCGAATCTCTTCAAGCAGCCCGATCATTTCGACAACCACCTGAGCCACATCGTAGCCTTTGTTGCCGTGTTCGCCGCCCGCGCGCTCAAGGGCTTGCTCTTCATTTTCGGTTGTTAAAATACCAAAGCCGATGGGTTTTTTGTATTGAAGCATCAGGGTCGTTAAACCACGCTCGACGCTGCGACAGACTTCGTCGTAATGAGTTGTATCGCCGCGAATCACGGCTCCTAAAGCAATTGCGCCGTCAATTTCTTGCGAGTCAAATAAAGCTTGAATCGTGATCGGAATTTCAATCGCACCCGGAACATGCACCGAAAAAATTTCAGCATCGATCTCGTCTAAAAAATCCAAAGCGGCTTTTTGTAATTTAAAAGTCACTTGCTCGTTAAACCGAGCCGTCACCACTCCAATTCTTAAAATTTTTCTGTCTAACTTTTTTGAAGTTGTTTTGACCGGCTTTGTTTTTTTAGCAGCTGCTTTTTTTTTCATATATTATTCTTTCTACGGTAATTGATTAAATCTTCGATCGAGCCGATTTTCAGATTAAATTTTTGAGCAAATTTTTTCAAGTCAGGCAGTCTTGCCATCGTTCCGTCGTCGTTAATGACTTCACAAATCACGCTGGCTTGATTTAGCCCAGCAAGCCGAGCTAAATCAATGCTGGCTTCTGTGTGTCCAGCCCGCGCTAAAACTCCCTCGGGGTGAGCGCGTAACGGAAAAATATGACCCGGTACAATCACATCGCGAGCTTTTGCCAATGGATTTGAAGCGACTTTGATTGTGTAAGCGCGATCAGCCGCCGAGATTCCTGTTGTGACGCCTTCACTGGCTTCAATGCTATAGGTGAAAGCGGTTTCTGCTGAACTTGACTGGTGGCCGGGCGATTTCATCATCGGTAGTTGCAAGTTTTCAATTTGCTTTGCTGTTAGAGCCAAACAAATTAAGCCACGCGCTTCTTTCGCTAAAAAATTCACGGCTTCACTTGTGATAAATTCGGCCGCAATAATCAGATCGCCTTCGTTTTCACGATTTTCATCATCGACTAAAATAATAAAACGACCTGCTTTAAAATCTGAAATTATTTCTTGAATTGAATTCATGGGTTCAGTCCTTCAAGAGCCGGCCCGGTTGGTGTTAGGGCACGGCTGTTGATGTAAGCTTTGGCTAAATAATCCGATTCTATATTAAGAAGCTGACCTTCTTCGTAAAGCTTAAGATTTGTTTTTTGAAGAGTTTCAGGAATCAAACAGACTTCGATCCAATGATTATTTTTTTTCTTTTGAAATTCATTGACCGTAAGGCTGACGCCGTTCAAACAGACCGAGCCTTTTTTCCAAAAAAATGAGCTCTGAGCTTCAGGAATTTCAATTCTCATTTGCCAGCAATCACCATCTGCGTAAGATTTTAAAATTTTCGCCACAGAGTCCACATGACCCGTCACTAAATGGCCATGTACGCGGTCTCCAAGGCGCATTGATCTTTCTAAATTTAACGGGAACTTCGCCCACTGTTCAAAAGCAGGTCCTAATAATTTTAAAGTTTCAGCGCCCAAGCAGAATTGAATTTTATTTTGATCAAAACTTTCAATCGTTAAACAAACACCATTTGTTGCAATGCTGTCTCCAATTTTAAGATCATTGAAAGTAGATGGGCATTCAACTTCAATACGAATCGATTGAGCAAAAGAAGTTTGTTTTAAAAGACGAGATTGAGCCTCGATGACACCTGAAAACATGTAACATCTTGTGTAGCACAGACCCCACGTGAATGATGGGGTTATTGCGTGGTGTTAAATGACTATTTCTGAGCAACAGCCGCAGGCTCTTTAACAAATTGATGTAGCTTTACAAGAGCGCCCATTTCGATTGATTCATTTTCTTTCGGATTAAGCACTCGAGCTTTCGACATCAAATTGCCGGCATCTTCGATTTCGATTATCCAAGGATCTTTTGCATCTGATACGATTGTTGATCCATTTAAGATCGAGCTTTCTCCGCAGGGCTCGCCGATCCAGTTGTGCACTTGATTAAAAACTTTCAGTTGATCGCCATTTTTTAGACCCAATTCTTGACCGCCTACAATCAGCACATAATTATCACGGCTGTACATAATTCGAGTCGACCAATCTTGACCAGGAGTTACTAATAATTTGTTAGCTAAATCAGTGATTCCCTTCTGCAAGCCTTTCAATGTCACTTCCGCCATGCCCGTGACACGGTAAATTTCGGGCCCAATGTGTATAGGACCGATGTCGACTCCAACCCCAGCTTTATAATCAGTTTTTTTTGCGGCCGCATTCACACTGACAACTTTTTGTTGTGTCCACGGATCAAAAGCATGAAATGATAAATCCATTCTCATTTGATCAAGACTGATATGTCCTGTAATGGGAAGCTGAACCATGCTTTGGTTGAAGCCAAATTGCAAACTGCCGCCACCGTAAGCCTCAAGCGCGTTAATTTTTCCGGCAATAAAATGTTGAGGCCTTGAAATTAAACAAGATGAATCTTTAGATAAATCGATCTCTTGAGTTTTCGCATTGGGAAACCATTTCTGAATTTGATCGACTGATGTCTTTGTGACATGAATCACATTTTGACCTTGTTCTGAAGTGCTGACCGAAGGATAAATATTTCTTTCAAAGAAATAATTTTTTTCAAACAATACGCCAGAAAGCTGGCTTTGCGCTGTTTCTGAAAAACTGAATCCTGAGTTATCTAAGAAAGTTGAAGCGCTCATTTGCATCACGCGAACATTTTTTTTGAGTTCGCGGTCAGCTGTCGTAGGCTGAGCACATTTTGTGGCACTCATCAAAAAACTAAGGCTCACCAGAGTTGTTGTTACTTTTAATAGATTCATTTTCATAAATACCCCACCTAGACTATTGTTCGGTTGACGTAAGTCTAGTCTAGAGTCTTTTTTAAAAATGAAGTTATAAAAATGTGGTTTCAAAAGAATGTGAAAATAAGTTCGACAGTTTGAATTTAATTACACAACGAATTAAAAACTAAAACCCGTTCCACCCATAAGTGAAAAGAAATAAATCAAGTCATCACCTTTAGTTTCAACACCATTTACATCATATTGTGTTTTATCGTATTTCAAATATTTAGCACCAGCACCTAGACCAAAGCCCCCCAGTTGCAAACCCAGCCCACCTTCACCAATCAAGGCATTTTTATCAGTGGCATCAGTAAAGCGATAACCCGCTCCTGCGAATAAACGAAAACTTCCGCCATCAAATGGATTTGTAGAAATTAATCGTAAAGTTGAATCAAGGCCCGTGATGTCTTTTGCTCCGTTTGAACCAAATCTTCGAAAACCTGAATTACGCCAAGTCAGCCATTCGGTAAAATTTAAATTCACACCCAAATTAATTTCACTGTAAGAGCTTCCGTTATAACTTCCCGCCGCCACACCTAGATCGACATCTACTAAAGGTTTTTGCGATAAAGTCCTTGAACTTTTTTTCTGCGCGAATGCTGATGAAGCAGTTAGAAAAAGTGCGAGCACGATTAAAATAAGATTTATTTTTTTCATATGATGAGTGTACACCCGTTAGCTTGAAAAGCATGTGGACTTAAAGTCTAGTTTGGTGAATCTAAAACTGATTATTTTTCGCAGCAGTTTTTATGCATTATAATGTCTCGTACTTTAAAATGATTATTCATTCTAAATACAAGCTGCCAAGTTTCCTCAGAATGATTCTTTCCACGCTGAATGATATATGTTGGGTAAGTATCTATAAAATAAAATCCGTCATTCCCCCCAAACATTTCACGAATTTCTTCATAGGACTTATTGATAAGAGTTTTGTCAGACATAATAGAATAAGCCATTTTCGATTTTACAGAGTAAGATCCTTCTTTAAATTTCTTAAGGTCATAGCTATCACTTCCCCATCTTGTCTTGACCGCTTGGGCCGACATTGTCTTACCACCCCAAAAAGACTGGGCATAAATAACTGTAGACGCCACCAAGAATCCAAAAATCATGGTTATAAAGATTAGTTTCTTCAAGGTAAACCTCCAGAATTTTTATAGTTTGGCTTCAGAATAACTAACTTATTATTCTTTATCTGCTCGATAAATGATTTTTTAATTTCTTCATCCGAAAAAAATTTATCCTTAGATTTTTGGTAATTAAGTAATCCTAAACGATTATTTGCTAAATCCATCGCTCGTTCATTTTTGGGCTCTCTCGGATTATTTTCGTGCGCATTCAAAACGTCTTCTGCTTTTTTATCACCAATCGTACGACTTAATAATATTGACCAAACATAATGCCTGCAGCCATCACTTTCATCGTTCACATCACCAACTGGATAAATACTTAAACAGATTTTTTCTGCATTCCAGGTTTCTTTGTACGCTTTTAGACAGTCGGCTTTATTCTCTTTACAAAATTTAATCTCATCGTCAGTTAGTCCGTATATGTTTTGATGACCAAGGTCATTTTTTTTGCAAAGCTCTTCACAACGTTCAGGGCACATATAAGAAGCCATATCGGTACTCGCAGTTGTACATAGTGATTCACAATCTTTAGAATCAGCTATTTTTAATTTTTTAAACCAGTCATCGCATGCGACGGCGGGAAAGTTTATTAAAAAAAGCAACCCTAAAATCTTAAAATTTAGCATATGCAAAATGACCTTATTTATTTGTTAAATCTAACTGAATCACAATATTCCTAGTTTAATAATTTTGATAGCTTTTTTAAATTATGTAAAGTGCCTAATTCAAAACACTCTAATTAACTATAAGTTCTGCAGTAAAAAATTTCCAAGTTCGTAGACTGGAATTTGTCTGCAGTCTTTTGATATTTCTTGGTTTTTTCCGCCGAAAGTGCAAACAACTGATTTGATAATACTGTTTGGAAAATCTTTTTTAAAAATAACCGAAGCTACAATAGCTTGCGCCGACTGAATGGCCACCTGAGCATCAATGACGATGACTTTGTTCGTTGACCGAATGACAAAATCATATTCTTCACCGTCTTTTGAACGCCAAAAATGCACACTCCAAGATTTGCGGTGGTGGTCTCTGGTTTTCAAAATCTCAATTAATACTAGATTTTCAAAAAGATGACCAAATGATGGACCTCGCATCATCAATGAAATATCAGTATGTCCTTGCAGTCGAGCGGCCAGACCCGTATCTAAAAAATAAAATTTAGGTGTTTTAATAAGTCTTTTATTTAAATTCGAATGATAAGGGCGAAGCAGCCCACCGAGACCCGAACGCTCAAGATTCACGATCCATGATTTAAGTGTAACTCCGGTAACACCAGCTTCTCGTCCAAGACTTTCAAAGTTAAGAAGTTCACCAACTCGGGCCGCCAGCAAACCCATTGTGAGCTGGAATTTTTCGAGCTCACGAACTCCCGAAGCTAAAGCGACATCTTTATCCATTACAGTTCTGATATAATCATTCAAGTAATCGGGCGCGCTTAGTTCAGGATTGACCACCAACTCGGGCCATCCACCTTTAAAAATAAATTCTTCGACCGGCATGCCAAGATCAAATATTTCGGCAAGAGACAAATTATGAAGCCGAAAAAATGAGGCGCGCCCACCAAGACTTTCTTTAATCTTTTCATCGAGTAAAATTTGATGAGAACCCGTAAGCCGATAAAGTGGCTTACGGATCTGGGCCTTAAGTCGGGCTTGATCAACTTCCAATTTTACTTGAGAAAACAGATTTGGCGCATATTGAGCTTCGTCAATAATAACAGGAACAGGGTTTTGTCTCAAAAAAAGCGCGGGGTCATTCTGTGCTGTCTGACGATTTTTTAAATCATCCAACGTTGCCGAACTCCAATTTGGGCTGATATGGTTAAGTAGACTACTTTTACCACACTGTCGAGGCCCCCAAACAACTTGCACGGGAAGGCTTTCTGAAGTTTCCAAAATTTTTGATAAATGCCTACAAATCCACATATTTGGCTACATTAAATTACTAATTTAATATTGTCAAACTGAGTTTTTTTACAATCAAATGTCCACTTGATCACTTTCTTAAAATAAATTATATTAAATCTATGAAGCAAAAATTAATGTTCACAGTCTTCGCTTTAACACTTCTTACGATGAATCTAACTTCGTGCAATCGAAACGAGATCAGCAAAAGTAACGATACTGTCGATAAAGCTGAAACTTTTCATCTTGTTGAAAAAAGACAACGCGTGATGCGCTACAATTGTCAGAATGTTTTGATCTCTGATCGTGTCGAAACTGTTCAGGCTCCTATTTTGCCGATGTCGATAAAGCCAAAGACAAATCTTAACGTGTACTCTTCAACTTTTAAAAATTTAACTGTTGGCACAACGGCGGGTTCGGTCATTAATTACACTGACTTCACAATTGATTTAAATCCGGGACTATTGAACCTTGAAGTGCAGTTGGGCTCTAATCAAATTTCATATCAATTTTATTACTGTGATCAGCTCAGCACTGTGCCGGGCTCTCATTTGTGCGCAACCCCAGCCGAACTACGTGAATCGGGATCTGTTTTTATTAATGTCAGTTATGAAAATATTGATTTAGACGGAACAAGCGCTATTCATCCAAGCCCTGAATCTTGTACGGCCGCGAAATAGATACGAAAATTTTTGATCTTGACCTAATGTCTTATTTGTGAGACATTAGGGTTGATGATAAAATCGTTGCCGCAGTTTCTAAAAGAAATTTCAGACTTTCCAGAAGAAATTCGAGGCGATCTTGCTGATGCTTTAGCTCGTTTAGATAAGGTCAATTTTTATCGATGCCTTTATCAAAACCCATGCCTTCTATTGGAAAAGGGGTTCATGAATTGCGTTTTCGGGATCGCTCAGGAATTTACAGAGTTATCTATGTATTTTTGGGTTCTGGCTTAATTTATTTACTACATGCTTTTATGAAGAAGACTCAAAAGACACCTCAATTAAATATTGAACTGGCTCAAAGAAGATTAAAGGAGATACGTTAATGAAACAAAAAAGTTCTGGCACTGAAATCGCGAAAATGCTTAACATCGGACAGGCACGTGGAATGGAAGCCGTTATTAAAGCACAACTTATTTCTGCTGTTCTTCAAGCTGCAAAAAAAGAAGAATTAACCCATGCAGATATTGCTAGAAAATCAAAACTGCCACGAAGTGCTGTCACAGGAATTTTATCTGGTAGTTTACAAAAAGTGACTATAGACCGAGTTCTGAAACTAGTTGAAGCTGTAGGTCTTCTGGCTGAAATTCGAATCAAGAAAATCGCTGCTTAAGCCTGGTGGTATCTAATTTCACACTACTCATCGATAAGTATCTGATACTTGGGCCGTAGAATAGTTTTATTGTTTTCAAAAGATTCATACTGATCAATTGAATGGCCTTTATCGATGAAGAAACCAAGACTCACACCGCTGTGATAACTGTTGTCTACATTTTCTGTGTAAGGAAGATTTTTTCCAAGGTAAGTATCGCGTCCTTGATGGTCGACAAAAAAAGTAATTCCACTTTGTGCGGCTGTTCCCAAGCAATGAGCGCAAGTTGTGTAAGTGTCGTTTCCTGCGAAATCATCAAACAACGTTACACTTAAATCCCAAGACATGCCTTGGCCCACCACGTGTTCAGAAATATATTTGTCGTTTCCGCCTTCTTCGATAAAACTTCCGGCGGCATAGTGCGCTGAAAAACCTTGGCTGTATCTTGAGGCTCGATATATGTCGTCTTCTTTTCCTGAATTAATGAGAAGCCCCCACCCAAAATAATAGCCTCCACCTTGAGAAAAATCACCCGACTCGAAATAATCTTTTCCACTGCGGTCATATAAAATTCCTAAGCCGCCCGAAATAAATCCTCGCAGACCTAATCCCACTCCTTGAGACCAACCTTGAAAATGGCCGGGATCATTGTAACTCGAAGTTGCGTTACCTTTACTGTAATAATAATCGTCACCACCTAGATCACTTAAAATACCATAGCCACTTGCTATACCAATACCCTGGCTAAATTGGTGGGTTTCGTATTGATCGTTCCCACTTGAGTCGATCAATAAAGCAATTCCTCCAAAGGCCGACCCGAAACAAAAATCGATACATCTGTAAACGTCATCACCGCTGTTGTCGATTAATAGTGAAATCCCAAATAGTGTTGCAGCAAAGGAACCGGTTAATCCCGTGTAGCGGTCATTTCCATTTTGATCTATGATAAATCGAATATTCATGATCGAGCCTAGGCCAAATAAATCTTGCGAGCTATTGTATTCATCGTTTCCAGCAAAATCAATAATCTGGTAACCTGGATCGTTATAGGTATCGTCGCCGCCCAGATCAATTACTAATAAAATATGATCGTCAGGCGTGTAGTTATGCACATCATTTTGAAATCCGGTGATTAGAATATCACCCAGATTATTTTTAATTCTAACTGTCTTATTATTATTTTTTTTGAAAAGCGAATCAGCTTCAATTTTGAGATGCGCTAGATATTCAGTTGAGAGCACTTGTTTTAAAATTGAAAGAGCATTGACGAAGTGTTGAGTCTTAATCAATTTAATTTGTTCGATGATCTTAATCGTGTCTTCGCGCTGTACTTTGTCTTTGTCTTCTTGCAGATAAAAATATTTGTTAAAACGATTTAAAAGATTTTGCAAATTATGAGCTAAATTTTCTTGATGGGTCGTAGAAATATCTTCAAAGGCTTTATTGAGCTCGAGCTGGCTCAGACGATAAGTTTCATAAAAATAAGACAAGTCTGTTTCTTTGGGTGATTGTTTTTTTATATTAACAGGATCTAAATGATTTAAGCGACTTAAGAAATCAGATGTTTCAGCTAAAGGATTCGATGATTTTTTATCGAAAGAGTCTTTCACCCAATAAGAGTATTTATGAATTTTAAAGGGATCTTTCTGCAAACTGATCAAAGCATCCAATCGCAATGGATCTCCTTCTTCAGTCATTGATTTAAATCTTTGTAAAAGTGCATCAACTTCAGGTTGAATAGCATTTTGTTGTACAAGCTTTTTAAAATCGACATCAGATTCTTTATGAAAGCCATTAAGCTCTAAATCTTTTCGATCAGCGTAGCTTTCCCCGAAACTGTATTTTCGGCCAGTCAGTTTAACAATAAAAGACAAGGCCTCTGTTTGATTTAGTAAAATTTGATTCCGTAAAACGGTTAATTCAATTTCAGAATTGATAGGTTGCTGAGAGATAAAATTAATTAAATCTTCAGTACCTTTAAAATTGTACTTGGAAATAGAAATTTTATTAACTGCAATCAATGTATCATGACTTTGAAGCCCTGCTTTATTCGCCGGAGCCCCAGGGTAAACATACTCAAGATCGATTCCAATGTAGAAATCTTTAAAGCTTTTTTTGAGTTGATGCAAAGGGCCTAGCTCAACACCCAAAAAAGGCCTTAAGGCGTCGTCAGGATTTTTAGTCAAAGATTTTGTGTAAAGGGTTGTGCATCCCATCCCAAAAAATAGAACACACACCATTAAAATACTTTTCACAAAACTCCAGCTGTTGAAAAATCGACGACTTGATTCTTAATATCGATTTTTAAATTGGCATGAGGTTTTACTTCTTGTGCAATTAATTTTTTAGCCAGCGGATTCAAAATTTCGTTTTGAATCAGACGTCTCAATGGACGCGCACCGAATTGTGCATCAAAACCCCGTGTCGCCAACCAATCGATCAGTTCAGGAGTGATGTTCAGTTTAATTTTTCTTTCTTCAAGTCGTTTGAAAATATCTTTTAACTGAATTTCAACGATTTTATGCATGTTCTTCATTTCAAGATTTTTAAATTCAATCACGTCATCAATACGATTTAAAAATTCAGGTCGAAAGAATTTACGAATAGCCGTTTGAATGGATTCAGATCCTAAATTTGCACCTAAATTCGAAGTCATCACAATAATTGTGTTTTTAAAATCGATCGTGCGACCCTGGCTATCGGTTAAACGACCCTCATCCAAAACCTGCAGTAAAACATTAAAAACATCGGCATGAGCTTTTTCGATTTCGTCAAATAAAACAACTGAGTAAGGCTTTCTGCGCACAGCCTCTGTAAGCTGCCCACCCTCTTCAAAACCCACATAGCCCGGAGGAGCCCCAATCAATCGCGACACGGAGTGTTTTTCCATGTACTCGCTCATGTCGATACGAATGATCGCTTGCGAATCATCGAATAAAAAGTCAGCCAAAGCTTTCACGGTTTCTGTTTTACCAACGCCAGTTGGTCCAACAAAAATAAAACTTCCCATTGGGCGATTGGGGTCTGAGATTTCGGCGCGAGAGCGTCGGATCGCATCGGAAACAACTTGCAAAGCGTGATCTTGACCGATGACGCGTTTTTGCAGTTCTTCTTCCATGCGCAATAATTTTTGTGTTTCGCTTTCAAGCATTTTAGAAACTGGAATTTTAGTCCACTTTGAAATCACATCAGCGATATCTTCTGCATCCACTTTTTCTTTCAATAAAGCGGATGTGTTGTTTTTGATGATTTCTTCTTGGGTTTTTAATTGTTTTTCAAGCTCAGGAAGACGTCCGTATTTTAATTGGGCGGCTTTTTCAAATTGGGCTTCGCGTTCGGTTTTAGCAATATCATTTTTAACAGATTCAATATCCGTTTTTAATTTTTTAATTTGGTCGATATCGCGGCGCTCGAGTTGCCATTTTTCTTTTTGAGATTGCGACTGAATCGTTAAAGTTTTCAATTCATCTTCGATTTTTTTGCGACGATCAATAGAAGGTGCATCTGTTTCTTTTTTTAAAGATTCAACTTCAACTTTAAGGCTTAGAATTTTACGATTGATTTCATCAATCTCTTCAGGAACGCTGCGGTTTTCGATGGCTAGTTTACTGGCGGCTTCGTCAATGAGATCAATTGCTTTATCAGGCAAAAACCGGTTGGTAATATAACGATGAGATAATTTAGCTGCAGCTACAATTGCCGCATCAGTGATTTGCACGGCGTGATGCACTTCGTACTTTTCTTTCAATCCACGTAAGATCGTGATTGTTTCGTCAACACTGGGCTCTTCAACAAGCACTGTTTGAAATCGACGCTCAAGAGCTGCGTCTTTTTCGATGTGTAAGCGGTATTCGTCTAAAGTCGTGGCTCCGATACAGCGAAGCTCTCCGCGCGCTAAAGCCGGTTTCAGTAATTGCCCAGCGTCCATCGCACCTTCACCTTTTCCGGCGCCAACTAACGTGTGCATTTCATCGATAAATAAAATGATTTCGCCTTCGCTTGTGGTCACTTCTTTGATCACCGCTTTCAAGCGGTCTTCAAATTCACCGCGGTACTTGGCTCCGGCAATTAGCGAACCGATGTCTAAAGCCATTAGTTTTTTTCCAATTAAATTTTCAGGAACATCTTTTTGAATAATTCGTAAAGCTAATCCTTCGGCGATAGCGGTTTTTCCGACTCCGGGTTCTCCGATCAGAACGGGATTATTTTTTGTGCGTCTTGAAAGAACTTGAATCACGCGGCGAATTTCCTCATCGCGCCCCACGACAGGGTCAAGTTTTCCGCTGGCTGCTAATTCGGTTAAATCACGGGCGTATTTTTTTAAAACTTCGTACTGGTTTTCAGGATTTTCAGTTGTCACTTTTTTATTTCCTTTAATTTTTTTAAGCGCCTCAAGAATGGTGTTTAATTGAAGACTTGATTCTTTAAAGATCTTTTTTAGATCGCTATCATCTGATTTAAGCATTGCGATTAAAAAATGTTCTGTTGAAATCAGCTCGTCTTGCATTTTTTTTGATTCGCTATCAGCTGCTTGAAAAATCTTTTGCAAACGATTACTGGCAAAAACTTGACCCGACTTTGAATCATCCGAAGACGTCACTTTGGGCATTTTAGCAAAAATTTGATTCAGAGACATCGTTAGACTTTTAGGCTTGATCTGGCTTTCTTCAAGAAGGCGCGGCACGAGGCCTCCATCTTGCTCGATCAGCTCGACTAAAAGATGCTCGGGTTCAACCACCGAGTTGCGGTGAACTTCTGCGCGCTTTGCAGCCGCTTGCATTGCCTCTTGGCTTTTAAAAGTCATGCGCTGCTGATCGTTGCTCATTTTAATCTTTCTCCTTACTTAAAGATGAGTTATGTCTATCTATTGTCAATGGAAGATCAAAAAAACACTCGACATCCGCCTAAGCCTAAAACGCCAAAGCGAATAGGTTCCACCATAAAAAAAGAAGCCATTCGCGCTTCTGATTTTCTTCGCTATGAACTTCCTTTTGCATGCGAAGATTGTTCCCACTTTTGTCACAGTGACGAAAGCTGCACGTTTGGCCTTCAAACTGAACATCATCTAAAAAGAAACCAATTAGCTTCTTATCATTTGTCTGGAAAAATAGCTTTATGTCGCTTTCAAGAAATTGATTAAGCCGTCAATTTTTAAACGCGATCAAGACTCGACAGACGAATTAGGACGTGACGTGTGTCTTGAAAACCAAGACAGAAGCACGATCTAGATTATTCAAACCTCGACTAAAAAACTTCATTTCTATTCTTGTGTCCTGTCAAGATCACTTCACAAACCCCGATCAGACATTATAACTAATAACTCGAGGCAGGATGTCTCAGGAGCTGATGAAGCTCTGACTACTTTAAGAAGGAGGACTCAAGGACGAATTTTAAGGACGATTCAAAAACTGTTACGGAAGAATTTAAAATTAAACAATGATGATCTAGGCTAGGATGCCATGGTCAAAAACAAATTAACTCAAGGAAGAAAAATATGAAATTAATAACATAAATAAAAATTGGAGTTTACAAATGGGAATGAGAATTACAACAAACGTGGCGGCTTTAAATTCACAAAGACATTTAGCAGCAAATAGCCGAGGCCTTGATAAATCTTTAGCGCAACTATCAAGTGGAAGTCGTATCAATCGGTCGGCAGATGACTCAGCTGGTTTAGCCATTTCAGAAAACATGAAAGCTCAAATTCGATCGTCGGCACAAGCTCGCCGAAACGCAAACGACGGTATTTCATTGGTGGCGACTGCTGAAGGCGGTTTGAACGAAGTTTCAAATATGATCACACGTATCCGAGAACTTGGAATTCAATCAGCATCAGATACAATTGGTGATCGTGAACGCAGTTACATCAATCTTGAAGTTCAACAGTTGAAATCAGAGATGGATCGTATCGCAAACACATCAAGCTGGAACACCACAAAACTATTAGATGGATCAACACCCGCTTTCGATTTTCAAATTGGACTTTACTCAACTGAATATGATCGTATTTCTTTCGATTCTTCGAACGTCAATTCTACACTTGAAGGATTAGGACTGTCTGATGTCGATTTGGGAACGAAAGAGGGCGCACAAGGTTCAATTGATTTACTGGATGAAGCGCAATCGCGCGTGAACGGAATGCGATCGAACATTGGTTCTTTACAAAATCGTCTGGTTGCGACAGTTGATACTTTAGCGGTCACTGAAGAAAACTTAGCGGCAGCTAATTCACGAATCCGTGATACTGATGTGGCTGAATCTTCATCAGAGCTAGCTCGGAACTCAGTTCTTCAACAAGCAGGTGTTGCGTCATTAGCCCAGGCTAATCAATCAACGCAGTTAGCTTTAAAACTGATTGGCTAATTATTTTTTAATGTTTTAACAAACTGTCGAAATTTTTTTCGCTTTCAAGAAACCTCAAGCTTAAACTTGGGGTTTCTTTTTTTATGTCTATTTTTTTCGTATCAAGTTCGCAGGACCTTTGTCCGATCAATGGTCTGTAAGAAATGAGGACCTATGAAAAAAGCAACATCAACACTCGTACTTCTTTTCGCGGCTGTCGCTCTGACAAATTGCTCGCCGAAAGGATTTCAATCGCTGAGCAGCTTATCTGATTCAGGCTCGAACACCCAACAAGGCGCAGATACTCCTGGTGGCTCGGGTGCAGGCGGTACAAACGCTGCCGATGCAGTTGCTAAACTTGATTTGCAAGGCGCAGTTGACAGCAATAACTCCAGCTTTGGAAAAGCATTAACTTTTGACTTCGATAAAGTGCGTGGAGAATTTATTGTGATGGTTCCGATGCCTTCTGGAGTTATTTTGACTTTACCCGGAGGAACATTTTCGAAATACCCTGATATTACTTTTTCTCCGATGTTCGATGCTCAAGGGAGAATGAAGTTTGCTGTTCGCATTCCACTTAAGTATATTATTAAAGGTGTTCAAACAATTCCTGTCGCAAGCCTTCCAAATGGAGACCCGTTACCAGCCATGCCTCAGGGTTATCAAGAACTGCCAAGCTTGGGTTTAAGTTTTCCTCAGCACGATAACACCCAAATTTCACTTTACATTGGAGTCAACGCGGTTGGTTTATTCATAACACTGCCAACAAATGCAGCACTTCCGATTGGTTTTACTTTGCCGATTAAGAATAAAGATAAAACGAAAACTTTTGGCTATCTGACGTATGTCCCTGCAAAGGGTAACTTTGCCCCGGGCTTATTTGTGTCTTCGATTATACCTGCCAGTGTGTCTCGAATTTTAGAAGATTACTTTAAGCTGTAGTCTAAAAATATTTTTAAACTTAGGCCAAAACTTGCCGACCCTTTCAAAGCTCGCTACTCTGAGGGGGTTTTTTATTTGAACACCGTTTTTTAATTAAATACAAAAAAAGAGGTCATTTATGGCAAAGAAAAAAGCTTCTCCTAAAAAAGCTGCGAAGAAGTCAGCAAAAAAATCCGCCGCTAAAAAAGCGCCGAAAAAAGTAACGAAGAAAGCAGCATCTAAAAAAGCTGTTAAAAAAGTTACGAAGAAAGCAATCAAAAAAGCCGCTCCTAAAAAAGCTGCGAAAAAAGTTGTCGCTAAGAAAGCGGTAAAAAAAGCTGCGAAAAAATTAACTCCATCATCAAATGCCGACAAAAAGAAAATTATCGTTGGCGCAATCGCAGGTGTTGCTGCAACAACTTTAGCCGCTGATCTTGTTTCTGAATTTGACGACGAAGCGGAGCTTGACTCGATGGTGGGACTTGAAGACGAAGATGCGCTTGCGCATGCAGAACCTTTAGAGGAAGAAGATTCAGAAGAAGAAAGCACTTTCGAAAGTCTTGAAGACGATTCGATGGAAGAAGATCTTGAAGATGATTTAGAAGACGATTTGAAAGATGACGAAAAAGCAAAAGACGAAGAAGACGACGACGAAGGTTATTTCTAAATTAAAAATCGCTATTTTGATCCTACGACGTGTCCTTATTCAAAATAGCTTTGCTCATCACCGTCTATCAACGTTCCTGATTGGTGGTTAAGGTTCTGTATTAGTCTTTTGCGGGCTTAGAATGAACCGCGTATTTTTCAAACTCGCCGTACTCGTGCAATTTGTTGTACAATGTTTTGATTGTAATTCCCAAACCGAGTGCGGCTTGAGTTTTATTTCCACCGTAATGTCCCAAGGCTTTTAGAATATAGCGTTTTTCTAGATCATACAGTGGAACCGCAGGATCAAAATCAGCGCTTTCATCTTTGACTTCAGGATTTCGAATGGTCTCAGGCAGATCATTGGTCATGATCATATGACCTTCAGATAAAATTTGCAGTCTTTCACAAACGTTTTGAAGTTCGCGAATATTTCCAGGCCACTCGTATTTTGTTAAGATCGCCATCGCTTCTTCATCGATTGTTTTTCCACGATTAATAAATGAGTGAGATCCATTATTTAAAAAATGATTCACTAAAACCGGAATGTCTTCTTTACGACGACGCAAAGGCGGAGCACTGACAACGATTGTGTTAATGCGATAAAATAAATCTTCACGGAAAGCGCCGCGAACAACTTCTTGATCTAATTCGCGATTTGTTGCGCACACTAAGCGAATGTCCACTTTGATTGAATCTTTTCCACCAACTCGAAAAATTTCACCCTCTTGAACAAAACGTAAAAGCTTCGCTTGAATCGCCATCGGTAATTCACCGATTTCATCTAAAAATAGTGTTCCGCCGTTAGCCGCTTCAGCTAAACCAATTTTTCGTGTGTAGGCGCCGGTGAAAGAACCTTTTTCGTGACCGAAAAGTTCAGACTCGAGCAATGTTTCGCGAAGCGCTCCACAGTTGATCGCAACGAAAGGCTTATTTTTACGAGCTGACTTTTCATGGATAGCACGTGCTAATAATTCTTTACCCGTGCCGGACTCACCAAGAACTAAAATATTGGCTTGTGACGGAGCCACGCGCTCGATCATTTTCATCAACTGAGACATCACATCTGACTTGTAGATAATTGATCGTGTTTCTGAAGATTTTTGGATCGGAGTCCAGGCCGCCTGTGACTGGGCTTGCGTTTGCGAACTGGGCAAATGCGGCAAAGAAGAAGTGTTAGAATCAGACATACGTACCACCTTTCGAAGTGTAAGCTTTGGAGCGTCTCAGATTGATTATCTCAACTTGATACGCTGCGTTGCTGCATTGCAATATAACCAAGGTCCTGTACTAAATGCAAGAAAAATATTGCATTGCGCTATATTTTTTATCAAATTTTCTGGCCTTTAAAGGTACCAGGTACCTATTTATACTAAAAGGTACCTGGTACCTTTTTGGAGAATTATGAGTTTTAATGTGCATGATACGATATTTAAGTTCTTGAAATTTCAGGAAAATATTGAATCTTGCTCGCCTTTAACGATTCGCGCTTATCGCTTGGACTTGAGCCAGGCTTTTAAAAATAAACAAGAATCTATTTTTTATGAAATTTCGAGTTTAGAATCGCTTTGGGATATCGCAAGGCCTGCTTTAAGTCAGTGGAGCAAGCTAAGTTTAGCTAGTCGAAACCGAAAAATTGCTACTTTAAAAAGCTTTTTTAAATGGCTCTTCCAAGAAAGAATGATCGAAAAAGACTTTGGAAGTCTTCTGATTTGCCCGGCCGTTCCAAAGAAAATTCCCCACTTTTTATCAGTCGATGAAGTCGTTTCAGTTTTAAATAAATTGAATGAAGTATTACGACTGCACTCACACATCGATCAAAAAAAAATTGAGTACATGCAAAAACAAAAAACTCTATTTTTACTTCTGTACGGAGGGGGCCTTCGCATCAGTGAAGCTTGCAATTTAAAATGGAAAGATGTTCAAGCTTCGCAACAGCGCTTACTGATCAAAGGCAAAGGCTCTAAAGAACGCTTTTGCATTCTGCCGGAATTTTGTTTTGAACAACTCAAAGAGTTTCAAACCAAATATTCAAACTCAGAAAATATTTACTTATTCGGAGAACAACCACTGAACCCACGACAAGGCTACGAAATGATTCGCGAGCTCGGTCACCAAGCCGCTTTACTGAATCCCTTACATCCCCATGCACTAAGACACAGCTTTGCAACTCATCTGTTAAGTAGCGGAGCCAACCTAAGAGTTTTGCAAACACTGCTGGGTCATGAAAGTTTACAGGCAACAGAAAAATACACTCACTTGAGCGTGGACCATCTAGCACGCTTGCTCGACCGGACTCATCCCTTTATGAAAATGAAATTAGGTTCGTGATTTCTTTTTAAAAAAGCTCATCTGGTTAAGTATCAAATAAAAAACGGGAACAACAAACAAAGTAAATAAAGTTGAAACTATTGTTCCGCCAATGATCACAAGACCCATGGGTTTTCGAGTCTCGCTACCAAAGCCCCCACCCAACACAAGCGGTGTAGCTGCAAAAATCGTTGCCACTGAAGTCATTAATATAGGTCGCAGGCGCACGGGACAAGCTTTTAAAAGAGCCTCCGTGAAACTTAATTTTTCTTCATGTAAGACGTGAGTCGTAAATTCAACCAACATAATCGAATTTTTCTTTGCGATTCCCATTAAAACAATCAGTCCAATAAAACTAAATAAATTTAAAGAAATTTGTGTCGCCCACAAAATAAATAAAGCACCACTCACTGAAAACGGAAGTGACATCAAAACGGCAATAGGATCTCTGAACGAATTAAACTGAACGGCCAAAATCATATAAGCAACTAAAATACCAATCATCAAAGCCACAAATAAATTTTGAAAACTTGAACTAAATCCAGCCGAAGCCCCTTCCAGATTAAAAGTGTAGCCTGATGGCAGTGCTGCTTCAGAAATCTTTTTTGCTTGCTCTAAGACATTGGCTTGGGATTGGCCAGGGAATAAATTTCCATAAATAGAAATCGAGCGTTGACGATTAATTCTTGAAATGGAAAGTAAAGTTTTTTTCTCTTGTTCATTAACGACATCACCTACGGCGATTAAATTTCCGTAATTATTACGAACATAAAGTTTTTTTATATCAGCAGCCGATTTGATTTGATCTTCGATCACTTTAAAACGAATGTCGTTTCGTTTTCCATCGGCTAAAAATTGGCCTGATCTTAAACCGGCAACAGCCGTTTGCAAAACTTGCGAAATAGAATCCACTGAAACACCTTTACGAATCAATTGATCGCGATCGGGCACAAGTCCGAGCTCTGTTAAACCCAGTTGGTAGTCTTTATCGATATCGACAGCTAATTTTTGATCTTGCAGCTCTTTGATAATGAGCTCGGCTTTTGTGTTCAAAAGTTCAAGATCGGAGCCTCGAATATTAAAAGCGACGGGATTCAAGCGCCCAGTCGATAAATTTCGAGCTGAGATATCTCGCATAGAAACACGTAGCCCTTTTAGCGATTTTGCTTTTTCACGGATTAAAGACATGACTTCGGTGTGATTTATTTTTCGCCTTTGCCGATCAACTAAATTGATCGGAGCAAACAAAGAAGCCGGGCTAATATTCACAAGATAGCTGTCGATTTCAGGAATTGACGTCAGCAAATCTTGAAGCGGCTTAATTAAATCGATTGTTTCAGCTAAGGAAGTTCCCGGCTTTGCATTCGCTGTTAATATAATAATATTTTGATCTTGAGGTGGCACGAACTCTTGTTTGACTTTAGTTACCAGCAGTAAGGAAAGAAAAAAGAAACTAAATGATCCGATCAGAACGGCCCATTTGTGACGTATACAAAAATTTAAAAAATTTCTGTACTGATGAGAAAGATTTTCAAACATTTTATCAAGCTTCATTTCAAGCTTAGTAAGTTTCGGCTCAGTGCTTAACAACGCAGCTGCACGCATTGGCGTAATGGTAACGGCTTCAAGTAAGGACAAACATACAGCTGCCGACATTGTTATTCCAAATTGAAATAGAAATTTACCAATGACTCCGTCCATGAAAACGACTGGTAAAAAAACTGCCAGCACGGCTAAAGTCGCTGCAGTTGCAGCAGGGATGACTTCAGTCGCACCGTCTAAGGCCGCCTTGTAAGACCCTTTACCCATGCGATAATGCCGGACAATATTTTCAAGCAACATGATTGCATCATCGACTACAATAGAAATTGAAAGCGTTAATGCAAGTAAAGTAAAAAGATTTAACGTAAAACCTGAAAAATACAGAATAATAAACGTACCTAAAATAGAAGTTGGAATTGAAAATAAAATATTAATTGAAGAATTAATCGAACCTAAAAATAAGAAACAAACTAAAATCGTAATGATCGAAGCCGCCCAAAGTTTTTCTATCGTTAGGTCGACAGTTGCTTTTGTTGATTGAGTGTAATTGACATTTGTTCTGAACTGAATTCCGTCAGGGTACTTAATTTGTTCAAGTTTTTTTAATACGCTGTCTGCAACGTCGACTTCGTTCGTTCCCCGCTGTTTAAAAACTCTCAGAACAACAGCCGTCTTATTATTTACAATTCCTACGCGACGAATATCAGCTAAGCCATCTTCAACATTGGCAACATCTTTAATGTGAAAAATTTTATCTTGAATCAGCTGCCCACCGCGTTTTTGAATCGGAAAATTTGCAATTTCTTCAACAGTTTTAGCTTCGCCTAAATATCTTAAACGAATTTCTCGTTTACCATCGACATACTGGCCGGCCGCAGATTCAAGATGCTGAGCTCGCACAGTGTCGATCACATCGCCCACAGTTAAATCAAGTTTTTTGAGTTTATTTGTATCAATCCAAATTCGCATATTGCGATCTGGAAAACCCCCTAAGCTGACTTCACCTACGCCTGAAATAAACTGCACTTGATCTAAAAAATAATTTTGTGTCCACCGAATCATTTCAGGAAGCGATTTGTCTCCGTAAAGCGAGATGATCAAGATCGGATCTTCTTCTGGATTTTTTTTCTGAATAACGGCGGGATCAACGCCCGCTGGAAAACGAATTTGGCTTAGAGCCGATTGAACTTCTTGCAAGGCCACATCAACATTACGATTGATTTCAAATTCAAGATTGATTGAAGCCGAACCTTGACTGGCCGTCGAACGCATTTCTTTAATGCCTTCAACTGAAAGCAAATTTTGTTCAACAAGATTAATAATATCATTTTCGACAACTTCCGGAGCTGCGCCCTGGTAGTTGATTGAAATATTTAAAACAGGAAAGTTCACGTCGGGCATTTGACTGACGCCCAGTTTATTTAAACTTATCGCTCCAAAAATAATAAGAGCCGCCATCAAGACCCACGCGAAAACCGGTCGCTTTAAAGACAGTTCAATTAAACTCATGAAAACCCCGCATCAGCTGTTTTAATATATTGTAAAACTAAAGATTCAATCGAATCCAAATAGTCTTCGACGATTTGTTTTGAATTTTCTATTTCGGATAATTTCACTGAATCAACCATATTTGTCTTCAAAAAAGGCGTCATCCAAGATTCAATTGAAATCACACCTTGTTGATAAAGAAGCTTAAGACAAAAATGCAATTTTAAAATTAACAAATCAGTCGATTGACTAACGGCTCGCAAAGAATGCCCGGTTAAGTTGAATAAAAAATCTGAATTCACATCGCCTTCAAGGCTTACATGGGCCACACATTTTAGCATAAATAATGCAACTTCAAGCCGATCAAAATCTTCACGAATATTTTTAAAATCATCAATCAGAATCGCTTCGTTTAAAGTTTTCATTTTAGTTGAGTCTGCCTGATCTTTGTAATTCAGTGTAACGAAATGCAGAGGCTCTAAAATACCGCCGCCGAACCTTTTTTTACTTTTTAAAGCTCCTCGCGCCATAAAAGAAGTTTTTGCTCCGTTTGAACCAAGCGCGTGAATAATCAAATCAGCTTCGCCGTATTTGATTTTTCTTAAAATAATAAATCGATCTTGTTTTTGAATCATTTTAAACGCTCGACCTAAAGAGCGCTCTAAAACTATAGATCAATCATTTGCCCGAGTCTTTGAAATTTCGCGACACTCTCATTTATTTTTGAAATTAATTCTGCATTATTGCGCAGAGCAAGAATATCAATAACCAAAAGCCCGCGAAGAAGAGATTCGCTTTGAGACTCTTTCCACCAGTTTTTCCACGTATCTAAAATCCAAAATGGATATTTACAAGGCGCAAAACAAATCTGGTCCGAGAGCTTAATATCTTGTTGAATAGCATAAGCATTCACATCTAAATAACTAAGAACCAATCGATCCGCCAAACGCGGCGTAGTTGAAACAAATCTTTTAAAATAAACATTTTGTTGATTTAAAATTTGATTTTCAATTTCATTTATTTGATTTAATTTTTTTTCTTCAACACTTTGATTTTTTGTTGGTAAAATAAAATGTGTGAAGTCATCTTCATTTGCTTTCAAATCTTGGAAAGCGGCGATTAAATTTGTGGCTTTAAACTTTTCTGGCAAGACCACCATCGACTTCGAGTTTAAAAACACAGAAGGCCTTAAAATAATAATCGAAAAAGGCAATCCCACATAGTCTGCAGATAAATGGTGTGTGATTTGAATTGAAAAAATTCTTTTTTTGGCTAATCGTTGATGAATTTCTTGAGCTAAATTTGTATCGACTAAAATCTCGCCGGTGATTTCATTTTCTGAAGCCCACATCACAAAATTTGTTTCGGGGTCAAGAGATTCGATGTACTCGATCCAATTTTGAGTTTCAGATTTCATTTGCAAAGCTGTCGAGCTGCGCAACCAAATCGAACAGAGACCTTCGATCAAGGAAGATCCATTTTTACAAAGTGCTAATTGAGGCTTATGCGACAAGTAGTGTTGCAAGCTTGTCGTTAAATCGTAACAAGCCAGTTGCGCGTTTTCGTAAACTCGCACTTTGTATTTTTGTTGAAATAGTTTTTCAGAAATTTTTTCGTTTAAGTAAAAATATTTTTCATTCGCAAAATGAGATGTCATGGCTTCTATTTGAAACTGAATTTGATCGGCGAGATAGTTGTGTCTTTCACGACACGACAAATGTCTTGTTTTGGACTGATCTGGATAGTCTTTGCCACAACATCGATTTAGGGATCTAATGAAATAGATCCCTAAACACGAGGTACAAATGAAAAACAAATTAACTCACGTCTTATTTTTAATCGCATTATCAACGCCCTTAAGCTCTTGGGCATTATTCGAAGCTCGAGCAACTGTTGGCGCAACTCAAGCCAAGCCAGATCTTCAATCGATCTGCCAAGGCTCTTGTACAAATCCATCCGGCGCCGGAGACGCAACTTATGTTCCAGGAGTTGGCGTCGATGCAATCGTATCGCTACCGCTTGTGCCGTTTGGTTTTGGACTGCGCTATGAAGGAATTAAACTTTCAGGCGACAATAATTCAATTTCAACAGACATTAAATACACTCGAACAGCTCTGTTAATAAATTACAGACTAATTGACACCATTGTGCACTTCGGCCCGATTGCATCTTACGGTTTATCGCACACAGGAAGTTTGTCGATTAAAGAAAGTGGCACGACCAAAGTCGATCTAGCTCCGACATCGATGTCTTCTTACTCAGTCGGTCTTGAACTTGAAGTCAAACCACTCATCGTGATTCCACTCATTGTTGGTGCCGAAGCCGGATACATGAGCTTCAAATGGAATGACGTCACAAACTCAATCGACAATTCAAAAAAGAATGTCGACCTCAGCGGAACCTACATCAAAGTATTTCTAGGACTCGATATTTAAAATAAATTTTCAAGATTCACCATTCAAAAGTCTTGAATTAAACAAAGCCAGATTACGAAACCTTCTGATCAATGTAGACTGTTAGAGTTATCTTTAACAAACGATCACGGAGGTTTTTGTGTTTTTAATAGGTCTTATCTTTTCTAGTTTAGTCTCAAATGCTGCAACACCCACTTTAAGTGACATGAGAGCTTGTGCAGATGATGCCATAGACAACACAACATATATTTCTAAAGAAACAAGAGCCTCTTTAAAAGACACTTGTTATAAAATTCAAGAAACAAAAAGAACTTCACAATCACTTCGCGATCAGGCAAACGCTTTACAGAATGCAGGTTCTAAATGCAGCAGTATGATGAATATGTTCAAAAAAGATTTAGTCGAATGGCAACTTAAAGAGTGTCAAAACGAACTCAAAGAAAATCAGGCCAGAGCCGCAACATTAAATAACGATGCAGCTTCATTGGAAGCAAAACTTCAAACAGCTCGAGTCAAATACGACGATGCTGTTTCGGCATCAAAAGATTCAGCTTCAAAGTCAAAAGCGGCGGCCGACAAAAAACAAGCTGATGCAGATACAGCTCAAGCTTTACAAGATTTAAAAGAAAAAAATGCTCAAAAAGATATAAATAAATATTTTGATGATATGAATCTTTCAATTTATTCAGCCGAACTCAAAAGCGCTCAAGCTTCAGCTATTTTAAATAATGTTGCTCGAGCTGTTGACCAGTCGGCATTAGGTTTATATTTGCGTGATCGCGTAGCCGGATTACTGAACTCAGACACTATGTGCGATGCCGTAAAACAATGCCCAGGAAAACGTTCATTTAAAGCTTCTGATCTAAATTCTATTTTTAACAATGCCACAAATAATACAACGCCGGGATCTGTTGGCGGCAGCACATCAGCCCCAAGCGCATCAAAATCTGAAGCTACAAAAAAATAAAAAACATTTATGATTAAACACGCGCTATTGTTCGCATTCACACTTTCAGCTTTCAGTTGCAGTCATTTGCAAAATAAATCTGAACAAGTTAGAAATGATGGCCAGCAAGAGCGTTTGTTAGCTTCTAGTTCCCAAATACACATTTTAACAAAAGAAGAATTACCAAGTGATCTTGAAACATTAGATCCTATTGATTTAAAAAATAATAAAATTAAATTCTGGTCTGGCGCTAATCCAACAACAGATTTAACAGGTAAAATTACATCAGACTATATTCGTGTCGTATTAAAAAAACGTCTAAAAAATGGAGGCTGGGGAAGTCTTTATAAATCACTTATTCTGGTGGACGGTTCCCCTGTTTTTTTTGATAGCGTACCGCCTGAGTTTGATCAAAGCGCGATTGAGTTTTTTCCATTAACTAAAAATATGCTTTCAAGTGCTGGTGTGACTAAAATACAAGTCATTCTAGATCGTTATAATTGGGATGGTAAGAGTGTCAATTCAGCTGTCAAAGCTGAACGCGCTGACTTCAGTTTTACAATTGAAGAAAATAAAAAATACGACTTCACTGAAATAGGTGATCATTCACCAAATATAGTTAAAGCTTACTACACAGTTTTACAACTAAAAGGTAATAAGTAAGTTCAATTAAAAAAGAAGGCCTCACCAGAAAAGCTCTTATAACCAGAGCCTACCTTTTTTGTTTGTTACAGTTGTACAAGTTCTATGTTGAATAAAAGCGATTCTGGCTAAGCTAGAATCGCTTTTTACATTTTACAAGCCTAACTTAAAAGTATTTTGCGAATGGAAAATCTTCGATTGAATAAGATAATATGTTGGAGCCGACCTCAATTGGCGCCACATTTCGAGCAATGTAAGAAGTCTTATCGATTTTTATTTTTTTGTTGAGCTTCAGTGTTTCAAATAGAGGATTAAACTTAGGGCGTTGTGTCCACTTGCACTCAACCAGAGAAACTTTTTGATTTTTTTCGATTAAAAAATCAATTTCTGAACTGCTATAATCTAAGTAATAATAAATTTGCGCTGATGAATTTATTTTTTGTTTCCATTTTCTAAATTCGGCGAATACAAAAGCTTCCCAAACAAAGCCGACAAAGGATGAATCGATTAAAGATTCTTGATCCATATTTAATAGATACAGCAATAATCCTGTATCATTGAAATAAACTTTGGGACTTTTAACCATCGTTTTTGTGATGGATTTATAATAGGGTCTTAAAAAAGTAATTATATTTGATGTCTCTACAACAGAAAGCCAATTTGCGATTGTTTCAGCTTTGACTCCAACGTCTTTGGCTAATTCAGATTTGATAATAACTTGCCCGTTTCGAGCCGCTAATAATCGAATGAACTTTTCAAAATCTAATAAATTTGTGACATTCACAATTTGTCTTACATCGCGTTCGATATAAGTGCTGACATAAGATTGATAGTAGCGTTTTGAATCACGCTCGGGTTCAGACCAAAGCTCTGGATACTGTCCGCGAACAAGCCAGTTTATATGCGTTGGCTTTTTTAATTTATTTTTTTGTGCATAATCTAAATATTCGAAATAGCTAAGACCTTCTATTTCGCAAAAACCACAGCGCCCGGCAAGACTATCTGAAACCTCTTTCATCAGTGTAAATTTTTGCGATCCAGTTAAAATAATTTGGCCTTTGAGCTTTCTATTTTGATCGATCCACACTTTAAGGTGCCTAAATAAAAGTGGCGCATACTGAACTTCATCAATAATAAGTGGCACTTTGTATTTTTCTAAAAATAAATCAGGGTTATTCTGTGCTAAATCAGCAATAGAAGGAATATCTAGCGAGACATAGCCATATTCGGGAAATAAATTTTTTAAGAAAGTTGTTTTTCCAACTTGTCGAGCACCTGTTAAAACAACAACAGGAAACTCATTACACAGACTTTTAAATTCATCACTGAGTTCGCGCTGGATCATAAATTATCTTAACTTAAACCCAGTAAATTCACAAGTGTCAGCGGTATAAATTATAAGTATTTGAAATTACTACGCATTAATTAACTTAAATCCCCGCCTTGTGGCGATCTTGGTCATCAAGTACTGATTGAACTCCGCCTTTAAGCTGAGGGCGATAAGCTAAGTGATTGATGTCGTAAGTGAAGTTAGAACCGTTCAAGCCCGGAGTTTGCCACTCAGGCCCCAAGCGAATGGCATCCACCGGGCAGGCTTCTTCACAAAACCCACAGAACACGCAGCGAAGCATATCGATTTCGTAGCTGATCGGAAATTTTTCAACTTGGGCATCGGGATGCTCACTGGCTGTGATTTTAATACATTCAGCTGGGCAATTTGTTGCACACAACATACAAGCGGTGCAACGGATGGCGCCATCTTTTTTTACGGTTAAAATATGATTACCTTTAAATCTTGAAGAGTATTCATATTTTTCTTCAGGATAATTTAAAGTCATCATTTTCTTTTTGTTCAAAAGATTTTTGATGAGATGTTTTCCTGTGATGAAAAGACCGCCGATAATACCTGGTAGATACCAAGCGTGATCGTTGTTTTTTGTAACTACAGACATAGGAACTCCTTCAAATAATAAAACAAACTAGAGACGACCACGATTAAAAACAAATTCATTTTTTTTACGATGTTCTAAAGTCACTTGATCTGCTCGCTTAAATTCAGCAACTAGAATTTGATCAGCAGAAACAGGTACGACATTCACAGTTTGACCCGCTAGCAACTGAGACGCTTCAACACCGGTTAAAGCTTCACTTACAATCGTTGTCACTTTTTTAAATTTTTGCGCCAGCCCTTTAAAATTCACAAAAGTTCCTGATTTTTCAATATAAGTCTTTAGCGGAATCAAAGTGATGTTGTTCGCACCACTGTAACTAAGAAGAGCTGTGATTTCTGCAGAAGAAAAATAAATTAAATTTTTTGCCGTTGTAAACAATTTGACCATGGCATTTAAATCTGGAAAGACCGCCAAGTTTTCAGGGCCTATAACAACTAAGTTTTTAATTTTTCCTGAACTTAAACCTTCTTCTAAATTTTTCCACGAGTTATTCAAAGAATTTTTTTCAAGAACTTGTTGCAGACCTTTTGTATTTGGATTTTTATCTCCGCGAATTAAAAGTCCATCGAAAGATTCAAATGTTTCTTTGTTATTGACCCAGTGAAAAATATTTTTTGTTTTGTAAGTCTCAACAAAAGTCTTCACAAGTGCTTCGTACTCTTCAACAGTTTGTTGCCCTGTTAAAACTAAAGCAATTTCGTCAGCTTTCGCTTCTTTTAAAGAATGTTGCGCCTCTTTTGTTGCGGCACCGGCATGCATGTCTTCATGCCATTTTCCGCTAGCAAATTTTTGACCTTTTAAAAGCCGAACTTCTTTATTCACAAATTTATAAGTGTCACGACCCTCGTCGCACATCCAATGCCCGTTCACTTCTTGATTGAACTTTGGTTTCACTCGAAAAACGCCTTCTTTATTAAAATAAACGTTCACACTGCAACCTGTTGAGCATCCATTACAAACTGTTTCAGCATCTTTAAGATACCAAACGCGCTGTTTGAAGCGAAAGTCTTTTGAAGTTAACGCGCCTACAGGGCAGATATCAACGGTGTTCAAAGAGTATTTATTATCCAGCTGTTTTCCGGCATGAGTTCCAATTTCAGAGTGATCGCCCCGACTAAAAATTCCCAGCTCGTTAGTTTTTGAAACCTCATCAGTAAAACGAACGCAGCGTGAACACAAAATACAACGTTCAGAATCAAGAACCACTGTTGGTCCAAGATCGACGACTTTGTGTTTTTTTTGTTTTTTCTCGGCCATTTCGGGATTGTATTTTCCGTACTCCATGTACTGATCTTGTAGACCGCATTCACCTGCTTGATCACAGATCGGACAATCAAGTGGATGATTAATCAAGTGAAAATCAAGACCCCATTTGACGGCATCTTTTACTTTTTCAGAAGTATTATTGATGACCATACCTTCAGTTACAACAGTGTTACAGGCAATCTGAACACGCGGATTGCCGGCCACTTCAACCATACAAAGACGGCAAACACCGGCAATGCTAAGTCCTGGGTGCCAACAGTAGTGTGCGATTCGTTGTGCGTTTTCAGTCATCGCTTCGATGATTGTTTTTCCTGGCGCAACTTGAACTTCAACTCCGTTAATTGTGCATTTAATGTAAGTCGACGACATTTGGATTTCCTTTGTAAGCAGTTCCCTTAACTTTAGATTTACCTTCACGCACAAAAAATTCAAATTCGTCGCGAAATTTTGTCACGAAACTCAACACAGGTAATGCGGCCGCATCAGAAAGCGCACAAATTGTTTTACCCTTCATGTTGTCAGCCACTTTAATCAGAAGTTCGATATCTTGCATACGACCTTTACCGGCTAAAATCGAATGAACGATTTTATCAAGCCAGCCTGTGCCTTCACGGCAAGGCGTGCACTGTCCACAAGATTCGTGGTGATAAAAATGCGTCAAGTTCGCCAAGCATTCGACCATACATTGCGAATCATCAATCACGATGATGGCGCCCGATCCAAGCATTGAACCCAACTGAGTTAAATTTTCGTAATCAAGCAAAGCGCGTTCAGATTCTTCGGCATTCAGCACCGGAGCCGATGAACCACCCGGAATGACGGCTTTTAATTTGCGACCCGCCTTAAAGCCCCCGCCTAATCCGTAAACCATGTCTTTTAAAGGGTAAGATAAAGGAACTTCGTAGTTTCCAGGCTTTACAATATTTCCTGATAAAGAAAATAATTTTGTTCCAGTAGATTTTTCGGTTCCAAATTTTCGGTAGTGATTTGCGCCATCCCGAATAATATATTTCACAACAGCTAAAGTTTCGACGTTGTTCACGATGGTTGGTTTTTTTAAATAGCCTTGTACCGCAGGAAATGGCGGTTTTAATTTAGGCTGGCCTTTTAAACCTTCCAGTGAAGAAATCATTCCGGTTTCTTCTCCGCAGATATACGCACCTGCACCGCGGTAAATATCCATATCGTGATCAAAGCCAGAACCTAAAATGTTTTTTCCGAGGTAACCGGCCTTATAAGCTTCTTGAATCGCGGTTTCTAATGCGTTGATCGAATAATCGTATTCCCCGCGAACATAAATATAAGATTTTTTTGAGCTGATCGCGTAGCTTGAAATAATCATGCCTTCGATCAACTGATGAGGAGCTTTTTCCATCATCATGCGATCTTTAAATGTTCCGGGCTCGCCTTCATCGGCGTTGCAAAGAAGATAACGAGGTTCATTATTTTTAGGTAAGAAGCCCCACTTCATTCCCGTCGAAAAACCCGCTCCACCGCGGCCGCGCAAGCCTGAAGTTTTCACTTCATCGATGATTGCCTGAGGTTGCATTTTTAAAGCTTTTTCTAAATCTTTGTAGCCGCCATTTTTTTTGTAGCCTTCAAGATTTTTAAATTCAGGTAAATGATAAAACTCAGAAAGATATTTTGTTTCTGTGGCATTCATTATTTCATTCCTCGCAGTAAATTGATTGCAGCTTCAGGAGTTAAATTTTCGTAATATTGATTGCCAATTTGCATCATGGGCGCCGTTCCACAAGAACCTAAACATTCAACTTCAGAAACTGTGAAGCGACCATCAGCCGTCACTTGATCCAATTTTGTATTCAGCTGCTGACAAAGATGATTGGTTAATTCTTTTGCTCCGTTCAACATACACGATAAAGTTCGGCAAACTTGAATGTGATATTTTCCGATCTCTTTTTTATTGTACATTGTGTAGAACGTAAAAACTTCGTTAATTTGCGCTTCAGGAATATCCATCACACGAGAGAGTTCTTGAATGACTTCTGCATTCACAAAACCTTTATTTTCTTTTTGCGCAATATACAAAGCAGGCAAAACCGCTGACTGCTTTGATTCGTAACGCTTAAGTTCGCTGAGAACTTTTTGTTTTCCGTCATTTGATAATTGAAACATTTTATCTATCCAATTCCCCAGCAATGACATTCATGCTGGCAACAGTTGCAATCGCATCGGCTAACATCGCGCCTTTGACGACCGATGGAAACGATTGATAAATTGCAAAACAAGGTGGACGCACTTTTAAGCGGTAAGGGTTCGCTGACCCATCACTGATCAAGTAAAAACCAAGTTCTCCGTTCGCAGCTTCCGTCGCGTCGTAGACCTCACCCGCCGGAGGACGAAGACCTTTAATCACCAACATAAAATGGTTCATCAAGCCTTCAATATTTCCGTAAACATCTTTTTTCTCTGGAAGCACAATTCCTTTGTCTCGAATGGTGTAATCACCGCTTGGAACATTTTTGCAGATTTGGCGAATGATGCGAATACTTTGGCGCATTTCTTCAATGCGTACGCAGTAGCGATCGTAAATATCACCGTTGGCTCCAATTGGAATTTCAAAATCATATTTTTCATAGCCGTAATAAGGATTTGATTTACGCAAATCAAGATTCACACCCGACGCCCGCAGCAGTGGGCCCGTGTAACCCCACGTGATGGCTTCGTCTTTTGAAACGGGACACACACCCTGAGTTCGTTTAATAAAAATTTTATTCTCAAGCATCAGCTTTGAAATTTCTTCGATACCGTCGCTCATCTCGTTACAAAATTGCAGGACGCTTTCAAACCAACCTTCGGGTGCGTCTTGAGCCATTCCACCCACACGAGTCATCGATACCGTTAAGCGAGCTCCACAAAGTTTTTCAAAGAGTGAATAAACTTTTTCGCGATAAGTAAATAAATGAAAGAACGCCGTCAAAGCTCCTAAATCAACTCCGCCCGTTCCCACAGATACAGTGTGGTCAATAATTCGTGAAAGTTCACATAGAATCACTCGCATGGCTTGTGCACGCTCTGGAATTTCAACGCCCAAAAGTCTTTCAACGGTCTTACAGTAGCCCACATTATTCATCGGCGCCGAACAGTAATTCAAACGATCGGTATAAGGTATGACTTGATTATAAGGATGAGTTTCAGCCATTTTTTCGAAACAACGGTGAAGATAACCAATTTCACAACTGGCGCGAATAATCGTTTCACCATCCAGTTCAGCCATCACACGCAAAGTGCCGTGCATCGCTGGGTGAGAAGGCCCGATGTTGATCGGAACAAAACGACTGTCAAGTTGATCGCCGCGCTGGTCAGGGGTGTTGTCGAAGTGAATCGGTAAAACCGTGTCGCAGTGTTGTTGTGCATCGGCTTCGTAATCTTTGCGCAGTGGATGACCGACAAATTGATGATGCGTTAAAATTTTTCTTAAATTCGGATGGCCATCAAATAAAATTCCAAACATGTCATAAGCTTCGCGCTCGAACCAATCGGCGCCTTTCCAAATCGTGGTCGCCGTTCCAACGGCTTCGCCCACAGCCAACTGAGTTTTGACACGTAAGCGTGAAAAGTCTTTTGAATTAAATAAATGATAAACGACGTCGAATCTTTTTTCGCGATTTGGAAAATCGACTCCGCACACGTCCATTAAAAAATTAAATCCTGCGTACTCTTTCAAGTAGCGTAATAAGGCAGGAGTCGTTTCTTTGGTTGCTTCAATAACGTAATCGCCCACAGCCGTCGTTAAAAATTTAAATTCATTTGAACCAAATTTAAGACTTAAATCTGATTTTAATATTTCTGGAAAATTCATTTTTGTTCTCCGCCGTGAAACGTTCTTCGTGCGTCGTTGAGTTCAACGGGTGAACCTGTCGGAACGCCTCCCACTTTAAAAGGCGATTTCCAGTGTTCTTTCCACGGACGAGGCGTGCGATCTTTAATCATTTTTTGTAAAGTCATGACTCCATCTAAAACAGCTTCTGGAGTGGGAGGGCAACCCGGCACATAGACATCGACAGGTATAACTTTATCGCAACCTTGCAAAACGTGATAAGCGCGGTAAAAACCTCCCGAACTCGCACAAGCCCCCATCGACAAAACATATTTGGGCTCAAGCATTTGTTCGTAGATGCGAACTAAGATCGGCGCCATTTTTTCTGTGATCGTCCCGGCCACTAAAAGTAAATCCGCCTGGCGCGGAGAAAATCGCACAACTTCCGCACCGAAGCGCGCAAGATCATATTTAGGACCCATGACCGACATCAGTTCAATTCCGCAACAAGCTGTTCCGTAAGGTAAAGGCCAAAGCGCGTTTCTTTGCCCCCAAGCAACAATTGCATCAAGTCGAGTTGTTAAAGCAAATGAACGAGATAATTCGGTGGCTGATTCATCGATCGTTGCTTTTGTCGTCGCTGTGGACGTGGCTGTCGTACTCATAAAAAAACCTCACTGAGATTTGATCTCATCAATCGTATTTTGAATGACTTCATTTTCATTGCACATCATGACAAAAAACCGTGGTCGAGACAACGATAAGCTTTCAGTTTATGTCAGACAAAATCTTTCAACGCGAATGCTCAAAAGAAAAAAATGAAGAAATACTTGTTGGCCGCGCTGGGCTTTTGTTTCTAGAATTTCTGCAGTCACAAAAAGTTTCACCAAGGAGGGGTTCTTGAAAACATCGACTGTTGCGGTTTTACTTGGATTTGCATTCGGACTTAACGTTCATGCTGAGGATTTGCTAATCAAAGTAGCACAACCAATCTCAACGAAACACTCTGCGCTTTATTTTGCTGCAAAAGGTTTAAAAACTGAAGTTGTTGCTGACAACTGGATACGCGTTGACGGAGATATTCAACAATCTCAGCTTCAAAACTTTATGGAAAGCGCTTCCATTCTAAAAGTTCAGAAAAACTTCAAAATCAAACTTTTAAAAAATCCTTCATTGGATTCAGCTTTGCAAAAATATTTAGCGGCTCATCCTGATCAAGGCGACCTCGTGGCAACGCCAAATGTTGCGCCTGCAGGTTCAAAAGATAATCCAGAAATCCCGAATGCACCTACAAATGCAGCCGGAGCCGATCCACTTTTTTCAAGACAATGGGGCTTAAACGACATTGGTGCACAGAATGCTTGGAAACTGAATCCAGGCTCAAACAACATGATCATTGCCGTCATCGACACCGGGGTCGATTACACACACGAAGATTTACTTCCGAATATCTGGAGAAATACAAAAGAAATTCCTAACAACGGAATCGATGACGATCAAAACGGATACATCGATGATATTGTTGGCTGGGATTTTTTGTCGAACGACAATAAGCCTTACGACCTGGCCGCGCAAAGTGTTCAAGATATTTTAAATGGCGGAAACCCAGGCCACGGAACTCACTGTGCTGGAAATATTGCGGCTCGTGGAAATAATGCAAAAGGAATTTCAGGAGTTGCACCCAACGCACAAATTATGGCTCTTCGCTTTATCGGTGACGAAGGCGGAACAACAGCCGGCGCGATTAAAGCCATCCACTATGCGGTTGATAATGGTGCAAAAGTTCTTTCAAACTCATGGGGCTCGGAAGGCGAAGATCCAGCCGACGACAATCAAGGCTTAAAAGATGCGATTAAATACGCGCAAGATCATGATGTGCTATTTATCGCTGCCGCTGGGAATTCAACAATCAATAACGACACAGATCCAAAAAAAGCTTTTCCAGCCAGTTATGATTATGAAAACATAATTTCAGTGGCCGCAATCGACTCTTCTGACAATTTGGGTTCTTTTTCAAATTACGGCGCAAAGTCAGTTGATATTGCTGCTCCTGGTGTAAAAATATTTTCGACGACCGTAGGAAATAATTATTCTGATACGGTCGTTGATTTACTGGGTGCTTACTGGGATGGAACATCGATGGCCTGCCCGCATGTGGCTGGCGCCGCAGCTCTTTACTGGTCGGCTCATCCTGAAAAAACTTATGCAGAAGTTAAAGCGGCTCTATTAAACTCAGCAAAACGTGTGGCCTCTGTTGAAGGAAAAGTTTTATCCAATGGAAAACTTAACGTTGAACAACTGATGAAGCCGTAATTGTCTTGACTGCTTTTTCGCTTTTGTTTCACAACGATACGTTGTTATAAAATCACGATCGACTTAAGGCCAGGCAACACCTGGCCTTTTTTCTAGTCTTATTTTAAGTCAATCATATGAACATCGCTCTGGTCATAAAATTCATCTATAATTAGAAGGAGTTATATCAACTTCAGGAGATTTTTGATGAAACGGATTTCTCATTATATCAAATTAGTGCTTTTATTTTTTTTCACTTCGATGCTGACTTCGTTTTCGATGGCTCAAAAAGGTGGCGGAGGTGGACGTTTTACCGCAGGTGCGCTTTTAGGTGTTGGACAGGGCCAAATGGGAAATGGAGTCGGCGTTCCGAATCGAGCTATGTTCTTTACAAACGTTGGCTTATTTGCAGGCTATAATATCAAAAAATTTCGAATCGGTGGCAACTACGAATACAATCTGGCAGGACAGTCTGATGACCCCGCTTCGGTCAGTGGCCAAAACCTTTCAGGCAAAGGCTCTGCCGTTGGTCTTCGTTTAGATTATTATGATGGAAAACAATCTTTGGGTTTAATTTATCGCCTTTCGGACACTTACAATTTGGATCAACCGACGGCAGCAGGAACATCAGCCACTTATAAATCAAAAGGTGGATTTCAAATTCAGTACTACAGGCAATTTAAAAAGCGTTTTGGTTTTGTGATCGATTACACTACCGAAACTTTTGATGATTCGCTCACAGATCCGGTTAAATTTAATCGGATCTCTTTGGGCGTTGTATTTACAAACTTTGCAAACTCAAAGTAAAGCTAAAAAGTTAATACAGTTGCTATGTTAAATCGTGAATCATTCCATTTCAGATCGTTCATATCTTTGTAATTATAACCCACGTACTCTGTGCGAAGTTCAAGTTCAGAAGCTAATCTGTAGTGCACGCTTGCTCCAAACGCATTGGCTGATTTTAAACCAAGGCCGGCTGGATCATCTTCGATCATTTCATATCGTAAAGCTAAAACTAATTCATCGATTGGCTTCAACGAAATCAAAGTTAAGAAACCAGAGCCTGATTTTTCAAGATCTGTGACATCAAGAGGTGTGATTGAGTTTTTGCTGGGATCACTGATTTGATTGTACTCAAGATCTAAAGAAAATATTCCAAAAGTAATCCCTGCTGTTAAGTCACCAAGAACACGATTTGCTCGGCTTCCTAAGTCGGCCGTGTTGATCGGGCGACTTAAAGCGCCCACTTGCACGCGATAGTTATCATTCGCAAAACCCAGCGCAGTGCCGTATTCCGTGGTATTGTCACCACTGGCTGCAGATCCGAACGTTCCTTTATTATTTGGGTTCGCTGCAAAAACTTTTGCTGAAAATCCGTTTTTCGAAAATTCTAAAAAAGCACCGGCATGAGTGACCGGCAAAGTCAGATCGTACACAAGACCTGTTTTTCCAAAAATACGATCTTTCGAATCATTCAATTCAACACCAAATGGCGTATCCATTTGTCCAAAATCAAAATAAAATCCATCAACAATTTTATATTTCAAAAACATCTGCGAGCGATCAACAGCCAAGGCAATATTATTATTCGACGATTGGTTGGGAACGGCCGATGCGGGGTTTGTGTCGCTGTCTTTGCTACGGCGAATTGCAGCATCCAGCAAAAAACTAACTCGATTTTTTTCATAGTTTACGTAAAAAGCACCGTCTTCGATTGCAAAACCTGATTCAGCGTAAGCATTCGGAACTGTGATATGATCGTTCGAAGTAAAACTAGAAAATCTTAAATCAACAAAGGCCGAATATTTAAATAATGATCCTGTTTCTGGAGTCGTCGTGGTTAGTGCAGCTGCTGTGTTTGTTGGAGCGATCGAAGTCATTGCTGCAGCTCTTTTAGTCGTGGTTGCATCTTCTATTTTTTTCCACTGGCGTAATGGCCCTGATGATTTCCATGTTCCGGCGCCCCAGCCGTCTTCTTGTGTTTTTGAAAACCGGGCTTCATAACGATAGTCGCCATCTTGAAAACGCGCTTTAATAAGAGATCCGTCGCAGATTACTTTTTTAGGAGACTGCTTCGCTGATTTAAGATCGCAACCTGCAAAATCAAGATCAATTTTAATATCAGTACACGTCTCGCCAGAAACAATTGCAGCCGAACCGCAACTACTGAGGCGTGTGAAACCGTTCAGAGCTATTGAAGCTTGTGAAAATAAAACTGTTACTAGACTCAAAAATAAAAACTGTGAATTCATTTTGGAAACCTCGTTGTTGTTTGAACCCTTATCTTAATAAAATAAATTAAATTTACAATGCGACGGTCTAGTCGAGTGATTTTAAAACGAGTCGTCAAACGAAAAAAACTAGACCTCTATTACATATATAGAATTTTGTTCAGCCGACCGAAAGGTGTCTTAATGGACAAATTTGAAATTGAAATTAAACAAGATTTTTTAAGCGAAGCATTGATCAACTTAGAAGAAGTTGAAAGTTCATTTTTAGAACTTGAATCTTCTGCTGACCCTAAAGCTTTGCTGGATAAAATATTTCGTTTGGCCCACAACTTAAAAGGTGGTTCACGAACTGTGGGCTTTGAACAAATTTCGGAATTCACTCATGATCTAGAAAGCCTTGTTTTGAAAATACAAAATTCTGAAATTAAACTTTCAACTCCACTCGTGACCATATTACTTAAAGCAAAAGACACTTTAGCAGCTATGCTGAACGAGCTCAAAGTTGATATTCGTTCTTACTACAAAGATACTGAAGTTATCAATGAAGTTAAAAGCTGGTTGCACGGACAAAAAAATAATCAATCAACACAGATTGAAAATAAATCAAATGATAAGCCCGTCGAACGCGATCCCGATATTGTTTTACAAACACCGCCTAAAGCAAATGACAGTGCAACGAAAGTCGAAGAAATTGTTCGTGTTAACCTTTCCAAAATTAATCAATTGAATGATTTTGTTGGGGAACTTATCGTTTTACAATCCGTTATTCAGCAGCAATCAAGCTTTGCAACGTCGCTGACTTTACGAAATTCAATTAATCAAATGGTGAAGCTTTCAAAAGATATTCAAAATCTTGCGATGAGCTTACGCATGCTTCCCGTTAAGCCTTTGCTTCAAAAATTGCAGCGCGTCGTCCGTGACACATCTCAAAGCTTAGGTAAAGAAATACGATTTAATACGGTTGGTGAGTTGTTAGATATCGACAAATCCGTTTTAGACCAATTAGCCGATCCGCTGATTCATATTATTCGAAACTGTGTTGATCATGGAATTGAAGACAGCTTCGAACGTGTCCAAGCCGGAAAATCTCCCAGCGGTCAAATCACCGTGAAAATTGCAAATGAAGGGAATCATTTGATTGTTGAGGTCATCGATGACGGTGCAGGTATCAACATCGATAAAGTGACTCAAAAGGCGCTTGAAAAAGGTCTGCTGACTGAAACAAATAATTTAACCGAAAAACAAATTCTGAATCTTATTTTTCACCCTGGATTTTCAACAAAAAAAGAAGTCACTGAACTTAGTGGTCGTGGTGTTGGTCTTGACGTTGTTAAAAAGAATATCGAAAAAATTGGCGGAAGTGTAGATATCACAACTGAAGTTTCCAAAGGCAGCCACTTCACGATGAAAATACCGCTGACTTTAGCGGTGATTGAAGGTCTTCTTGTTGTTGCTGAGTCAAATCGCTACGTGATTCCGTTGGGTCAAGTGCAAGAGACCGTGAATTTAAAAACACAAAATATTTTTCAAGATCAAGTTGATCTTAGTCGGTCTTTTGAATTAAGGGGAACCATTGTTCCAGTTATTTCAATTGATGAGGCCTTAGACTCTCGTAAGAAAAACTCAAAAGTAGGGCCCACTGCTTTAATTATTAAAGTGGGCGACCGGATGATTGCGTTAGCCGTTCACGAAATTTTACGTGCGCAACAAATTGTGATCAAGCCTTTAACAAATGGCATTCTGGCTCAAGTGGGTTGGATTGGCAGTTGTATTTTAGGCGACGGATTACCCGCAATCATTTTGAATCCCATTGAATTACTTGATCGAAAAATGACAATCTCAAAAATAAACGCATCTCAGGAGGTCGCTTGAGCCTAAGCAATGCCGATAACCGCTACATGGAGTTTCGACTGTCACAAGAGCTTTACGCTTTACCGTTGCTGACAGTCAAAGAAGTTATTCCTAAACCCGAAATTACGTCAGTTCCCAATATGCCTGCTCACTTTGATGGAATGATCAATTTGCGAGGACAAATTTTAGGTGTCTATAATATCAAGAAAAAACTTCAGTCAAAGCCCAAAGAAACTTTGGATCACATGGCTGAAGTCATTATTATTATTGAATACAAGGGAATGAGCCTTGGGATGATCGTCGATGAAGTCACGCGGGTTCTGCTTGTTGATTCAAAAATGATTTCTTATCCTCCGATCAAAAGTGATGATCATCATCGACAATTTGTAGGCTCTGTGATTCAAGCAGGCAAAGATCTGGTTATGACTTTAAACATCAATGAATTATTAGAATTAGATAAATTTAATTTAACTGCTGCAGCAGCTTAGGAGTCTTATGAAAAATTTTAAACTTTCTTTAGCGCAAAAATTTTCGGCCATTTTATTTTTATTCGTGGCAATCTCAGTCGACGTCCTTTACTTGTACATCGTCGCAAAAAATGAACCGATTGAGTTCGGCAAACAAGAGCTCAGCGGAAACGTGTATCAAAGGCCTCTTGAAAAAATTTTACAAGGTCTGATGAAACATCGAATCACAGCACAAAGAGCCCTTTACGGTGTGAAGCAAAGTGCTGGCGAACTCACGGATATTCAAAATAGTTTAACGCTAGCATTTAATGATTTAGAGCGCGTCGATAAAGCTTTGGCTCAAGACCTGAAATTTACTGATGAAGGTTTATCAAGTCGTAAACGTGATCACTTTCGCTTCAACAATGTCTCTAAAGAGTGGGCTGACTTGAAAGGAAAAGTTCTGACACTGAAGCCAAGTGAAAGTAACGAGCAGCACGCGCATTTAATCGGTGATATTCGAACAATGATCACTCACCTTGGTGACACAAGTAATCTTATTCTTGATCCCGATCTTGATAGTTATTATTTGATGGATATAACACTACTTGCTTTACCTCAAACGCACGATCGAATTCAAAATGTTATTGTTGAATTAGAACCCATCGTTAGAAAAAATGAAATTAGCAATGAAGATCGTATCAAAGCCAGCGTTTTTGTTTCGATGATGAACGAATCTGATTTAGAACGAATCAAAGGCGACTTCTTAACTGTTTTAAATGAGGATCCTAATTTTTACGGAAAATCAGAAACTCTGGATTCTAAATTGAACCCGATTCATCAAGATTTTGCGGTGAAGTATAAAGAGTTAATTAATATCGTCACTGATATCTCAAATGGCAAAAATACGACTCCAGATAAGTTTATTAAAGCTTCGAATGAAGCTTTGGCTTCAAGCTTTGACTATTGGCACGCAGCCGCTAATGAACTTGATCTATTGCTGAACAAGCGTGTTGATTACTACCTCAACGCAAAAACAAAATCTTCTGTCACGAGCTTGCTCTGTCTTTTTTTGGCCTTGGGAATTGCATTTATATTTATGCGCTCAATGATCAAACACATGCGATCGATCGTCACCGTATTAAATCAGTCAAGCCAAGAAGTTTCAGGTGCCTCATCGCAGAGTGCTTCGTCAGCGACTGAACTGAGCGAAGCTTCGACTGAACAGGCGGCCAGCTTGCAAGAAACAATGGCAACCGTCGAAGAAATATCCGCAATGGTCAACCAAAATGCAGACTCGGCTTTTAAAACTAAAAATGTGGTTGATTCCAATCAAAAAGTTTCTGAAAATGGTTCGAAAAGCGTCGGTGATATGCTTCTAGCGATTGCTGAAATTAAAGATACCAACGACAAAATATTAAATCAAATGGAAGCCAGCAATAAAGAATTTGCTGCAATTGTAAAAATCATTTCTGAGATCGGTCAAAAAACCCAAGTCATTAATGAAATCGTTTTTCAAACGAAACTATTATCCTTCAACGCATCAGTTGAAGCCGCGCGTGCCGGAGAACACGGTAAGGGTTTTGCTGTTGTTGCTGAAGAAGTTGGAAATTTAGCTCAAATGAGCGGTAATGCCGCAAAAGAAATTACAGAAATGCTTTCAAGCTCAATCAAAAAAGTAAATGAAATTGTCGATAACACGCGTGTTCGAGTCGAACAACTGGTTGAAATCGGAAAAGATAAAATTTTAATGGGGCAATCAACGGCGCAGAAGTGTAGTGAATCTTTATCTCAAATCACAGAAAATGCTCACACGGTGGCTAAGATGATCACTGAAATTACTCAAGCTTCAAAAGAACAAGCACAAGGTATTCAGGAAATCACAAAAGCGATTTCTCAACTTGATCAAGTGACACAACAGAATTCTTCAGTCGCACAGCAAAGTTCATCGCAAGCAGAACAATTGCATTCTGAAGCGTTCACTTTAACCCAGGCCGTTTCGCAGTTGGTTGATTTTATCGATGGTTCAAATCATACACCTCAAGTGGAAGCTGAACCCGCACACGACAAAAAAGTACTGCATTTCAAAAAGAATTCACCAGATAAAAAAACAGCTGCACATAAACCAGAAGAATCATTTCCAAAAAAGTCTTCTTTAAAAAAAGTAGTCGGAGGTTCGCCCGTTCCTTCTTCTGATGATCCAAACTTTGATGAGTTTTAATCAATGGATATTTTGATTCATCAAAAAGACTTGCTTCGTCTTGCGCAAATTGTGCGAGACGAAACCGGTAATAGAGTTTTAGAAAATAATTATTCGATGCTTGAATCGCGTATTAAATCTCGGCTTCGTCAGTTGAAACTGACGTCAATCGAAAATTATTGGAACTACTTTTCTAATAATGAACGTGCTGAACGAGAAATCCTACAAAGTTTAATGACAACGCATTATACTTTTTTCTTTCGTGAATATGTGCACTTTGAAGTTCTTGAGAATTGGATCCATAAAAATAGCCAAAGACTAAAAGCTCGCTATTTAAAAAACAAAAAACCACTTAAAGTTTGGTCTGCAGGCTGCAGCCGCGGACAAGAAGTTTACTCACTCGCCATGTTTCTAGAAGTTCAGCTCTTAAAAAAATTCGAAGTCCCTTACGAAATCATTGGAACAGATATCGATCTTGAGTCGATTGAATTTGCACGTAACGGCGTTTATCCAATCAAAGAAGTGACAAAAATTCCGACCGAATACTTACAAGGCAATTGGAGAAAAGGAACAGGCCCGATAAAAGACTTCGCCAGTGTTCATCCCCGTCTTCGAGAAAAAATTCGATTTCAGCCTTTAAATATTTTAGAAATAGATCCCCATTTTGTTGAAAATAATTTTGATCTTATTTTTTGTCGTAATGTTTTTATTTACTTTTCTGAAGAAAACACGACCACAATTGTCAATGCAATGGTTCAGCGTCTTGAAAAAGAAGCCGTTTTTTTTAGCGGTGTATCTGAACCACTTCGGATCGGTCAGCGCGACTATGAAACGATTGGTCCCTCATCTTATCAATTTAGTGCAGAAAAAACCGAAATTAAAAATCGACCTCCACCACTCAAAGAAGTGGCTTTAGATAAATCCTATAAGGTTTTATGTGTTGATGATTCATTGACAATTCAAACCGTCATGAAAAATATTTTTAGCCAAGATGCAAACTGCGCAACGATCCATTTTGCTGAAAACGGCCGCGACGCTCGATTAAAAATGGATCAGTATAAATATGATGTTATTACTCTGGATATTCACATGCCCGTTGTTAATGGTATTCAATTTTTAGAAACACATTATAATAAAAAAATAGATCCTCCCGTTATTGTTGTTTCTTCTGTCAATCGCAGCGATCAAGATTTAGCTTCAAAAGCCCTGCAGCTTGGCGCCTTTGATTACGTTGAAAAACCCGAACTTAACCGTTTAAAACAAAGCACAGCAGAGCTTTTAACAAAAGTCGCTTTAGCTTTAAAAAATACAAAATCGAATCAAATTTCAAAAATAAGTGATTTTGATTTTAGTCTAAGTCAAAAAATAGTTATTCCTGATCCTTCTAAATGTTTACGGATCGTTTTTTCAGACACAAAAAATCGGAATAATCTTGAATCTATTTTGATGAGCCAACAAGCCGAACAGCGATCACCACCGCTTGTGATTGCTTGCGAAAATCAATCTCAGTTTCAGGAATTAAAATTAGCCATTAACTCTTCCACAAGTTTACCGGTCGAATATCTTTCTTCTGTTCCCAAATTGTTAAAAGCCCATACAATTTATTTCATTGAGTTAAAATTAATCGAATCGCTTTTTTCAGAAATATTTTTTAAATCGGTTTCGTTACAATTTTTGACCAAGGCCAACTTTAATTTCAAAATTTTGAATCAGATCAATGAACTTCAAATTCTATTTGATGAGTCACTTTCAAAAGAAGCTTCTGAATTTGAACGCTTATCATCAATCGAATGCAGCGATATGACTCCCGCAACAAGCTTTACAAGCTTATCATCGGAGTTTTTTACAAAAATCAGACAGAAGGCCTCGTGAAATTTGATCCCAAGAACCATCTCAAGTGGATCGAGCCTCAACTGAATGAGAATTTTGAAGTTGATTTTCAAATTTTCAATCAATGTGTTTTGATCGCTAGTAATCAATTTCAAAAAATTACAGGATTTACGGTTTTTGATCCACGCGATCTAAATAAAATTTTTTTTAGGCGCCTCACCGATCGACAAAAAAAGCCTGCAAATGGCCAGGTCCAATACAAGCTTTATGTTCCTGCTTTTCTGAAACAACGGCTTCAGCTCATGGTGGCCGAGCACAGCGAATTGAACTTAAATTTATCCTACACTTCTTTTATTCACCTTAAAAAAGTAAACGGACAGATCTTACTCAGAGATAAATTAAGAGTTATTTGCGTTGACGATTCTCCTGTTGTCTTAAAATTTCTGGTCCATCATCTAACTGAGTTTGGTTTTGTTGACATCGTTTCACAAATATCTAATTCAGCTAAAGCGGTCGAAGTGATCGAAGCATTTCAGCCCGACTTGTTAACAATGGATATGCAGATGCCACAAAAAAATGGAGTTCAAGTGATCAAAGAACTCTTTTTAAAAAAGCATTACCCTGTGATTTTAATTTCAAGTCTTGGCTTGGAAGACGGCTCACTAGTGATGGAGGCTCTCAATGCCGGCGCCTTTGATTATATTCAAAAACCAAAACTTGATGATGTTAATTCATTTAAAGAAGACCTCAGAAACAAAATACTGGCGGCCGTTGAAGGTCAATCCGCCTACTTACAAAATATTTTGAGCGCGAAAATTCAAAACAGAGCTCCTCAAAATAGCCTCAGCACATATGATAAAAATTTGATCTGGTGTTTAGGCGCTTCAACCGGTGGCACCGTTGCACTAACACGTATTTTTACAAGTTTACCGGCACAAATTCCCCCGACATTCGTTGTGCAACATATTCCACCTTTATTTTCGAAGGCCTTTGCAGAATCTCTTGATAAACTTTGTCCCTTCACGGTTAAAGAAGCGACTCACGGAGAACTTGCTTTACCAAATCATGTTTACATCGCGCCCGGTGGATTACAAATGGGTATTGAAAATAAACTTGGTCAACTGAGCATACAGCTTTTTGACTCAGAACCTGTCAATCGATTTAAACCAAGTGTTGATTTTTTATTTTTGCAAGTTGCTGAACTCAAAAATATTCAAGTCACCGCCGCTTTACTAACAGGCATGGGAAAAGATGGAGCTTTGGGTTTACTCGCTCTTAAAAATCAAGGGGCTTACACTTTGGCACAAGATCTAAAAAGCTCAGCGGTCTTCGGAATGCCTCGTCATGCAATCGAAATGAATGCCGTTCACGAAATCGTCTCTCTAGATGAGATCGCGCGATGTTTTCTTGAAAATAAAGTCAAAGTTTTAAAAAAAGTTAGTTAAAGCAACTGAGCTTCACAAGACTTTAAAGCGGTTGGCCTATGTCGCCCCAGCTGGCGTGTAATCAATACTAATTGACTGATCCGCACCTGGCACAGCAGACCCGTGAAATTTAACGATATAAGTAATTTTTCCATTTGCTGTTTCTTGCTCAAGAGTCCAACCATTTTGTGCGTCTTCTGAAATTTGAACACCTCCTACAAAAACCTTTAATGTTGATTTGTTTGGAACATCTTTTAACCGATAAGCTGTAATCATATCGACAATGCGTGCTTTGATATTCGAAACAGCGTTCGATAAATCCGCGACACAAATCGATTCATTGACCCCACCTGATGCATTCACCAAACGCATGTACTTTGTTCCAATCGAAACAGTTCCACCTAAATTATCACAATTTTGATTTTGTATTGTTCCAATATAGTTTGCAACCCAAGCTCGACCGCCTTCTTTAAATGGCGGTTTAAAAGTATTCATGTAATGAATAAAATCATCAGTGTCCCCATTGCCAAATTCAGAACTGTTATCATTTTCATCGCCAAGTATAATAACCGTAAAAAGAGCATCGTTTCGAATAAAGCCCGGCGCTTGCGTTGAAGCATAAGACCCCGTCACAAAAGCTAATGCATCCAGGCCTCTTTCATTATCAGATCCTGATTGACCCGCAACAATTCGATCTGCAAGCAAATTAACGTTCGTTGAAGTTAAATACTTTGGACTTCCAATTATTTGTCGTGTCATTGGATACGTCGAATTTTCTGCCATCGTCGTTGTAGTCACAGCAATATGATAATCCATACCTAAAGAATTAAGTGTATTAATCATATCAGGCACGCGCGCAGAAAGGCGCTGTTGGTATTGTAACATCGATTTAGAATTATCAATCACAAATAAAATATCAACTTTATTGTTGTAAGTGACTGACTGACCAAAAGTTTGATTTGTTGAAGGCAGCGCAAAACTTGTCGCCTTATCATTACAGGCTGTTAGACTTAATAAACCGACCACGACCAAAATATTAAAAATAAATCTCATCGAAAACCTCTTTTAAAAACGACAGACCAAGTTATGCGGCGATCTTACTTGTAAAGTTCGAAATTTTTTCTTTAGCTGATGCTGAAACATGAACAAATCGCACTCCATATTTATTTCCAACGTGACTGACGACTTTACAAATTGCGTTGAACGCAGGAACATGCTCTGAAGGCTTGAAGTGAAGGTAAATTTGCTTATCTAATTCGAAATCAACTTCCTCTGAAATAAATCCGGCTCCACCGGCACTGATTTCAAAGCTCTGTCCTTTAAAAAGTTTTTTTCGATCGTGCAACAACAAACTGCTTCCATAACGAGCGCGCGCATGTTTTCGTCTAAAAAAAATTTCTTTATCATTTGAGCTTGGAGTACCTTCTAATTGATTGTAAATTTCTCGAATTTTATTTGTATTATATTCAGGAACCTCAGCTAAACGCTTCCACGAATCAAGGCCATGTCGCCAAACAAAATCAAATTCAAATAAAGTTTTACTCTGTAACATTTGAATCATTTCAAGCTGAGAAAACGGCCCATAATTATTTTCTTGTTTTAAAATATACCATGATCTGTCACGCACCGGATCGTTGACAATTTTTTGATTAAGCGAAGATTTGATCGGAGTTTTGAAGCTGCTATTAAATAAATTTGTTAATAAAGGCGACTCAAGCAATAAAATCCAATCTTTATTTTTTTCATCGTAGATATAATCATTCCACTGCAATGATTTTTGATTTAACCGAAGTGTGATTTCGTCAATCGTCCATGGCCCTTTTTGAATTCCAAGATGCGCAACAAAATATTTTTCCATCACCAAGCCTCGTTTTAAAAATTAAACTTCTCATTCTAAATTTCGGCTTATTTTAAGAAGGTCTTGAATGTGTTGGTATGTGAAAAACTTTTAGACAGGATTTTAAGAAATTTTAATTAAGCGGCAAGCTTGTAAAGTTGATTTTCTAGATCAATTGTCGAAGACACTTTAAAAGAGCGATGCGAGATTAAAAAAATAGTCACAATTTGTCGACCAAACTGAATGCCAGCCGATTTTTGAATTTCAGCGTAAGCCTTTTCTGGAGTCAGTGCCGATTTATAAACTCGGGCCGTCGTCATGGCATCATACGCATCAACTAAAGATATAATTTGGCTGATGATCGGAATTTGATCTCTTTGAAGCTTGTCAGGATAGCCCATTCCGTTGTCTTGTTCGTGATGAGATCGAATCGCTTTTAACACATCATTAAAAAATGGATGAATCGCGGCTAGTGGCCTGACGAATTCTTCACTTGCAGCTACATGACTTTTCATAATTTCGTATTCGATTGCATTTAATTTAGTTGGCTTAGCAATGATATCTTGGTCGATTGTTGATTCGCCCAAATCGTGCAAAAGAGCTGCGACTTCAGTGACTTTTTGTTGATAAAGATTAAGCCCTAACTTCATCGCAAGTTGTTTTGAAGATTCACCAACGCGTAAGCTGTGTTCAAAAGTTCCGGGCTCTTTGGATCTTAAAATTTGCAACAGACTAGCGACTGTTGCATTTGCCCAAAGTGGAATTTGTTGTTCGGCCATAATTAAATCCTCGATCAACTTATCGGAATATTTTCTGAAAAATAAATACTGTTAAATTAAACGATTATTTTTTAAGAATGATCTAGACCTAGGGCTTGCAGCCATTCGTTATGAGGCGCAATTTGATCTCACAAGAAATCTCATTTTGATACTGTATCATAAAAGGCAGTCTGATTATTTTAAAGCTTCACGGATGTAAGCTGAACCTTGATCCATCATCCAAACAACAGCAGCGATCACAACAATAATCGTTCCCACTTCAGGCCACATCGCTTGACCTTGGTATTTGATCAGCATCGTTCCGATACCACCGCCACCTACAAGACCAATAATCGTCGCCATACGCACATTGATGTCCCAGCGGTACACCGTAAACGAAATATAAGGCAGTATCACTTGAGGCACGATCGCAAACCAAATCATTTGCAATTTATTTGCTCCACAAGACTGAACACCTTCGATGGGACCGTCGCTGACCGTTTCAACCATTTCAGAGTATTGTTTTGTGAGTGAAGCAATCGAATGAATCATTAAAGCCATCATTCCCGCAAATGGACCAATCCCCACCCAAACAGAAAAAATAATTGCCCAGACTAAAGCTTCAATCGAACGAGTCACGTTAAGTAAAGTTCGCAGTGCTAAATAAAACGAAAAAGCAACGGGGCCCTTCATCACATTTTTAGCTGCAGCAAAACTTAATAAAAATGCAAATGGAATAGCTAAGAACGTCGCCATAAAAGCCATAAAAATGGTTTCGATGATATTCAAAACAGCCCGTGGCAACACATCCCAATTGGGTGAAAATATCCCCGCGAAAAGACGTTTTGCTCCGCCAAAGCCGTCTTCGTTCATCAGCTCATAAATTGAAAATTTAGTTTTAAAAATTCCAACAATAAAAAGAACTAACAAAGTCGTAAATAAATGCCAACCCCAAAAAGTTTTAACCCACGAACGTGCTTCTGTTTTAGCTTTAACGTAATCAGGCTCAAATAAATTTTCACCTAACGTCTTAACGCCCGCTTGATTTAGAAAGTGACTCAGAACAGCTCCAAATAAAATTCCTGCCAAAAAGATCAAAGAGACTTTTGGCAAATTCATCAGTTGTTCGTCGGTCGGTGAAAAAACTAAAGTCAGAGCAACACAGATCAGCATGCTCACTGTAAATCCATCAAGTAAAGACCTTCTAAAAATATAAGATTTCATGGGCGGCTCCTTTTTTGGATGACGAAGATTTAATTAATATGAACTTCTTTGGCGCCCTGGCCGTAGATTTTTTCAAACCAAGCTTGATCGATATTTTTTGGATCACCTTCGTAGACAAGTTCTCCATCTTTAAGGGCAACAACACGTGTTGCGTACTGTCGCACCAAAGACAAGAAATGCAGATTGCAAACAATGGTGATTCCAAGCTCTTGATTCACTTTTCGTAAGTAATCCATCACAATATGACAAGTGGCGGGGTCTAAAGAGGCTACAGGTTCGTCGGCTAATAATATCTGTGGGTTTTGCGTCAGGGCCCTAGCGATCGCCACACGCTGCTGCTGCCCGCCCGAAAGTTGATCGGCGCGTATATGGGCTTTTTCAGAAATACCCACAAGCTTTAAATATTTCATTGCTTCGGCTTTATCTTCTTTCGAAAAAATTCCCAGCAAACTTTTAAGCGTTGAGGTGTAAGCAAGGCGTCCCATCATCACGTTACTTAAAACAGTGTGACGTGGAATTAAATTAAAATGTTGAAAAATCATTCCGATTTTTTTTCGAAGCTCACGGATACTTAAGTTTGTTTCAAGTTTTGTTGTATCTGTGTATTTTTTTGTTTCTTGATCAAGAAATTGAACTTCACCCTGGGTCGGATCATGCAGACGATTCAAACAGCGTAACAAAGTTGATTTGCCTGAACCACTCAGACCAATCACAACTAAAAACTCGCCTTTTTTTACATCGAAGCTGACACCTTTTAAAGCCTGCACTCCGTTGGGATAAGTTTTGACAAGATTTTTAATTTTCAGAATGGGCTCTGACATAAATTTCCCTTTGTAAGAATCATTATTTTTTATTCATTAAATCAGACGCGTCTTTTCCTAAAGCTTTTAGCATAGCTCGTGCCGCGTCGTAATCAGTGTCTGTTGCTTTGATCACTTCAGTGACTCCATAAATGGCCTTAAATGTTTCTTTGCCTTCAGGGGTTTTCAAAAAAGCAATCATCGCATCAACTATTTTTGATTTCATTTCTTCTGGCATTTCTCGTCTGAAAATAATGGGATCATTACGTATTGGTTCTGATAAAGAAAGAATCACAACTTTTTTTTCAACGTCAGGGTATTGAGTCAGAACCAAGCGTCGAGCATCTTCCATGATTTCAACACCTTGATCATTTTTTGAAGGTGGAGAATAAAAAGTAGCACCCACATCAACTTGACCTTGATAAACCATCGATACGACGTTGTCGTGCTTGCCTGCAAAAACAAAATCTTTTGTTTCAATTTTTTTATCTTTTAAAGTTTTAAGTGGCAAAAGATAACCCGATGTTGAAGCCGGTTCAACGTAAGCAATTTTCTTACCCGCGATATCTTCGACTTTTTTTATCGAGCTACCCGCTTTAACAATAAATTGGGACTGATATGTTGCTGAACCATTACGAATCACAGTCATACGAGCTTCAACATTGTATTTTTCGTGAGCTAAGACATAGCCAAATGTGTTGATTGCTGCTACGTCAGCTCGCTTGGTTCCAAAGGCTTCAACAACTGCAATGAAAGATTGGGGTATTGTAACTTCAAATTTGTAGGGCGTGTTTTTTTCTAAGTATTCTTGAAACTTTTTTGAATTGTCTTCAATGACTTTGGCATCGACCGAGGGCACAAAATGCAATTTAATTCGATTTTCCTCTGTTCCAAGCTCAGCTGTTTTTTTTGTACAACCCGCAAAAGCTAAACAGACAATCATCAGAACTATTTTTGACGATTTTAAAATTATTTTATTCATAAATCTCCCTCGCAGAGGCTTTAAAATTGTGGCTGAAGTTAACAAAACTAAAACTCGATTCCAATCTCTTTTGTAGAAAAGACTTTTCTTTTTTGGTCAAGAAAGAGATACTTTGTCTAAATGAGTAAAAATCATTCAAAACTTAACGAAATCCTTAAAATCTCTCATGATTTGCGTGCTCAAAATAAGCGCAGTTTAGCTGTTTTTGATTTGGATTCAACTCTTTTTAACGTGAGCACCAGAACTCAACAAATTCTCTTTGAATTTGCAGAATTAAAAAATTTATCAGAACTTAAAAATGTTATTGTCAAAAAAGAAGACTGGGGAATTAAAGAGTCTGTGATTCGCGCGGGTTACACACTCGAAACTCATCAAGACTTGCTGATTGAACTGCGTGACTTCTGGCGCGAGAAATTTTTTTCAAATGAATATATTCATTACGATATTCCTTATTCGGGCGCCGTTTCCTATGTTCTTGAATTGGCTGAGTCCGGTTGTGAGATCCTTTATCTTACCGCGCGCGATCAGCAGCGCATGGGTCAAGGCTCAATGGAAGTTCTTCGTAAATGGGGATTTCCCTGCGAACCTCAACAACTTGTTTTAAAGCCTTCAAAAACTTTAGACGATGAACTTTTTAAAAATGACTGGTTCCTTCAGCTTGATAAAAAACCTTTCGAAAAAATTTATTTTTTTGAAAATGAGCCTGTTAATATTAATGCTGTTGCAAAATCTTCTCCTGAAGTCGAAATTATTTTTTTAGATACAACCCACGCGCGCAAACAAGAAGTGCATCCGGCTTTGGCGCGCATCAAACATTTTGGTAGGGACTGATGCTCACACTGGTTGCGACTCCGATTGGTCGAAATGATGAAATCACTTTACGCTCCATCGAAGTTTTAAAAAACGCAGATGTGATAATTTGTGAATCGACAAAAGAAACTTCAAAACTTTTGAAGCAGCTTGAAATTAAAGCTCAAAGATACGAAGTTCTTAGCGAACATTCGACACCAGCTGACATTCAACAACTTTTTGAGTTGTGCAAAACTTTGAATGTCGCTTTAGTTTCTGACTGTGGTACACCTGGTTTTTGTGACCCGGGTTTTCAAATGGTCAAGCTTTGCCGTGAAAATCGCGTTCACATCCAATCTTCACTTGGGGCTTCAAGCCTGATGGCCCTTTTATCGTTAAGCTCAAAAAGAATTTATCAGTTTCATTTTCGCGGCTTTATCCCTGCTGAAAACACAGCCCGCGAACAAGAATGGCAGCAGCTTAAAAAAAATAAAGACGCTTTAATTATGATGGACACTCCTTACCGTCTTAAAAAAATACTTGATGAATGCTGTTTGCACTTCGCTGACCGTGAAATATTGTTAACGATCAATCTTTCTCAAGAAGATGAAGCCCAGCTTGAGGGTTCTCCGGAAAGTGTACGACTCAGACTGCAACACGATAAGGCCGAGTTTATGATCTTAGTCTATGCAAAATAAAGTGAACACAACTATTTCTCTGGCTTTGTCTCTTCCGATTGATGCTTACTTAGAAAAAATTGTTGAAGCTTATGAGACCTATCATCGGGTTATCTTAACGGCTTCACCGGGTTCTGGTAAAACTTCACGCGTACCCGCGGCTTTAGCCAATGCGCTGATGAACAACAACAAAACAGCCACACAAAATAAAATCATTGTACTTGTTCCCAAAAGAATCGCTGCAATTTCTGCAGCCGACAGAGTCGCTGAAGAAAATCAGTGGTCCCTTGGAAAAGAAGTCGGCTATCAAGTTCGTTTTGACAATCGCACGACGGACAGCACGACATTAATTTTTATGACTGAAGGCGTTTTTATCAAAAAATTAACTGACCTGTCTTTTTTTGAATCCATTCACACAATTGTCTTTGATGAATTTCACGAACGTTCAAGCGCAAACGATATTTCTTTTGGTTTTTGTTACGAAAAACAAATTTTATCCGAATCAAAAATCAAAATACTTGTGATGTCAGCGACATTAAACACTGAAGCTTTGAAATCATTTATGAGCTCTTCTTTGCATATTGATGTTGTAAGTCCGCCTTTTTCTTTGCAAATCATTAAAAGCAAGAAAGCTCAAAGACTCATCTTCGACTTGACGGCGGCTGAAAATATTTACGAAGTGGTTCTTGAAGCCTGGAAAACCCAAAAAAAAGATCTTCTTGTGTTTTTACCGGGTTTGCATGAAATGCGTTTAGTTCAAAATAAAATTTCGCAAAAAATTTCTTCGGCTCAAGTTGAACTTTTGCACGGAAGTCTTCGCATCGAAGAGCAAAAAAAAATACTTCACCCATCAAATCAACGTCGAATCATTTTATCGACAAATGTTGCCGAGTCTTCTTTAACTTTGCCTTCTGTTGATTGCGTGATTGATTCAGGTCTCGAAAAAAAAGCGATCAGTGAAAATAAAATTGGCTTTACAAGACTTGAGCTCAAAAGAATTTCACTTTTTTCTGCGTACCAGCGAGCCGGCCGCGCCGCGCGCACAGGACCTGGCGTCTGTTACCAAATGTGGCACGAAAGTGACGAGCGTTCGATGAGTGAACAAATCGAACCTGAAATTTACAAAAGCAATTTACTTGAAGAAACTTTGACTCTGCTGGCTTTGGGCGTAACTGATCCCGATCAGTTTAGTTGGCTGACGAAACCCCAAAAATCATTTTCACTGGTTTTGTCAAAATTAAAAAAATGGAACTTAATTCAAGAAAATAAATTATCGAATCAGTTCAACATAACAGAGTTAGGGCTTCAAGTTCAAAAATGTCCTCTTGATTTAGAAAGAAGTCTATTGTTCGTGCTTCTGTGTAAAAAAGGATTTAAAAACGAGGCCGCTCCATTACTCGCTTTTTTAGAAAGCACTGATTTTTCTAAAATCAATCCAATGATAAACCTGATGCAGCTTGAATTGAATGAACAAGGTCGGCGTATTGAAAAACAACTGCTACAGCTTCAGTTTTTGAATGCAACTCAAAATTTGAGCGATCAAGATCATTTCAGAACAACTTTAATCCAAATATTTTTAAAATATTTTCCTGAAAAAATGGCTCAAAGAAAAGAAGGCTTGCAGGGTTTGTCCAGTTTAGGCCGTGGTGTGCAGTTTGAAAAACACCTTGTTCATAGCGAAAGTGATTACTTTATTCTACTACAAGGGCGCGATATTTCAGATACGACGACTCAGATACAATTTGCCGTCTCTTTTAGTCAAAAAGAATTTGAGTTATTAAGCCAAACTGAACAAAGAATTGAAGTTGAATACTTTATCGATTTTGAAAAAAAGAAAACCTTCAAACAAGAAAAAAAGCTGTCAGGTTTATTTGTTATTTCAACAGGAACTAAAACTCCACTTGATTTACAAAAAGATCAAAACTTATTTAAGACGCTGTTCAAAGAAAAAATAAATCTTTTTATTGAAAATCATGCTCATTCAAAAAAGTATCTAGCTCAAATTTCTTTTTTGAAAAAGAAAAGCTCAATTTTAAATTACCCGACTGAAGTTTTTATTTTTTTAGAAACACTGAACAGCCAGGTCTACGAATCTCTGGAAGCGACTGTCACCAGCCTGACTGAGTTTTTAGAATTTAATTTATTTGATTTACTTTTGTATTTAACTCCTGAGCCAGTCAAAAAAGATCTTCTGCAATTACCAACTTTTTTAACAGTCCCTTCCGGAAAAAAAATCGAGATTGATTATGTTAGTGAAAATGCTCCGCTTGTTTCAGTTCGTATTCAAGAGGTTCTTGGATTAGTTAAAACGCCCTTCCTTTTAGATTCAAAGCTGCCGTTGACGTTTGAATTATTAGCCCCTAACTATCGTCCAGCTCAGATTACAAACCAGCTCGAAAACTTTTGGCAAAATAGTTATTTTGAAGTGCGAAAAGATTTACGAGCTCGTTATCCTAAACACGATTGGCCCGATCACCCCCTAGACTGGCGTCCAGAGATGTCTAAAAGATTCAAAAAATAGAGCTAAGGTCTATTTAAATCTAAAATAAATTCCCTGATAATAAGAATTATCAAGGAAGATTTTTGAAAAAATATTTTTTTATTTTATTCATTTTTTCATTTTATAATCTGAGCTGCATCCGTGGCAGTTTTAGTACTGAACTGGGCTCGGTCAGCGCTCCAACGAAAGAACAAACGCCAAATCCAGATGCGGTCGGTTCAGATTTTCAACCCTTAGCATGGGACTCTGCGATAACAAGTGGGCCCGCTTGGTCAAAAATGATTTATCTAGTAATTCAAGGAGAAGAACTTTTCCTGACGAAAGAAAAAAATATTCAAGACATGGCTTTATTTTGTCCTAAATACGATTTATTAAATACAAAACAAAAAATGAATTTCTGGGCCCAGTTGATTGTTGCTGTAGCGCGTTTTGAAAGCCGCTGGAACCCTACTGCCAGGTATGTTGAAACGACGATGGGAAATGATCCCGTGACTGGCGAACAAGTCGCCAGCGAAGGTTTACTTCAAATGTCTTATCAAGATGTTGTTTCCTATAATAAAATATGTGATTTTGACTGGACTAAAGACAAAGATATCAGTCACAAAAATCCAAATGACCCACGCAAAACAATTTTTGATCCATTTAAAAATTTACGCTGCGGAGTTCGAGTTTTAGCCCGACAAATTAAGACGAAACACTCAATCACTTTAGACGCAGGAGCTTACTGGGCTGTGCTGAAAAAAAATGGAGCTCATGAAAAGATTCAAGAAATTTCAGCGATGACCTTGGAATTAAATTTTTGTACAAAGTGATTTATTTTTTTTCGATTTCGACACTCTGAGGCGCAACGATAACTCCATGCGGTTTCACATCTTTCATAACCACAGCATTTGCTCCGATGCGTGAATCATCGCCCACATGAATCGGCCCTAAAACTTTCGCGCCTGTTCCAATCAAAACGCGATTTCCAACAGTGGGATGGCGCTTAATTGGATCAAATTTTAGCCCACCCAAAGTCACTCCGTGAAATAAAATGCAATCATCGCCGACGACGGCTGTTTCACCTATGACGCAGCCCACTCCGTGATCGATCACAAGCCGTTTTCCAAGTTGAGCGCCCGGGTGAATTTCGATTCCAGTCACTGTGCGCGAAATATCAGAAATAAGACGTGCTAAGAAAAAAAGTTTTAATTTGTATAAAAAATGCGATATCCGATGAAAAAAAATAGCGCGTGGGCCCGGGTACAAAAAAAATATCTCTGAATAGGATTTAGCAGCAGGATCATAATTTCTATAAGCGCGTAAGAAATCAAACATATTTAAGTCCAACGCCCTTTCAAATTTTCTAAGAAAAAATAACGCTCAAAACTTTCGTTGTAGCGCGACCAACTTTCACCCGTTTGTCTTTCAGCCTCAATGAACGAATGAATTGTATCCATTTTAGAGTCCAAATCATCAATCATTGCGACCATCACCGCTTCCATGAAATACGGCCTGACCGGAGATCCATACTCAAGCTTTCCGTGATGAGATAAAATAATGTGTTTCATAACTTCACGCAAATCCTCTGGGAAACCCAAAATACGCTGTGATTTTTTATCGATCAGTTCGCATGCCAATTGCATATGACCTAATAAGCGCCCTTTGTGAGAATATTGAATTTGATCGTTTTGAATATCTAGTTCCCAAATTTTTCCAAGGTCGTGAAAAATAGCACCAAAAATAAGAAGATCGTAATTTAAATAACTGTAATGGCTTGAAATAAACTTCATTAATCGGCAAATGGATACGATATGCTCAAGCAAACCGCCACGGTGAGCATGATGAATTGTTTTTGCAGCCGGTGCTTTGAGCAACAAAGCTTTAATTTCTTCGTCTTGAATTGAATCTAAAATAAGTTGTTTGATCGCACCAGATTCAAGCTGCGAAACAAGTTGCACCAGTTCTGAAAACACACCATGCACATCAATTTTGCGATCTTCCAGCATAAAATCATTTTTATTATAAGTGTCTGCTGCTGCTTTTTCTATTTTATGAACGATGATTTGTCTTCGATTCAAATACAGCTGAACTTGCCCTTTGACTAAAATAATATCGCCCAGCTCAAAAAGTTCAGAGTTTTCTTCAACACGGTCCCAAACGCGGGCATCGATGTGTCCCGTTTTGTCACCGATCAAAAGACTTAAAAACGGTTTTCCATTTTTACCCATGCCTTTAACTTTATCTTTAACTAAAAAAGCACGATCGCTAATTTGATCACGATCTTGAAGATTTTTGACAGGAGCTAAATCTGTTTTCATTGGTTTTCTCCTGGAGAAAAAGTGGTACACAGTTCTTGAGAGTAGCGTGAATCACTTAAAGTCAATTGTGTTAAATAAATTTCATTGGCTTGTTTAAATACAAAAACATAATGGCCTGCCAAGACAAATAAATGCCGTTTTGATGTTGTGTTCAACTTTAAAAATTCGGGATTTTGCATTTTTACAAATCGACTTTTTAAATCAATCCATTTTCCGCAACCAAGACCAAAGCTTTCGTCGTCAATTTTTTTAACGGGAGCCTGACTGATATAATACAAATGCATTAATTCGAGGTCTTTAGAAAATTGCTCGCTCGGAAAACTCAGATAAAAAGTACCTAATCCTATAATGACATCTTTAAGATCAATTTGACCACCACCTTTTTCAAAAACAAACTTTAGTGGGCTGTCCTTTAAAACTTTTTGACCTTTTTGGCGAAATTCAACTTGCAAAGGTAAGTACACAAAAACGGGTGAAATGTTTTTAAACTCTGCGGCGATTTCTTTTTCAAGCTCAAGATATAAATTTCGTGGTATTTTGATATCTTTTGCATAGTCTTTCACTTTAATAATATTTGAGGTCTCGTGCTCATTTTGTGAATGACAGCCTAAGATTAATAAAAAAAAAGCCAAATATTTTTTTAAGTTCATTTTACTCAACTAAACTCTTTGCTTCCAAAGCCGGAATAAAGTTATTAACAGTTAAAAAATGATTTCGTGTGAATGCTTTTAAAGACTCAGATGATTTTTGCTTAATTAACTGAGCCACTGTGAGCCAGTCATTATAAAAACTAAGTTGTTTGTCAGTAAAAAATTGCAGATGTGAACTGATGTCTGCATTGGGATTATCTTCTAACTTATCGAGTGCTAAAATAACTTGGTTCAGTTCTGATTTAAGATCAATCTGATTTGTTTTTTCAAGAGCGATCACATCTGAATAGCGCGACTGAAAGTGATAAATTAACAAGTTCAATTGTTGACGGACAAAATTATCTTTTATTTTTGAGTTATTTTGTGTGTTGTTTTGGCTTGCTGCATTGATCAAATGGCTTTCAATTTGATTATGAACTTCAAATAGAACGGACTCTTCAGGTGTTAAATAACCTCTGAGCAGACTTGAGTACTCGGCTAAATCTTTCCATTGGTAAGCATTGGGCGCCAGCAAAAGGGGCTTTTTAAATAAATTTGAAAGCTGACAAGGAGTATTTATAAACTGTTTCCATGTGGATTGAAAAAGAGATTCATTTTTTTCTAATTTGTACAACAAAAGTTGAACCAACAGTAATTCTTTTCGATAATCAAAGTAAATAAAAGTGTACTTTTCGATCATTTGACTGACTTGACTAAAATATTTTTGGCGTTCGCTTGGCGGAAGCCCAATGAGCGCCGTAGCAACACCAAATAAATACCGGCCCGATGAATCTTTTTTGTAAAGTTCTAAATAGATATCTAAAGCTTTTTGATGTTGATTTGTTTTGATATCTATTAACGCTTCATTTTCTTTAACAAGTACTGATGAAGGCTGCAGCGTAGTTGCTTTCGTAATAAAATCCTGGGCGGCTTTGTAATCTTGAGCCGCCATTGCACTTGAAAACTGAACCAAATGAAGATGAGCTTTTTGTTCTGGAAGCAAATCAGGTATGTTCTTCAGTGCTTCGATGTCTCGATTTTGAATAGTCCCACTGGCTTCAAGCAAAGGAAGTAACTCGATCACTTGAGGCAACAATTTTCTTTGGTTCTCAAGAGGTAATTTGTTGTAAATTTCGACCGCTTTCAGATCTAGCCCTAGGAACTTATATTTTTTAATTTGCAAAGCCCATTGCTCTTCTTGCTTTTGTTGATTCATTTTTTGATAAAAATAATACCCGACTGTTGACCCGACGACTAAAATAAAAATAAGACTTAAGTAAATGAGAAAACTTTTCGATGAACTTTGAACACGAGTTTGAACTTTTTGATCTTGATCGAGGCCATAGAGCTTCACTTTATCTTTTTTATTCATTTCATCTTGAAAAAATTGATTTTTTTCTTGTTGTTGATTCTGAATAATTTCTTTTACGACAGAAATATCACGGACTTCAAAAGCCGCATCGGTGTATGTCGGAATATCTGATTTTGTTTTGGTGGCGTCTTCAGTTTTAGAATAGCTTTGATAAGTTTTAGTGCTTTCAAGTTTTGAATCAAGCTCTTTGCGGATCGAATCAACGATAGATTTAAATTCAGGGTTTTCTCGGACATAAAGCCAACGAGTTTCAGAGTCACGCACTTCATCAATTAAAGAGATCTGCTTTTTTTGTATCAGTTCTTCGATTTGTTCGAAGCTAAATGGGCCTAAAATTTTATTTTCAGCTTTAACGATCCATTTATTAACAGAATTTTTTTCTGATTGAATCATCGTTAGTGCCTAAAGTGTCTGACTTCCGTCAGAACCATATTTATTTTATTTTTCTGAGCTGCTTCGATCACCAATTGGTCCTTTGCCGACCCGCCGGGCTGAACGATCCAACGCAGACCAAATTGAGAAATCAGTTCGACAGAGTCTGGAAACGGAAAAAAAGCATCGCTGACTAAAACAACATCGGACATATTCAAAGTTTGTCGTTGTTGATAATCCTGCAACCGAGACAAAGCTTGTTGAACCGCATCGACTCGATTGACTTGCCCCATGCCTAAACCAATTGTTTGCCCCCGAGCCACAATAGCGATGGCGTTACTTTTTAAAAAACCCACGACTTTTTCACCGAACTTCATTGTTTCAAGAATTTCAGTTGTGGGTGCATCACCAAGAATTTTCCAATTTGAATCAATAAATGAATCGGACTGCTGCACAAGAGCCCCGCCTGAAATTGATTTATAATTCAGACTTTGAAGTGCATAGTTTTTTAAGGGAAGACTTAACACGCGTAGATTTTTTTTAGCCGACAAAAATTGTAAACTCTCAGCGGTAAATTGCGGAGCGATCACACATTCTAAAAAAATTTCAGAAAATGCTTCACAGACTTTAATATCCACAACTTGATTAAAAGCGATGATACCGCCAAAAATACTTTTAGGATCTGATTGAATCGCTTTTTGGCTGGCTTCGAGTAATGTCGATGCCACTGCAGCACCGCAGGGGTTATTGTGCTTAACGGCAATACAAGCAGCCTGCTTAAATTGTTGAACAAGCCCCCAAGCCGCATCTAAATCTAAAAGATTATTGTAAGAAAGCTCTTTGCCTTGATGAATTTGCATCTGGCTTAAAGAATTTATTTGTAAAGGATTTTCATACCAACTGGCTTTTTGATGAGCGTTTTCGCCGTAGCGCAGTTCACTTTTTAATTTAAGCGGTAAATTTAAATACTTATGTTCAGCTTGAGCTGCACTTAACTTTTGAACAATTAAAGCATCGTAGTATGACGTCAACGAAAAAACTTTCATTGCTAATTTTTGACGATCGGCAATTAAAACTTGATCGGCTAAAATTTTAGTTTGTATCCAAGAGTAATCTTGGGGGTCGCAAACCACGATGACAGAATGATAATTTTTTGCAGATGATCTTAAAAAACTAGGACCACCAATATCTATTTTTTCAATCAGTTGCTCTTCAGTTGAGTTTGTATCCAGCGCCGCTTGTTCAAAGGGATACAAATTACCGACGACTAAATCAAACGACTTTACATCGTGCTTTTGAAGTTGTTCAAGATGCTTGGGATTTCTTTGATCAGCCAGCAAACCCATGTGCACAAAAGGATGTAAAGTTTTAACTCGACCATCAAGAACTTCTGGAAAGTTTGTCACAGCAGAAATATCAATTGCGGGAATTTGATTTTTTTTTAAAAATTCCAACGTTCCGCCGGTTGAAACCACTTCTAAGCCTTTTTTAACTAAGGGGCTTAAAAAATCAATCAGACCTGCTTTATCAGAAACGCTCACAAGCGCACGTTGAATTGGTTTCATTAAAATGGCGACCTTGTTAAAAGTAACTTAAGATCATCGTTTGTTAAGAAAATTCCAGCCCCCACATAAGCTGATTGGGCGTCACGATTTTTGAGTATATCGTTGTAGCCTGTCGTTAAATAAACGCCGTAAAAGAGTTTGTAATTCAAAGCGGCTCGTAGTTGTATTTTTTCGAAATCAAAAGCTTCTAAAGATGCTTTTAACTTTTGATGAAACATCGAATAATCGACTCCGACACCACCTGTGTTATCGATTAAACCACCGCGCAGTGTCCAGTCAAAAAAGTTTTTGCCGTAAAGAACTGTAAATTTAGTTTTACTTTTATAAGTTTTAACTTCGTCAACGTCTGTTGTCACACCGGCTGAAGTCGTTTTTGTATTTGATGTTTCAACAACGCCCGCAGGATCTGTGATCAACCCAATATAGTAATAGCGATCAAGACCCGGTTGAATCGTAATACCGATTGCTGTTCGTGCCGCTTTAACTTCGTTCAAGTAATACGAATTAAAATCAATTCCTGTTGAAACTTTATTGGCCGAGTCAACTAAGCCGCTAATGCCTTCGATCGCAGATGACACATCTTCGGCGGTTTGCTCATCAGAAATTAATTTTCCAATTGTGCCTTCGCCTTTATTTATTTTTGTCGTGATCTCGTCGATATTTTTCATTGAGCTATCAAGACGCGCCAAAGTATTTTTCCAGGTTTTTTTCAAACCTTTATCCGATTCATCATTCACCAATTCATCAATCGTTGATGTGATATCATGAACTTGATCAACGATCTCGCCGATTTGTTCTTTGTTTTCACTGGTCATCTGAGCAATATCGCTTGTTAGTTTTTCGACATTTTGAACAATCCGACCTAAAATATGTTTGTTTGTTCCATCATCAGAAATAGCTTCTTTTAAATTTTTTGAAACATCTTTAAGTGATCCTGCAATATCAGCCACTTGAATCATGACATCATCGATACCACCACCGGTTTTGACATTGACGATTTGACCACCATCTTCAAGTTCGGGATCACCCAGTTCTCCGGGATTTACTTCAATACTTTTATCGCCTAAAATTCCATTCGCACGCAAAGCAACAGTGGCTGAACGAGTCAGTCCCACATCAGATTTAACAGACACATCAATGCGGGCTTGGCCATCTTGCAATCGAATATCGCGAATAACTCCAACGGGAATGCCCGCTGATTTAATGGCAGAGCCTTTAACAAGGCCACTGGCGTTCGGCATTAAAAACCAAGCTTTTTTTGAACGACCTAAAAAACTGGGATCATCGCTGACTTGCATCGACATAAATGCAATCAAACTGCCGATAGCAACAACAAGAGCTCCTACTTTGACTTCGGCTAAACTTAAAAAACCCACTTTAAAATCTCCATCATATTCATCTGCTGTCGCTCAATGTTTAATTCCTTTATCGACAAATTTTCGGACAAGCTCGATATCCGATTTATAAAAATCATCAGGCGTTCCTGCCAACAAAACTTTACCTGCATCTAACATCACAACAAAATCAGCGATTCGAAACGCAGCAAACAGATCATGCGAAACCATAATAGAAGTTGTACCCGGGCGCGCTTGATGTGTTTCGACTATTAAATTATCTACCATTTCAGTCAGAATGGGATCTAATCCCGTCGTGGGCTCATCATAAATTAATATTTCTGGATCTAGGGCGAGCGCTCGCGCTAGCCCGGTTCTTTTCTGCATACCACCCGAGATCTGGCTGGGAAGTTTATTATTATGTTTCGGGTCAAGCCCCACCATTTTTAATTTTTCAGAAGCAATTCGAACCACTTCATCTTTTTTGAGTTGCCGACGATGTTCTTCTAATGGAAAACAAACATTTTCTAAGACAGTCATATCATCAAACAAAGCCGCACTTTGAAATAGAACTCCAAAATTGCATCTAAACTGTGTCAGCTGATTTTCATTTAAAGTTGATAAATCAGTTCCTAAAATCGTGACTTTTCCCGATGTGGGTTTATATAAACCCAGCATGTGTTTCAGCATCACACTTTTACCTGTTCCTGAAAATCCAATAATCGATGTCAACTTTCCTTTTGGGATTTTTAAGTTGATGCCTTTCAAAACGAAGTCGTTTTGGTTATCAAAACTTTTTTTGACCTCATCGAGCACAACTGCAAATTCGGAAGATTTTCTATTTTCCAAAATTATTGACCTATTCCCATCACAAGATAATAAATTCGAAGTAAATTCATCAAAAAATAATCAAGCACGATAATACAAACCATACTTAGAACAACTCCGCGATTAGTTGCCTCACCAACGCCTTTCGCGCCACCCGTTGTGTTGAAACCTTTAAAAGTGCAAACCACTCCGAAGATAAGTCCGAAGACGGCTGATTTGATTAAGCCTTCGTTGATATGTCGAATTTCGATTGTGTCGCGAATTTTAGAAAGAAAAACAGCTTGATCGATTCCCACTAATTTCGTGCAAAGAAACCACGAACCCACCATCGCCATAAAATCAAATAAGGCCGTTAGTAATGGCATACAAAAAATGGCTGCAATTAATCTTGGAGCAATGAGATATTGTTTCGTGTTCACGCCCATCACATCCAGCGCATCCATTTGTTCATTCACACGCATCGTTCCTAATCGCGCGGCCATTGCTCCACCGGCGCGTGCCGCAACGATAAGCCCTGTTAAGACGGGACCCAATTCACGCGTGATACCTAAAGCAACCGTTGGCCCAACAAGATCGACCGCATTAACTAATTTAAAACCTAAGTAAACTTGAAACGATAAAGCAAGGCCCGTAAAAATACTGGTCAAAGAAATAATTCCGACCGATTGGTTTCCAATAAATTCAATGTGACGAATGATTTCCATGTAGCGAAAGGGCTGCGCAAATAAAAGCTGTAAACTTTGAGTTGCAAAAATGGTCATCGAACCAATTTCTTTGACGAAGTTTTTAAATCCAACAATAAAATAATTAAAAAAGCCATCTATAAATCCCGCAATTTTTGCAATGATCATATTTTTAGAAGTCCTTTTTGTTGGTTAACAAAACCTTTAAAATGGCGCGGCACTCTTTCGCCGACTGATGTTAAAGTTTCCCAAACAATTGTTTGAGCTTTTTCGGCAATTTGTTCTGCCGACAAGAAATGATTTTTTTCATCAAAGCCAAATAGGATCACTTCTTCTTCAATCCAATTCAGTTGAGACCCTTCTTGAATAATATCCGTCACATCAAGCATTAAAAAATCCATGCAAATGCGTCCCACAATGGGCGCAAGTTTCCCCGCAAAAAGAGCATGAGCTTTATTTGAAATCAGGCGATGAACCCCATCGGCATAACCGATTGGAACAACTGCAATACGAGACAACCGATCGGGCTTCCATGTGCAGCCATAGGAAACACTTTCGCCAGCCGCCACTTGTCTAATGTTGTTTACGACAGATTTTAAAGTCATCACGGGTTTTAGTTTCACTTCAGAAAAATTGGAATGAGGTTGATACCCATACAACATTAACCCAGGGCGAAACCCCCATTGAGTTTGTAAAAGATAATGATTTTTTTGAGATTCTTTTTTTATTTTTGCAAGGCTCGCAATACCACCCGAATTTAAAAGATGAGAATAAATATCGTGGTCTTTAAAATAATCAATAATTTTTTGAAAATGCACAGTTTGCTGGAATGAAAAACCATCTTCACGAAAGGCATCTTCACCTTGAGCAAAATGTGTGAGCACTGCTTTGAGTTTTAATTTTTTTGATTTTTTAAAATAATCACTGAGCTTCTCAGTTTGATCGGCATCGAAACCGATGCGATTCATTCCTGTATTAAATTTTAAATGCACTTTAACGGACTGGTCGGCAACGGCTTCTAATGCAGCCAATTGCTCCCATGTGCTTACGACAGGAGTCATTTGGTATTCTAAAATTTTTTCGGCGCCCACTTTATCAAATCCACGAAAAACTAAAATCTCAGCTTGAATGCCTGAGGATCTTAAAAGTAAACCTTCTTCGATCAGACAAACACCTAAAGTTTCTGCTCCCACTTTTTCAAGTGCTAAAGCCACTTGAACATCACCATGTCCGTAAGCATTTGCTTTCACCATCGGACAAATAAATCGATCATCACCGGCGACTTTTTTAATTTCGAACCAATTTTGAATCAAAGAATCTAAATTAATATCGGCGTAAGTTCGTCGAAACATTTCCATGATTATGGTCTCACGTGTTCACTTGAAAATCAGGTTTATGATCTTGAGGCGCTTTAAAAATACAAATTTTGTCTCCGCCTTTTGTAATTATAAAATCCAATGCTTTACGTGAAGACTCATTCAGCGCATCCGCCGTTTTTGTTAAAGAGGGATATTCGCTGATACCTTGACTGACCGTGATGTTGATTCCTGATTTCGAAAAACTTTCAAGCCTAAGCTGCTGGCGCAATCTTTCAGAGCGAAGCGCGGCTCCTTTGCGATTGCAGTTCGTTAAAATGATTGAAAATTCATTTTCGGCCGTTCGGCATGTAAAGTCTGGAGTGCGACAAGTTTTTTTGATCACTTCAGCGACTTTGCGAATCACTTCGTCACAAAAATTTCGGCCTTGGCTGATTTCAATTTCGCGGAAAGAATCAATCGCAATTTTAATTACAGCCAGTGGCGCAAATGTTCTTTTTGAACGATCAATTTCTTTATCAAGAATGCGTTTGTAGAAAAGTTGATTGTAAAAGCCGGTCAAAGAATCTTCAACATCTAAAAATTGAGGTTGCGATTCAAGCGACATCATGGCGTAGACCAAACTCATCAACGAAAAATCTTCAGCAACTTCAGCACTGATATCTTGTGTGCTGATCATCAGCCCTTCGACTTCGTTCTTAATCATTAATGGTAAAATTTTAACGCCTTGAATTTCCCATTTTGTTTTTAAGTAATAAGTCAGACTTAGTGGAAAGTCTCCCAGGCTAATTTTTTCATTAAAGTCAGGTTCATGAGTCGGAACTTTAAACGATAAACCTTCAACCCATTTCTCGGGCATGCTTTGATGGGAAACTGCAATGTATGTATTAATTGATTTAACAAATTTTAAAAAAACCCAAGACTGCGCCATCGTCTGTTTAAAAAACATCTGCAATAAATCTTCTTTTGATTCTGCTGTTCGATACTCAGCAATGCGCATTTGGAAGGGACGCACTTGTGGACCCGTTAAGTCATTCTGAATTCGTTCTTTGAGTGATTCAACTTTGAGTTTTTTTTCTTCATTAGCTAAATGAAGTTGTTCATTTTGATAAAGGCGAAATAAACTTTCACAGATCAAGTCAACGGCACACAGAACTTGAACCGAAACATTTTTTGTTTGGCGATCAAAAAACTGCGCCAAATTATAATTTTGAAAATCCAATAAACTTAAAAAATGATCGGGCTCTGACAAACAAATCACTTTAATCTCTGATGAAATCTTTAAAACTTTTTCAAAAAAATCAGAAAGCGAAATCAGCAATGAGTGCTGATCAATAACAACGATATGGGGTGGATTCATTTGGATGCGTTGATACAGTTCATCAAAGTCTGCAAAAAAATAGGCATCGTACTGAGCGTGCGCTAAATCCAGACGAACACGCGCGCCTAAATCGGCCTCTTGAGACATGACGTAAATTGAAAAATCAGGTGCATACTTTCTGATATTCATGTTCGAAGCGGACGCCTTACAGAGACATTGATACTTTCGACTTTGAATTCTTTTCTTTGGAATTCAAAAGTGGGCTGCGAAACCAGATTAGTTTTCTCTGAAATATTGATTTTTTTTGAAGTCATTTGATCTTGAATAAAATCTACACTTTTATAAATAAGATCTTCAGATTCTAAATCATCCAAGGACAATGCTTTATCTAAATCTAAACCGTCTTCGGCTTGCTCAGGGTCTAAATCAACGATTCCGGTTTGCTGATCATTTGTTACAGTTGTCGATGTGTGAGTGTGTTCAAGTTGATTTTGGATTTCAATTTCAATCAAATCTTGAGGGAAAGCGCCAAGACCTTCGTTAAAAGAATCTGGGATTTCAATTTTTGCTTTTACAATTTCAACAGGCGTTGATTTGACCTCAACAGGCTTTGCTTCAACAGGCTTTGTTTGAACCGGGGCTAAATTTTCAGAAAGAGTTTCTTTAAAAATTTGTTCACGCTCTTGCATTCGGTATTTCTCGATTCTTCGATCTAAAGGCTCGATCGTGTAACTTAAAATTCCAACAATCATCAAACCAAATCCAATAATCAATCCAACAATTGACCAAGGAACTGCAAAATCTTTAGTGAGGGCTTTACGGCTGATTAAATTCATCGCGACTAAATTTGTTCCCGCGATATCTTCTTTTTCAATCAAATATTTTTTTGAAGAAAAAGCGCTGTCGTCCATGATCGTCGCTAAATAATCAGCTTCGTTATGGGCGGCAAGTACGTGATCGGTTGTTTGCAAAAGCGAGACTGTTTTGCCAGCCCGATCTGCATCAAAATACTTTTGAAAATAATCGGCACCACCCACAACGATTAAAGCGTGCCCCGCTTCATCGGCAAATCGCAAAGTCATGTACTTCGCGCCTGATTTATCTTGAAACAATTGCGCTGTAATCGCTTGCTCAGTCGAAGGTATTTGCAGCGACAAAGCTTTTTCTAAATAATTTGTGTTCCATTTTTCGCCGACTGAACCTGATCGGCCAATAAACTGAGTCACACGATACTGAGTTGAGTTTTGTCCACCCACTCGCTGCGCGCGAGCAATTCCAAAAAATGGATTTAATTGAACCCAATTAATTTTTGATTCTACAAGCTCTTGCTCATAGCTTGATAAAACATTTTTGAGTGTCGCAATTTGACTTGAGACAGACGTCTTTACCGAAACAATTTTTGTGCGCATTTGGTTTTGTGCTAATTGCCATTTTTCTTGTTTAAAATAATCATTGAGTTTGTAAAGCACCACGGCTAACAAAAGAAATAATCCGATTGAAATTTTCCAAACAAGTCCTGTTTGGGTCGATGGCTGCGTCCTTGCTTTGCTCACGCCTTTATTGTAATTATGTTTTCATTCAGGAAGCAACAGATATGAGACTGGAAACAGATATTGTTATTGTGGGTTCAGGAGTCGCCGCTTTGACGATGGCCCTAAAAATTGCGGATCAAAAAAAAGTCTTATTGCTAACAAAAGACAAAGGGCCTTCAACAAACAGTGCGATGGCGCAAGGTGGAATCGCCGCGGTCATGACGGAAGAAGATGGTTTTGAAAGTCATATCAAAGATACTTTAGTTGCCGGAGCCGGACTTTGCAGATACAACTCAGTCAAAAATTTTATCGAACAAGCGCCTGAAAGAATTAAAGATTTACTAAACTATGGGGTTCATTTTGATGCCGATCTTACGCGCGAAGGGGGCCACTCTTTTCGACGTATTTTACACCACGAAGATCAAACCGGAGCTGAAATACATCGCAACTTATGGACTCGCGCTTTAGCTCATCGGAATATCCAAATTTTAGAAAATCATTTTGCAATTGATTTGCTCGTGAATAAAAAAGTTGATCCAAGTATCACCGGACCAACAAGTATCGTTGGACTTTATGTGCTTGATAAGACAACAGGTGAAGTGAAAGTTGTCGAAGCTAAAACAACAATCTTAGCAACAGGCGGAGCCGGTAAAGTTTATTTGTATACTTCAAACTGGAGCGGCGCAACCGGCGATGGAATCGCGATGGCTTATCGAGCTGGTGCGCGCGTTGCTAATCTTGAATTCATGCAATTTCATCCAACATGTTTGTATCACAAAGACTCGCGAAATTTTTTAATCACCGAAGCCATTCGTGGCGAAGGTGGCGAACTCATCAATTCGGCGGGCGAAGCTTTTATGAAAAAATATCATCGCTTAGGATCTTTAGCACCACGAGACATCGTGGCCCGCGGTATTGATGCGGAAATGAAAAAGTCCGGCGAACCTTGCGTCTACTTAGATATTTCACACAAGCCTGTTGATTTTTTAAAATCGCATTTCCCACATATTTATTCAAAATGCCTTGAGTTCGGAATTGATCTCACAAAACAACCCATCCCAGTTGTTCCTGCGGCCCACTATTTATGTGGTGGAGTCGTGACCGACGTGAACGGACAAACTGATTTAACAGGACTTTATGTGATCGGCGAAAGCGCTTGCACCGGACTTCACGGTGCTAACCGCTTGGCTTCCAATTCGCTTTTGGAATGTTTAGCGATGGCTCATAATTGCGCCGAACATATTCAAAAAAATTGGAGCGAAATCAATCTCAAAACGGGTTTACTAAAAAAAGCTGTCGAATGGGCTAAACCAAATAATACCGACTCAGACGAAATGATCGTGATTTCGCACATGTGGGAAGAAATTCGCCGTCTTATGTGGAATTACGTAGGTATTGTGCGATCAAACAAACGTTTAGAGCGCGCGCAACATCGTCTACAAAATATCAAATCAGAAGTGAAAGAGTATTATTCGAATATGAAAATTCATTCAGATATTTTAGAACTTCGAAATATTGCGATCGTCGCCGACTTGACAGTCGAGTGCGCTTTACGTCGAAAAGAATCCAGAGGAATTCACTTTTCTTTAGATTACCCTTCAGCCGAACTCGACATGAGTCGCATAAATGAAATGCAAGGCCAAGATACGATTCTTTAAAAGCACGATAATTTGACTTCAAAACGTTCTAAGTAGAACATAAAGACTATGTCGCAAAGTGCTTACACGAACTTATTTAATCGTTCAGAAATTTTTTTTAATGGCTATGATGGCACAAAACTATTTTTGCAAAAATGGATCAAGCCTGAAGCCAAAGGTACAATTTTAATAACCCACGGACAAGCCGAACACTCGGATTGTTACCACCGCTTGATTCAAGCTTTCGAAAACGAAGCTTGGAATTTTATCGCTTGGGACATGCGCGGCCACGGCCGATCAGCCGGCTTACGTGGATATGCAAAAGATATCGACGATTACGTTTTAGATTTTCAAATTTTTTTAGAGCTTTGTAAAAATCTTCCAGAAGTCAAAGATCATCCCGTCGTTGTGTTAGGCCACTCGATGGGAGCCCTTGTTCAAGAGTGCTCTTTGATTGATAAAAAAACTTCGGGCTTGACGGCGCAAATTCTGAGTTCACCCTTATTCGGATTTGCGATTGAAGTTCCGGTCTGGAAAGACACAGGCTCGTATTTTATCAATCAATTTTTACCGCAGCTCACGTTGGGTAATGAAATTAAGAATTCAGATTTAACCCGAGATCCTGAAGTCATTCGCGAGTTCGAACAAGATACTTACCGTCACGGCAAAATTTCAGCTGGTGTTTATATCGGAATGAAGCGCGAGATGCTGAAAGTGACCAGCCGAGCCGCTGAAATCACCTTACCGACACTTTTGCATATTGCAGATGATGACCCCATTGTTTCAAGCCCTGTGGCTTTGCAGTTTTTCGAGACTATCTTAAGCGAAAAAAAACATTTAAAAATTGTTGAAGGTGGTCGCCATGAACTTTACAACGATACGGCCCGTGGCGAGGTTTTCAAAACTGTGATTGATTTTTTAAAACCCTACTTAGAAAAGGTAGATTAATATGAACCGCAAAATATTTTTAGTCTTCCTATTCATCAGTTCAATTTTTTATTACTCGTGCGCATCTCGATTATCAATGCCCCAAGGTGTACCGGAAGTCAGTGTTTCTGATTACGAGTCTTTGATTGAAAAAAAATCTAGAAAATTAGAAATCTATGATGGTTTGTATAACCAGTTGACCGTTCAAGGAACTTGGCTTGACGGCCAAATCACTGACGCCGCTTTATCCCACAGCTCTCGCTTACAGCAATGGAACGAGCAAAAATACAAAGACGAAAAAACCAAAGCCATCAGCAAACACACAGAAAGCACCGAATTTTTTGTCAGCTTTTTTTCGCCCGAAAGAAAACACAATGATTTGTCGCAAAATAAAACTCTGTGGAAAATATTTTTAGACGTTAATGGTCAGCGCTATGAAGGAAAAGCAACGAAAATTAAATTGCTGCTCTCAGAACTGCAGGCGATGTATCCTTATCATAATCGCTGGTCGACGCCCTATTTAATTTCATTTCCAGTGGCGACGTCTTTAGTTGAAAATAAAACGGCGACCTTAACTTTTACTGGAGCCGTAAGTTCGGCTCAGCTTATTTTTAATAATTGAGCAGTTCTATCTTTTAAATTTTTGACTGACACCCCAATTAAAAATTCCTTTAAAATGCTGAGCCACGCGGAAAGCAATTCCCGTTGAGCCATCGGGCTCTAAGTAAGTGCGATCGTCTTTTACGGCGGCTAATATTTTCTGTGCGTAGACTTCAGGAGGTATATGCTCTTGCACCACATCGATATTTTTTGAATACAAGACGTCAATTTCGTCGAACATGCGCGTTTTGATTCCCGGAGTAAATAAACATAAAGTTGATACCCCGGTTCCTTTGAGCTCTTGTTGAATGCAATCTGTAAAAGCCCAGACCGCTGCTTTTGATGCAGCATATGTTGAAGCACAGGGGAAGTGCATCACGGCAGAAACGCTGGCGTGATTGATGATTTTACCTTTTCCAAGCTTCACCATTTGTGGAATCACAGCACGTGACAAGTGAATCAAAGCATTTACATTCACTTGAAACATTTTATAAATGTCATCCAATGGCTGAGCTTCAATCAGGCCACCTGTTAATTGGCCTGCATTGTTAAATAAAATATCAATCGAATACTGATTCATCTTTTGCGCAAGTTTTTCCACAGATTCTCTTGAAGACAAATCTGTTTCAAGAATTTCGACAGACAGGGCCCCTTTATCTTTTAATTGCTGGATCAGTGCGGGATCATTTTTCCTGATTGCTAAAAGTAAATGAGATTTTTTTTCAGCACAAGCTTCAGCAAAAGCTAAACCGATGCCTCGATTTGCTCCTGTGATCAGGATTGTTTGACCTTGAATTTCCATTTTAGACTCCCCATGTTTTTTTAATTTGCTCTTCTTCTTCGGCGCTGGTCACTTTTTTGAACTGAGCGGCTCGGCCTTTAACTAAAGCTTCACACTCTTTCCAAGTTTCGTGACGTGAAAATTTTCCGTTGACATAACTAATGTACCACACTGTTTTAGGCGTCGCCGTTGATTTATTTTTAAGATCAGGCAGAGGCCTGGTTTCGGGTAACTGATAAGGATCAAAAATATAATATTTTGCCAAACCCTGATACAAATCGACATGATTTTTTTTTGAAAAAGCGACGGCGATTTCATCGCAGCGTTCATTTCCGGGAACACCCGAGTGACCTTTAACAAAACTCCACTCAATTTTAAGATTCGGGTTTATTTTTTTAATTTGATTCGAAAATAAATCTAGATTCTGCCATAAATCTTGGTTTGAAACTTCGCCGTTATCAGCTGTTTTCCAGCCTCGGCGTTTCCACCCGTGCATCCACTGGGTAAAGCCTCGAATCACATACACAGAATCTGTGAAAATATGAATTTTTTTTATTTCAGAAATATTTTTTTGCTGAAGACAATAATTCAATGCAACCAAGACAGCCGTCATCTCCATGCGATTGTTCGTTGTAGCATTTGCTGAGTCACCGAGCTCGATGACTTTTTGATTTAAAATCACGATACTACCCCAGCCACCTGGCCCCGGATTTCCCGAGCAAGCTCCGTCACAATAAATATAAATTTCGTCAGTCAAGGGCATGATTAAAACTGTAATTCCCTGATTGTGAATAGGCAACTTAAACGAATAGATCTGTCAAAGGTTTGGACAAGTCGCTGATTGAGCTATTCGCAATTGGTATGATCCTGGCTATATCGTCTTGAAATGGCACAGGACTGTTAACTTTGTTGCGTAGAAAGTGATTTAAATGAAGATGAAGAATCGAGTGACGCTTTTAGTTGTTCCTGTCTTAAGTATCGTCGCTTTTAATTTAAGCCCTGTTTGGGCTTCATCTTCACCTGCGAACAAAACGACAAATAAAATTGTCATGCAAGCCGACCAATTAGAAAAAAACACTGAAAAAAAAGAACACGCGAACTTTTCAACGGAAATTCTTATTACACGAAATACAAGTCTTTACGATCATAATGATGGAACTCGTAAAGATGGAATGGACTATTTAGCCGTACCCACATTAACGACTTCGATTGGTTTATTTAAAGCTAAAATAGCTTATTCACAAAACTTGATTGACAGTGAAGACATTGATTCAGGCCTAGCGGATATTCCTTTAATTTATTCTTTTATCACAAATAAATGGATGTGGTCGACACCGTATATTTTAACGCTCACACCATTTACTTCAGTAGTGATTCCGGCCTCTAAAAGATCAATTAAAAAAGATCAACTGCAAACAGCTTTTTCGGTCGGAGTGAGTTTCGGAATTCAACCCGATGGAATTTCTCCTCTGCGCGAAGGTGTTTGGTCTTTAGCGATTGGCTTAACGGCCGGTCGATACGCGCACGCCTACGACACCGATATTCAAGGCGCTGTTCTGAATCGCTATTCTTCAAATCAAACTTTAAATTTAGGTTACACTTACAAACAGATTTCGTTTTCAGTCGAATACATCAACAAACTTCGCTGGACCTACCAAGAAAATTTAAAAAATAGTTTCGAACACTCTGAAGAACTAGGCTACGCCCTGAATGACCAGTGCAGTTTAGTTATGGGTCATACAAACGGTGGCAGCGCCCTTCGAGCCAATGCTGCAGATTCAAATTTAGATTTAATAAATGAAAATGATTCACTGATTTATTTAGGAACTGGATTTTCGTTTTAACAGGAGCACATGATGAAACAGAGCACACACAAGTCGAATAGCTTAACTTTAATTAAAGTTATATTAACATTCATTTTTTTAACGAGTTGTCCGAAATCACGTCAAGCTGAATTACCAGATGACGTTCAACAAGACGTCTTTGCAATCAATGAAATTCCCACTTTATCTGAAACTTCGCTTGTCAGTGCGAAACTATCTCGTGTGAATCAGTTAGACACCAACCAGAACACAGTTGAAGCCTTTGATTCAAATTCTTTAAATAAACTTTCTAGTGCAGATGTGAATGTATCCAGCCGTCTTAAGTTTATGTTTGAAGGTCTTCCATTGATAAACTCCTCGGCTGATGAATTTAAAATCACTTTCACGGTCGAGAAAGATTATGTTACGGCTTATAAAATTGTAACAAACCAGGCGAACTTGACTGATGTTGAGAAATCATTTTCACTTTCTATGAAAGAAGTGTCTTTGCTTTCACAAATTCAAAAGGTCGAACCAAGCAAAGCCACTTCGCTTTCAGTTTCGTTGAAGCAAGCCCAAACTGATAAACTTGAAATACTGTCAGGAAAAAAACAAGGTGCTCTTTTGGTTCCGTTATTTCGTTACGTCATCGAAGACTACGGAGTCTTAGAAAGAACTAAAAACGAACTGAAAGAATCAACGTCTGTTTTGGCTTTAAAAAAGACAGAATGGGCTCAAGCAACACATATTAAAATCAACTCAAAAAGTGATCAAAGAATTATTCTAGGACTTACAAATTCTGATAAAGACGTTTTTAAAAAACTTTTTGCAACATCAAAACTTGATCACCGATTAACAACTTCAGAAGCACTACAAAGTGAACTTAAAGTGAACATGAGTTTTATTGATTCATCGACGCAAGTATTTACTCAACTTGATAACAGCGTGATGCATATCTATGAAGTAACTGGCCTATCTAAACTCAACGAACAGCAAAAAAGACTTTTAAAAAATAATGCAGGTAATAATGAAGTGATCAGTTGCAATGATCAAAACGTTAAACAATTTTTACAGTCATTGGACCAAGATTGCGTTTTGGTGCTTAAGGCAAATTTACCGATTACTTATATGACCGGACAAACAGAAATAAACGATGATAACGGAGTTAAATCACTTAAATTTAATATTGTGACAACGACGCGTGCAAAGTCATCAGGGCTTATCCAAATTCTTCCCGACAGCGCTGTTCAACAAGTGGATATTTCAGGAGTTTTAGATCCCAATTACACAGTTCGCTTAAGCGACTTAGCCGGAGAATTTTTTTACCGACGAACATTTGAAGAAGCTTCAAATATTTTTCTAGGTCGCACGGGAACTTCCGGCGATATGACCATCATTCGTTTTGAACTTGAAGACAATCGTATCGTTGTTCGTAATCAACAATCACTGATTACTTACACGGGCCAAGGGCCAAAAGATCGTGAAGAATTGATGTCTTTTCCAGTCATTTATATTCGCATGACTAAAATAGCCGCGGATGGCTCGGTTTTAGCTATACCCCTTCCCGAAAAAACAACGAAAGAAAAAGCTGAGTATGCACTGATTGATTGGACTAAAAACACGATTCCCGATTCTAATTCTCCTTTAGCTTTTTACGCCGGCGGAGACTGCATCATGACGACTTCGTCTCAAAAAGTCACAGGCACAGACATGCGTTTGGCGACGGACGGAGTTTTAAATTTTTCGCTTTCGGGATCATACACGACAAAACCTAACGCCGGTTGTTTTGCAACAAAACAAGTGAACTCGGCCTACTGGGGTGGAACGTATCAATTTAATTTTAATATTTCCGAGCGTATTTCATTTATGAAACACAAAAACGCAAACAGCGATCAGCAATTTGCTGCTAACATTTCAAGTATGGCGCAAGCTGCATTTAATTTTGGAGTTTTTACCTTAGCCGACAAGGTCAAAGAAAACGGAACACTTGATAATCGCGATGGTAGCGAAAAGTACATGCCACTAATTCACGATTTTAGAAATGGCCGTAAACTTAAATATTATATCGGTGGACTAAATAACCCAGAGGTTACAAGTCCAGAACGACGCCAGCTGATTATCGAAGCCAGTCAGCAAGTGATCAAAGAGTGGAATAAAACTTTACGTTACGCTTTTCGTGGAACCCCCCTTACAAGAGAAGGCGACTATGTTGAAGTCGTTGTTGATGAAGGCAAAAACACAGGTCATCTAGGTGATCTAGATCGAAATTATATTTGGTATCAAGAATTACAAGCTGAAAACGGACTGCTTGGAGTCGCCCAACCGGCAGCAAATCCGCGCTCTGGAACGATTGAATCAGCGAACGTTATTATTTATTCGGGAAATACATTCGACCAAACCGAGCGACTTCTTAAAGTCACTGAAGTCTCGCGTAAATATGAAAAAATGATCGACGGCATTAAGAAAAAAGCTCTGGAAGATGCTGCAAATACTAAAGCGGTGGTGTCGACGAATGACCAACAAGCAAAAGCAGCTGCGCAGAATGCGATACAAAATAAAAATGTTGATGCAAAAGTTTTGTCTCGTGTTCAAGCTCGAGCAAGTAAAATGAATAAAATGCTTTTGCAGTCGATTCAAGCTTTGCAATTAGATCATAAAAACATCAAAGACCTCATTAAAAATTTAAAAATTCGAAGATCGGCTCAAGGCAGTCAAAAAATTCTTTCTCTTGATTTATTCAAAGACCAAATCAAGGGCCAAACAATTGAATATGCAACAGACGAACACACATTTATGAAAAAACTTACGGACCTTGCAGTGAATAAAAAACTGACTCAAGAGCCTCACCGCTTTGAATTAGCCATGAATGACGCATTTATAAAGTATGGCGGTTTAGATGAAACGATGAAAGCCGCTTTAAAAACTAGAACTGAAATGTTAGCAGCCGCGATTAAGTTTGACGAAAGCATACAAAATCGACCGGGTTGTTACATGTATTCGCGCGATGATATTAATGATGAAGCCTTAACGCTGGATCAAGATCCTAAAAAGAATTTTGATCTGAATTTCAGAAAAAATATCATGAGTACATTGTCGCACGAGTTAGGTCATGCTTTTGGTTTGCTGCATAATTTTAAGGGATCGATTGATCAAGCCAATTACACTTTCAAAGATGAAGCTCCCACGGTACGAAACTATTCTTCGATTATGGATTACATCGCCGATATCGACATGAAATACGCTGGGCCAGGCCCTTACGATGCGCATGCACTAAGAGCTGCTTACACCGGTTTGGTTGAGCTTTCTGATGGGTCTTTAAAAAATCCAGATATCACAAAAAACGTCAAAATTGTTTCAGGCAATTTAGTTTCTATCGACGACGTCGTCACAGCCTTTGGAAAAAACTCTTTAGTTCACTTCACGAAAGACACCATCAACAAACAAGGTTTTTTAAAATATTACGAGCAATGCGATGACGAAGGCTTAAGTTCCAGTGCGCTCTGTGCACAGTTTGATAGTGGAGCTAGCGCGACCGAGATCGTTAAAAATTTAATTCGTGATTACTCGCGCTCTTATGTTGGGCGATACTACGTTTACGATAAAATTTTATTTGGATGGCAGCAAAAAAGTGAAATTATCCAAAGAAATATTGCACTTTTTCAAAAAATTAGAAATTTCCTTGATGAAGCTGTGATGTCGACCATTTTTGGAACAGGTCGTACTTCAAAAGACAGCAATCTTCTTATCCAAGACGAAGTTAACGCCGCAAAGCTAGGATATGTTTTCTTTCATGAGCTGATTCGCACACCCGGAGCCCCTGGTGCAAGCGTTGTCGATTTCAACAAAAGAATTTATGCCGTTCCTTACGAATACACCAGCCAATCGGCAGATGAATCCGGAGCCGTGGGTATTCGTGAAACAAAGAAAGATATTAAGATTCTTGAGGCACGCTCACTCTATGACATCAACTTAACAAGAGATAAAATAAACACCGTGGGTGTTGGCTACGATAAATTCTTTGCAATGCAATTTTTGATGCAATCATCAGCGGCTCGTACAAATGACGACAGCCGGCTGAGCAATATTTCCTACTTAGATTTTGAACAATTCTTTATGGGAGTTTCTGAGCCTTCACAATCCATTACAATCAATACGGTACTTCAAGTTCTGGCTGGAGATTTAAAATCAGGATTCTTCGCACCTTCGAGTTCTCTTGAAGAAACCCAGTTGATCGAAATAAATTTACCTGTTGAAATTAATCGCTCGCTCGGAGATCAAACGGCCGTCGCTTCGGTGATTGGCTTAGCTGAATCTAAGTGGAATGGTTATGATCCATTTGCTGAAAGTTTTAAAGTCAGCCGTTCTAGTACAAAAGTAGCACCGAAAGAAAGATTTAATGTCGCTAAAGCAGGAGAAGACAAAAAATTATCTGACACAAAAGTTTACTTTGCTTCACAAAATGCCTTGGGAGCTGAAGCTCTTGTTCACAGTGCAGCAAAAAATGAATTTTTTATTTCAAATAAAAGAAATCTATTTGAAATGATGCAACAAATTTACTTAGCAGATCTTGCGGTCAAGAAACCAGTTTCAGAAGTAATTGCGAAAGTTTGCGTGACAGACGAAGCAGGAGAAATCAAAGACAAAACAGCTTGCGATGCAGCTCAGAATAAAACGCTTGATCAGTATTTGGCAGAAATGCCCGAACTTTTGCCTCTGAAAACAAAAGCTGATGAAAGAGCGCAGCAACTTGTTGCTTGGCTTCGAAAAGCAAATGCCAAAGAGCTTATTATGCCTAAGGAGCTTGATCAACCTGAAGTCGCAGCGAATTTTCAGACCCAAGTTCAAGATCTTAGAAGTATTCTCAGCGCGCAGTTTTCTTTGATTACCGAGATTCTACAAACTTTAGCGGCGACACCTGCGGATCAGCTACAAGCGACCGAACAATCTTTTACCGAGATCTTAAAAGAAACTAAAGCCAAAAATGAAGTGCTTGGAATCACTCCCTTGCTTGCAATTGCTTATGATTTTATAACTGAAGCTTCAAAAAATTTAAAAGTGAATCTACAAGGCCAAGCTGGGGTGCTTACGGGGGATGTCGTTGCTGGTGTTATCATGACCAGTGGCAAACTTCAAAGCACTTATGAAAAACAACTTGAAGTCATCCAGCGTTTAAGTACCTACAGTGAAATTGTGGATCCGGATACAGTAACAAGATAATTTTAGAAAAGCTGACTTAATTGAAATTCTTTATCAATTAAGTCAGCCGCATTAATAAATTCTTTTTTAATAATTTTTTGTTCTGTCGGATAAATAACCGAAAAAATAATTTTTTTTGTTTTAGATATTTTTTGCATTTTCAATAAGGCAAAAGCATAAATTGTTAACTGCTGAAAAGCTTTATCTGAGTATTCAGAGCTTCCCGTTTTATAATCAAGCACATGAATTTCATCCTTGAGCTCAGCCCATGCGTCTATTTGGCCCTGCATAAGACCTGTTTTATTTCTTAAACCAAAACCCCATTCATTAAAACCTTGCGACAGAATTTCAGTCAAATTGATGTCTTTTTGATGGATAAGATACGTCAGCATTTTTTTTGTTTCGTCCGGAACCTCTAAAAGCAGTTGATCGACATTTTTGTATTTTAAGGACTCAAATAATTGATGCAGTTCTGTCCCTTTTTGCGCTTTTTTTAAATGCAGTAAGCTTTTATCAAAACTTTTTAAGTTAAGGCTTAGTTTTTTTTCAGAAAGCAACCCTGTGACAGATGAAGTTTCTGAGTTTTGCGGTTGAATATTTTTTTGAACAAATTTATTTGGTATATTCAAATCACGTTTTTTACTTTCGATTTGCGAAGAAACTGTTTCGTCATAATGAGTTGAAACAATCTGGTAATTCGATTTTTGCATCGATTCTTCCGGCCAATTTATTTTTTTGAACCAAGATTCATTGTAAATTATTTTTTTCTTCGTTTCGCTACCGATATCAGCAATCAAACTGATCGAACGTTCAGCCCTGGTCATCGCCACGTACAAGACGCGATCAGCTTCAAGTAATTCACGGATGTTGAATTCTTTACGCAAGCTTTGGGACCAAGCCGAAGAAACAAGCTTTGATTCGGCATCGTGATAAATGGCTAAACTTAATTTGGCGGTTAGCGGATCAAATGCTAAATTCATTGTGTTCGTCTGTTGAGGCTTATTTGTTAGACCAATCACAATCACATGTTTAAACTGTAAACCTTTCGCAGCATGCACAGTCATCAAAGATACGCAGTCGGGCTGGATCACAGGCTGAGCTTCTCCGGCCGAGCTTCCAAGATCACTTTGCAAAGCTTGAAACTGTTCTTGAATAAATAACGCGATTGAAAAGTCCGATTGTTTTTCGGCAGCGTTCAACAATAAAATAAATTTCCATATATTTGCTTCACGCTTACCCGTGGGATCAAGTAATTCTGAAAAAGAAAGAAAGCCCGTTTTTTCGATAAAACTTTTCAGAGTGCATGAAACGCCTGTATCAACAAACATCTTTTGATACTCTAGCAAAATGGTTTTGATTGTATGTGTGCTTTGAAGAATGGCTAACCAAAGTGATTGCTGACGCGAAACTTCAGACTGACAAAAGTGAAAAAGTTCAAAATCTTCAACAAACATCCACGGAGATCGCAATAATGTAATTAAATTTTCTTGATCATGCGGATTAATCAAAAATTGAATGAACGAGACCAAATCGATAATTTCACGTTTCGATTCAAAACCCGCAACAGTTTGCAATTGCACTGGAATCTGGTGAATATAGGCTGCTCGAGCAATTTCGATCAGTGAAGAATTTTTTTTAGATAGAACACAAATTTCTTTAGGAGCAATGCCCTGTTTTAAAAAATTTTGAATTTGCTTCAACACGGCTGTTGTTTCATCACTTGTTTTAATATAGTAAGCTTGTGTCGGATACATCGCTTGATTGTTGTGAGATTTTTCTTGCATTGGACTAAACTGAGGACTGAGTTGCGTAAAAAAGTCATTGATAAAACTCATCAGCAGTGGCTCTGACCTGTAATTTGTTTCAAGCTTTCTAATTTGAACTTGGTTTTTTTGCATTTCTGATTCTTTTTGATCAAACACTTCGGACCTTGCTCCGCGAAAAAGATAAATACTTTGCTGTGGATCGCCCACAATAAAACAGGGTTTCAAGCCGACAAGTCGATTCAGTATTTTGACTTGTAACGGAGACGTGTCTTGATATTCGTCGATCATGAAGAAATCCCAAGTGTTCGAAAAATCGATCGCTGTTTGGGGAAATTCAGTCACTAATTTTAAAGACAAATTTTCAAGATCGGCGATCGTTAATTCCCCTGTTCTTTTTTTAGTCTCAAGATCCAAAACGGCAAGAGATTTCATGAAATTAAAAAAAAGCTGATTCAGCTTTTCGTGTTGTTCACGAAAAACATTTGTATCCTGAAAAGTAAATAAATCTTTTTTACGAATTTCTTCAATAAGATCATGGACTTCTTGCTCAAAAGCCGGAGATTTTTTAAGAAAATTTGGTTTAGATACTTCATCATCAAAATAATGAATAAGTTCATCGATTGTTCCGGTTTGAAGCTGAGTCTGATATGTTTCTAAAAATTCAAAATAGCCTCTCCATTTTTCGGGAGCCACTGGAACCCTATGAAATATTTGTTGGAGCTTTTGTAAAACTAAATTCTTTTTAAAATCCGTCAGATTTTGAAGTTCGCTGATTTGGATGTGCTGAATATGATCATGCTGAGCAAAATAATTTAAAGCTTCTTCAGCAATTTTGAGCAAATCTTTAAAAGCATAGGTTTCAAGAATCTCAATGTATTCAGTTTTACTTTTAAACAGACTGTGCATCAGTTTTTTAAGCACTCGTTGTGATTTTGCTTGATCGACAATTTTTATTTCTTGCGGCAGCGAAAGTTGTTCAGCATTTTGTGATAAATACAAACTAAGTAGTCCGTGAATGGTCGATATTTGAACGAAAGATTTTTTATTAATAAATTGAAAAATATTTTGATCTTCGTTTTGAAGAGCATTAACAAGCAGTCTTTCTTTGACTTCTTGAGTGGCCTTCCGAGTAAATGTTGTAATGACGATGCGTGGGTAACGTTGATGTAGTTGATAAAACTGTTTTACAAAATCAGTAAATGAACGGATCAGCTGAGTGGTCTTACCGGCCCCTGCCCCTGCTCGAATGAACTGCGACTTCAGCGCAGAGTCTACATCAGATGTCGGGCTCGACATAGCTTCCTCCAATCACATTCGTCACAAATTTCTAAATCATTGGGTTGAGCTTTGAAATAACCCTGCTGAAGCTTTTTAAACATCTGAGCCAGAAATAAAATAAAATCACTTTTTAGTTGGTCTTGATCATCATCATCTAGAAAACATTTTAGTTTTGCTGAAAGCTGCAAATCATGAACGCCGACTTCTTTTTGAACATAACCTTTTGTTAAATCAAAGTTTTTATACAAATAAAAAAGTGCCCCTTTAACATCGGCTTTATCAAACAGACTGATCTCGACAGCGAGCGTGTAGATCAGAAGCTGAAATTTATATTTTGTAAGCCACTTCGCGTAAGGTTCAATATTTGCAGCTGATGATTTATAATCATAAATCAGAAAATATTTTTGATCTTTATGTTGATCAAGGCGGTCAATGCGACCTTTAATTGAAATTGCGTTGGATGAAGGTTTTTTTGTTAAAATCTCATTCTCAAAATCAAAAAAAAGTTCAAAATTAATTTCGGTCAAAGATTTAAATTGTTGAACTCTTTGTTTTTCAAATTCGTAAAACTTTTTAACGACATTCAGCATTTTTGATCTTTGAACGGTCCAAAAAGCGTCTTCGTTTGGAAATAAAGAAAACTCGATTCTTTTTTGGTCTAAAAATTCTTTCATTTGCTCTAAGCTAAAGCTGTTTTTCTCGATTTGAAGAATTGCGTGTTCAAAGAGGGCGTGAACTAAAGTGCCTTTTTGTCGCGGATCTAAATCGATCGCTGTTTCGGGATAGTCACGCAGCCGAAATCCTTTCGAAGCAAATAACTTAAAAGAGCACTGCGCATAATTTTCGACATCGCTGGCTGATAATTGATTAAAAATGTCTGAAGAAAACTTCAGTTCGGCACCCAGAAGATCTTCGTTGATTCTTTTAAGTGAAGCTGTTGCCTCGTAAACATCATTTTTTTCAAAATGATTTTGAGCTAGAAAAGTCTGAAGCTGATCTAGCCGCGTAGGTTCGGGTCTTATGATTTCAGATTGCGGTTGATTTTGCAAAAAATAAGAACAGGCTGTTAATGGCTCTGCCGAAAAACTAAGATGGGGTGTTAACATAAATTGCTGTTGAACTGATGTTTCTGCGATCCAACGTAAATTAAAATCTAAATGGCTTTCTTCAGGATATTCGATGGCAAAATCAAATTGATTTTTTAAAACCTCAATGTCGCTCAATGGAAGCATTGATTTTTGACTATTTCTAAAAGCTTCATCAAAAAGACCAAAGTAAATTCGATAATCAGCTTGTGCCATTTGCGACGACATCAGCGATAAAACTTGAATGCCTTTGACGTCGGAATTTTTAACTTTGATCTCTTTACGGCTAATTCGAGCTTTTAAAAATTGATACCAGCGATTAAACTTCATTGGCGTTTCTAAGCTTTGGCTTAAAATATCTTTAAAAATAATTTCAAAAAGTTCACTCGAAAGATGCGATTCGGGTAAATCAATCCAGACTTTGACAAGAAAAATTAAAAATTCGTCGCGATTCATTTCTGATACAAGATCTAATTTTCGATAAAAAATATTTTTTATATTTGAGTCTCGAGCTAAATCTTCGTCATGGTACAATTGTGAGAATAAAGCTTTAAACTTTTCGTATTTCAGCTCGACTTGATTTTGATGCTGATAGAGCTTTTGCTGAAGACTTTCAAAACTCACATCGCTGGTTAAACTTTTTAGATGAGACAAAAATATTTGTACAGCGGCTAGGCTATTGATCGGTGCGACAACATCTTTTTGAGCGGGAATACCTTCTTCATTTAAATAGAATTCTAAAGCACACCAGTAGTCTTCAACTTGAAGGCCGATCAAGGCAATCTGCTGAAGTTGAATTCCCTGATCAAGCCATTTTCGAGTTTGCGCGACAGCAAACTTAACTTCAGCTAACTGAGTTGAAAGACGAACAAATTCTGTCTTATTTAGTATGGGTGGTTTGACTAAGCTTGTTGAAGAAATTTCCTTCAAAATACCAAAACCATAATTTTCGGTGTAGGTTTTAAATAAAAAAGGATAGTTTTTGATCCAAGAAGGGCTTGGTGCATACACTTGAACTTTTTGTTTTTGTGATAAATTTTTAAAAAGACCCATCTCGATCGACGTGAGTTCTGATCCTAAATCGACGATCAATTCTAAGGGCCATTGAACCTGTTCAAGATCAATCGTTTGTAGATAGGCCGCAGACCATTTTGTATCAATGACTTTTTTTTCGTTTACAATAAAAAGTAAACAGAGACGAGCTTTTGAATACCACAGCGCCCATTTTTTAGTTTCTTCCTGTTGCTGAAGCCATTCTTTTAAAATTTGATCACTTTCAGGATGTAAAATAATAGGAGCCAGCTCTTGCACATAGCGATTTAAAGTAGAAAAATCATTCTCGGCGATTTCAATTTGTGATCCGTGAATATCGATGAAAAGTTGCACCAATGTTTTAATAAAATCACTGGAAACAACTTGAAGCGTAGGCTCAAGACGCCTGATCCAAATTTTCCAGAAATCACTGACCCGAAGAATTGAATCATCAACATAAAAACCATACTTTTGAACGGAATCATTTTGAATTTCTTGTTTTGATTTTAAATCAGATACGATCCAAGTTTGTTTTTCAGGATTGAAAGTCTGCAAAAGATTTTGAATCTGATCAGGATGTTGAATTGGAATAAAATCAAGCATGGCAAAAGCATAACTATCTTCTTTGCTTAAGTCTTCTTTTTTTGCCATCCATGTCTTGAAGTTTAAAGCTTTGATCAAAATCTAACGAAATCGTTACACCGACTTGATAACGATCATTGCGGCTTTGCCCAGCATAACTTCCAAGCTCGCTGGTAAAATAGGTTGCATCGATTTCCAAAAGCCAAAGATCAACACCGACTCCGTAAGTTAAATAACCTTGATTCAATCCGGCGCGAAGATCGATTAAACCATAGGAAGCTTCGGCGCCAAAGTGAACTTTTTTTGTTAAATCTTCGCCATTTGTTCGAATAAATTTATACTCAAAAGCATAGGTCCAAGTTCCTTTTAAAAATTCATGATTGATGGAAGTTCCAAATATTAAATTATCTTCTTGCCGAGGCGGATCTTGAATTCCTGAATACAGATTATACCGAGTTGTTCCCACATCATTCCAAACGAAAGTAAACGTGGGATTTAAGTCCATTTTTAAAGTTGTCATAATTGAAAGATCAAGCGCATTTCCAGTGCCGTGATCTTGAAAATTTTGATCAATCGTATTTTGAGTTGTTGAGTTAACTAAGGTCAGAACATCGATGTCTTTATTTCCACCCCATCGCTTCGCGCTTCGCCCCGTAATGCCGACCGAGGTCGTTGGTCCAAGCGGAATCGCCGCCGCAACAAGATATCCGTAGTCGCTGATGTAGTTGACATTAAAAGTGGGAAACGTGGGGTTATTAAAAGTTTCAGAAAGATAATTTTGGCTGTAAAACCCCACTCCGAAATAAGGCATCACAAAACCCGATCGCGCGGCTACATCGGCCGTAATTGTTTTTCCGTAAAGCCCTTGCACATCGTTAATCGTCAAAGTGTTACCACCATTATTATTAACAGCGTTAACATAATTTTCGGCATCTTTCGAAGCCGCAGCAGAAAATTGTCCCAGAGCAAAATCAAAGCCTTCAACTCGGGCTAAAGTCGCTGCATTAAAAAATAAAGCCTGAGCTCCGCGTATATGTGAAACGCAAGTTCCACCCATCGCAAGACAGCGCGGCGGAAGCCCCGACTGATAAAGTTCACCTGCAAAAGTATTTTCAAAAAAAAATAAATATGAAAAAATAAATATGAATTTCAACATGAACTTCATGGACAAGCTCCGGCAATAGCAATCGGATTTCCGTTTGTCACAACGGTTCCGACTCCGTAATCTGTCGTATTTAAAAGATCACGTATCGTATCGCGAATTTGAGGTGTGATCGATGCCGGGTTTGTAATTGTGCAAGCGCTTCCGGCTACATTTGTGCAAATGTTAATAACACCGTTCAATGTTGTTTGCGAACTTGAACCTAATTGTGAAGTTGATAAATAATTAAAATTTTGAGACATAAAACCAAAACCTAATACGACGTAATCAACTTGTGGGTCAGTTAAGCCGCATGAAATATTGGGCGCGTCTTGTGTGCTGTCTCCATTCGTTGGAATAATATCTGTGTACAGGCGAACAGCCGAGCCCATTAAAGACATTCCAATAATAGCAGCAAACGCGTTTTCGTCATTTGTACGCGCCGATGTTGTTCCAATTGATTCAAGTGTGTTCAGCGCCGTTAAACACGAAGCGGGGTCAACGACAACTCCAACAAAAGGAGTCGATAAAAGAATAAATGCACTTCCGCTAACAGCTGTTGATAATCCATTGACGAAAGTAACAAAGTTCAGTCCGCACTTTCCGGCATAACCGCTGGCTAAAACTTCTTTAGCATCTGCGCGCGTTTGGCCTGATAAGGACATTTTTGTTTTTATAATATCGATCGCTGTTTGATAATCTTGATTGTTAACGGCTGTTTTGGCATCAAATAATAAAGCATCGTCGCCTGATTTAGAACTGACATCATTAAAAAAGTTTTGCGAACAACCCAATGTTGTTAAAACAAAAATTAAAAAAAATCTCTTCATTAAAAAATGCATTAAAACCTCAAAGTCAATTTTGTACTCAACCGACGATCTTCGCGCGGAGAAAGCTCTGTTCCAATTTCTTCTCCGTAAGAGGCCACTTGCCATTGCAGTCTTTCCGAAGAGATTTCAAAACCTGCTGTCCAGTACCTTTGATTATACCCCAGCCTAAAGAAAAAAATATCACGAGAATTAATTTCGATGCCTGCATGGATTCTTTTAGCATAGTCTGTGTCATTTCGAGAGTTCGTGACGTCACTGTATTCTAAAGTCCACACACTGCGTAGCTGGTTTCCATGAATGGGAAATATCGAAATCGCCGCATCCACTGATTGAGGAACAAAAGCAGGACGCGAAGTCGCATTTAATCGAAGACCATCTTGCTTATCAAATTTAGTTCCACCAATATCTTTAACGACAACTCCTAAAGTCGGAATGTAATCCCATGGAGCTTGCAATAAAAGCCCTCCATCAAATGAATACGCTAAACCCTCGGAGCCAATCGTTGCAAGATCTGTTGGTCCCGCAACAGGCAAAGCAGAATTAACAGCTTCGATTCGACTGATCGCTTTGGCACTTCCACCGATTTTGACTCGTCCATCAAAAAGCCTTAAGTTCGCACCTAGTACTGCGCCGATATCACTTTGATATTTCAAATCTAAATTTGTTCCTGCAGCATCCATTTCAGCACTGACTTCATTGCGGTAAATTAAACCCAAACCAAAATTGCGAGTGATCACCGAAGGTGTCAGTTGAACTTTGGCATGATAATATTTTTCTAAGTTTGTGCTAAGCACTTTCATAATTTCAGATACTTCAAATGCTTTACCCGTCGACTGCGACGAAACCTGCTGAACAAAATTTGAAGAGCCTTCAATTTCAGGATCTAATAAAGTGCCATAATAATCACGCACACTTCCTAAATTCGCAGGATTTCGATAAAGAGAAGTTTCGTCACTTGTAATCGCAACACTGGCACCACCCATACCCAAAGAGCGCGTGTTGTTGTATGATTCGATCCACTCGTTATTCGCAAATGACACGACTGAAAAAAAGAAGATGAATAAAATGAAGCTGACACATCTTGTGTCGAATAAAATCCGTTTCATAGCAAACTTATCGGCTTAAAATTGAAAAAACTTGAGTCAAGGTGAGACAGACTGGACGAAAGTTATGTTGAATTTTTAATTAATAATTTAAAAATTACTTGCAACATTTTCCTAAAACTCGCCAACTGTCATCGGTAGCTTTCACTTTGAATGTTCTTCCGTTGTCCTCAAAACGAACGTGATTAGAGCCAACACTGTCCTGGCTTCCGTCTGGGAACGCCGTAATAAATAACAGTCCATAACCTGGATTGCAGGTGTAAGTTTTCCAAGGGGTATCCTCTCCCCTTATATCATCAATGACGTAACAATCTGGAGGCTCTCCGGATGAACCAACTGATGTCCAACTTGCAGTCGCTCCATCGCAGTATTCTAAACCTCTTGGTAAAGTTGTTTTAAATCTAATGGTACCGTCATTACCAGGACCACAAGCAACTGGAGTTCCAAGCTTGATCCCACCGTTAACTTCCAGCTTAGCTGTAGGCGCAATCGTTCCAATGCCCACATTACCATTCGCCTTAATTGTTAACCTTTGTGATGCCTGAGTTCCAGTGGAATCCGTATTAAATCCGATGTCTTCATTATTTGTGTTAATACGTAGAAAACCAACAGTATTTTCACGATCAATCACGGCTGTACTTGCAGGTACGTTATTTGTTCGCACAGCAGAGGTCATTATACCACCGTTAACGACAAGTTTTTCAGTAGGGCTTAGCGTTCCCAATCCAAAATTATTTGAAGCATCTAGACGCATCTGTTCAGTGCCATTTACTGAAAATCCAATCCCACCACCAACTGCAGTTCTAAAAAGACCTGTGTTATTATCTGCAATGCCAAAGGCTGGATTCGCAGCATTACCTAAAAAACGTGATCTAATCTGCCCGTTAGCCACATCAAGCGCTGCAGTTGGGGCATTCGTCCCGATACCTACGTTTGCTCCATTGTAAAAAATTGTATTATCCGCATTTTTTGACCAGACTTGATCCGCATTTCCGCCAAAAGCTATACAAGTATCGATTCTGTGTTCAGTTGTATTTCCATTCACTGCGGCCCATGGAGTTGTTAAAATGACTTTTAGCTTGATAATTTTTGGTGCAAATTGAGTAATGCCGGTCGATGCTTTATTTTTTTCGATGTTAATAACTAATTCATACTGACCTTGAGTCGTTGGCAGCACACCGACAAGCTGAAAATTTCTAAGTTGCATCGATTTAATTCGTATTGAGTTATTTTCGTAGACCGGAAGACTTGTTGCAGCATTAAAGTTTTCAAAAGCTATATCGCTTGCCCCGCCGCCGTCCGTTCTTTTTAAATTTGTGACATTGAAAAGCCCAGGATCAGAATTGGCCGTATTAACAACCACTTGATTTGCTGCTGCTGCTGTTCCAAAATTTAAATTACAAACATTGTTACTTTCAAGTAAACTGTAAATTTGAGTTTGCAAAGAGTTCGCTGCAAATTTCTGCTCTACGGCCGCTTGGCTTTTGAAACCATAATCAGTCATTGACATTATACCCACCGACATTATTCCAAGAATGCCCACAGCGACCATGACTTCAATTAATGAAAAGGCTCGAGAATTGGTGATTGGTGATTCATCTTAACCTCGTTATTATCGTATCGGTCAGTCACAAAATATCTTTAAAGCCACCGGCTATTTTCTCAATTTAGAACAAATCTTTAACTTGTGAAAAACTATGTTCGCTTTAAATAAACTCAACTTGCCAACACCTCTACCGTTGTTTATTATAATAAACAACGGTAGAGGTGTTGTATGAAATTTATTCGTAACATTGAACTTGATCAGATTTTGAAAAAAAAATCTGTTTTGCTTTTAGGGCCTCGAGGAACCGGCAAAAGTCACTATCTGCGCGAAGAACTAAAAAATATTTTTATTATTAATCTACTTAAAAGTACAGACTACCTCAACTTAAGCCAGAATCCTTCTTACTTAGAAAGTATTGTTGAATCACATCCAAATCAAATTATTGCTATTGATGAAATTCAAAAAATACCAGAGCTTCTTGATGAAGTTCACCGACTTATTGAAGAAAAAAAAATTCGCTTTTTGCTTACTGGAAGTAGTGCACGAAGACTGAAAACGACCGGAGCTAATCTTTTGGCTGGCAGAGCCTGGCTATCGAATATGTTTCCGCTTAATTTTTCAGAGCTTGGAGTTTATTTTAATCTAAAAAAAACATTGAATTATGGAACACTACCTGTGGTTTATCAAAGCAAAGATCCATTAGAAGATCTTGACAGCTATGTTCAAACTTACATCGAAGCAGAAATAAAAACCGAAGGTATTGTACGAAAAATTCCAGCTTTCACTCGATTCCTAAAAACCGCAGCCATAAGTCACGGTGAGCTGATTAATTTTCAAAATATATCATCGGATAGTGGAGTTCCGACTTCAACTGTTAAAGAGCATTATCATATTTTAGAAGATACACTTATTGGCTATTCTTTGGAACCTTGGACTGAATCAAAAAAAAGAAAAGCTATTGCAACAAGTAAATTCTATTTTTTTGATCCAGGAGTTGTTAATTTTCTTTCTGGAAATTTTCCTGAAAGCGAATCCTCACCGATCTGGGGAAATCGTTTTGAGTCTTTTATTATCAACGAAGTTCGTTGTGCTGGAATTTATCAAAGACGAAAGTGGGATATCCATTTTTGGCGAAGTATTTCTGGAATTGAAGTCGATCTTATTTGGGGACCTTATGCGATAGAAATTAAATCAACAAAAAAAGTAAGCCGAAAGCATCTTTCTGGATTAATTGCACTTCAAGAAGAAAAAAAAATTAAAAAGTATTTTTTAGTTTCCTGTGATGAACAAGAACGTACTGAAAGCACGATTCACATCATTCACTTCAAAAGGTTTTTACAATTGATTTGGAGTCGTGAACTTTAAAGAAGCACTTTTAGCAAATGACTAACTTGTTTTTCTAAACTTTTTAAATCGTGCGAATTGTCTAAACAGTGATCGGCGTTTTTTATTTTTACACTCATCAGAAGCTGTGATTGGATTCTTTTTTGGGCGTCTTCGTCAGAAAGTTGATTGCGGATTTTCAAACGCTGTATTTGGGTTTCAAGGTCACACCAGACTAAAACCACTCGATCAAACTGGGGCTTCAAATTTTTTTCAAATAGCAATGGCACATCATAAAAACAAATTGAATTTCCCTGTTGAAAGTAAATCTGTTTAAGTTTTTGAACTTCAATTTGAATGAGTGGGTGCAAAATACTTTCAAGTTTGTTTTTTTTTTCAACGTCGTTAAAAATCATCGAAGCTAATAGTGCACGATTCAGACTTTGGTCGCTGTTCAAAATTGAATTCCCAAAATAAGACACAATTTGCATATAGCCTTCAGCTTGTGGCGCCGTCAGTTGGTGCGAGATCGCATCAGCATCAATCACCGGAAAACCCCGACCTTCGATCAGTTTTTTCACAGTCGACTTACCTGTGGCAATACTTCCGGTCAGTCCGATCCATTTCATCTGTAATCCCTTCAAGCTTCCTCGGTAAAAGACCGATGTTTTAAGTATGCCAGCTATTGAAAGATTTGGAAAATACTTACTTTTAGAAAAAATAGCCGCAGGCGGTATGGCCGAAGTCTATCTAGCGAAATCAACTGGCGCAACTGGTCTAAATAAATTTTTTGCCATTAAAAGAATTCTACCTCAATTTTCAAGCAACGAAGATTTCGTTGAGATGTTTAAAGAAGAAGCCAATGTAGCGATCAATTTAAATCACAATAATGTGGTTTCAATTTTTGATTTTGGTATTGAACGATTGCAATTTTATTTAGTTATGGATTTTGTCGCAGGACGAAATCTTCGGCAAATCATTAATGAACTTAAAAAATCGAATAAAAGTTTCTCGACCGACCAAGCGATCTTTATTGTTAAAGAGGCCGCAGCAGGTCTTGACCACGCTCATCGCTGCACAGATGCAAAATCTGGTCGTCCGCTGAACATCACTCACCGTGATATGAGTCCACAAAATATTATGGTCTCATTTGAAGGCGAAGTAAAAGTCATCGATTTTGGAATTGCAAAAGCTGAAACCGAGCAAGAAGAAACTCGCGCCGGTACAATCAAGGGCAAATTTGGTTACATGAGCCCCGAACAAGCCGAGGGCTTACAAATCGATCCGCGCACAGATGTTTTTGCACTTGGCATTGTGCTTTGGGAGCTGTTGGCGAACGATCGCTTATTCACGGGAAGTAATGAAGCTGCGATTTTACGAAAAGTCCGCGAGTGCCAAATTCCAGCGATACGCAAAGTAAATCCAACTATACCCCCTGAGCTTGAACGCATAGTCATGAAAGCTTTGGCAAAAGATCGCAATGTTCGCTATCAAACGGCGGCTAATCTTCATCGTGATTTAAATCGTTTTTTGAATACACAGTTTCCCGATTTTTCTCCGCAGGATTTTAGTCAATTTATTCGTGAAAGTTTTAAAGCGGCTTTCCAAGAAGGTCGCGAAAAACTGATTCAGTATGCAAAAGTTGAAGTGCCTTCTTTAGCGGAGCCAACGATTACTTCAGCGGCGCAAAACGAATTTGTACCAGAGCCTCCTCAGCAAATTCCAAGCGAGGTTCCAAATCATGTTTCTGGATTAGATCCATCAGCTGAATTTCAAAATGCAAATGAAATGCCTCCGGGTATGACTGTCGAAAGACAAGCCAAAATTAGTCTAGATGGCGTGATGAATGCCTACAAAGAAAAAAAATCACGTAATCAGCGCCCTCATAATTTGGGTCACACGTCTTATAAAACTTCGATCACAAATATACATCAAACGCGCGTGACACAAAGAACTCAAATCAAACAGTCTAAAAGTTCTGATGCAATATCGGTCTTGTTCAAATTTATTTTTATTGCTGCTTTGGGTTACGGTGCTTATTATGGCCTTGTGTTAAATGCGCGCGGCAGTAATCCAGAGCCACCTAAACCCGTTGTTAAAGTCCCAAAAGAAATTCGCGTTCTTGAACAAGCTTCGAATTCTTTAGTGAAAGTTCATGTGAATAGCACTCCCACCGGAGCTTCAATTTATTTAGATGGCAAAGACACAGGCTATCTGACGCCGGCCATTATTGGTGTCACCGGAAATACAGCGGTTAAATTTGTTTTACGAAAAGATGGCTATTTAGAATATGAAGTCATCAATCAGTATGCCCAGACGGCGCAAGTTTTAGCGACTTTGCAACCAACGGCCCGCGCGGGCTACTTAAATATTTATTTATCGAATGGCGGACCCACAACAAAATTATTCGTCAATGGCAAAGAGCTTTCAGAAACCGCACCTGTTATGAAATATCCGATTTTAGCTGGATATGATTCCATTATTCGCGCTTACAACCCGATCACTCAGTTATCTGACGAAGTCACAGTTAAAATTAATCCTGGTGAAAATAAAAATATTGAATTGATTCTAGGTCGCGCTAAAGAGAAAATAAAAAAATGACAATTGGAAATTGGCTCTGTGAATTACCAAATCGCCAGTCTGGCTGCGCTGTCGAGTATAAATCGAATGAGCAATGGTGCAAAATTTCGTGGCCTGACTACTTCGATCATATTGTTACGATGGCCGATCATCTTGAGTCTTATAAATTAAAACTTCGTGCTCACGTTGGAATCATGTCGGCAACGTGCTGGCAGTGGGCCGTTCTTGATATGGCCATTTTAGGATCTCATCGCGTCAGTGTTCCGATGTATCCTAATTTAAGCGACGAAGATCTAACTTTTATCATTAATCATTCTGAAGTTAGTCTTTTGATCATTGAAAATGCTGACCAACAAAAACAAATCGACCGTATCGAAAAAAATCTTGAAAAAAATCCCAAAATTATTTTGCTGAGCGAGATCGATTTTTCAAAAAAACCCACTGATGAAATGACAAAAAAATTTACGCGCCAGTGCCGCAGCCTTAAACCCGCTGACCGCGCAACAATTGTTTACACATCAGGAACGACTGGACAACCCAAAGGCGCTGTTTTACTTCACGAAGCAATTGCATCTGAAATCGTTGAAGGTTTTGCGTTGTTCGGAATAAAACCAACATATAAATCTTTGACTTTTTTACCCTTTGCTCATGTGCTTGGCCGCATTGAACACTGGGGCAGTTGTTACAATGGGCATACTTTGGCCTATGCAGAATCGATTGATCGAATTAAAAGTAACTTACTTGAAGTGCAGCCCGACTTTATGATTGCTGTGCCTCGAATTTTTGAAAAAGTTTATTCAGGAATTATGTCCGAAGTCGAAACACAAGTTCTGAAATCAAAAATTTTTGCAAAAGCCTTAGATGTTTCAAAAGAAGTTCTGACTTACCGACGAACGAAGCAAAGTATTCCGTGGATTTTGTTAGCTGAATACGAAGCCTTAAGTCGTTTAGCTTTTACTCCGATAAAAAAAGCTTTCGGAGGCCGTTTGCTTTTCGCCATTAGCGGTGGTGCTCCGTTAAGTCCGCAGTTGTCTGATTTTTTTCTAAGTTGTGGAATTAATATTCTTGAAGGCTATGGTCTGACTGAAACCTGCGCCGCGATCACTGTCAACAGTCTAACGAACAACCAGCCCGGAACTGTGGGTCGCGCGATCGGTGATGTTCAAATTAAATTTGCTGAAGATCAAGAAATTCTAATTAAAAGCAAAAAATGTTTCACAGAATATTTTAAAAATCCAGAAGCCACAAAGCAGTCTTTCAAAAACGGCTATTTTGCAACCGGAGACATCGGTCACTTCACTGATCAAGGTTTTCTAAAAATCACTGATCGCAAAAAAGATTTGATTAAAACAGCGGGTGGTAAATATGTGGCTCCTCAAAAGCTTGAGGGTCTTATGAAAGCCGAGCCTCTGATCACTCAAATTTTAATTCTTGGTGACCAGAAAAAATTTATCTCAGCTTTAATTTCAATTGACGAAAACCAACTTCGATCCTGGGCAAAGTCTCAGATGATTGAAACAACCGATCTGGCTGAACTTTACGAAAATCCCGCACTTCGCCTTCGTATTCAAAAACAAGTTCAGTTGGTCAATTCAAAGCTTGCCAGTTACGAATCGATTAAAAAATTCGAAATCGTCCCTGATCAATGGTCCGTCGAAAACGGCTGTTTAACTCAATCGCTTAAAGTTAAACGCAAAGTCATCGAGCAAAAATACGCCGAGCTCATTGCCGAAATGCACGAATAAATCCAAAAAAGGCTTAAAAATGGCCGCTGTCAAAGCCTTCGACATCACCGATGTCTCATTTTAAAACTACGGGGGTTTAACGCTTCATAATTTGGTTCAAATCATGAATATGTTTTCATTTGTAGAATACCTAACAGGAGTACGTCTTATGAAAACACTTGTGATTTGTTATGTAGCCCTTGTGGTTTTGACGGTTTCAGCTTGTCAGAAATCAAACCAAGATGCCACTGTTCCCGCGATGTCGACAGACTGCGTGAATAACCCAAGTCTTTGTAACCCAAATCTTTATCAACAGTCGCCGGGATTTACACCCTACAATTATAACGGAAATAATATTTACGGCGGCGGTTATTACAATGGCGGTTTCAATGCAGGTTTTGGTGGTTACTACGGCGGAAGCTACAACCCATTTGTTTTTGGTAACAACACTTCTTATTTATGTAATTGCCCGAATGGTTCGGTTCCAACTTACAATAACTACGCGGGTCTTGGTTGCGTTCAATCGACTCAGGTCTATGGATATTTTTACGCGTCTTTTGGATTTGGTACCAACAATAATCAATGGACAAATATTCCACAAATTAGCAACACAGTTGGTTACGGAAATAGAGGCTGCTACAACGGAGTCGTTCAATCGTGCTTGGTCGATGACCCCAGCACTTGCACAGTCGGATTTTCTTGTCGTTCGAATTCAGCCAGTTCGCGCTTAGGGATTTGCATTTCGAACAACGCAAATCAAAACGCAGGACAAATTTTAAGATAGGACTTCAAAATGAAAAGTATATCTTACTGCTTAATGACTTTATTTTTTACGGCTGTCGCGTGGTCTGCCACAACTCAAACGCTTGAGTGTGTTAATTTATCAGAAACATCTGTGGCGATGAATAGTTTTAATTTAACTGGGCCTGTCGAAATAAAAGATAATGGCACTGCGACCGCTCAATTGACGGGCACGAATCGAAGAGCTGGAATTAATTCGATCGTAAGTGAAACAACTGTTTTGAATTTAACCGGAACATCCCGCGTTTATCCTGCTAAAACACTAGGCTTTTACGAAGTCGTTTTGTTGCAACTCAAAGGAGAGCTGCGCACGGGTCTAAAAACAGTTCAACTGACTGTCGCTAGCGGCCTCACAGGCCCTCAGTCCACTTTGGCGATTCAAGGAATTCCTTTTCGCGCTGAGTGTAAATTGAAGTGATTTTTTAATTATTTTCGACACGCCTTCAGGCTTCATGATATGAAATTCTAAGAGACATTTGTCTCAAGGAGTTTTTATGACCAGCCCTGATTTACAACAAAATCCCCTCTTACAAATAGGGACACTTAAAGATCAAGCCATTCCTTTTGAAAAAATTAAAGTCGAGCACTATATGCCCGCTTTGCATCAAGCTATCCTTGAGGCCAAAAAAAATATTGCAGAAATAAAAGCTCATAAAGAAATCACTTTTGAAAACACAATTTTAGCCCTTGAACAAGTTTCTGAAACAGTGGATCGCATTTCAAGCACTTACTTTAATTTATTTTCTGCCGAAGCCAACGAGGCCCATCAAGCTTTAGCCCAAGAAATCTCTCCGCTGCTTTCGGCTTTTTCTTCGGATTTATCTTTGGACGATGAAGTTTTTCAAAAAATAAAATTTGTCTACGAACATCGTCTTGAATTAAAATTAAAAGGTGAAAGTCTTCGCCTGACAGAAAAATATTACAAAGATTTTTCACGTAATGGAGCTTTACTGCCCGCCGATAAAAAAGAAACACTTCGAAAACTTGATCAAGAGCTTTCTGTTTTAAGCCCGCAGTTTTCAGAAAATGTATTAAAAGCCACAAATGCTTTTGAACTTTGGATCGATCAAGCGACTGATCTGGAAGGTCTTCCCGAAGGCGCTATTGAGGCCGCTGCTCAATCGGCTGAGCAAAAAGGAAAGCCAGGGAAATGGTTGATCACATTGCATGGCCCGTCATTGATCGCCTTTTTAACTTATTCGGCCAAACGACACTTGCGTGAAAAAGTTTGGAGAGCTTCTTCATCTAAAGCTTTCGGTGGAGAGTTCGATAATAAAACAGTCGTTAAAAAAATTGTTGAACTGAAATACAAACGGGCCCAGCTTCTTGGTTTTAAAGATCACGCTGAATATGTTTTAGAAGAGCGCATGGCTCAAGACGCGAATACTGTTTTTAAATTTTTAGAAAAACTTTTATCACCTGCAAAAAAAGCTGCTGAAAAAGATTTGCAAGAAGTAAAAGAATTTCGCAAACAGCTTGAAGGAACCGACGAAATCAAGCCTTGGGATTTTGCTTATTACTCAGAAAAACTCAAAGAACAAAAATACTCTTTTAACGAAGAAGAACTACGACCTTATTTCAAACTTGAAAACGTGATCGATGGCGTTTTTGAACATGCTCGTAAATTATTTGGAATTGTTTTCGAACCTGTAACTGGAATTCCGACTTACCATGCTGATGTTAAAACATTTGAAGTTTTCCATGAAAAAACAAATGACTACATCGGACTTTTTTATATGGACTTTTTTCCTCGCGAGACTAAAAAAGGTGGCGCTTGGATGACAAACTTTCGCGAACAAGGCAATTGGTCAAATGAAGTCAAACGTCCCCATGTGAGTATCGTTTGTAACTTCACTAAGCCAACGCCCACAAAGCCGTCTTTGTTAACTTACGATGAAGTGCGCACTTTGTTTCATGAATTTGGCCATGCACTTCACGGGCTTTTATCGCAGTGTCAGTTCCGCAGTTTAGCGGGAACGAATGTCTATTGGGATTTTGTTGAACTTCCTTCGCAGATTATGGAAAATTGGACGGAAGAAAAAGAAAGCCTTGATTTATTTGCTCGTCACTATGAAACAAATGAACCTATTCCTGCTGAACTGGTTGAAAAAATTAAAAAGTCTTCGCTATTTCAATCGGGCTGGATGACTTTGCGTCAAATTTCTTTCGCTTGGCTCGACATGAAGTGGTACACAACTCCACCACAAAAAATTTTAGATATTGATCAATTCGAAACCGAAAGCACTGATATTGCCCGCCTGATTCCCAAAGAAATGGGAACAAATGTGTCGTGCAGCTTCGGACATATTTTTGGCGGAGGTTACTCGGCCGGGTATTACTCTTATCACTGGGCGGCTGTTCTTGATGCCGACGCTTTCGAGTACTTCAAAGAAAAAGGCCTTTACAATACTGAAGTTGCCGCAAAATTTAAAAATAGCATTTTAAGCCGAGGCGGAACAGCGCACCCGATGGATCTTTACAAAGAATTTCGTGGTCGCGAACCTGATCCAGATTCTTTACTGCGACGAAACGGTCTTCTGTAATGAAAGAACGAAAACTCACGCTTAAAAATAATAAAAAAATCGCGATTGTCTATCGCCTGCACTCACCTGAAGCCGTGCGCATGGCCAAGCAAGTCGCGCACAAGCTCAAAGCACGACGTTTTAAAGTTTTCACAGCACCTGAACAAAAACTTATTCCAGAAACAAAACATTTGGTCAGCTCAAACGATCTGAAAGAAATGTCTTTGGTGATCGTATTTGGCGGAGACGGAACATACTTACGTGCAGTTCGACTTCTTAAAGGCCACTCGGTTCCGATCTTAGGATTTAACATGGGCTTTCTGGGTTTTTTAACAGCCCATTCAATTGATCAAGTTTTTGCAACCATCGATCAAACAATAAAAAATAATATGGTTGTTCACTCACGCAGTCGTCTGCACGCACAAGTTAAAATGAAATCGGGTAAGCGAATCTTATTTGATGCTCTAAATGATATTGTAATAGAACGCGGCTCTTTTTCGCAATTGATTAGCACGTCGCTTTATTTTGATAAATCTTTGGTTAATAACATCAAAGCTGATGGTTTGATTATTTCTTCGCCGACGGGCTCAACCGCTTACAACTTAGCGGCCGGTGGCCCCATCCTGCACCCCGAAGTGAATGCTTTTGTTGTAACACCTGTTGCTCCGCACTCGTTGACAACACGACCACTGATATTTCCAGATAATAAAAAATTGGTGTTGAAACTGGATCAATTGACCAGCGTGGCTCACTTGATTATTGACGGGCAAAAAGTTGTCGAACTTTCACACGATGATGAAGTGATCATTTCAAGAAGCCAAGTTGATCATTTGATGATTCGAAAACCTCATCATAACTTTTTTGATTTACTTAAAGAAAAATTAAAATTTGGAGACCGCTATGTTACAGGAACTTAAAGTTTCGCAGTTTGCCATTATCGACCATCTTCATATTGAGTTTCAAAACGGACTTAATATTTTATCGGGCGAAACAGGCTCTGGAAAGTCAGTTCTATTAAAAAGCTTAGCCCTGCTGATGGGAGAAAAAGCTTCAGCTGATATTATTCGAACAGGTTCGCAGCAAGCGGTCGTTGAAGGATTATTTGATTTAAAAAAGCGACCTGATATTCAAAAAGCTTTAACTTCAATTGGTGTTGAAATTCCTGATCACACGCTGATCGTCAAACGCATCATCGCAGCCAGTGATAAATCGAAGATTTATTTAAATGGTAGCCTCAGTACTTTAAATCAACTGCGCGAAATGGTTTCTCCGATGATTGAAGTCACCGGCCACAGCGCGCCCTTGATCGAGATGACGGGTCAGCACGATAACCGCAATTTACTTTCGAAAGCTTATCACTTAGATCTTTTGGATCAATATGCAGGCCACTTCGATAGACGCCATGTCTACGAAATAAAGTACTTGCAACTGGCCCATTTAAAAAATGAAATTTTGAGTTTCGAAAAACAAGCTCAAGCAAAATCTCAAAAACTGGATTTTCTAAAATTTCAGTTCGAAGAATTGCGTAAACTTAATCTTGATCCTGCTAAAGACTCAGAAATCGAAGAAGATATCAAAAAAATGAAAAGCTCCCATAAAGTTTTGAAATTTATCGACGAGTGTGACGATCTTTTATTTTCTGACGAAGACTCGGTCAGCAGCCGTTTAAAGCTGATTCAAAAAAAATCTTTCGAACTTTCGCATATTGAATCTGTGAGCGAAAAAATGAATACACTCGATCAAGCTCATCAGATGATCGAAGATTCATTTTATTCACTTCGCAAAGAACTCAGCCAATTTCAATTAGATCCTGAAGCTCTTGAAGAAAAAGAGTCGCGCCTAAGCCAAATTCGAAAAATTCAAAAAAAGTACGGTTCAGATTTAAACGAAATCGCAAATATTTTTAAGCAACAACAAAAAGAAATTTCAGAACTCGAAAATTCAGACGAACATCTGGATAAACTCAAAAAACAAGCTTCGCTACTTGAGCTTGAACTTAAAAAGAACGCCGAAGAACTGCATAAAACACGAATGAAATTTTCTGAAAAGTTAACAGCTGTTGTGAATAAAGAATTGCTTGATCTGAATATGAAAGGCGTAGCTTTTGATATTCAAGTCAGTCGTTTAGAAAATCTAAGTTCGACAGGCCTTAGCGATATCGAATATCTTTGCCAAATTTCTGCCAAAGACCCAAAGCGCCCCATTGCCAAAGTGGCTTCCGGTGGAGAGCTTTCGCGAATTTTACTTTCTTTAAAGAAAGCTTTGGGCCAATCAGATATGCCACGAACTTATTTATTCGATGAAGTTGACACTGGAGTATCGGGAAACACCGCAGAAAAAGTGGGTCGTAAATTAAAAGCCATCGCGCAAGGTCAGCAAGTGATTTGCGTGACTCATTTACCTCAAGTCGCGGCTTGTGGTGATGTTCATTTTTCGATTCAAAAATCGACTCGAAAAGATTCAGTGCAAATGGATGTCATTGAACTTAAATCAAGAAGCCGTATCGAAGAAATCGCAAGATTGATCTCTGGAGAAAAAATCACAAAAACTTCAATTGATCATGCTGAGCAATTGTTACGAGAAGCCGGTCGTTAAAACGAAGCAAACGCGATGTCTGCAATGATCAGTTTTTTAAACTCTGCTTTCGTCTAGCCCAGCGTTGCTAACCAGCTTGGCCTGCTTCATCCTATAGACTGAATCACTTTTTTACGAGGAGACTTCGATGAATTTTTTAAAGTTAAGCTTTTTAGTTATATTGGGTTTAGCGATGATGTCTATTCCTGAACAAGCTTACGCATTAAAGAAAAAAGGCGGGCGCGGAGCTTTCGCCGGAGGCTCTCTATCAGCGGGCTTAGGTTTGGGCTTAACAACTGCAAATCAGCCTGGGCTGAACACCATGATCGAAGCTGCAAAAGCAGGTAACAACGCGACCACCAGTAATTTTAGTTCGGGCCTTGAGCTGATGGGTCATCTGACTTTTAGATTTTCAAATAACTTGGTCGCAATTCAACTTCGCCCGACTTATTTTACACAATCTGTTTCAGGATCAGCCAACGATGGATCTTATGATTATAGTTTAACGGGCTATACAATTTTCCCACTCGTTCGAATTATTCCACTGAGCAATGACATCATCGATTTTTACTTACAAGCCGGAATTGGTTACGGAAAATTAAGTGGATCAATTTCGAATGGTCCTCGCAAAGCAAGCTTTAGCGGCTCAAACTTTGGTATGCAAGTGGGACTGGGCGCTGACTTCTGTTTGTTGGCTGATCATTGCTTCGGAATCGAAGGAGATTACCGCTATTTACCTATCGAACGAAATATCGTCGGCAGCGCATCCGGAGCACTTCCCTTCGGAGCGTCTCAAGCCGCTACAGATCGCGAACTTGAAGATGCAAATGGCTCAGATGTTGGAACATCGCTGTCAGGAATCTCAGGCCTACTTACTTACAGTTATAATTTTTAAATTTTATTTTTTAAAAACTCTTGAAGCATAAGAATCTCAAGCTTCCCGCTTTCAAGTTTCAAAGCGCGGGGCACTTCAAGCCAAGTGCCCAAATTGATCGAGCGCACTTTTTTTTCGGCAAAAGTAAATTCGAAGTCATCGAAGATATGCATGTGACCTGTGACAATCAAATCAAAAGTTTTTTGCTGGACAGATCTGCGGGCATGTTCGCGAATCATTTGAATGACTTTTTCAGAATTTTCAATCGCGTAGCGAGCTGTTTTTTTTCGGCTGCGTTGGCTTTGCTTTTCGCCAAACCATTTCCAGAATTGGCTTGGTAGCCAGTGCCCCAAAGGCTCAACCCAAGGCAAACGAACTAAAGCACGATACTTTAAGTAAGCTATGTCATCAGGGTTAATAAAATCGCCGTGTTCTAAGCGCACATTAAGGCCATCGATTTGAAAGAAAGCTTCGTTTTCAATGACGGGAATATTCAGCTTTTTTGTCCAAAAAACATCAATATGAAAATCGTGATTTCCTTCGAAGTAAAAAACTTCGCCGCCTTCTTTTTTAAAAATAGAAATTTGTTCGATCAGTTCTTTGTATTTATTTTGAAAAGCTGACCCATCCGAAAGCCAAAAATCAAAAATATCTCCCAATAAAAACAATTGATGCTCTTTTGGATTTAGATTCAGATAAAACAAAAAACGCAACAGAGTTTGTCCGTTGCGTTCTTGAAGGTCTTTAAGATGGATATCCGAAAGAAACCATGATTTCACAATGATTAATTATTTTGTAAATCAAATCCCTGTTTTTTGCGAATAAAAGCGGGAACTTCCAAAATATCACGAGCCATTTTTCGTGCCTCTTCAACTTGTTTCTCTTCATCCATCATTGATAACTGTTCAGGATGAGCGATTTTATCTTGAGGTATTGGCTGACCCGTTTGCGTTTCACGAAAAGCTTTTGCCTTTGCTAATAACATGTCTCGTGCTGTCGCAGAAGTTGAAGCCACTGGCGAAATTTCAGTTGTTAAGTCAGCTTCGATTGCAGCAGAAATTGTTGGAGGTGCTGCAACTGGAATGGGCGTAGTCTCGACGGCGGCTGTAACAACTTCATGCGTGAAAGATTTAATCGACTCTTGCACAGTGTGCAAAGGCTGATTAAAAATCGCAGGCTGAATCTGTGCAGTTTGCTGCATTTGAGCTGGCTGCTGAGGCTGCATCATAGGCTGTTGATAAAACGGATTCATCTGTTGTTGCGGATGCTGTTGCATATATGCTGGCAGCACCGGAGCTTGTGGCTGCTGAGCGTATTGGGGCTGCATCCCTTGATTTGGCATTCCAAAATTTTGTGGAACATCAAAAGTAATTGAAGGTGATGTGTTTAAAAAGTTTTGCATTGAATTAAATGCAGCAACACCTTCAAATTTATCTTCTCGTGCAAAACCAGTTGCAATAACGGTCACGCGAACTTCATCTTCAATTGTTGGATCAATCACAGCGCCAAAAATAACTTCAGCATCTTCGCTAGCTGCTTCAGTAATTAATGTTGAAGCTTCATTCACTTCGTAAAGTGATAAATCAGATCCACCGGTCACATTAATAATAATTCCCGTAGCTCCATCGATTTTCACATTTTCAAGAAGCGGAGAAGAAATCGCCTGAGTCGCAGCTTGCACAGCACGGTTTTCGCCTTTAGCAGAACCCGTTCCCATCAGAGCTAAACCTTTATTCGCCATGACAGTACGAATATCAGCGAAATCTAAATTGATTAATCCACGTATGTTGATCAAATCAGAAATACCTTTTACAGCTTGCAATAAAACTTCATCGGCTTTTTTAAAAGTATCTAACAGCGGCGTTTTGTCTGAAGAAATTGATAATAACTTTTGATTTGGAATAACGATTAAAGCATCAACATTTTCTTTGAGTTCGGCTAAACCGCCTTCAGCGTGCTTGTTTCGTTTTTTTCCTTCGAAAATAAAAGGCTTCGTAACAACACCGATTGTTAAGGCACCAAGCTCACGAGCAATCTTCGCGACTATTGGAGCGCCGCCTGTTCCCGTGCCGCCACCCATGCCGGCCGTCACGAAAACCATATCTGAGCCTTTAAGTTGTTCTACAATTTGATTGTAAGATTCGATTGCACTTCGGCGGCCCACATCAGGATTTGCTCCAGCGCCTAAACCTTTTGTGAGGTCGGCACCAAGCTGAATTTTTTGTCCGGCTTTACTTGAATTTAAAGCTTGGATATCTGTATTTGCGACAACAAATTCAACTCCGTTCATTCCGCACTCGATCATTGTTGTAATCGCGTTACTACCGCCACCGCCAACGCCGACCACTTTGATATTCGCTCCGATGTTCACGTTTTCTTCGAGCTCAAACATATATTCCCTCCGTAGAAAAATTTTTTGGTCTGTCATCTAAAACAGACGATTAAAATAAATCGTTAAAAAACTTCTTAACTTTTGTCGATAATCCATCTATCGAATTATTCATATTATTCGAAAATTTTGATCCTGAATCTTTTCGAAAATAAAAATCTTTTTTAATTTCCAAAGCATGCAGTAAAAGTCCAATCGCGGTTGCGTACTCGCCACCTTTAACAACGTCTTTAAGCCCGCCCACAATTTTAGGAAAACCACGTCGAACAGGGATATCAAAAACAAATTCTCCCATTTCAACTAATCCATCCAAACCACTTGTTCCACCGATGATGACAACACCTGAACCAAGAACAGGTTGCAATCCGCTTAAGCGAATATCATTTGCAATCATGCTGAGACACTCTTCTGCGCGCGCTTCTAAAATATGAGATAATTCTTTACGTGCAATCGTTCGAGATTTTCTTCCGCCAACTCCATCAACATCAACTGTTTCTTCTTCAGAAACTAAAGTCGCTAATGCTGACCCGAATTTCTTTTTGAGCTCCTCAGCGGCAATTTGTGGAGTTCTTAAACCCACAGCCACATCATGCGTAAAGTGTGATCCACCAATTGGAATCACTGATGTGTGCGCGACGCTGCCATTCACAAAGTATATTAATTTACTTGAACCACCACCGACATCGGCCAAGCAAACTCCAAGATTTTTTTCATCGTCACTTAAAACCGAAAGGCTTGCGGCTAATTGATCAAGAACAACGCCAGCGACTTTGAATCCTGCTTTTTCAATACATTTAATTAAATTAGATAATGCCGATTGACTGGCTGTCACGATGTGAACATTCGCTTCTAAGCGAACGCCCGACATTCCAATTGGATCTGTAATTCCATCTTGTGAATCAATTTTATAAGCGCGGGGTATCACATGCAAAACAGTTCGATCCGCAGGAACGATCACAGCTTTCGCCGCTTCAATTACACGTTCGATATCTTGTGCAGTGACTTCTTTATTTTTAATCGCAACCATTCCCTTAGAATCAAAAGATTGAATGTGCGAGCCGCTGACAGAAATCCAAACTTCATCGGCCGAGTAGCCTGACATTAATTCGGCTTCTTCTTTTGCTTTGCGAATCGATTCAGTCGTTGATTCGATGTTGACCACGACGCCTTGCTTAAGTCCCGCATTCGGCGCGATTCCAACCCCAACAACGTCGATTGTTTCTTCGTTGACTGTGCAGTAAATTAATTTAACGACTGAAGATCCAATATCAAGAGAGGCCAAAACGGGCCCCGAATTATTTGAAGTACTCATCCTTAAGTCCTTTAGACTGTTGAAGTCTTTAAAGTTTTTTGAACTCAAGCTGCTATCCTTGCCGCCGCTTTTCCATGCAACAGCTGTGTTGTAAGTCATGTTGATCATCTGGTTGCAAACTTAATAGACAAATGTCATCCAGACTGATGTCTATATGACTAAAGCTTAGGGGCCCTAATGCATCCTGACAAGAACTTTTTTAGATAGATTTGCGTCTATGACGCGAGCTTTCAGATCTCGATTTTCTAGATAATCAAGAACTTGAGCGACTCTTGCGGTTTTAATTTCAAATTGATTTTCACCCAAATTTATTTTTATTTCTGACTGAATCAGCTTCAACCAATAACCTTCTTTTTTATCAAAACCAATTTCCGAAACAAGGTTAGGATGCAATCGCCCCTGAGACGGAAGAGCTTGCAATAATTGAAGCGCACCATCACGAATTTTTTTATTTTTTATAAAACTCGCATCGTTAATTAAAATCGTATTCGGCGCTTGCTTCGAATCAACTTGTCGCAATATTTCTCCGCTTGAAGTCACTGGTGTAAAAAAAGAAACCGCATCGCCATGTTCATTCGAAGAAATCAAAAATGCCACGGCTTCGGGTTCAATTTCGACAACTAAACTTGAAGGCCAAGATCTTGATAATTGAAAATCTTTAATCCACTTTTCAGCACGTATAATTTGCGCCACTTGACTCAAAGGAAAATGCCAAAGCGAAACGCCTTTAAACTGGGATAGTTTGTCGTTCAAACTTTCAATTTTTGGTTGAATAAAGTTTTTTTGCGAATTTAATGCAGATGATTTGATTTCCACTTTTTGGATTAAAAAAAATCCATTTTGATCAAGCGAGTAAACTGAAATAAAAATCACAGCAGGAAGTAAAAAAAACGCAGCTAAAAATTTAAAATATTTTTTTATAAGGCCCACGCTTTATTTTAAATTAAAAGTGAAATGTGAACATCTCCAATTAAAAACCTAGACTCAAGTCGAGCTTTAAGCGCAGTATCACCACTGCCCAAGCCGAACAACTTCTGTCGAAAGTTCAACTAGTCTTTGTTCTTTTACTATTTTTTGAACATGTAAAATCACATTCCAAGTGTCTGTTGCCGTAGCACTTCCTAAATTCACAATAAAGTTTGCGTGTTTTGTAGAAACTTGTGCATCTCCCAAACGAAAGCCTTTTAATCCGCACTGGTCGATCAGCTGCGCTGCTTTATGGTGGGCTGTATTTTTAAAAACCGACCCGCAACTGGGCCATTCTAAAGGTTGCTTTGTTAATCGCACTTTATTTGCGTCGCGAACTTTTTGCAGAATCTGTGGACTGATTTGCATCGGCCAGCTCATGTAAACATTTGCGACGATGTGGGGTTGCCAACCGTCAGTATGACGATAGCGTATGCGAAGATCAGATTTATTTATTTTTTTTATTTCTTGATCGAAAGTGATCACATCAATCGCATCCACGAGCTCCATAAACTCGCGCGGTTTAAAGTCTTCGGCGACACCCGCATTCATCACAACACCGCCGCCCACATCGCCTGGTAAGCCCGCCAAAAACAAAGCGGGCTCAAGTTGCAGCTTTAAAAACAACTTCAGTAATTCAGATTTAGTCGTCCCAGCTAAACACTCAATATGAAGACGTTCATTCTTAATTTCAGATTTGATCTCAGAAAATTTTTTAAGACAGATAACTAAACCCCGAATACCGTCATCAGAAATCAGAACATTTGATCCGCCACCTAAAACCGTTATGGCCATTTGATTTTTTTTTGCAAAGGCCAAAGCCTCTTTCAGCTCGATTAAGTTTGTCGGCAAACAAAAATTTTCAGCGGGGCCGCCAATTTGCCAAGATGTGAACTCAGCTAATTTAACGTTTTTTAAGATATTCAAGGACATCGAGCCCCAACTTCCAGCCGTCACCAGCGCCAAGAGTTAAAAAAATATCACCCTCTTTAATTTCACTAAGTACGCTTTGAATTTGTTTTTCATCTTTTGGTAAGTACTGCGACTTTGAATGATTCATCTCTGCGATTAATTTTTCAGAATTAATTCCAGGAATAGGCATTTCGCCTGCAGGATAAATATCGGCCAGCAATAAGACATCGGCTTGCGAAAAACAAGTTTTGAAATCTTGCCAACAGTGTTCAGTTCTAGAAAAGCGATGAGGCTGAAAATAAACGACCAGCCTATTTTTTTCATATTTTTCACGAAATGCTTGCAAAGTGGCTCGTACTTCAGTCGGATGGTGTCCGTAATCGTCGTAAATTTTAATTCCTGCGGCTTGACCTTTAAACTGAAAACGACGATCAACACCTTCAAACTTTTCTAAACCTTGCGCACAAACTTCAAAACTAAGCCCTGCACTTAAACCTACGATCAAACTGGCCGTGGCATTCAAAGCGTTGTGTCTTCCAGGGGTATTTAAATGAATATTTCCTAATTTCGTTTTTTGGCTGTTCTGTTTATTTTTTTTGAAAAGTTGATAGTGGCCTTTTTCGCCGTCGATCACAAAATCATTACTGGGATCGAAACCATAGAAAATAATTCTTTTCGAATAACTGGCAAAGAGCTCTCGAACTGAAACATCATCGCCGCATACAATCACGACGCCATAAAAAGGTACACGGTAAGCAAAGTCTAAAAATGCTTTTTTTAAATTTTCAAATGTTTTAAAATGATCCATATGATCTGAATCAATATTTGTAATCACTGCAATTTCCGGAGAAAGTTTATTAAAACTTCCGTCACTTTCATCGGCTTCAGCAATCAGCCAATCACCGCTTCCAAGTAAAGCCGTTGACTTAATTCGCTCAAACCGACCGCCCACAACAATCGTCGGATTTTCATTTGCTTCTAAAAAAATCGAAGAGATAAGACTAGTTGTTGTCGTTTTACCGTGAGTTCCAGCGACAGCAATACCACGCTTGAGTCGCATAATTTCAGCTAAGGCTTCAGCTCGTGGAATCAAAGGTATTTCTTTGGCGCGCGCTTCAATGATCTCGGGGTTCGAATTTGAAATAGCGCTTGAGTAAACCACGACATCCGCTTTTTCGATATTTTGCGCATGATGGCCTTTGTAAACTTTAATTCCATAAGACTTTAATCTTTCGGTGTTGGCATTTTCTGCCACATCAGATCCTGAAACAAGAGCGCCCATATTGTGAAGTAGCTCAGCTAAACCACACATTCCAATTCCACCAATGCCAATAAAATGAAATTTAGCTTTGTCTAATTTAGAATGTAATTTCATTCAGTATATCCTTTGCAATGAATGTCGCCGCTTGCTGAGGGGCCATTTTTTTTAACTGCGTCGACATTTTTTTTCTGAGTTCTAAATTATTTTTTAATTGAATAATAATTTGAGCAAACTCATCTAAATTAAATTCATTTTGTTTAATTAAAAATCCAGCCTGGGCCCCAACCACGGCCTCTGCATTGCGAAGTTGATGATTGTCTGCAGCCAGAATGGGAACAATGATGGGAACAACTCCAAAAGCAGCGGCTTCAGCAATGGTGCTTGCACCGCCGCGACAAAATTGCACATCCGCTTTTTTATAGTAAGTCGGCATATCGTAAATAAATTCGTGAACCTCAACACATTTAACAGTTGAATACTTTTTTTTCATTTCTTGAAAACTGATCGGACCGGTTTGATGAATCAAATAAATGTCTTGATGAAGCTCAGTGTGAGCTAATAAAAAATCCGAAATAGCCGTATTTAAAAAAACGGAACCTTGGCTGCCGCCAAAACATAAAATAGTCAGTTTGTGCGGTTCTGTATATTTTGTGGTCTGATTCATTTGCGCTTGTTCAATTTGTTCACGTAAAGGCATTCCCATCACTTTAAACTTTTTTACTTTTAAATATCTTTGCGCTTCTTCAAAAACTAAATAAGCTTGCGATACCCACTTTGCTAAAAGTCGGTTGGCCATTCCCGGATGAGCATTGGGCTCCCAAAGCGCCGTTTTACAACCTAAAATTGAGGCCATCAGTAAAAAAGGCGCAGAAGCGTAACCGCCAACGCCTAAAACAAAGACCGGACGGTATTTTAAAATAAGAAACAAAGATTGCAAAAGACCTAAAGGAATCTTTAGAAGAGTTTTTATTTTTTTAAAAGGATTTCCCGAAAAATTAAGTTTTCCACTCGAAATCAAATCCAATGGTAAATTTTCACGCTCCATAATTTTTTTTTCTAAACCCTCAGCTGTTCCAACGTACCTAACTTGAACTTGGTCTGAGTTTTTAAGAAGAGCTGCACCGATGGCAATTGCTGGATAAATATGACCGCCGCTGCCGCCGCCCGCAATCATGATCGTCTTTTTCAAAACGAACTCGCGAAAGAATGAGACTTTGATTGTTCATCTTCAGACATTTCAATATTCAGCAAAATTCCAAATAAAAAACTTAAAACAACAAGCGAACTTCCGCCGTAACTTAAAAATGGCATTGTTAAACCTTTGGTCGGCACAAGACCCATCACAACACCTACGTTAATAAAAACAGAAAATGCAAAAGTTAAAATAAGTCCTAACGCCAAAGTTTTTTTAAAAAGATCTTGGGTCTGCAAGACAAGTTTAAAACCTCGAAAAACCACAAACGCATAAAGTGCTATCAAAACCACAATGCCGATAAAACCCATCTCTTCAGAAAAGACAGCCATCGTAAAATCGGTGTGCGCTTCGGGTAAGAAAAAAAGTTTACCCTGGCCCTGACCAAGCCCCTGCCCGGTTAAGCCACCCGAATGAACCGACAACATACTTTGAATGACTTGAAAACCTTTTTGCGCAGGATCTGACCACGGGTCTAAGAAAGCTTGAACTCGAGCGCGACGATAAGGCGAATGCCAAACAATAAAATACAAAGCCGGTAAGGCCGACAAACCCGCTACAGCCAGCCATCTTAAATTTAAACCAAAAGTAAAAAGCAGCGCTACACCAACTAAAAGAATAATCATAAAACTACCAAAATCAGGTTGTTTCAGTAAAACGACGAACGGTAAAATGATCATTAAAAAAATCCAGCCCCATTTCAGACGACCCAAAAAATTTTGGTGACGACAAACCAAACTGGCAAACAAAAAACTAAAAGCTAATTTTAAAATTTCCGAAGGTTCAAAACGAATTCCAAAAGGCAATTGAATCCACCGAATTGCGCCGCCCACACGAACACCCACATGAGGAATAAAAGTCGCGCACAATAAGATAAATGATATAGGCCAAGTCAGCCAAGCGTATTGACGAATCCGATGAAAAGGAATTTGCGATGTCGCAATCAAAACTAAAATTGAAATGAAAGTAAAAACCAACTGACGTTTAAAAAAATAAAGTCCGTCCGAATAAGATTCGGTCGCAAAAATATAACTTGAACTGTAAACTTGAACAAGCCCGATACCGAATAAGGTAACGAGCGATAAAAATAAACTAGATGATAAAAAGCGTGTCCTCATGAATTCTCATTTGAAAACTTATTTGAATTTTTTGACGATCTCTTTAAAATAATCGCCTCTCTCTTCATAGCTGTCAAACATATCAAAGCTTGAACACCCCGGAGACATCAAAACAATATCGCCGATCCTAGACTTTTGGTAAGCGATCAAAACAGCTTCTTCAAAAGTTCCGATCAAATAAGTTTCAGAAAAATCCCCTAAATCACGATTCACACGCTCTTTTGCCTCGCCCACTAAAATCAAAGTTTTCACTTTTCGTTTAACGACATTTTGCAAAGGTGTGTAATTTAAATTGGTGTCTTTACCGCCCGCGATCATAATGACATTTTCGTCGAAGCAATCTAAGGCGCGCAAAACCGCATGAACATTTGTTGCTTTAGAGTCATTATAAAATAACACCCCACCCACTTTGCGAACGTATTCAAGTCGATGACGTAAACCAATAAAGCGATCAATAACAGCTTGCACGGCTTCATGAGTCGCTCCGTGTTCACGCGCAAGCAACAAAGCGGCCATGACGTTTTCGATCGAATGCTTCCCTTTAAGTTTAATATTTTTAATCGAAAAAGTTTCGATCTCGGGCCCAGTTCGTACGCGCAGTTCATCACCCACATTGACGGCTCCACCGATATTCATAATTTGCGGCTCAAGAGCCGGCTTTCTCGAAAAGTAAAAGATTCGACCGCGCTGAACAGACGGATCACGCGCTAGTTCAACAACTGCGTTGTCATCGGCATTTAAAATAGATGTTGTCGCTTGATTTGTATTTTTAAAAATACGTCTTTTGGCATTAACGTATTCTTCCATCGAACGATAGCGCTCAAGATGATTTTCGGCCAAATTACTAAAAACAATATTTCCCGGAGAAAACTCAACACAGTGCTCAAGCATAAAACTAGACACTTCAGCTAAAACGACTTTCACTTTTTTATCTTCTAATAAATAATTCGTGATTGGAACTTCTGTTGAACCACCCACCCAACAATCAATACCGCTGGCTTTCAACATTTCTTCTGCAAGACGAGCAATCGTTGTTTTACCATTTGTTCCCGTAATGCCGACGATAGGCTCTTTGATAAAACCTGATGAAAATTCAAATTCACCTGTAATTTTAATTCCCTGCTGGCGGGCGTATTCAAAAATTTTCAAATGAGGCGCAACACCCGGAGATAAAACCACAAGATCTTGCGATAAAAAAGTTTTAGGAGAATGTGAACCCAATTCAAATTTAATATTGGTGTAACCATCCAACAGCTCAAGCTGAGCAGAAAGCTCAGGCTTCGATTTATGATCTGTCACAGTGACTTGAGCTTCGTGTTTTGTTAAAAACTTCGCTAATGCAACTCCGGTTTTACCCAAACCAACAATCAATATTTTTTTATCTTTTAAATCAGCAACATCTTTCCACATACTTGAGGCCTCTTTCTTAAGTTCAATTTTAATACATTATCTTAACTTGAGTGTCGCCAAACTCAGAACGGCGAGCAAAATTGAAATGATCCAAAAACGTACAATGATTTTTGTTTCAGTCATTCCACCTAATTCAAAATGATGATGGATCGGCGCCATTTTGAAAATTCGCTTACCAGTCAGTTTAAATGAGATCACTTGCGTAATCACAGACAAAGCCTCAACAACAAAAATGCCACCCAAAAAGAGCATCAAAATTTCATTGTTTGTAAAAACAGCCATGGCTCCTAAAAACCCGCCTAAACTTAAACTGCCGACGTCTCCCATAAAAACTTGCGCCGGGTAAGTGTTAAACCATAAAAAACCTAACCCACCGGCCACCATTGCAGCTGCCAGCGGAGCTAATTCTCCTGCACCAATCACATGAGGAATTTGCAAATACGTCGCAATCGAGTGGTGACCCACAACATAAGAAAATAATCCTAATGTTGTGGCGGCCACTATAACGGGTACAATCGCTAACCCATCTAAACCGTCTGTAAGGTTAACAGCGTTTGCCGTTCCAACAATAACCAAAGCTCCGAATAAAGAGTAAAAGTATCCCAAATCAAAAGATAAATTTTTAACGAAAGGAACAGTCACTGAAGTATTCAGCTTAAAATACTCAATCAAAATGTATAAAGTTAGTCCTGAAATTAAAAACTCAGCGGCCAAGCGAATTTTTCCGGATAATCCTTTGGTATTTTTTTTTGAAACTTTTAAATAATCATCGATGTAACCCACAAGTCCAAAACCCCAAGTGATAAAAACAGTTCCAATGACAAGTGGGTTTTGAATATCAATCCACAAAACAAGCGGAATTAAAGTGCTCAGCAAAATCAGCCACCCACCCATCGTTGGAGTGCCCGCTTTTTTTTTGTGAGTCTGAGGCCCGTCGTCGCGAATTGATTGGCCGAAATGTTTTTGTTTTAAACTTTCAATAAACTGTGGACCCCAAATAAGACATAGAAAAAATCCAGTAAAAAATGAAATAAAAGTTCGAACTGTAATGTAACGAAAAACATTCATCACCGAATATTGATCGGCGAATGAGTAAAGCCATTGATAAACCATGAGTAAGTCGTAGCACAAGTGCGCAACAAATTTCAAGAAATATTTTCTAAGATCCTGAAATCATTGAATAAATCTTGCCTTTAATGCACTCAAGTGCGAACATAAATTATGAAAAAGCAAAACTCGCGAACAAAAAAAGAACTGCAAAATTTTTCTTTGGGTCAAAATCACACCGATTATTCGGTGACCTACAATCCTGCTGCACTTGAAGCATTTGAAAATAAAAATCCAAAGCAAATTGCGTGGACGACTTTTATTTGCACAGAATTTACTTCGTTATGCCCTAAAACGGGCCAGCCTGATTTTGCAAAAGTTTTTATCAATTACATCGCAGGCTCTAAAATGGTCGAAAGTAAATCATTAAAATTATACCTCTTCAGCTTTCGAAATCACGGAGACTTTCATGAAGATTGTATTCAAAAAATTTGCAACGATCTTGTGAAGCTGATGAAACCTAAATATATCGAAGTGATCGGAGAATTTACTCCGCGCGGAGGCATCGCGATTTTTCCGTTTGCCTCATACGCGAATTCTGAAACTGAGTTTCAAAAAATTTATCACGAGCGCTTAATTCATTACACTCCGGGCAAGTATTCGACTGATTTGAATCGTTTGTACTAATTAATTTCTACTTTTAGAATTTATTCTGAGTAATAAAATCGATTATAACTTGGCCGCGCTGGATTTTTCTAAATTCAGGTCTATAAACCAAACAAATATAATCATTAAATTCGGGCGCGTCTTTCATTTGGATCACGTTCTTGTCACAAAAAGCTTTCATCACACGCTCGGGTAAAATTCCACAACCTGCTCCATGATTAACAAGCTGCGCGATCACTTCAAGACTGCTGGATTCAACGATGCGATCAAAAATTTTATTTTTTTTGTTCACTTTTCCAAGCAAATTCTGAGACTGCAAAAGACTGGGCTCGACAATCAAGACATCCAAGTTTTCACAATTTCTAGATTTCCAGATTGTAACTCGATCTGTTGCTAAAGGTTTAATAACCAAATCCAGATGTGAAATAGGGTTTACGACGATGGCTAAATCCAGTTGCGAACTCACAACCATTTCCGTCATGTGCCGCGAAAGTCCATGCGACAATGCAAAATGAATTTCGGGATATTTTTTTAAAAAAGTAGGAAGCAGTGGTGGAAGTGCATACTGTGCGACGGCCGTGTGACACCCCAACCTGATCGTGCCTTTGACCTGATCCACTTCATCTTTTGCTGATTTTAAAACCTCACTCCACATCAGCACCAATTCATTCGCACTTTTTTGTAAGCGAAGACCCGCAGCAGTCAGCTGAATTCCTTTTTTAGAACGCAGAAATAATGTGGTTCCCAATTCAGTTTCAAGGCGTTTCATGCAGTGACTTAAAGTCGGCTGCGTCACCCCAAGTCTTTCTGCCGAGCGCGATACGTGTTGAGTTTTTGCAAGCTCGATAAAATATTTTAGATCAGTTTGATTAATCATTAATACTAATTATCATAAAATATTTATTAATTCATTATATTTATAAATAAAAAAAGCTTACTTTCAGTTTCATGAACAAGCACGAACAAAGGAGTTCAATATGGATCGCCGCAGTTTAATTAAACAGACTTTATTATCAACAGCGCTGCTAACCGCACTACCGAAAATTTCCTTGGCAGAGCAGTGCATTTCTGCAAAAACGCCTAAGCAAACTTCGGGACCTTTTTATCCTGTCGTTGACCAAGTCGACAAAGACGCAGATCTGGTTGTCGTTGATCAGTCAAAAGAAATGGCCCTCGGAGAAATCGTCATTGTTGAAGGAAGACTCACCGACCAGTTCTGCTTACCCGTAAAAAACGCGCTTGTAGAAATTTGGCAAGCTTGCCACAGTGGGCGCTACAATCATCCGTCGGATACAAATCCAGCCGCATTGGATACCAACTTTCAATACTGGGGAAAAGCATTAACCGATGAAGAAGGTTTTTATCGTTTTAGAACGATCATCCCCGGAAGTTATCCAGCCGATACAAATTGGACTCGCCCACCCCACATTCACTTTAAAATTTCGTGCTTGGGCTACATCGAGCTCATCGCGCAAATGTACTTTGCCGGCGAAGCTTTGAACCAACAGGATTTAATTCTGCAAAGACTTAAAAAAGACGATCAAAAAAAAGTCATCGTCGAATTTAAATCAAAACAGAACATCCCACACGCGGTCGGAGTTTTTAATATTCAAATAGAAAAAATTTAATTGTATACGTCTTTACGATGACCAATTTTGATAATTGTCACTTTGATTATTTTATTTTCTTAAGAACTGCGGCTAGCGAAATTTCTTCTTCGTTCTTTCGCTTGTCATAACTAGCAAGATCAATTTCATCTTCAAGTCGCTCGCGAATGGCATTTTCAACGACGCTTTGAATTTTGAGCCCTCGTTTTTTGCAAAACGCCGCCAGTGCTTTTTTAAGATCAGAATCTATATTTGTTGAAAGAGTGGATTGTTTTTCCATATCTTTATTAACCACGAAAAACCTTGGAAAAACAAACGTGATATTTTTAGTGAAATTACGTCCGGCGTTGAAAGCATAAGTCCAACCGTTTAAATGATCAATCGCCCAATCTTTAAAAATCGCCCTAGATCGCTCAGAGCTGAGCCTTTTGATATTTTCTTAACAGCAGTTCTAAAAGCGACTTCAAATCGAATTTCAACCCGGTTTAAAAGGCTCTTGGGTGTCAGACTGATTGGCACCCCAATTACATTTTGTTTTAAAAATTCCGTTCCGTAAACTGTCTTACTTTTTGACGTTGACCATCAGCGACACTTTGTAAGTCTTTTAGCCATGCTTTTGTTTTCTATTCAAAAAAAACTCACTTTGGTTCCAGAATGCATCTTGCAATATAAATTTCTCGAAATATCGGTCTAGCTTGAATAAAGGGTGATTAAGCCCACAGGCATTGGAACGGTATAAATAAAGGATTTTATGAAAACACTATTACTCATTTCTGCTCTTTTCCTTTCGGTCGCGGCTCAAGCTAGTACCACGATTTCTTCTTTTGCCACAGGCTCGTATACAATTATCAAAGAAGAAATAACTTCTGGAAATTATCGTGAAATCGCGACTGGAAGAAAAGGCCCTTTCTTAAAAGTAGACTGCAACGGCGGACAGGGTTATGGCGATGAGGCTGATCTTAAATTGGTTTCTGGTGAATCAGTTAAGCTGAAAGATTCTAACGGAGACTTCCACTTGATTAACTGCTTATAAGGCTGTTGCTAAAACCCCTACCTAAAATTCACATCACCCATAGCAAGGTTCAGTCTAAAAGTCTGAACCTTTATTTTTTTATCGGCTGACACGAAGTCAGCATCCGGTTGTATTTTGAATGCGACATCGCCTCATGGTTTGAATTTTTGTTATCATTATTTTTTTGCAGACCAGTCGAGTGGCTCGCAGAATTCGATAAATCGCTCGGTTTCAGCTCCACGAGACCCTTTGATTAAAATCAAATCTCCGCTGTTTAAGGATTTTTTTAATTGATCTCCCAATAAAATGTTAAACGCCGGTGCGACGGTTTTTTGGCCTTGATAAACTGACTGCTGCAGTCCTTTAGAAAAGGATTCATGATCTTCACCAATAAAGAAGACGGCTTTAAAATCGCACTGACCAACTTTTTGACCGAGTTTTTCGTGAGCTTCTGGCGAAGCTTCACCCAATTCTTTCATTTGTCCGAAAACCCCAATTTTTTGACCTTTTATTTTCAGTAAAGGAATATTTTCTAAAAGTGCGTTCATGCTGTCGGGATTGGCATTGTAGCCATCAAATAAAATTTCAACGTTGAGCTTCGTTTTAATAAACTGATTACGGCCCCAAGTTGTTCGACACTGTTTGAGTGCTTCCCAAATTTTTTCTGGAGGCATACCCATCGCAAAAGCAATGCTCGCTGAAGCCATTAAATTTGTTAAATTTTGTCTTCCAAAAACAGGAATCTTTGCGCTACCCTTAAAGCCTGCAATCGATCCTGAAATTTCTAATTCAAACATATGAAGTTCTTCAATTTTAAAAAATACGTCGGCCTCATTATTTTTTTCCGAAAAAGATAACATTCTTGACGCAGGAAATTTCTTAGCAACAGGGTACATCATATCAAAAGTCAGTTCTTGATCTTGATTAAAAATACGAATCACTTCGGGCTTTGAATAAAGATAGATTTCGCGTTTGGCTTCAGCTATTTTTTCACGCGTGCCAAAAAATTCGATATGTGCGGTTCCCACCATCGTACAGACGACGACGTCAGGCTCTGCGATTTCAACGAGTTTTTGAATTTCTCCGGCGTGGTTCATTCCCATTTCGATCACGGCGAATGCAGCATCCACAGGAGTTTGCAGCAATGTCATCGGCACACCCCAATGATTATTAAAACTTCCTTGATTGTAATGTGTTTTTTTAAACTGTGATAAAATTTGAGCCGTGAATTCTTTGGTTGTCGTTTTACCATTTGATCCCGTGATCGCGACGAACTGAGTTTTTAAAGACTGTCGGTAAGCTTTCGCAAAACTTTGTAAAGCTTCTAAAGTATCTTTGACTAAAATAATTGAAACTTGTTTTTTTAAAATCTCGAATTCAGGTCTTAAATCATGAACAATTAAAGCTGTAGCACCTTTTGCGACGGCTTGGTCTAAATACTGGTGTGCATCGTAGTTATCCCCTTTTAAAGCAATAAAAATTTTTCCGGTTAGATCTTTTCTTGTATCTGTTCCGATTTCGTCAAAATCAGTTTTAAATTTTGATACAATATTTCCTTCGGTCCATTTTGAAACTTGCTCGAGTGTCCATTTCATCAAATTATCCTCATCTTTAAAAAACAACGAAGTCGTCCGCGCTTTTCGGGTAAAAGTATTGACTGCTTCCAATCTTGTTCAAAATAATTTTGTATTTGTGCTGCGATTTTTTGATTCGAAAAAATAATTCCCAACTCACGGGCTTTTTGTGTTGAGTTCTTTGAAAAGTTGACCGACCCGATATAAATATTTTTGTGATCAACTAAAATCATCTTCGAATGCATATAAGGCTGAAGAGCCGTCGAGACTTCGGGCATCACTTGTGCTAAAATGCCGTGTTTCATCATTTGTTGAATGTATTTTACATTATGCAAAGGGTTAGGGTTCTTATCACAAAGGGGGACAAGCACGCGTACTTGAATTCCTTTTTGAGCCGCTTTAATCAATGCATTTTGAATTTCTTCATCTCCAAAATTTTCAACTTGTAAATCGATTGTCTTCTTCGAACTTTGAATTAATGCGACGATTTTACTTTGTGAGTTGATCGGGCTCCAAACAAGATAGGGATTTTTTAACAGAGGAGTCCTACTTGTAGCCTCCGAGGCATTTTTTCGGTCGGCCGCAAAAACACTTTCAATTTCTTCAATGATTTCATGATTTGTGACAACCACTCCAAAATCGCGCGTGACTTGATAATTTTTGGTTAAATTGATTGCGGTTATAAATGCTTTTGTTCCATCGATCACCATTGATTTTTCGTGAGTGATTGAAAAGCCTGTCGTGCTTAACTGAACGTCCACTTGGTTTTTTTGCAGTTTAAAAAAGGCTTTACTGTAAGATTTCAGCCAAGTGCTTTTTCGATCTAAAATCACTTGAACTTCGACACCTCGCTGATTTGCTTCGATCAAAGCATCGACGACTTTAAAGTTCGTCAAATGAAACATCTTAAGATGAATCGATTTTTGAGCCTGTTTGATCGCCAGAATAAAATCTTGGGGACCTTCTTCATTTGGCGTCACAATGAGTTTTTCAATCTCAAGTTCAGGAATGCTTTGAATTTGCTGTTGTTGAAATGAACTTTGCAAAGCCGCTTGTTGGCAACTTGAAAAAAAAATAAGTAGAAATAAAATTCTTTTTTTCATAAATACTTTCGGGCTACTTCAAAATCACTAAAAGGTATTTTATTTGTACCGATGATTTGATAATCCTCGTGACCTTTCCCGGCGATCAGAATCACGTCCTCTGGCTGGGCCCGTAGAATTGCTTTTTGAATTGCTTTTTCGCGATCAACTTCAAGCTCAAAATTATTTTGCTTGGTCGAAACTCCCAAAGAAATCTCTTTAACGATGTCTTCAGGCGATTCTGTTCGTGGGTTATCAGACGTGATGATCGCCCAGTCAGAAAGCTCAGTCGCAATTTGACCCATGATACGTCTTTTTGATTTGTCGCGATCTCCGCCGCAGCCAAAAACGCAGATTATTTTACTTTTTACTTTGGCTTGAAGTCGAATATCTTGAAGCGTTGTCAACACATTCTTCAGAGCATCCGGAGTATGAGCGTAATCAACAAAAATAATTTTATCTGATGAGTTTTCAACTTTTTGCAGTCGTCCCGGAATTCCTTTAAAATTTTTCAACGCATTTAAACTTTGCTGCACTGATACTCCACATGTGACTGAAGCCGCAACACTGGCCACTACATTGTAGATTGTATGCTCTCCGCAAAGGGGAAGCTTGACCGTGATCTGTTCAACAGGCGTCTTCAGTTCAAATTCTGTTTCATTAAAATTCATTTGACGAATTTTGAATTGAAAGTCTGATTCTTTTTTTCCGTAAGTCCAACAAACAACATCTTCTGCGATTTTTAATTTACGCCCGTAAGGATCATCTGTGTTGACGATCGCAAACTGAGGTTTTTTAGTTGAAGCTAACATCATGTCTGTAAATAAAGTTTGTTTCGCTTCAAAATAATTTTGCATTGTTTTGTGATAGTCCAAGTGATCTAAAGTCAAATTTGTAAATAAAACGGTATTAAAATGAACACTAGCCACTCGCTTTTGGTCAAGGGCATGCGAAGTCACTTCAAGAGCTGCGCACTGGGCTCCGGCATCACAAAAATCTCGTAATCTTTTTTGCAATGTCACAGGATCCGGCGTGGTGTGGCTTGTAGGCCAGAGGTGATCAGCAACTCGGTGATTAACAGTGCCAATAACTCCGGTGAGTTTATGATTTGAATTGAGAATATACTCAAGCAGATAAGTGATTGAAGTTTTTCCATTCGTCCCTGTTACGCCCAAGCAAATTAAATCTTGCGACGGAAAATGATAAAATCGCGCGGCCAATAAATCTAAAACCGACCTTGTGTCGGCCACCTCAATAACAAACAAAGAATAGTCTTTAGGCACTTTCAATTTATTTTGAACGACCAAAGCTAGAGCTCCGTTTTGAATAGCTTGAACAATAAAATCATGCCCATCTTTTTCATTTCCTTGAATCGCCACAAATACAGATCCCGGTACAACTTGCCGTGCATCAAAAAAAAGCCCTGAAACTTCTTGCTCTAAGACAGTTTTTTGCGCTGAATTTGTAGAGCTTAAGTTAAAAAATGAAAATAACTGATGCAGTTTCATAAGAGACTAGTTTAGTATTTGAAGTACAAATTGACAAGAAAGATGAGCCAAAATACCTATGCGACAAGCAGGTCCGCTTCAAGCTTTAGAAATTTACAATAACCCTGACGGAAAATGGGTGATCTTCTTTCACGGTTACGGAGCCGATGCAAATGATTTAGCAAATATTCCCGAAGCTCTTGAATTTCAAAAACCTTGCAACTGGCTTTTTCCAAACGGCCCATTAAGCGTACCAATTGGCCCCGGTTGGACAGGTCGGGCTTGGTGGACAATTCGAATGAATGATCTTCCCCAAGACTGGAGCCAGTCACGCCCCGATGACATGGATCAAGCTGTTGATAAAGTGATGAAGATGATGGCGTCGATGAAATTTAACTGGGCTGATTTAATCATCGGCGGATTTTCTCAAGGTGCTATGCTTGCGACAGAAGTTTTTTTAAAGGCGCCAACGACCCCTGCTGGTTTAATTTGTTTATCAGGAACTTTACTCAGCGAAAGCTCTTGGCAAAACTTAGCGCATCAAAGAAAAAATGCGCAAATTTTTATGTCTCACGGCGAACTTGATCCCGTGCTACCCCACAAGGGCTCGGTGAAGTTGCAAAGTTTTTTTGAAAAAAATGAAATTAAAACTCAGTTTGTTTCATTTCGTGGAGGCCATGAAATTCCAAACTCTGTGCTTCAAAAAATGAAAAAATACATTGAAGATAAATTATGAATTACGCCATTGAAACAGAAAATCTAGGTCGAGTTTACAAGACTTACTCTAAAAAAGAAGGCTTACTTAATTCTTTAAAAGGCTTTTATAATCGCGAGTATGTTGAAAAAGTAGCGCTTAAAAATGCAAATCTTAAAATTGAATCAGGTAAAATTGTCGGTCTGGTTGGATCAAACGGAGCTGGCAAAACAACGCTTCTTAAAATGCTATCTGGACTGATTTATCCAAGCTCGGGCCAAGCCCGGGTATTGGGTTACGAGCCTTGGAAACGAGACAACGAATTTTTAAAAAAAATTAGTATTTTGCTAGGACAAAAAAATCAGCTTTGGTGGGATATTACCCCACGAGATAGTTATTCGTTACTCACTAAAATTTACGACATCAACGAAACTGTTTCTCGTACACGAGTCAACGATTTGGCTCATCTTTTAAATTGCACGCATGTTTTAGATACTCAACTTCGCCGCTTAAGCCTAGGCGAAAGAATGAAGATGGAAATCATCGGATCCTTGCTTCACGCGCCTCAGGTTTTATTTTTAGATGAACCCACTATCGGATTAGATATCGTTGCCCAGTCAGCGATTCGCGATTTTCTAGAACGCTATGTAAAAGAATTTCAACCGGCGATTATTTTAACATCTCATTACATGGATGATATTGCACAACTTGCTGATCAATTATTACTGATCTCGCAAGGTCAAATTGTTTATGACGGCACTTGTGATCATTTCATGCAGACTTCAGACTTAAAAAAGAAACTGATTTATCGCTTAAAAAATTCAACCGAAGAAAAAGAAAAATTATTTAACTCAAGTGAACTGCCCCTTGTGTTAGCTGAAATGGCGGCCGACGGAGAAGTGGCTGATCTTAAAGTAGAAGAGGTCGATTTTGAAGATGTCATTCATCGCTTTTTGGCGAAGGAATCTAGCTCTCGCTAATTTGGGAATTGTAACCAATCTTGAGTATAGATTTAATTTTATTATTGATGCTTTTATTCAGCCCATCTTAACAGTTGGGATTGAAGTTCTTTTGTGGCTTGCGATTTTCAAAACCGCCGAAAACGGTCTGATCGGTGGATTTAATAAAGAAGCCTACCTTGGCTATGCGGTATGGGCGCCCTTTCTTGGTCGTGTTACAATCAGTTGGATGTACGAATCCATGATGGTTGAAGAAGTCGCTTCTGGTTCGATCAATACTATTTTAAGCCGACCCTTAAGTTTTTTTGAATATTATTTAAGTCAGTTGATGGGTTATAAACTCATCACAACTTTTTTTTCGATGATGATACCCATTTTTGCCAGCTTGTATTTTGATTTACCCATTCATTATTCTCGAATTCCAATTTCACTTCTACTGATTATTTATTATCTTATTCTTGTTCATATGATGAGTTTTTTAGTTTCAACTTTGGGATTCTATTTAACACGGGTTAGGTCGTTTACTTTATTAAAAAACTTAACTCTTCTTTTGCTCAGTGGAGAATTGGTTCCGATCGACTTGATGCCAAAAATGCTGGCGAAGATTTTTTTGATTTTTCCGTTTTCGTGCGGCGTTTATATTCCTTTGGCCTACATGATGGGTCGATCAGATATTGAATTGCTGAAAACAGGTTTTTTAAATGTTACATATTCAATTCTGATTCTAGGGTGTTTATGTGTCTACTTCTGGAAGCGCGGCATTCGTGAATACACAGGAACCGGTGCTTAATGAATTTCAAAAATAAAATTATTAAATATTTAGGAATCTATAATGCTTTTTTTAAAGCCAGCTTTGCAGCTGATTTAGAATACCGCTTGAACTTTGTTTTCTTAATGATTGCTGAGTTTGTTTGGTATTCAACCCAGCTTATTTTATTTGAAGTGCTTTATCGTCACACAAAAATTATCGGTGATTGGACGATTTCACAAATGCGCGTATTTATTTTTTTAGTTCTATTTATAGACTCGATTTACATGATTTTATGGGATCCTAATTTTTCGGCCTTTACAGATAATGTTCGCAAAGGAAGTTTGGATTTGCTATTAACTAAACCGATTAATTCCATGTTTATGATCAGTTCTCAAAGAATTTCAGTTTCGCATATTCCGTGTCTTTTTATTACTGCTGCGGGTTTTATTTGGGCTCTTTTACAACTTCCCGATTTTCATTGGTTTAAATTACTTTGGTTGATTTTTTTGATCCCCGCAGGTTTGTCTGTTATTTTTTGCGGACGTTTTGCCTTAAACTGCTCGGCTATATTATTTACTCGCGCTGATTTCTTGCAATATATCTGGTATTCACTTTTTCGATTGGGATTAAGACCTGACGCCATTTATTCAGGATTTGTTCGATTTATTCTTATTTTTATAATTCCGTTTTCGATGATCGCATCGATTCCGACTCGGATTTTACTTGAAACGACTGAGCCTTGGATGCTGGCTTGGAGTTTGGTCTTACCTTTTATTCTGATCTATTTATTACGAAAATATTGGACGTTTTGTTTAAAATTTTACTCAAGCGCCAGCAGCTAAACGGTACTCTTCGTTAACTACTTTAAATAAATCGTCATGCGACGATCTTCACCCAGAGCCTGACCAGGCAAGGGCCAAGTCGAATCGACGCGACCGTCTCCGACAAGCTTCACTTCGATCTGTTGTTCAACAGCTCTTGATAAAACTTCGCGCACAGTTAAAGACTTTAATTGCGGAGCCGAAGTCAGGAGTTGATGGCTTATCGCTTTTGATTTTTCATTCAATTCAACAGGCTTATCTTCGTTCAAAAATTTCTGAGCCACACTGTCTTTTTTAACAGGACTGATTGTGTTCTCAGTCAAAAATTCAGGAGCCACACCATCTCGTCTGACTGAATACGAAGCGATTTTAGAAAATAATGGCGCCGCTGTTTGCGAGCCATAATAATCTTTTCGAGGGTGATCCAAAGCAACAAAAATAACTAACTTTGGATCATTCGCAGGAATAAATCCAGAAAAACTAGCGATGTATCCGCCGGGCATATAACCACGACCAAAAGCTTTAATTTTTTGAGCCGTACCCGTTTTTCCACCGACAATATAACCAGGTACCCGAGCCGCTATTCCCGTTCCTTTTTCGCCAGTTACGCCAGTTAACATCAATCGCATTTGCGCGGCGGTTTCGGCTGAAATAGCTCGACGAATTTCTTTTGTTGATGCTGTAAGAACCTCATTTGTTTCGACATCTGTAATGCTTTCCACAATGTAGGGTTGATTCAAAATTCCACCATTTGCAATGGCTGCATAAGCATTAGCAAGTTGCAACGGAGACGCTGTAATACCCTGTCCAAAAGAAATATTTGCAAGCAAGTGGTCTCGCCAAGGAAGTGGAACAGTAATTCCTTTAGCCTCACCAGGCAAGTCGACTCCTGATTTTTGTCCGAAGCCAAATTGCAAAAGACCGTCTTTTAATTTTTGATCTCCCATCATCAAAGCAATTTTAGATGTTCCAATATTTGACGAGTAAGCCAGAACTTCACTGACCGAAATGGTCCCTTGAGCATGAGCTTTTTCAGCTTCGCGAATAATTCTTTTTCCGATTCGAAAAGAGCCATTTTCGCAAAATATTTTTGTATTCGGTTTAACGATTTTATTTTCAATCGCTTCCGCAATAACAAAAGTTTTCATTGTGCTACCAGGTTCAAAAGTATCTGTCACAGCCCGATTTCGCCGAACCAATGATGATGACTGCAAAGGTTTATTCGGATCAAAAGTAGGTAAGCTTGAAAGGGCTCGTATCGCCGAAGTTTTTGCATCCAATACAACGGCCCATCCCCCGTCAGCTTCAAATTTTTTTATTGCCGTAGCCATTTCGGCTTCTACAAAATACTGAAGATCTGCATCGATCGTCAGTTTCATTTCTTTACCCTGTGGTGTTTCTGTAAAAAGCAATCCGTCTTGAATCAATGGACGACCGCGAGCGTCTCGTCGTAGGCTGACTTTCTTTTTTTCACCTTTTAAAATGGCATCGTGAAAAAGTTCGATCCCTTCAAGCGCTTGACCTTCTTTACCGACAAATCCCAAAGTTGACGCTAATAAGTTGTCATTTGGATAAACGCGTTTCCAATCTTCGACTAAACCCAGTCCACGCACTTTCATTTGACGAATTTGTTCAGCCGCAGAAGCCGATAGTAACCGATCAATCCAAACAAATCTTTTTGTAGCGTCTTTAATTTTAAAATAAATTTCTTGCGAGCTTCCCGCTGTGATCAAAGCAATTTTTTTTGCGATCGCTTTTTTATTTTCGATGAGCTTCGGATCGGCATACAAAGAATAAGCGGGCGTCGACATAGCTAATTCTTTTCCGTTGTGGTCATAAATCGAACCGCGCCGAGCCGGTAAAGTCACCACAGTTTGAAATTGACGTGTCTGCAGTGAGTTTAATTTTTCTTGAGGAAGAAATTGTAGATAAGCCGCTCTTAAAATAAGGGCTGACCATAAACAACAGACTAGAATAAACAATGTAATTATTTTCGACTTCAAGGATTAGTCCTAGCTAAAGACTGAGTCGGCGTCAGATGAATAATTTGGGCTTGAGTGACACGTTTTAACGTTAATTTTTGGGTGGCCAAGTTTTCAAGAAGCTGTGGCCGCGTCAACTTAGCCAGCAAAAGTTCTTTTTGTTTTTTAAACTCAATCGCTTTTTTATGCTCTTTGGTCAGCTTAAGTACAACATAGGAAAGTCTGCGCTCTTCCATTTTGACAAACACCAAACCAAATAAAGTGATGATGATAAATAAAACGCTTAGGCAGGGTCTTAATTGTTGAATATGATTTCTTTGCAAATGTTCTGAGTTCATCCTGACCTCAACTGAATATAGTTATTCGTCCGTACTATTTCTTTTAACTTCTTTGAGCTCGTCGAAGCGCAAATTTATCTGGTTTTTCTGGAGCTAAACCTTTTTGAAAAATTCGCAACTTCGCACTGCGGGCTCTTGGATTTATTTTACACTCTTCTTCAGAGGGCACAATGACTTTTTTATTCACTAAAAAACCAGAACTTTGTTCTTTAAAAATATTTTTAACCAAACGATCTTCCAATGAATGAAAAGTAATAACAGAAATACGACCTCCGTCTTGAAGTTGCGAAATCAACTTCGGGATAGCTGATTCAATGGCTTGCAATTCTTCATTCACCACCAGACGTAGGGCCATAAAATACTGTGTCGCCGGATGAAAACCTTTTTTTTGCCAGCCATCAATACGCTCAATCAGCTGAGCCAGCTCCAAAGTTGTTGTGTAGGGCTTTTCAATACGATCATTAACAATCGCCCGCACAACTCGGCTTGAGTGATAAATTTCACCATAAGTTTTAAAAAGTAGGTTCAGCTCATCTTCTGAGTACTCATTAATGATTTGAGCCGCGGTTAAACCCAAGTTTTGATTCATTCGCATATCAAGTGGTCCATCTTTGTTAAAACTAAACCCGCGTTGAGCTTGATCAAGCTGCGGTGAACTGACACCTAAATCCAGTAAGATTAAATTAAATTTGTGCGGCAAGTTTTGAATTTTTTCAGCAAATTCTGAAAAGTTTTGATGATAAATCAAAACTTTTTTTTGCTGAAGTAATTCGGCCCACTCTTCACGAGCTTTTTGAATGGCTGATAAATCTCGATCTGTTAAATAGGAAATCTCAGGGGTCATTTTTTTCAATATTTCTTTGAAATGTCCGCCCCGGCCATAAGTTCCATCGTAGTAAACAAGCCCTTTTTGATTCTCATAAATTGAAAAAGAATCCAGAACTTCATTCAATAAAACAGGAATATGTAATTCGCTCACATGAAGCCTTTCTGCCTGGACTAAAGTACTATGTTAGAGTCCCATAATTTGTGCGTCAAGACAGAATCACTTATTCTATTCACAGGAAACTTGAACATGCTTATCAACTGTCCTCGCTGCGGATTTTCACAACCTAACGATCAATACTGCGCTCAATGTGGCGTTGACATGGCTTCTTACAAACCAAAATCGGAACCACTTTATGTAAAAATATTTCAAAGCCCCACAACACATGTTGTGATTTTATTATTGCTTGCAGTTTTAGTCGGCCAATACATTATACGCAATGATCAACCCCAAAAATGGGTTCAAAAATTAACTCACTCGCAAGCCGTCAGTAAATCAAAAGCTAAATTTGAAACTAAAAATGAAGAAAATGTTTTGTCTGAAAATAAAAATTCGGCTGGTTTAGGCTCAATTAAAAATGAAGAACTTGAAATTCCAGCAGCAACAGAACAGCCTATTCAAGCGGGCAATTTGATTAAAAGCACTGAAAGTTCAGGCGATATCTCTTTACCTACTTTTCGCACAATCTACGCTGAAGTGCCCGTTGAAACTTTATCGAAGTGGATCTTTGAGAGTTCGCAACTTGGTCTTTACCAAAATCTTCAAGATTATTCGGCTGGCTTGTTAACTGATTTTAGAAAAAAAACCAGTGATCGTTTTCAAACATTGAAAGTAACCGAAAAAAAGCTGTCTATTGGCCAAACTGATAGTCAGTTTTTGGGACTCAATCATGAAGACATCAATCAACAAGTTGGCCTATCGACAAGCATTGAATTTAAATCAAATGAAAATGGAGTCATTCACGGGTCTGTCGTCGTTGATCGTCATCAGCGTCAAATCCGTGATCATTTTCCGGCCGAGTTTGAACTACCTAAGTACTCGGTCTTTTTTATTGTTGGGGCCTTGAAACGCCAAAACTTTCTAAATGACAAAAATATTTTAAGTATGGAGCCATTTCAAATTTTTAAATCGAATGATTTCATGACACAAAAAACAGAGTTTGTCATTATCGTCGAACCCGACTATAAATAAATCATGTCACTTCATCACTATGGGTCTCAATTTCATTTACTCAATAACATTTATCTTGAGTCGCTTTTAACACGACTTTGTCTGAATCAAACTCAACAACCCGAAATAAACCGCTTGATCGAAAAACTCTACCAAGGCTTAATCGAAGCTTCAGTCAATCAACTCCTACCAAAAGAAACAAAACAATTTAAAACTCGGATGAATGAACTTCACCCAGAATCTTTGCTGACAGCTGAAGTTTTTAATCCAAACAGTCATGTTGTCAGCGTTAATTTAGCTCGTGCAGGAACTTTTCCAAGTCACGTCTGTTACGACTTTTTGCACACTCTTTTACCCCCTGAAAATTTAAGGCAAGATCATATTTTTGCTGCTCGTTTGACAGACAATGCTCAGCAAGTCACTGGAACTCATTTTGGCGGTTATAAAATTGGGGGCAGCGTTAAGAATTCGTATGTCTTATTCCCCGATCCAATGGGAGCTACCGGCGGCACTTTGACTTCGGCCATCGATTACTATGAAAATCAAATCGAGGGCCCAGCAGAGGGTTTTATAGCATTGCATTTAATCGTAACACCCGAATATCTTAAAAAAGTTTTAAATCATTCGAAACGTATTCATGTTTTCGCATTGCGTGTTGATCGCGGGCTTTCCTCTGCAAAGGTTTTAGATTCTCCTTTAGGACTTTACTGGGACCAAGAAAAAGGGTTGAATGACAAACAATACATCGTTCCCGGAGCCGGTGGCTTGGGTGAATTACTCAATAACTCGTTTGTGTAAATGCAATTAGCTGCAGGAAGAATAAAATATGAACGCAAAAAATCTTGAACTTAAAACTTATATTTCTGAAGAAAAACTTCAACAAAAAGTAGCCGAAATTGGTCAGCTTTTAACAACTAAATTCAAAAATAAAAAAGTGACAGCTGTTTGCGTTTTAAAAGGCTCATTTATGTTTTACTCAGACCTGATTCGACATATCAACACCGACATCACTTGTGAATTTTTTGGAGTTTCAAGTTATCATGGTGGCACAACTTCATCGGGCGAAGTTAAAGTAACACTTGATTTATCGACGCCGATCGAAGGACAACATGTGATTTTGGTCGAAGATATTGTGGATACTGGATTGACGATGAACTATTTAAAAAAATCAATTGAGTCAAGAAATCCAGCTTCATTAACGACAGTGGCTCTTCTTGAAAAGCCTGAAGCTTTAAAAGTACCGTGCAAGCTAGATCACGTGGGTTTTAAAATCACGAATGAATTTGTTGTCGGATATGGCTTAGATTATGATGGTTACTTTCGCAATTTACCCTACATCGCTCAAGTTCAAAATTTTCAGTAACTCAGCCCAATATCCATTGGCCTTCAGCCAAGTGACAGACATCTTGTAGGCAGAGTGTATGTAGCCAATTTTCCATGTCACATAAAGTGCGTAGGCTGCTGCAAGACCATAAAAACTGAATATAAAAATTTTAAAAGGTCGGCTGTTAATAAAAATATGAATTTGACTGGTTTGAATATTTTCTAATTGTACTTTATATCGATTTGGATCAACCATCGTTGGGCGATCTTTTTTATCAAGCCGATGTCTTTTTTTCTTACTTAATTCATGGGGCCTGTCATCGGCGGTTGATATGTCGGAAATAAGTTTAGATTTTTTAATTTTATTTTCGAAGTCATTGGGGACATGAATTGCATTTTTATTTTTACTAGAATAACTTTGTCGTTGATTTAGTTTTTGTTCAAAATCAATGTCCATTTGCGTTTCTTGATCCAACAGCTCGTTGGAATCAAAGTATTTTTTCAATCTTTCAACAGAAATTTTTAATTCAAACTGATAAGTTGTTTTTATATAATTTCTGAAATGTTCAGATCTAAAATCAGGATAATGTTCAAATAAAAACTTTGTTAACGCGTGCTTGAGTTCAGAGGCTGTTTGATAGCGATCCTCGGGTTTTTGAGCTAAAGCTTTTTTGACAATTTCATCCAGCTCAACCTGAACTTCACTGTTTAAATCAACCAATGAAGGAACTTTATGATCTTTGATCTTATTTACTTTTTCGTAGTCATCATTTCCATCGAAAAGTCTTTTTGAAGCAAGAAGCTCCCATAAAATAATTCCTAATGCAAAAATATCTGTTCTTGAGTCCAAGTGACCTGCTTCAACTTGTTCAGGGCTCATGTAACTGAATTTGCCTTTGAGCATTCCTGTACGAGTATGATCATCGCGAATATCAAATTTTGAAATTCCAAAATCGATGATTTTAACTTGCCCATCATAGGAAATCATAATGTTTTGAGGATTCACATCACGATGAACCAAATTGAGTGATTTTTGCAAAAGCTGATCATAACTTCTGTGCGCGAAATCCAATCCAGCTGCAATTTCAGAAATAATATATAAAGTGTGTTCAATGGATAATTTTTTTTGAACAGAGTGTAGATCTAAAACAATTTCGCGCAAACTTTTACCGTGCACGTATTCCATCACTAAAAAAAATTGATTATCCTCATAAAAAAAATCTTGAAATGCAATGATATTTCCATGATTAATTAAACTCAAAACCTTAGCTTCATCTTTTAGATAAACTAAAAATTCAGTCTGGTCTGCATACTCATCCAATACTTTTTTAATCACAAAAAGTTTATTCTGAAAACGATTCGTTTTTAATTTCGCCAAATATATAGCGGCCATACCGCCCACGGCGATTTTTTCGACAATTTCATATCTTTCTAACTGAAATGAATCATTGGTGGCCATACGCATTCTTTTCGGACTTTTAACACCTGGACTTTATAGAATTAAAATATAAGTCCGTGTTTAGGATGATTTCTGGCTCGCGTGATGAAGTGTCTTAATTTAGGACGTTGATTGGCGCCAGATGTTGTCGGCCATGTCGAGTCATTGAGCATGACAATACAAAAATAAAAATCTAATTCTAAAAAAATCTCGACAAATTCACTGATTTTAGGACAATAGCGTCTAGAGGTTTTTGATGAAGCAATTTCACGATTTACTAAAACATGTGCTTGCTGAAGGCAGCAAAAAACAAGATCGCACAGGCACTGGAACCGTGAGTGTTTTTGGATATCAAATGAGATTTAACTTAGCTGATGGTTTTCCATTACTGACGACTAAGAAACTTCACACGCGATCTATTTTTCATGAGCTTTTATGGTTTTTGAAAGGCGAAACAAATATTCAGTATTTAAAAGAAAATAAAGTTTCAATCTGGGATGAATGGGCTGACGAGAATGGAAACTTAGGACCCGTGTATGGTAAGCAGTGGAGATCTTGGGAAACAGCCGACGGAAAAACAGTTGATCAAATAACAAATGTGATCGAACAAATTAAAAAAAATCCTGATTCACGACGTCACTTAGTTATCGCATTTAATCCGGGCGAAATTGATAAAATGGCTTTGCCACCCTGCCACGCTTTTTTTCAATTTTACGTCGCCGACGGAAAGTTATCTTGTCAGCTTTATCAAAGAAGTGCCGATATTTTTTTGGGTGTTCCTTTTAATATTGCAAGCTATGCATTGCTGACTCATATGGTGGCCCAGGTTTGCGATCTTAAAGTCGGCGACTTCGTTCATACATTAGGTGACGCCCATATTTATTCAAATCACATGGAGCAAGTTCAGCTACTGTTGTCGAGACCTTTTAAAAAATTGCCACAACTTAAATTGAATTCATCGGTCAAAAATATTTTTGATTTTAAATTTGAAGATATTGAAGTTATTGGTTACGAGCCTCATCCGGGCATCAAGGCCGAGGTCGCTGTTTGATCTTGTCACAAATTGTTGCTGTCAGCGAAAATGAAGTGATTGGAAAGAATAATTCCCTTTTGTGGAACTTTCCAGAAGATATGCGTTACTTCAAAAAAAGAACGCTTGGAAAAATCATGATCATGGGTCGAAAAACTTTTGATTCTTTCGGACAACCTTTGCAAAAGCGATTTCATATTGTTGTTTCAAAATCGATCATTGATTCAAATCAAGAAAAAGTTAAATACGTGAGCTCATTAAAAGACGCTTATTCTCTGGCAGAAAAAATGACTTTAACTGGCGATTGGCCGGATGAAGTGATGATCGTTGGTGGTGGCCAAATTTATAAAGAAAGCCTTGTCGACACGGATTTTATTTATTTGACTCGTATTCCAGGAAATTTTGAAGGAGATACTTTTTACTCATTAAAAATTCCTTCTGAATTTGGTTTAGCGTTTAGTCAATTTAGCGATGAACATCCAGGGCTTCGTTATGAAATTTGGTCTAAAGCGCAAACAGTCGCAGATTAATTTTTTTGTCGATCTATTTGACAGAAATTCGTAAACAATTATTTAAGTCGCAGCTGGCTATGAACCGATCTATGATTATAAAGATGGAGCGATTCATGTCAGAGCAAACAACTATTCCAGTTCCAAGAAGATTTAACACCAAAGAAATCGCTCAGCTGGAAGTTTACGGGCGCATGGGTAAAGTGACTTGCAAAATGGCGAATTTATCCCAATCAGGTGCTTTTTTAGAGATTATCAATTCGACTTATCTTCCTAAAAAAGGTGATCTTGTTCGCGTCACTATTTTGCTCAGACAAATTAATAAAACTCATGTTGTTGATGCTGAAATTATTTGGTGTCGTGGGCTGGGCTTGGGTCTTAATTTTTTAAAGAAAAATAATCTTCTGGAAAAACTATCAAGTCGCTCAACTGCTTTTTAATTCAAAAACTTGACTGAAGTCTAGTTTTTCTAATTCGAATTGGTTCCAATTTGGGTCATGCTAGCATTTGATCCATATGAAAAATAAATTAATTTTAGCCTTTATTCTTGTTTCGATTTTTACTTTTTCTTCAATCCAAAAAGCAAAATCAACTGACCATCAATACTATTGGATGAAAATCAAAGCCAGCGATCAATTTCAAAGATCCGTTATCGCCAATACGGGTGTTGCGATCGAAATCGTTAAAGAAGATTTCGTTATTGCCTACGGAAATGATATCGAACTTCAACGCATTGAAAAATTAGGCTGGCTTCAAGCTTCTTCAAATTTAGCAAATGAGATTAAAGATTTTCCAAACAAAGATGGCATTTATCACAATTACCAAGAGCTGACTTTGGCTTTACAAGATATCGCTCAAAAAAATTCAGACCTTGTGCAAATGAGTTCAATTGCTAAAACGCCCGAAGGTCGAGACATTTGGGCTTTAAGAGTCACTGAAGACTTTACTCACGCCAGCGAAAAGCCGGCTGTTATCTACATGGGCGGACACCACGCACGGGAACATTTATCCGTCGAGATGCCTTTGCTTTGGTTGCAGCACTTGATCGCGCAATACCGCGCGCAAGACCCGCGCGTTGTTCGCTTACTTCACTCGCGCGATATTCATATTATTCCGACTGTAAATCCAGACGGTATGGAGTACGACATCAAAGATGGCTCTTATAAAATGTGGAGAAAAAATCGTACGCAAAATTCTGATGGAACTTACGGCGTCGATCTGAATCGAAATTATGGCTATCAGTGGGGCACAGGTGGCTCTTCAAGTGATACTCAAAGCGAAACATACATGGGAACAAAACCTTTTTCGGAAATTGAAACTTTAGCAATTAAAAATTATATCGAAGCCCACGAAAATATTACCGTGCTTCTTTCGTTCCACAGTTTTTCAAAACTTATTTTGTATCCTTGGGGACACAAATACAGCGGTATCGAAACTCAAAAAGATAAAGATGTTCACTCTGTTATGGCCCAAAAAATGTCTGAATGGAATGGCTACACGCCTGAACAAAGCTCGGCACTTTACATCGCCAGCGGTGATACGACTGATTGGTCGTACGGAGCTCATAAAATTATTTCTTTTACATTTGAACTTGATCCGGCCAACAACGGATTTGGTGGCGGTGGATTTTATCCAGGCCCTGACGTTGTACAGCCGGTATTTCAAAAAAATATCGAACCTATGTTGTATTTACTTGAATATGCAGACAACCCATACCGCGTATTAAACGTGGGTGTTGGCCCCATCGGGAATTATTAAAAAAATTCTCATAATAATACACGACAAGTTAAATCTTCGTCTTTTACACTTCATCTTTCATAAAAAAAGTCCGAAGAAATAAGATCAAAGGAATTAACTTGTATGTTACAAACAAAAAAATTGAATCAATTATTTATTTCACTGACTTTAGCGTTTTTTTTCTCTTGTGCAAAATCTGAAAAGAACGATTTAAAAGAAGCACAGCTTTGCTTGAACGATTCGGCTCCATCACAAGCGCGTAGTTGTATGGAAAAAATATCAAGCGATCAATCGCCTCAAGCGAATAAACTTAGATGTGCCGCTGTTTTTATTTCTGAAGGTTTTAATACGCCTTCAAGTTTTATCGATGCATTAGATCAAATCACAAAACCCACCAGCACTTGCACCGGCGGATGCTCAAGCACAGTTGTGGCAGTCACCGGTTTATCTTTTAAAAATGCAAATAACAATTCGGTTACTGATCGTGACCGAAGTAATGCTGTGGCCAATGAAGCGTTTACTTACTGCAGTCTGGCTGAAACAAATATCTATATGCAAATAAGTTCGCTTTTTAAAATTGGAACGACCGCAGCAAATTTGGCTTATGGACTTAACGGTGGTGCGACACCTACGCCGGACCAAATTAAAGCAGCAGTTGCAACGATTCCCGATGCAGATATGGGAGCAATCACCGTTTCAACGTACAATGCAAGTTGCGGCGATACGACAAACGCTTCTGACTCAACCAAAAAATATTGCGAAGAGTTGGGCTATGCTGTGAACAAGGGTGGAACACAAGACCAAATAGGGGCATGTGTAAAAGCCCGCTTAGCTGATCCAAATGCGGTTTGCACTCAGTACTAAAAATTCATTCCAACTTTAACTGCATAAACTCGATTTTCAAGCTTCTGTGAAGTGGTTCCGACTTCTTCACCGTAAGTAACAAAGTCCAGATTAATAATGGCTAACAAAAGCGAAGCACCGGCCGTGTAATACATTTGATTCACGCCGGCTCTTAATTGAGATTTAAAATATCCACTTGGCGAGTAATCCAGTTCAACACCTGCATGAAAAGATTTATTAAAAGTAATCTCTGGATGAAGTAAGTTTTTAAAGTCTAACATCGAGCGAATTGTCATACTTCCAAATTCGGCTAGTTTGTACTCAGAACCGACGTCAATAACTCGGTACATCTGAGTCGGAGTCTCATCCGCATCTTTGTTAACCATCTTCGACTTTGAAAAACTTCCACCCAAGACATTGTGCATAACAAGACCGAAAGTGAGTGGTAAATTTTCTTGAATCACTTCTTTGACGACAGGTTTATCTTCTACTTTTTTAACATCAGCTTGGGTTTCTGTTTTTGTTTCTGGCGTAGCAATTTCTTTTTCGTTCACTTTATCTGTTTCTGCTAAAGTAGGATCAACAACTTTTTTAGTTTCGTCAGCTGCGACTTCTGACTGAGGATCTCTTTTTTCCTCAATCCTCTTATCATCAAGTTTTTTATCATCAGCTTTTTTGTCATCATTGACTGCTGGAGGTAATTTTGAATCAACTTTTAAGCCCTTGGGCACTTCAACTTTGACAACTGTATGGCCAAACCAACTTGGTGACCATAAAAATCCTAGATCAAAATCAAACAGCTGACCTTCTTTGAAACGCTTCGTGCTTAACACATTTGAATCAGACGCAAGCTCAAGGGCACTGACACTTTGTTCGACTGAAACACGATGAACGTATTTTGCAGTTAAGCCTGCTGATAAATTTTTTGCGATATCTGTTCCATATCCATAAGCCACTGTTGTATCACCCTTCACATTCAGATCAATCGCGGGCCCAAGTTGTCGATCAATCGACATATCTATTGTTAAATCAACAGGTATCAATGAAATACCCCAGTTTTTACGAATCCAAAACATCTCGAGTGCTTGAACTTTGCCACCTAAAGATTTTCCGTAATACTGCTCGAGCACATCTGAAATGGCTTGAGCTTTTTGCTGATCGGTTCCTGTCGTTTTAGAAGCTGTATCGACATCGTTGAATAGTGTTTGGGTCTTTGTCGAAACACCTGCGCCTAAAAATGAAAACTGAATTTCATTATTTTTTTTTCGAGCAAATCCAGCTGGATTATAATAAATCAAAGAGTAGTCATCGGCGACAGCCGTGAATGCATCCCCCATACCTAGTGCTCTAAAAGACGTATAGGGATTCGTGATTTTTGTACTTAAAGATTGCGCTGCTTTAGCTTGAAATAAAAATAAACTTGCGATTAAAAACATTATTTTAGACATCTGATTTTTCCTTAATCTCAATATCTTATTACACTTTATCAGACAAAAAAAATGTGAATTTTGATCCAGTCTAGATTGCTATTCGTAAGACTAGTCTTGCTGACAAAAAGTTCAACACCCTGACTTTAAACGCTCTTTGTAAAAAATGTTTTCAATTAGATAAAGCTAAAAACAATAAAAACGATATAGGCTTGGTTTAAAATTCGCTAATAGCTTTCACATGAACGTAATCTCAAAAAATCTAGTTTTAATACTGATGGGTTTATTTGTTTCTTTGGCTCAGGCCCAGCCACTTCAACAGTGTTTGAATAACATTAACCAAAAAGAGCACCGCCTAGATCGCCAAGCTCAAACACTGCAATGTTTTCGAGATTATCGAAGTGCGATCGATATGGATGGCTGTTTTGATCTGGTTTCAAAAGTTAAATTAAAATCAGCTGATTTGATTCAGAATCTTCATTCGATCTGCTTTTACGAAACGACTCTTTTCAAAGATTTGAATTCTTGTTCGTTAAAGGCAAGTGCATTCGCTACAGCCGACCAGCACGATGATGCTCTGTTTGAATGTTACCGTCAGTTTCAAAATCAGCTTGATCAAAAACAGTGTATTGAGCTCAGCCGGAAATTAATCTACCCCACAAAAAAGAAATATCTTTTAAACCATTGCTTAAATAATATTTAAGATTTTGTTAAAGCGACCAAGTGATAGTTTTCAGATGGAATAAGCAAGGGCACACCAGCTGGAATTTTTTTAAATTTCATTATTCGAGACCAATTTAAGTGCGGATTCATCTGCCGAAAACGGGCTAAACTACCATTATAAAGACGTAGAATTTTATTTTTAGAAATCGACTTTTTCAATTCATACTCTTTGTAATCTAATTTTTTAGATTGAATGAGATTTTTTCCAAACAAATGTAAAGCGTTTTTTTCAACTTCCAATACAGCTAAAAAGCAGGCGTAAAAATTTTGCGAAGCAAAACCCCAGCGCTGGACTTTGTCATTTGATTCAATAAGTTCCTCAATACGCTTTGTACCGTTTCGATTTGCCATTCGTCTAACACCCGTTAAGCCGTGGTTGTATGCCGTAATCGCTAAAGGCCAAGAGCCCAAAGCCTTATAATTCTGGGCCAAAATATTCGAAGCCAATTCTGTCGCATAAGCTGGGTGATTACGTTTATCATAGTTTTGATTGATATAGCCAAAGGGTTTTGCGACAGCTGGCATAATTTGCCACAGCCCGCTTGCGCCAACTTTTGACTGAGCAAAAATATTAAAAGAACTTTCTACAAAAACAATCCGAGTTAATTCGACAGGAAGCTTTTTCTTTTTAAAAATATTTTCCATCATAGGCAAATAACGCCCTGATAGAAAAAAAGCTTGCTCCATCCGATCTTTAAGACCCATTTGAAGTCGAATTTTTTTGGGATCTGAAATTTTCCACTTTGTCAGTAATCTAAGACGCTGCTCTTTAATCTTTTTTTCAATTAAAAATGCACGATGAGCATTTGACAACACTGAATTCTCGACAATTTCTGACAGATCTATTTCACCCAAAATAAAGCTGGGATCGTCAACAAGATGAAAAACACCTTGGCTGGTTTTATAATACGAATAAATTTTAACCCAAAAATCTACGCGCTCTTCAAGAGCTTCGCTGACATCAAATTGAGTTTTTTTTGGAAGTGTCGATTCCCATAGGCGAACTTTACTATAAGCAGAAACTGAAAATAAAAAAATGATTATAAAGAATATTCTCATTTCACTATTTTAAGCTTGAAAGTAAGATTTGATCAAAAGCTTCTCGAACAATTGTCTCGTCTCGAGGACCATTGTACAGGAAGCTAAAAGTCAAAATGGTGCCATCCCTACGTCCAGCATATCCTGCAAGTGAAACGACACCATCCAAGTAACCCGTTTTAGCTCTGACGAAACCTTGAGCCGCTGTTTCTTTCATTCTTTTTTTTAATGTTCCATCAATACCTGCAATGGGTAAACTTTCTAAGAATGTTGGAAACATTGAAAAGTTATTTTTGATCGCGATTAAAATTTTATTTAGTCCGTGAGCTGAAAGTTTATTATTTTTTGTAAAACCAGATGGATTTTCAATTTCAAAATCTTTTGAAGTGAGTCCTAATTGATTTAATTCAGATTTTATAACATCGACCCCTTGTTTCAAAGAAAGATTCGCTTGATGGTCTTGGCTTGCCAAATTTTTTGTCAACATCTCGGCAACGAAGTTATTTGAAAATTTATTCATATCAGATAAAATATAAGATAAATTTTTACTTTCAACCGAAGCAAGAAGCTCGGCTTGTTCAGGCGTTTTTCCTGAGCGTACGCGGCCTTGCACAATGATATTTCTTTGCTTTAAAAATGCTTTTAAATTGATACCTGCCCACAAATCTGGATCATGAATACTTTTAAAAATAGCCTTCTCTGGCGCCTGAGCTGACACTTCACCGCTAACTGTCACAGTTTTAGCCTCATGAGATATCGATACAACAAGTTCCTTTTTGGCAACGCCAGAAACAGTCATCGTTGAATTCTTCAATTCATAGTCTTCATTTTCAGGATCAAGGACGACCTGAGATTTACTTCCCACTTGAGTTGGCTTAATAAAAATATTGATCGCATTCCAATTAAAGCTCATCGCTCCGACAGGTGAATCATAAGCACGATCCACTCGTTTTTGTTCGCGGCTATCGTCAAACCTGATGTGATCAAATAATGTGTCGTCGACAACAATATCGCCTGGAATTGTTTTCAGATTTTGCCGAGTCAATTCATTAACCAAATACCACATATTTTCCGAAACAAAGCTGGGATCTCCGCCACCTTTCAAATAGATATTTTTCTGGTCGCGGTAAACTTGTGTTTTAAATTTAGATCCCAAAGGAAATCGAGCTAAAACAGCATAAGAGGTCATAATTTTTGAAACGGATGCAGGAATTTTTTTTTCGAAAGCATTCAGTGAATGAACATCGTCATCGTCATCTTTAATTTCAAGGCTGATGTGTTCTGGATTAATTTCGTATTTTTTTAAAATCGTGGATAACTGATCTGTCGGTTTTATTTTAACATGACTTCGTTTGGCTTCGGCTAGACTAAAGTTGATACTAAAAAAAGTGAACAAGACCACCTGGTATAAGATTTTTTTTTGAGATTTCATTTTAATAAGTATAGCGGCACAATACATCTATGAAAAGAAAAGATTGGTTTTTTGTTATTGGATTGCTTATTTTAATTATTGTTCTCGACCAATTTTCAAAAGTCTGGGCCTCTGGTATTACTGAGCGCACATATGGCTATTTTAAATTTATACTGATCCATAACCATGGAGCCATGCTTGGCTTATTTTCAGAATTACCAGCCGTTTTGCGAATCGTCACTTTATCCACAAGCGGCGTATTTTTATTAAGTTTGTACGCACTGATTCAGTATTTAATTCCTGTTCGCTTGATGACACTTCGAATTGGTTTATCAATTTTAGTTGGAGGCATTTTAGGAAATGTTGTCGATCGAATTTTACACGGATATGTCATAGATTTTATTTCAGTGCAATTAGGTCAGTGGAATTCCCCTATCTGGAACGTGGCGGATGTTATTCAGTGGCTTGGCTATATACTGATTGTTTATTCAATTATAAAACATGGTGAACAAATTTGGCCTGATAATAACATTCGAAAATCTTTTTGGGTTAACAAAAAATTTCAAATTAAATACTCAAGCTTATTTATGGCCACCGGTTTATTTTTAAATTTGATCGCTTTAGTTTATTCCTACACATATTTAAAAGTAACGATTGCCGAAATTGCTGGCCCCAACCAACTTTTAGTCGATAAGTTTGCCGAGCCCTTTTTATACACTTTTTTGATTTTAGCTTTGACTTTTTCGATGGTTTTATTTTCTGTTGGCAAAATGATTTCACATCGTATTGCAGGCCCGCTTTACGCGTTCGAAAGGTTTTTAAAAGATGTTCTCGATGGAAAAGGGCTTTCAAAACAAGGCTTTGCTCTTAAGTTACGAGCCGGTGACGAATTTAAACACCTTGAGCAATTGGCCGAACAAATTAAACTTAAAATGATAAAAATTAATTCTGAAAAAACTTTTGAAGTTGTTGAATACAAAGACGACACACCCGACGACACAGGCTCAAACGCAATTTAATAAATTTAAACATCTAAAATTTTATCGATATAGAATCGTTTGCGTTTCAGATCTAAACCACACTCAGCGTGAATGTAATCTCCGTCAGGATTTCGCACAATTCCCATCGGTCGAATCGGTCTGGGCTTTGCCTTTGTCTGACCTCCATCATAAACGATATCAATCGTGGCTGCTTTTTCGCAAGCCTTAGCCAAAGTAATTAATTTCTGGTTACCTGATTGAAAAATTTTGTATTGATTCCAATTGATGATTTTTTTTTGAATTTCTAAAAGCTTTTTTAATGTCACAGGTTGTTCTAGCTTTTCACATGATTTAAAAAAAACTTGCAGACAAGCGTAAGCATCGTCATAGGCGCGATGGGCAGCTCCACCCTCTAGTTGAAGTTCTTTGATCAATGTTTGAAGCTTATGATTAGTTGTGTTGAGCAACGCCCGTGAAATCAGACTGGTGCATAAGTGGACGCATTTTGGAAACTGCAAACCTTCTTTTTCAACTTCAATCGTCAAAAAACCTAAATCAAAAGGAGCATGATGAGCCATCAAAACAGTGCCGTCTATAAATTCACAAAATTTTAAAATTTCAGTTTTCATCAGATTCGCATCGGCAACCATCTCGTTTGTAATTCCATGAATTCTTATGTTTTCTGCAGTCAGTGGTTTAGAGGGTTTTAAAAGCACCTGAAATTTTCCGACAACTTCACCTTTAAACCACTTCACGGCACCAAGTTCAATAATTTCAGATTCAATGGGATACGCACCACTTGTTTCTGTATCAAAAGCGACTAACGGATAGTCATTTATATTGGATTCAAAATCAAAATTCATGTTACAAACAATAAAGCAATAAAGTCCAAAGGTCTAGCTGAAGATTGCATCAATGCTTATTTAAATTAAACTAGTTAAATGCGGCAAAATATTTTTTTACTTATTCTATTCTGTGGATCTTTTTGTTTTGCAGCTTCAGAAAAAAATGTAACTTCAAATCCAACATATAAAATTTCAATTGATGCAAAACTATTGTCTCATTACATCGAACGCGGATTGTCTATGAGCGATAAAAATCCCGCTTTAAATGCTTCGTTTTTGTTTAATTTAGGACCTCAATTTCGTTTTGGATTCTGGGGTTCAAATATTTCAAATGTCACTTCAGTCGACGACAATTTTTGGTTCAAATTTTTAGCCGATATTAAAATTGATTTTAGCAATAATTCCCACTTAAGCGTTTACTTAGAAGACGATCACTTTTATAAATCAGATCTTCGCAACGGACAAAGGATCGGACTTAAGTTAAATTACAATTTGTACACGGCCGATTTTGAATGGATGAATAACTATCAAGGCACACACACAGATTCTGAATATTATAATGTGGGTAAACTCTTCGAACTTAGACCAAATTTTAAAGTTGGTGGATTATTCGGTTTCACATCTCAGCACGCTTCGGCTTACAATGATTATCAAGACATGAAAGCTGTCGCATTCTATCAAATTAATAACAACGCAAGTCTTGAAACAGCGCTAACTTTAATTACAAATGAAACTCAATTTGGCAGCCGAGGAACACCCGGTTTTTATTTAGCTTTTGACTTAACTTACTAAATTATTCAGATTCAGAACTGGCCGCGGGGTTTGTCTCATTTTGAACTTTTTGAACTTCAGCATCAACAGGATTTACAAAATTAGGATCTTGTCCCTGGCTGGGTTTTTTTCGACTACTGACTTGATCAGCAAAACTATCGTAAACATTCTTTGACTTATCTTTATCGCCAAAAACGTCTTCAAGCTTACGTCGTGGTTTACTTTCCGTCGATTTTTGACGGATACTGACTCGTATAAAGCCAATCAGTTTTTCTTGGTCAATTTCGCCTTTTTTATCTTTAACCGAAATACTTCCGAATATTCCATTTGATGTATGTTCGAAAGAAGCTTTAATTTTATTTGTCACAAGTTCCAAACGATCTTGGGCAACTTTTTTTGCTGTTTCTTCTTTTTGATTTGGTACAGCTTGATTAAATAAAGCCGAAACTAACTTTACGTCTGACTCTTGCAAACCCGAAGTGACTTGCGAAAGGCGATTCATCACATCGATAAATTTTTTATTGGGATTGGCCGTACCTTTTTCAAATAAATAAGTGTCTGGTATATCAAAATCAAAACCATCTTGCGAGATACTGACGTTCTTTGCCGAATCAGTCATTTTATCTGCCATAAAAGCGGCAACAACTTTTTTTGAACCCATATCCAAAATATTTGGAGTTTTATCCGCAGGTTCTAAAAAACTTTGAAAAGCTTTTAAAGGTTCGTTCACCAGATCTAAAAATAATTTCTCGAGCGTTAGCTCGGCGCCAAAGTTTTGAAAGTTATATTCGATCATTGAAGGAGTCGAAAAATAATCTGACACCGCTTTTTTTGTATCATCACTTTGTCCGATCAACCACATCACCAAAAAAAACGCCATCATCGCTGTCATAAAATCAGCTAAAGCGACTTTCCAGGATCCACCATGGTGCCCGGCCGCTTGAACGATTATTTTTTTGATCACGATCGTCTGTCTTTTTTGAGCCACATTTTCTCCAATAAAACTTACAAGTAAAACTAAGCTGCTTTTTTGATATCTTTTGTTGCCTTATCAAGCTCATCAAACAAAGGTCTTTCTTCAGGCATAATCGTTCTTCGCGCGTACTCGACGCAAACAAGGGGCGGAGCTCCTCGTTGTAACGCCACCATCGCGGCTTTGATACATTCTAAATAGCGACCCTCAGCTTGAATATCACTTGCGATTTTAGTCGCTGTAGGCCCGATTAAGCCATAAGCTCCAAAAACTCCTAACATGGTCCCGACCAAAGCACCCCCGACGAGGCCCCCGATTTTTTCGACACCCTCTGTAAGATGGGCCATTGTCTTAACAATACCTAAAACAGCTGCCACAATTCCTAATCCAGGAAATCCGTCCGCCATTGTTTGAATCGCATGCTGAGCTAAATGCTCTTCCGCGTGAACGGCTTTTAAATCTGAATCCATTAAATCATCAACATCATATGGAGATAAATCTGTGGATAAAGTCATTTTCATCGTATCGCAAATAAAGCTTACGGCATTATGACTTTTCATAACGGTTGGATAAGCTTTGAAAATATCGCTTTGTTCAGGATTTTCAATATGCTTCTCAACTCCTTGCGGACCTTCTTTTCTGAATGTCTGAAAAAGTTGAAACATCATTTGTAATAAATCGAGATAATCTTTTTTCTGTGGGCCCTTCGCTGTCATCGCTTTGATACTAAGCTTGATACCCGCTTTGATCACTTTCATTGGATTACCGATGATGTAAGCTCCAAAAGCCGCTCCACCGATGATCATAAGCTCCAAAGGAGCCGATTTCATAATAACTGACAGATGCCCGCCAGCTAAAATAAATCCTCCGAATACACCAACAAAAACGATGATAATTCCTATGAATCCCATTTTGACCTCTTTATTCAGATTTCTGATCGGTCAAATTGAAGAAAGTATTAACGAAACTGAGCTGAATCTAGAAAAAGGTCTAGTCGAGTTCTACTAAGAATATAAAAATTGAGTAAAGGTTTGAACAAATAAAGCTGGATTTTCGATATTCCCGCAGTGTCCGCATCCGGACAAAAGTTCAAATTTTCCGTTTTTGAATAAAGCCGCCAATTTTTCAGATTCAGCGCGAGGTAAAAGAACATCTTTGTCACCATGCACGACCATCACGTTATTTTGAACTTTTTGAAGTGATTCGCGCACATCTAAACCGTCCAGGGCTTTTAAAACTAAGTGCCCAACAGCTTTGACAGATTTAAAAGCGTCTTCAACAATAATTTCTTTGAAAAATGCAGACTCAGAATCATTATTTAAAATCGTTGAACCAATAACAATCGCTGTTAAATTTTTATCCGCTTTCATCGCATCAAAAGCTTGAATCATTGCACTGTCAAATTTGACACCCTCTGCACCCACAGGATCTAATAAAAAAGCTTTGTTAAATAATTCTGGTGCTTCAGCTAACATCATCGCAGCAATCAAACCACCCGTTGAGTGGCCCACAATATTCACAGGACCTAAATTCATCGAACGAATCAATTGAACAAAATCATTTGCAAAATTTTTCATCGTGACTTCGTCTTCAGATTTTGGAACTGAGCTACCGCCACAACCACGAAATTCAGCGCAAATAACATCACCTTGCGAAGGCCCTGTTGTATTCGTTTTTTTTTGTAACAACTCAACCGTCGGCATCCACCAACGATTCGACGCTAAATTTCCATGTAAAAATAAAGTTGTCGTTGGAACAAGATTTGGAAATTTCTTGTAACTGATCTGGATATTTTGTTGAGTCGTGAATAAAGCCGTTTCATTCTTCGCCGTCGTCATTACTTAGCTCGCGATAAAATTTTAGATATGGCTTTAGCCGCTTGCTCGGGCTGAGCTTCAGGAATTTTATGTTCAGAGTTTTTGATATAAATTTTTTCGACTTTTGCAGTCTCTGGAATTTCATTCCAAAATTTTTCGAGAACAGGGCGCGGAATATATTGATCTTTTTCAGCGATGAATAAAAAAGTTGAATTTTTAGGTAAACTTACAATTTCATCTGATAATTTTAATTTTCGAATACCTTGAGTTAAACGAAACACCGCTTCCAGCTTGTATTGATTTTCTAAAACAACGGGCTCTACAATCGGATAAGTTGTGTAACAAATTTGTCTTAAAAAATAATCATACAAAGCATCATCAGAGTAAGGATTATAGGGGTATTGCATGCGTGTCATTTTAACTTGAGACTTAATCCATTCATCCTGTTTCTCTAAAGCCTCAGTGTAGGGCGCCATTAAAATTAAATTATTTATTTTTTTAGGAAACCGAGCCGCATAGACCGCAGCTATACCACCACCATATGATAATCCAGCTAAGTTATAGGGCGCTTGCATTTTGAGTGTCTTCAAAAGCGTATTCAGGTCATTCACTTGATCCATGTAAGCGATTGGCTGATTGGGGTAGCCGTACTTCAGTAAAGTTTGACCCATGCCATCCATGTCGTATCTTAAAACTCCAAAACCTTTTTTAACAAGAGACTTTGTTAAAAGGCCCCATTGCTCTGTTGTGTAAGTTAAACCATTCAATAAAATAATTGTTGGCTGACCTTTTTGTGGAGCAGCATAGTCAACATAAAGAACTTTTGATCCAACATCGACAAAACCTTTGTAGTCAGATATTAAGTCAATGGCTTGAGCAGCCGAAGAAAAAAGAATAAATAAACAAGATAAAAACTTAATCAACATAATAATCCCCTCGATTTATGTAAAAAACTAAATAACAAGTCCACCATCAACACTTAAAACGGCTCCGTTTATATAAGACGCTTGTTCAGATGATAAAAATAAAACGGCGTTTGCAATATCAGAAGTCGTTCCTAATCTTGCCGTTGGAACTTTTGCAGCCATTGCATCAAGAGTTTCTTTTGGCATCGCTTGAGTCATCGCTGTTGCGATAAATCCCGGCGCGATCGCATTAACTGTGAAGCCTTTGCGCCCAAGTTCTTTACCTAAAGTTTTTGTCATTCCGATCACGCCAGCTTTGGCCGCTGCATAATTTGTTTGACCAAAGTTTCCATAAAGACCAACAACACTTGAAATATTAATGATTCTTTTGTGATTCGACTGTGCATTAAATTTCTCAGATAAAGTTTTAGTGACGTTGAATAAACCCGTTAAGTTTGTATTGATCACGGCATTCCAATCTTCGAAAGACATTTTTCCGAAAGACTTATCACGCGTGATTCCCGCATTGTTGACAAGTACATCACAGGCCCAAGGCAAAGCTTGCACGGCTTTTTCACAAGATTCTTTTTGAGTCACATCAACTTGAGTAAAGTGAACTTGATCTTTGAATTGAGAAAGCTCTTTTTGAGCCGACTCCAATGCTTGAGCAGAATAATCCCAAACAGCTACATTTCCACCCGCTTGAAGAAATGATAAAGTAATCTGAAAACCAATGCCTTGTGCTCCACCGGTCACAACAGCTGATTTATTTTTAAAAGAAAACTGAACATTCGACATTTTAAATTCTCCTCTGAATTTCGCTATAAGTAAGGCTTACAACCTTCTTGTTTTGCTTCGTCTGAATAAGGGGGTCAACATTTTACCCGGTAACACAAGGCATTAATGGATTTCTATTTAATTATAAAAAGTGTATGAGTTGTAATTCAATTTTTTACTCGAGGAGCTATTTTGAATCAACTACGAAATGCAACTATCATTGGCACTGGCTTTTATGCTCCTGATCGAGTCGTAAAAAATGAGTATTTTGATAATCTTTACAAAAAAGAAATTGGTTCTTTTCTTGAGAGTTCTCGCAACATCAAAGAGCGCCGATGGAAATCTCCAGAGCAAAAAACCAGCGACTTAATTTTACCTGCAGCAGAAAAAGCTTTGAAGGCCGCAAAACTAACTGCTCTTGATTTAGATTTAATTATCGTCGCGACAGATACTCCAGATTATTTATCACCTTCGACAGCCTCGGTGGTGCAACACAAATTGCAAGCCTTAAATGCGGGAACTTTTGACGTAAACTCAGCTTGCGCTGGTTTCGTGACCGCTTGTGATATGGCCAGTAAATATATAAAAGCTGATCCACAATTTAAAAATATTCTTGTTGTTGGAGCTTATGCAATGAGCCAATGGCTGAATTTTGACGATTACAAAATTGCTTCCTTGTTTGCTGATGGGGCCGGAGCCGCCGTCATTCAAGCTTCAGAAAAAAAAGCCGGTGATCTAGAAATTGGATTTTTATCAAGCACGATGTACACCGACGGCCAGTACCACGACTACATGGGCATTTATGCGGGCGGCTCTGCGATTCCCTTGACGACTGAAGTGCTTGCACAAAAACAACACTTGCTGGCTTTTCCAAAACGCATTCCACCCGAGACAAATGGACTTCACTGGCCGCGATTAACAAAAAAAGTTTTAGCTCCACTTGGCGTGAATGCATCCGAAGTGAATCATTTTTTTATCACACAGTTTAATGTTCAAAGTATTTACGAAACAATGGATCGCCTTGAAGTTCCCCGCGAACGTGCGCATTTGATTATGGATCGATTTGGTTACACCGGAAGTGCGTCGATTGGAATGGCCTTGGCCGACGCGGTTGAACAAAAAAAACTGAAGAAGAACGATCTTGTCGTGTTGCTTGGATCTGGTGGGGGCATGAGTATGGTTGCAACCGCATTACGTTGGAGCTACGACACGTGAATTCGTCAGTGAATGCAGGCGAATATGAATTAGATTGGTTGAAGCGTTGGAGTCAGTATTCTCCGAATGCGATTGCGATCACCGATGGCGAAACAAATACGTCTTTGACATATTCACAGCTTTATCAACAAGCCTGTTTAGGTGCCACATTTCTTCAGAAAAAATATGATATTAAACCCAATGATCGAGTCATTCACTTTTCTACAAATGAAGTCAGCAGCTTTATTTTATTTTTTAGTTTAGCTCGCCTGGGAGCCACATTAGTGCCGATTAATTATCGCCTGACTGCGCGCGAGCTCAGCTACGTGATCAACAATGCCGAGCCTCAGCTTTTAGTTTACGAAGAATCATTCGCCGGTTTATTAAATGAAATAAAAGCTGAAATATCAATTCCAACAGATAGCTGGCTGACTTTGATTGGGCCTGAAAGCTTTTCATCAGAATTAAAAAAAGAGAAAATCTTTTTTACTGATTTTAAATCTGAGCTCTTGTCAACGGCCTTGATTATTTATACTTCGGGCACTACAGGATTTCCAAAAGGGGCGATGATTTCACATCAAACTTTATTTTGGAACTCGATCAACACAACACTTCGACTGAATATCTCTGAAAATGACTCTGCAGTCATATTTTTACCTTTGTTTCACACGGGCGGATGGAATGTTTTATCAACTCCTTTTTTACATCGAGGCGCCCACATTATTTTAACAAAAAAATTTGAAGCCGAACAAATTTTAAAACTTTCATCACAATGGAAAACAACTTTGCTTTTTGGTGTTCCCACAACGATGGCCATGATGTCGCGAACTGATTTGTTTCAAACAGTTAATTTAAAATCTTTAAGATACGCGATCGTCGGCGGCGAGCCCATGCCCCTTGAACAAATTCAAATTTGGCAAAATCGAAACATTCCCATTCGCCAAGGCTATGGCTTGACTGAGTTCGGCCCGAATGTTTTTTCATTGAGTGAAAACGATTCGATCCGAAAAATGGGTTCGATTGGATTTCCAAATTTTTACGTCGAAGTTGCTGTGGTTGATGAAAATCATCAAAAACTTTCAGCTCACCAAATAGGAGAACTTTGGCTGAAGGGCCCCATGGCCATGACCGGTTACTGGAAAAATCCTGAGGCCACTAAAGACACTTTTTTTGAAGGCTGGCTGCGCACAGGCGATTTAGTTTATTTTGACGAAGAAAATTATTTTTACGTCGTTGGTCGCAAAAAAGACATGTACAAATCCGGCGGCGAAAATGTTTACCCTGCTGAAGTCGAGCAAGTGCTTCAACAAATCGATTGGGTTCAAGAAGCGGCTGTCATTGGCGTAAAAGACGAACAATGGGGCGAAGTGGGTCATGCCTTTTTATCACTGAAAAAGCAGGCTCGTTTTGATGAGAAATACATTCGCGATTTTTGTTTAAAAAATCTAGCCAAATTTAAAAATCCAAAATTTTATACTGTTGTTGATGAACTTCCCAAGGGAGATTCTGGGAAGATCCTTAAGCGAAAGCTTGTTGATTTTTTAGCTCAAGCAAATCCTTGAAGTTCTCTTTGCTCGATTAAAAATCATTTGATACGATTTAAACTATGAAAATGCACTTTTTCGTAACGAGTCTAATTATATTTCTGACCCCTTTTTTAGATGCAGCTATCAACATCAAAATTTCACAACCGATTGAAATGAAATCTTGGGAGCCTCATCAAATTCAAGAAGTTCAATTGCAGTTGCAATTACCGAAGGGCTTTCATGCTTATCAAGATCAGTTTCGGATTTTAAATATTCAGCCCGACAGTTTTAAAGCGGGTGAACTTCATATTAAACCTGAAATTGAATTTTATGATAAATACAGCAAGAAAACACGCAAGGGCCTCAGTGAAAATGGAAAGCTCACAATACTTTTAGAAGCCGGAGACGACATTCCTAAAAGTTTAAAAAAAATTAATTTTGATTTACGTTATCAAATTTGTAGCGAAAGCGTTTGCTACTTACCCACGGCTGAATCCGTGCAAATCAATGTTCAAGAATCGATTGGTGTGAATGTCATTGCAGATACAAGCGCGGCAGGTCCAACACTCAGTCAAAAATTTCAAGATTCGTTAAAATCAAATTTACTATGGGCTTTTGTTTTAGTTTTTTTTGCTGGAGTACTTACAAGTTTTACGCCGTGTATTTTTCCGATGCTTCCGATCACCATTTCAATATTGGGTTATCATGCTAATAAAGGAAATCGTTTTCATAATTTCTCGAGAGCGTTGTCTTACGTTCTTGGAATTGCGATTACTTACTCAATGCTGGGTGTGCTCGCGGCATTAACAGGTCGACTTTTTGGTTCAGCTTTAACGAACAAATATGTTTTAGGCGCACTTTGCTTTCTATTTGTTGTGATGGCTTTAAGCATGTGGGATATCTTTGAAATTCAAGCTCCCGCTTTTATTCGCAATAAATTTGGCACCGGAAAAAGCCATGGGCTTGGTGGAGCTTTTTTAATGGGCTTGGTTGCAGGAATTGTAGCCAGCCCTTGCGTGGGGCCTGTGTTAATTTCTATTTTAAGTTTTGTATCGACAACTCGAAATGCTTTGTTAGGTTTTAGCCTTTTGTTTACATTTGCTATTGGCCTAGGACTAATTTTTATTATGATTGGTCTATTTAGCCATGCTCTTCACTTATTGCCTAAATCAGGTAAGTGGATGAATTTAATTAAATTTCTTTTAGGTGCTTGTATGTGGGGTGCCGCTCTTTATTACGCTCAATTTTTAGTTATTTATCGCTGGTGGGTTGCGCTTGTTGCTTTAAGCTTTTTAAGCTTATCGATTTGGAAGGGAGCTTTTAATTTTCGTAAAAAAAGCTTTTTGCGCCAAAGTTTTTTATTGGCTCTTTTTATATTTACGACCACAGTACTTTTACTTAGCTTATTTAAACCCGAGTATTTGTCACCCGCATTCACTCAAAAAAGCGCTGATTCCGCCGATCTAAACACCGATCAGATGACCGACAAGATCACTTGGATACCGTTCAGTCAAAGCGCTTTGGAACATGCCCAAGCAGAGGGAAAACCAGTGTTATTAGATTTTTTTGCTGAATGGTGCGGGGCTTGCCACGAACTCGAAGAAAAAACTTACACAAACTCCGAATTCAAAGAGCTTTCAAAGCAGTTTAAATTGATTAAGATGGACGCCACCGAAGACTCTGTTGAGAATCAAAAGATACTGGCGCAATTCAAGGTTCAAGGCTTGCCAACGGTCCTGTTTATCAATAGAAAAGGAGACCTTCTTACCGATCTTAGTTTCACTCAATTTATCGAGTGGAGCGAGCTGAAACCTAAAATGCAGGAGTCCTTGAAATGACCTACGATACAAAAACTGAAACTAAATTAGTTCGTCTTAATAAATTATTGGCAGAACGTGGTCTGGCTTCACGTCGCGGAGCTGACAAAATGATTGAAGAAGGCCAAGTTGTCGTTAACGGAAAAAAAGTTTACGAACTTGGTATTAAAGTTAATCCAAACAAAGACAAAATTGTTGTTGATGGCAAACCCATCAAATCAAAAGGCGAAAATCTTTACATCATGTTTAACAAGCCAAAAAATGTGATCACATCTATGACCGACCCTTTAGATCGCACTACAGTTGCTGACTTCATGGAGGACGTACCGACTCGTGTATTTCCAATAGGCCGACTCGATTGGGATAGCGAAGGCTTGATTATTTTAACAAACGATGGCGACTACGCTCAAAAAGTGATGCACCCTAAAACAGAAGTGACAAAAACTTATCACGTCAAATTAGACGGCCAGCCACAACCCTATCAAATAAAAAAACTTTTAACAGGTGTGAGCATTCCAACGGGCAGAGTAAAAGCCAAGCACGTTGAAAAACTTAAAATGGCAAAATCTAAAAATTCAAAAACTTCAGAAAAAAATGACTGGTATAAAATCATTATCACTGAAGGAAAAAACCACCAAGTGCGCGAGATGTTCAAAAAAATTGGTTTCGACGTCATCAAACTTCAGCGTGTGGCTATCGGTAAACTTCGTATCGGGCAACTTGATCGTGGCCAATTTGTTTATCTAAACGAAGCGGCTGCCGAACGAGTTTTCTTGCAAGATCTTCCAGAAGAAGCGACGGGTCGACGCGATTACAGACCAAAGTCGACAAAGAAAACTCCGGCGCCGATCACAAAACAAAAATTCAACAAAAAGCTCTCTGAGAATTAGACCTTAGTCTTTTTAAACATCTTTGAAATCAACCGATACTTCTAACATGACAAAGTATTCGATTATCTTATTTAGTTTGATGAATCTGTTTTTTTTAAAATTGTTTTCGGCTGAAATCGACATTGTTGAAGTTCGCCGTAATGTCCCCCTATCTGATGAAGACGCCGTCTACAAAGATTTTTATATTAATGCGGGCGAAGGCTCGGGTCTTAAGAAAAACTTAGTTGTAAATGTAAAACGAAAAATTTATTTAAAAGACGCTGCCGCAAAACCATTAGGCGACATTGAAACCACGGTTGGACAAATTAAAATTATCCACGTCGACTCTAAAACCTCAGTCGCACGTGAATACAAACTTCTTTCACGTGATGAAGAGCCCATGCTTGAACAAGTCGGCCTAATGACCGGAGATCGCCTTGAACTGCAGGGTTCTTTTATCGACAACACAAAGCCAGCTGCAAAAAAGAAAATTGCAGATGCTTCTGAAAACTCTTCTCAGGTAAATCCAGTAGAACGTAAGCCGTCGCAGTCTCAAGAGCCTCTGAACATAAAACTTATCCCAGAAATTTAATGCAACAGAATGGCTTTTCTGGCATAACTTTCGGTTATGAGCGAAACTTATTTCCGTATCCGATTGTCATTCGTCAATAGAACTCAAGAACAAGAAATAACTCAGTTTTGTTTCGATCACGGCGCCTTGGGCTTAAGTGAAGTTTTAAGTTTTTCTCAACCTGATTTAACTTATGATCCCTCGTTGATTTCAAGACGCTATCTTGAGCTTGATGTGTTTTTTGAAAAAAGCCCTACTTCAGATTTTTTTCAGAAGCTCACGACCAACTACACAGGCATCAAACACACTTCAAACGAAGAAGAAACAAAAGATTGGCTGACTGAGTGGAAAAAAGGCTTTGTTCCATTTAAATTAGTGGGCACAACCTGGGTCGTACCTTCTTGGCTTGAAAAACCCGCTGAAGCCCAGAATGAAGTCAAAATTGATCCAGGAATGGCATTCGGTACAGGAACCCATGCAACAACTAAAATGGCTTCTTATTTTATTCACAAACTTTCACAGGAATTTTCAAAAGAAGTTCCCCACTGGTCACTGTTAGATGTGGGTACGGGAACGGCCATATTAGCGGTGCTTGCCGAGCGTTTAAATTTTGGAATGATCACCGGTGTTGAAATTGATGTGGAAGCCCGTCGTAAAGCACGCGAAAATTGTACTCTAAACAAAACAAAAAATATTGAAATCACTGAACTTCAACTGGATGAAATTCGCGACCAGTACCAAATCGTTGTGGCTAATATTATCGATGGTGTTTTGATTCGCTTGCAAAAAGATTTACTGCGCGTTTTAAAACCGTCGGGACATTTATTTCTAACTGGAATTTTACAAGAACGTGATAATTTATTTTTTGAGAAATTTATTGAACAAAATCCTTTAAAAGTGATCAAACGCATTCAAAAAGACGAATGGGTTGGTTATTGGGTTCAAAAGACGGTTTAACAAAAGGTCTTTATGCGCAGATACTGGATTCAACAATCACAAATTAAATCAGTCGATGGACAGCCCTCGATTGTTTTATTTAAAGATGAAATCTTTCATCATATTTTTGATGTTTGTCGCCAAGAAGTTGGACACCACTTCGAAGTATTAACTGAAGACTCGCAAGCTTATCTTGTTGAAGTCACCCATAAAGAAAAAAAACAAGCACAAGCTAAGATTATCGAAAATCGTGAAATTCAAAAACTATCGTTACCTTATGTGCATATCGCTTTATCGATTCCAAGATTTGCTGTGATGGATTCGATCATCGAGCGTGCCGTTGAAATGGGAGCCGCTTCGATTTTGCCTTTTTATTCAGATTACAGTTTTATTCGCAAGCCTGAAAATCTTCCGGTTGGAAAATCTGAACGCTGGCAAAAAATAGTGATCTCAGCGACACAACAATCGGGCCGTGGTGAGCTTATGAAGATTCACGCACCACAAAAGTGGTCGAACATGCTTGAGCACATTAACCCAAACGCTCAAAACTGGTGTCTATTTGCTTATGAAGGAGCTTCAGTTTTGGGACTTCAAAACTATTTAGAGTCTAAAAAAAAATCGACCCAAAAGCCCGAAAATATCTGGATTATTGTGGGCTCTGAAGGCGGTTTTTCGACTGAAGAAGTGAATGAAATGAAGCAACTAGGCCTTGATCCAGTGACTCTAGGACGACAAGTTTTACGCGTTGAAACGGCTTGCCTGACTTTAGTCTCCGTCCTAAAGTATGAGTTCGGTCTACTCAAGTAGGCTCTATTTTGAAATCACCAGGGGTTTAACATGGCTGTTACAAATAATGATCCATTTGAGGAATTTGAATTTAAACCAATTAACGAGGGCTTGGGCTTTCATCGAAAACAAAAAAAATCAAACCCCACCCAACCCACTCCAAACCAAGTGAGCTTTCAATCTCCTTTGCCACGACCCGAATCACTTCGTACTCAAAACATGCAAATTCCACAGATCGAAGATGACTCAATTTCAAAAGCACAAACAGCTGTAAATGAAATCTTAAAAAATTTAAATCAAAAGCGTCAGCTTGATTTTGCAGAAGAAAACGAAAAGAAAAAAACAGAATACAAAAAATCAAAACCGCAGCTTTTTGCCAGCGTTTTAGATGGCATGCTGATCATGGCTGCATTTTTATTAAGCCTGATTGTTATGTTAACAATCACTAAAGTAGATTTATTTATGAATTTGTCTCATCCTCAAGAATCTAAAGTGATTTACTTAGCTACTTTGGGGTTATTTTTAGCCGTTCACTTTATTTATATGGTTGTGAATCGCGCTTTTGCTGGCTACACACCGGGTGAATGGGCTTTTGATCAAGTTTGCGGAAAAGAAAATCAAGACCTACAAATGAGTTATATTCCAAAAATTATTCTTAGATCACTTCTTGTGACATGCACTGGTTTTTTGATTTTACCGTTGTTATCTTATCTTTTTAATAAGGATATAGCCGGAGAATTATCTGGTGTAAGTTTATTTAAAAAACCCTATGTCTAAAAAACCAGAGCCTATTGTTAAGCTGAATCATCTTGAAGAGGCTTTAATTTATTATCGCAATATTAAAAGTAAAATCGTTTTTACAAACGGATGCTTTGACTTACTTCATGTCGGGCATGTTCGCTATCTTCAGCAAGCGCGTTCTTTAGCCGATATTTTAATTGTTGGTATTAATTCAGATGAGTCTGTCAAAAAATTAAAAGGCCCAACCCGCCCTATCCAAAATGAAAATGATCGTAGTGAAATACTAGCCTCATTAAAAAGCGTCAATCACACAGTGATTTTTAATGAAGAAACACCTTTAGAGGTTATTAAAATCATCAAGCCTGATATTTTAGTTAAAGGTGGAGACTGGAAAATCAGCCAGATTGTCGGAAGCGACTTTGTTTTATCTTATGGTGGACAAGTTGAATCGCTTCAATTTGTCGATGGTAAATCAACAACTTCAATTATTGCGAAATCAAAAACTTAGTTCACAGCAATTGTATTTGTCGACTGAATATAGCTGACGATTTGCTGAGCCAGTGGCGATAAGTCTTGGTCTGGCGAAGCGCTTAATGCAGTCAGCGCAGGAAGCAGCGATTTAAACTGGCCAACCGAAACCTGCGAAGCCGCATTCACGTCACGTCGATTGCGAGGATCGATGAAAGCCGCCGTGTCCCCTTGTGCTATCTTGTGCAAATTAAAACCTAATAAGTTCAATGATTTTAAAATCAAAGTTTTATCTTTTGTTTGCAAAGCTTGATTAAGGTAGCCCATATTTTGAGGCATTAAATAAGAAATATAAGCCTGTTCGACATATGTTTTGTAAGTTGCTGGTAGCTCGGATTCAATATGAACAAGCTGAGAAAAACTCGCCAAAGATGGATTCGATCGAAGAGCGTACAAACCAAGTCCTTTTAATTTATCATCATTTTGATCCAATAAATCTTGTGCAAGCGCTTGGTACTCGGCCGCTGTCACTTCATTTTTTTTATGAGCTTCAATTAATAAATTAAGGGTTTCATGCGTTGGTTGAGAAAATAAAAGAGCTCGCCATTCGGCAAACGTTTTTTTCTTTTTTGTTGTGGTTTCGTCTGCTTTAACTTCGTTGTTATTATTTACATTTTCACGAGCAGGCACGTTTTGAATTTGATTTGAAGCTTCAGAGTGACTTCCATCCGATTCATTTTTTGTCGAAGCTTCTTTAAGTTGTTTCGATTTTTGAGCTGTTTGTTTTTGCAAAGCTTCAGTTTTTTGCTGTTGTATTTGTAACGCCTGTTGGGTTGATTTTAGTTGAGCCTCTGATTTTGCTTTGACATCTGTTTTTTTAGACGAAGTCACAGCTGACGCCGGTTTAGTCTGAATATGTTTTTTCTGTTGAGTTGATTTTTGTAAAGCTTCATAAACCTGATCAATATCGCGCCCACTTAAAGAGTACTCTGAGTAGCTTGATTGGGGTCTAGCCATTTGGTAGTTGATACCTGACCGAATTTCGATTTGGGAACCAGCGGAACCTGTTCTGTTGATCATTAAAAACGTCACAAAAAAGACGATAATCGCAATGAACGCAATAAGGGCAATTAGTTTTTCGTTTCTGCTGAATGTTGTTTGCATAAGTTCCTCTTACTGGATGTAAGAGCACAGCAAGGACCAAGTTAAATGAACCAAATAAAAGACGTTCGTTTTGATTAGGTCAGAATGAAACGTCTTGATCCATGAACATTTTAGGCGCTGTCACTTGTCGAACTGTTAGTCAATTCACTGACTCATTCTGAGACTTACGATTTGGCCTCACTCGGGCAATAGCCAACGCGTGGACCCACTCGTGACGGAAAATCGCGGCAAGTTTCTGGGCGCAAATCATAGACCGTGCAAAAACGAGTTAAAGAATCTAAAAAAATACAGTCGCTATTCGCTTTTTGAGACAACATAAAAAGATCTGTTCCTTCGCGATAGCTGGCAATTGTTCCCTGTTTTTTAAGTTTTTTAGCTGTTTTTTTTATTGAGTTATTTAATTCATCTTCGGTGGCTAAATTTAATCTGATAAGATCGGCAGCTTTAATTTCCACAGGCATCGAACAGCAGTTACCACGACACTTAACACAAAATGTCTGGTCATATTTTTTCCAAGTTGAGGGTCGATCTTTGTCTGTTTTCATTCAGTCGTTTAAGGCAGTGGATTGGGCTGATCAAATAAAAGTGGTGGTCTTATTTTTAAGTTTTGATCACTTGGTTGAAGCATAACAACGGTATAACCTTTCACGTAAAGGCGCTTTAAAAGCTCAGGCAATAGCTCTGCTGTTCTTTGATGAATATCATGCATTAAAATAATTCCTCGTCCGCGGCGATCCAGCTGGTTCATTGTATCATTAACAACTTGCAAGTTGGTTCGCAGCGAACCATCTTTATTAATTTTTCTCCAGTCGTTGCTATCAATATTCCACAAAAAACTGGCCATTCTTTTTTCAGCTAACAATTGATCGATTTGCGCTGTTCGATTTCCGTAGGGATATCGAAAGAATGGGTCGGCAGAACCTAATACCGAAAACAAAAGTTGATGAGTCTTTTTGATTTGATCAAAAGCATCTTGAAAAGTTAGTTTTTGCATATCAGCATGGTCCCAGCTGTGATTACCAATCGAATGACCTTGAGCTGCAATAAGTTTTGTTGTTTCAGGACTTTTTTTGATTCGTAGACCCACTTCAAAAAAGTGAGCTTTAGTTTTAACTTCATCGAGCGTTCGCAAAATTGAACGACTGATCACTGCATCAGGTCCGTCATCAAAAGTTAATATAACCTGTCGATCTGATAAGCCATCAGGTGGCAATTGTGTCACTTGATTGAGGTCGCGAACTTGCATGAGTGTCGGCAATTCAAAACCCAAATTCAAACTTGCCGTTGAGTAAATATTCGCGTGAACAGAAAGTCCCTGATTTCGCTGATTTTCAATTGAGACAAGTTTTTTCAGTAAATCAGCTTCACAGTTTTGAATCAGACTTTTAAATTGAGGATTTTTAATATCAGCTTCACAAATAGATAAATCTAAATCAGTCCTTTCCATTAAGGCTTTACAAAAAATCTCTGACGTGATTTTATCGGATTTATTAAAAGCATCCGTGCAAGCAGACGTTGCCGTCACCGAATCAACGGCATTTGTATGTTTTTGAACGGCTTCATTAAGATGATCTTCTACAGATCGAGAACATGAAACGATCCACGCAAAAGCGAAAGATAAAATTAAAAATTTAAATTTCATTTTCGTCTCCGTTCATACTTTTTTTATTGAATAATCGAAATGTGAGCCGTCGCTCTCCTAAATTATTTTCGTCGTTTTGTGATTGTTCAAATTTGGCATCTTTGAGTCTAAATCGAATTTTGGAGTCTTCAATAATCACACGCGGATCTAAACTATGGCCATCAAGTATCACAACGTTTCTGGAAGACTGAGCCGTATAAGTATTTGATTCCCAAATTGAATTCATATAAATAATTAAACTTCCAATCATCTGGGATAGCACAGCCGAGATCATCAGCAAAACCAGCAGGCTTACTTGCGGTTTCGTTTTATCGTATCGAGCATACTCTAAAACTTCAAACCGGCTTTCAATTGAAAGTTTTTGCGCTTCGGCTTTAGCTAAAGATTCACTCAGGCTTTTATATTTTTGAAATTCGATTTCTGATTTCTTTTTTAGATCTTCAAAAATTTGGCTCGCGACTGGAATCGATTTAGCCATGTGTGTGACTCGATCAACAGACATTTGAAGCTGAGCTAAGTTATTTTGATGCATCTGATTTGCAAGTTTTAAAGATTGAATCTGTCCGCGGCTTCCATAAAGCTGGCTGGCTCGAGCTGAATTTGGACCTTGGCTTAAGTCGTCGATGACTTTCTGATTTTCAGCTATTTTCATTTTAATTTCATTTTGACGGACCATGAGTTCAGATAAATACTCACCGACTTTTTCTTTTGAACTGAGAGAAATTAAATTTTCAGATTTATTCTGAAAAACAGCCAGCTCTTTATTAAATTCAATCATATTTTTTTCAGCGACAGCTTGTTGGTCTTTGATAAACTTTTCGACTTTTAATATTTCAGAAAGTTCTCTGTTTTTCAAAGCGCTTAGTGTGGTTTCTAAAGCTGTGTTCGTTAAAAACAAAGCCATCTCTTTTGTTGGGGCTACATACGAGACTTTGAGTTCAAAATCAGAATCAACTTTTGTGCGAGACAGTTGATCTAAAACAGAAACAAAAGAATCACTTGGATATTCTTTTATAAATTGCTTAAAGCCTTCGGACTCGGGAATTGTGAGCGTTTTCGATTGGCCTCTTTCATTGATATGTTTTAACAGAAGTTCAAAAAAATCAGTCGTTTTAAGATACTCAGCATGTTTCATCAAAGGTGAGTTGCTTTTTTTTCCATCAGAGACCGTTTTTGAAAGACCAAAATACTGAGTTGCAAAAGACTGAAGCGAACTATTCTGCGCGTCGTTCACGGTGATCGACGAAAGACCCACAAAGGGAATTTTAAAAATGTAAAGCGCTACAGCTAGAATTGATACGACAAAAAACATCAAAATAAAAAGCAGCCAATTTTTTATAAATACTTGCGAAATTTGCTTTAGCGATAAGTCTTGAGCCAGACTTTGTTCTGTTCGTGTGAATGAACTGGACGCTTGCGAAGTCATATCCATAAAAAGATCCCCCAAATTTAGAATAGTGTATTATTACAATAGCTTAGACTAAACGCGTGAGGCTTTTTTTATAAATCAGAACAGATTGAATTAAATTCAAATTGATGACAAAAATAAGACAGAGGGAATCTTATGAAAAAAAGAACTTTGTTTTTCGGTTTAATCGCTTTGGCGTTTTCATTACCTGTATGGGCGTCTTCAGATGTTTTTTATTCTCAGAATCTAACGACTTTAGAAGGTAAAAAATACCCCTTTTCGAAATTAAAAGGAAAAACTGTTTTAATTGTCAATACAGCCTCTGAGTGCGGATACACTCCACAATTGAAGGACTTAGAAACACTTTATCAAAAGTATTCTTCGCAAGGGTTCGTTGTCTTAGCTATTCCCTCGAACGATTTTAAACAAGAAAAATCCACTTCATCTGAAATTTTAAAAGTTGCGCAGCAAGATTATAAAACAACATTTACTTTTTTAGAAAAACAACAAATTACGGGCCCAGACAAAAGCGAACTTTTTAAATATCTAACGAACGAAAATAAAAACGTTCTGCTTAAAGAAATTTCATGGAACTTCGAAAAGTTTCTTGTTAATAAATCGGGACAAGTCGTCGAGCGCTGGAAATCGTCAACAACACCATTATCAGACGAAATGATCAAAAAAATTGAACAGACTCTAAAGTAAATAGCATTACAAAAAATCTCAAATTGAAACGTCAAGCCAAAAAAGTCACTTCGCTTATTTACGGCTATTGTAATTAAACATATGAGATCTAGAAAGGTCTGCGGATTGCTTTGATGGTTCTTGAGGTGTTTATGAAAAACAAAATAATTGTGACTGCTTTGATAGCCCAGATTTTTAATTCTTCTGCATATGCTTTAAATCAGGCTGTTGAAAATACAACTGACATCGCCGATCAAAAAATTTCATTATTGAATGATAAACTACAAAACTTATGTCGCGATAAAAATGTTAACCTTGATGAAGTTCAGAAATCTTCTAATAAAATTTGGGCTGAAATTGCCGATCAAGCAAACAATGCAAGTCTTAGCCTTGGTCTAAAGCAAGTCTTTAAATTAACAAATCGAACATCACTTCGTTTAGGTAAAGGCACGGTATCTGAACCTTCAATTGGTGGAAATTACAGTGGGATAGATACGTGGGATGTGTCGCTTTCGGCTATTTTAGCGCGAAGCTCTGGACTTGATTTGGGAGTTACAGGAATGCGTCGAGTAACTTACATTCAACAATTTCCGACACGCTGCCAATCATTGGTTCGCGTGGCCTATGATCCAATTACAAAATTACCTATTAGTGCCGATCGCGTTTCAAAACGTTTAAATGAAGGCGATTTTATTGCATTTAAAGCACCACTTGTTTTATCTTTGGGTAAAAAAATAAAAAGTGGCGTGAACTTTTCTATTTATGCAGCTGGCGAAATTGACATACATGTTTTTAAAATGAAAAACAATTATGCTCGGGTGCGCTTTTTTGCTTCGAAATCGCAAGGTTTTGGTTTTAAATTAAGCCCGATTCTTTTTGGAATTAATAGCTTAACGTCACAAATTCTTAAATTTACACCGGCAGAGTTATTCATCAATAAGGATGCGACAAATCTATTTACAGCCGATTACGTTTTTAATTTTAACGAAAAGGCGTCCCGAGATGAGTACGATCAAATCATGAGCCGCAAGTTTGCACTTTCAGATTTTCCAGCGTCAAGCTTAAATCCATTTTTATCAGAGAACACAATGAAACACGCCTTATATGCTGATTTAGAAAAAATAGATCAAATCGCTCATGAAGATTCAAAATTAGACCTCAATCAACGTCGCATCATTCGTCTTGGTACTGGCGACAACAAGACTTTATCGACCTCTTTTGGACTTCTTTCAGATATTATTCTTGCTAAAGCACTTAACTCTTCGACTTATGCAGAATCAGATGTGACTCAATACAATATCGATAACGAAAAATCTTACTACAAGATAAAATCAATTACTGAACAATCAAAATATAATATCTTAGGTATTTTCGGAGCAAAAAATATTTCAAATAATGCTTTTTTACTTTCAACTGATGAACAGTATATTCCCTTGTCATCCAACGGACTTCAGTCTGAACAAATTAGCGGTGAACTTAATTTTTCGAAGACAGAGATGCTTGATTTGCAGAATCGTTTAAGAAAAAATTTACCACCAGAAATCACTGAGATTCTTCATTTTCCTGATATGACTGATCTAAAACGTGATATTAAAAATACAAGAATCGAACAGACATTGTTTTTAAATGCACAAAAATTAGAAACGACGCATATCATCACTGCAGAAAATGTTCGAAGTGAACTGATCAAAATTATTCGCAACTGGGGACCACTTAATTCAGCACCCGTTAATACAGAAAATAAAATAAGCGTTGAGTCTGGTGGAGATCCACGAACTGAAGATAAAGACAAAGGCGATAAAGCTTATCGTGAAGAAAAAAACGGAAGCCAGTACTACTTAGAAGCTTATTCGCACGAGCTTGGTTTAATTCCTGAACTTTTATCTGATCTTTTTAACACAGACACAAAACCAGTTTCTAAAAAAATCGATATTTACAGCGAATTACAAGGAATTCCATTGTTCAAGGAAGTGGGAACACCACTGATGCTCAATATGATTCCCAAAGAAATTCTTTCTTCAGTTTTAACTTATCGATTGGTTATCACAGGTCGCGGAATCGAGCCTCAAATTAGCGAGTACCCAAAAAATGGAAATTTAAAATCCATCAACACTTATAACCGGGTTTTAAATGACAATACGATTTTGTCAGATAGAAGTTTTAATTTAAGATATTTCTTAAATGAAAAAGGCGAGCCAAAAAGTCTAGTTGAAGTTGTCGATCAGTCAAAATAAAATAAGTTAAATTAAGATGTCTCATCTTGGAACGCAAAAAAACCACTTCTGTGGTTTTTTTGCGTTTTAATCGATTGTTTTATCAAGTTTTTCATCAGGCTCATGTTAGGTCTAGTCAAGTCCGATAAGAGAGCTAACGGAGGACTTCCAACATGAATACAAACTACGACGCTAATCTTGTCCATCAATTTTTGATTCAGACACCAGAATCAGCTTTACGTAAAATGCTGATCGATAAAAGCTTCAGCGAAATTCACTTTAATATGATGATTAAAATTTTAAGAAGCACGAATGAAGTTCAATTTTGCGATCACTTTTACAACTCAACTTACCCAAAAGCAAAATTTAATGGAAATGAAATTAACCTCAAAGAAAAATTTTGGGATGAATGTGTAAAGGCGTTAAATTCACGTGGATTACTCTCACCAGCTCAAAAATCTGCCGCTTAAATTTGATCTTTTGATTCCTTTTCTTAAATTTCAGCAAGAGCTCATAGCTGAGCTTTTGTTATTAGGGAAAAAAATTTTTTATCAAAATGATAAAATGATTTTGTGTGAATCGCTAGAGTCGAATCCCGTTTGGGCTCAAGACTGGTGGCCAAGGTCTTCTATTTATACGATTAACCGTAAATCCGAAGCCATTAAATTGCTGAAAAGTCAGAAAAATTTTGGTCTTTTTTATGACACGCACCAAGTAAATCTATCGACCAATATCCGTCATGAATTAAGAGAACTCAAACTCAAAAGAATTGAATACACCATTCCATCGACTTTTCATTTTAATTATTTCTGTTGGACAATGCTGAGCTCGACGGAACTGATTATTTGTGAAACGCCCAGCAAACAGTTTCCGTTAGGATGGCATGAGTTCAATGAAGATAAGACCACTTCGCCGAACAGGGCTTATCTGAAACTATGGGAAGTACTTTGTCTGAATCACATTCAATTAAAACCGGACCAAATCGCGATCGATCTAGGCTCAAGTCCGGGCGGCTGGACTTGGGTTCTGAGCCAAAATCTTAAGAAAGTTTACTCGGTCGATAAAGCTCCGTTAGCTACTCAGATTCAACAACATCCTTCTGTCGTCTATAAATGCGATGATGCTTTTAAACTTAAATCCAGCGACTACAATGACTGCAATTGGCTTTTTTCAGATATTATTTGTACACCGGAGCGTTTGTGGGTCTTAGTTAATGATTGGATCAAAAATTCAAATATTAAAAATTTTGTGTGCACGATCAAATTTAAAGGACCTTGCGATTTTGATATCTTGAATAAGTTTAAAGAAATCGAAAATTCAAAAATTATTCATTTGTATCAAAACAAAAATGAAGTAACTTGGATCAAGCAGGGGTCAAAGTGAATAATAAAACTTTTTTTACTAAGCTTGATAATGCAAAAAAAATTGAAATTTTGGATTTCTTGATTCATAACAGCACCCCAATTGTTTTAAAAGTTAAAAATGAGCATTATAAATCTAAAATTTTAAATCGAACTAAAAAAGGTTTTTTTTCGATTTACAAATTTAGTTTAATTAATTTTAATCAAGAAAATGTGATGTGTAGCTTTAGTATTCGGGATGAAAAATATTTTTTTAAGTCGATGCTTTCTTACGATTCTGACGAATTTAGAATTGATATCCCGGTCGAAGTTTTTCAGCTACAAAGAAGAAATGACTTTCGAATAAATATCCCTATAGGTTTAAGTTACATTTGTGAGATTAAGCGAATGGCTTATCCGAAAGGTCCGTTTAAGGTTGAATTACGTGATATTAGCTTGGGTGGTTGTCAGATTGCATTTCCAAGCAAATTGACGACTGTTGATGACGGAAGTGACATTGATTTAAAAATTATTATGAATCAATTCGAAAACGATAAAATTCCTTGCACGGCTAAACATATTAAGAAAATAGAAAAAGCCGAAATGACGATCATTGGCTTAAAGTTTTTTGACCCTAGTGCTGAATTATTAACTGATCTTCAAGGTCTATTAGTGTATTTAGACCGAGTGCATCGTGGCAAAGGCTACGAGTAGATTAATCAATCCGCTTAAAAAAATAAGCAAAAGTAATGATATTTTGGGTTTTATTAATAAAACAATAGTTGTTGCGCTGAACAAAATCCAAAACATAAACGACGAATAAAAATTTTCATTCATTCTAAATACTGTCACTAAAATAGTGCCAACGACAGCCGCCGTGGCTCCGATTAAAAAAACTTTTATCCACTTCTGCGCAGAAAGCCATTTAACAGCCCGAGGAAACCACGTCACCATATGAATAAATGGCATCATGAAAATTCCTAAAGTCGCGACAAGGGCTCCTGCAAATCCAGAAACACGATACCCTAAAAAACTTGCAGTGATGGTCACTGGCCCCGGCGTCATCTGGCCAAAAATAACACCGTCATTAAACTCTTGAAGCGTCAGCCAATGAAGTTGATCGACAAAAAAATTTTTAAGCACGGGCAAAATAGCTAAACCTGTACCAAATACAAAAGCACCTGCGTAAAGACAAACTTTAAATAAAGGCACCAATTTTTCGCTATCGATAAATAAAAAACCCACAGATAAAAAAGAATTTTTTGTTCGATAAAACTGAGATTCCAAAATTAAAACTAAAAATCCTGATCCGATGATCAATAAAGGTTCGGGAACAAATTGAAACCAAGCTAGACTAATACTGATGAACATAACTAACCAAAATAAATAATTCTTATAAGCACTCAGAACCATACTTTTAAGACTGATCAGAATAATGGCTGATACTGAAAATAAAAATCCATCTAAAAGATATTTAAAATATTTAAATTTTTCTAAACTTTCATAAAATAAACCAAAGAAAATAATGATGACGAAAGCTGGAAATAAAATACCGAAACCAGCTAAGAATGCGCCGGGCAATTTATAAAATCGATGTCCTAAATGCACGGCCATTTGAAAGGCAACAGGTCCTGGCATGGCTTTGATCATTGTAAACACTTGATCGAAATCACTTTGTTCGACTAATTTTTTTTTGTCGACGAAATGTTCGCGCATTAATTGCACAAGCGATAAAGGTCCGCCAAAACCAGTCGCACCCAATATAAGAAAGAATTTAAACAGCTCAATCACGGGCTTTTATTTTTCTCGTTCCAGGATTCTCGGTAGGACTTCAGTTCAAAATTAAACTCGTTATTTTTTTCTTTGATATAATCTTCATAGTCTTTTCTTTTTTCACGAATATTAGATTCAAATTCTTCTCTTTTGTCTTTTTGATCAGAAAAAAATTCTCTTCTTTTTTCGTCTTGTTCATTAAAAAAATCAGCCCGCTTTTCGCGATCTACTTTTTGCGACAAAAAATATTTACGATCTTCTTCAAGATTTTTTAGGAAGTCATCACGTTTTTTTTTATCAGTCTTGTTATAATCTTCGCGGGCTTTTGTCATATCTTTGTTAAAAAGGTCCCGCTTTTTTCTTAGAATTTGGTCAAATTTTTCTCGAATAACTTCCGGTGGATACTTTTGATCAGCAAATAATTCGGCCATCAGAGCTTTTTCATCATTGGATTTTTTTGTATCAGCAGGGATTACGCGCCTAAGTTCTTCAAACTCAGAACGATCTTTTGCTAGACTGTATTTTGGGTCAACCAAAGTCGAGCCCGAGGTGCTTAACGGTGCAGATGAGTCTCGTTTAGTTTGAATCTGACACGAGACTAAAAAAAACAAAGTAAAGACAAGCTGAAAGGCTAAATATCGACTGATCATAGGTCTTATTCTAACAAGATTAGCTTAAATGACAAATGAAAACATCCGAAATAGAGTCATGCTTATTGGACAACATTTCGGAAAAAGAAAGCCTCAGTGGAACTTTTTTATTAAAAGTTATGAAAGCTTTAAATACAGTCCATCCGCCCGGTTAGCAAAAATCATGACCTTAAGTCTGATCGTCCAAATGATTTTATTTACGCCGGTCATTTTTTGGATTTACCAAAATTATGCAATCATCGAAAGTCGGTTACCAGCTCATTTAAATTTTAATGAAAATATTCAATTTGAAAAAAAATGGATCGTTTTTTTAATTTTTGGCATGAGTCTAGTGCAAGGATTTTGGAATTATTATATTTGGAAAACATTTATTAAAAATGAACGCTATGAGTTTCAAGAGCCCACTAGCCCCTTGAAACCTGTTTTACTCGACGCAGTTGAAGATCAACGTCGCGCTTCTTAAGAGCTTCACGTTTGTCATGAATCTTTTTACCTTTGACCAAGGCTATTTCAACTTTAACCCGACCTTTTTTAAAATAAACTTTAGTCGGAACACAAGTCAGACCTTTTTCTCGGAGGGCATCAAAAATTTGTTCAATTTCATTTTTGTTAAGCAGGAGCTTACGAAGTCTTTCGGGTTGGTGGTTGTTATAGCTACTGGCTTTATATTCGCTGATGTGTGCATTTTGTAAATAAGCTTCTTTACCCTTGAAGGAAACATACGAGTCTTTCAATTGAATTGTGCGGGCGCGGATGGCCTTCACTTCACTTCCAGTTAAAACTAAGCCCGCTTCGAATGTTTCAACAACATGATAATCATGACGAACACTTCGATTTTCTTGAATAATAAGAATAGACATTTTAAACCTTCAAAAAATGAAATAATGAGTTGAATTCAATTGGACTGAGTTCTTCCGCCCGAATTTTTGCAGATTTTTTATTTTGATCCAGCCAATTCATTAGTCTTGATATATCGAAATATTCAGAAAGCGAAGAGATATTTGTTGAAAGGACTCGTCGTCGTTGCTGAAAACAGGATTTTACAAAATTTAAGTACATTTGGCGATCGATAATATTTGTTTCACGTGGCTTAAACTGTAAAACACGGCTAGCCACTTTAGGAGCTGGCTTAAAATCACGAGGACCTGCATCACAAACAGTTTCAATCGTCCAGAACTCTTGGGCGATCACTGACAGCATTCCGTAGTGATCAGATTGATTATTTGCGCGTATTCTTTGTGCGACTTCTTTTTGAAACATCAGCACCATCCCAACAAGTGGTTTCAGGTCAAGACTTCGCTCGATCACAATAGATGCGGAAATTTGATAGGGCAGATTACTAACAAGTAAGTAATCCAACGCAAAATCCCAATTAATTCTTAAAGCGTCGCCTTCAATGACCGTCATCTTTTGCGATTTCCAAAATTGAATCAACGCATGATCTAGTTCGATCAAAATTAAATCTTGATACTTTTCTTTCAGCAAGTCTGTTAAGGCTCCGCAACCAGGCCCAATCTCAATGATTTTTGGACAATGAAATTCGTCTGTGGCATTTATTATTTTTTGAATGACGTGGTCTGAAATTAAAAAATTTTGTCCTAAAGATTTTTTTGCAAAAATCTTTAATTCATTCAAACGTTGTTCAAGTCGAGCTGCTGCGTTCAAAAATATCCTTTACTGCAAATCAAATTTAAAATCAGTTTCTAAAATTTGCGAGGACGGCCCTAGGCTTAAATCATTCAATTCGCCTCGCTGAAGTCGAAGTAGCCCCACATATCCGATCATTGCGGCATTATCAGTGCAATAGCGTAATGGTGGAATGACAAGCTCGTAGTTGTTTTGAGTCGCCATTTTCTGGGCTTGATTTCGAAGTCGACTATTGGCGCTGACACCGCCCGTGATGACAATTTTTTGACTTTGAAATTTTTGTGCCGCTAACCAAGTTTTTTTAATAAGAACTTCAACAATCGCCTCTTGGTAAGAGGCGCACAAATCATTTTTGTTCTTTTGAATTTCGTCTGCCGTCATTTGGCTGATCATTCTTTGCGCCGAAGATTTTAATCCACTAAAACTAAGCATCAAGCTATTTTCTAAGATTAAACTTCTTGGGAAATCATATTTTTTTGGATCACCCGTTTGAGAATTGAGATCGACCTGGTAGCCCCCGGGATATCCAAGCCCGATCATTTTTGCGAATTTATCGAAAGCTTCACCCGCCGCATCGTCTTTTGTCGAGCCAATGACAGTGTAATTTCCGAAGCCAGCAACCCAATAAAGACTTGAATGCCCACCACTCACAGCTAATGCGATATAAGGATAATCAAATTGAGTCGGAGGAGAATAGTCTGCATCTTTTAAAAAAGGCGCCAGCAAATGACCTTCAAGGTGATTGACTCCAATCAACGGAATATTGTGAGCTTGAGCCAATGACTTCATCGTCATAATGCCCACAATCAGCGAGCCTATCAATCCCGGACGATTTGTCACAGCAAGACCATGAATATCTGAAAAATTTAAATTTGATTTTTCAAGAACATGCTGAATCAGCGGAAGCAGAGCGATCGAATGATTACGACTGGCGATTTCAGGAACAACTCCGCCGAAAGGGGAATGAGCCAAATCTTGATTTGCCGACACTTGGCAAACCACTTTTCCTTCGTCTTCTACAATTGCGACGGATGTATCATCACAACTGGTCTCAACTGAAAGAACACGGGTTATTTTTTTCACAAAAATTATTTTTTTAGTTTAGCTAAGCGAATTTTAGCTTTTTTTCCTGCATCTGTTTTTGAAAAATTCGCGACCACTTCTTCATAAAAAGCCATTGACTCTTCTTTCATGCCTAATTCTTGAAAGCAAACGCCAATTTTATATTTAGAGTCAGCAACTTCTTTGCCTTTTGGAAAACGATCGACATACTTTTGATAATTCAAAATGGCTTTTTTCCAATCTTTACTCGCGAAAAAACCTTGGGCCAATTCATAAGAGTTTGCCGACTTATCAGAATCTTTTGTGTGACCATTTTTTTTAGACGATTTCACTTCACTTTCGTCTGATGATTTTGAAGCTGCGGCCATTTGCTCAGAAGCTGCTTTTTGTGCTTGTTCCGCTTCTAATTTTTGGATTTGCGCTTCCATTTTAGTGAGTGCTTCTTGAAGAATTTGAACTTTTTGATTATCTTGCTCTGTTGAAGCCGATTTTTCTTTATGAGATTCTTTAATCTGATTTTCTAAATTTTCGACACGCCCATTTAAGGAACGAATTAATTCGTCACGCTCGTCAATGGGTTCTGAACTTTGGGCTGAAGTTTTCGTGTTGAGTTGGGAGTCTCTTTGGGATTCTTGTTGCGCATGTTGGTTCGTGGCGTTTTTACGTGTGTAAATCTGAGATTGTTCGTCTTCACCCACTTCCGAGCGTGTTTTTAAACAACCTGAAAATAAAAATACGATTAAAAGTAAGCTCATCTTTTTTAAACTCATAGTACGTCTCCATTTTTTTGTCTTAATAAGCGCGCCGAGTTTTCTGCTTTTTCTGCAGTGATTCGAGCTTGAACAAACAACTCTTTTGATTGTTCATATTCACGCTCATTATATAAAATACGAGCTTGTCGGTAATACTCTTCAGCTTGATGCCAATAACCCGGAGAATAGCGAACAGCTTGAACTGCTTTGGCCGCCTTGATTGCAGCATCGGCCAAAGTGTACTCTTGAATAGGAGGTGGGAAAGTGACGCAGCCAACTAAAAAAAAAAGCCCAACACCTGTAATAAATCTAAAAAAATCTTTCAACTGAATAAAATCCTTATTGAGTTGAAGTCGCTGTTGGAACAAAATTAGCGCGGCGGTTTTTTGCCATCTCAGTATCTGAATCGCCATTTGCTAAAAGTTTTTCTTTTCCAAAGCTGACTGTCGTTATACGTGAAGCACTGACTCCTGCGCTAACCATCATTTGTTTGACAGCATTCGCGCGTCTTTCGCCTAAAGATAAATTATACTCAGTCGAACCACGCTGATCACAGTGCCCTTCAATCAGCATTTTGCTTGAAGTATTTTTTTTCATCCAAGCAATATTGCCTTGAAGTTTTGATTTTTCGTCAGCTGCAATAGATGCTTTGTCATAGTCAAAACGAACTGTCTGTAGACCCTCAATTGAACCGCTATCACTTCCTGTTGGGGTAAAATTCATCGGAGTTTTGTCGATTTTTTCAGAACCACCACCACCTGTTGTTTCAGAAACAACTTGGCTTCCAGTATTATTTTCGGCGCCGCCTTCAGTTTTTTTTCTGAATAACGAACAACCACTTACCATTGACATAATTACGATCGATAAAACGAGTTTTTTCATGTTGATCCTCCTGTGCTTGATCTTTTACTCTTAGTTAATTTAGAGCATCGTAAGATCTTGTCAAACTCTGATTGCCACGTCACTATATGGCTTCATGAAAAATTATTTTTTAATTCTTTTTTTTTTAATCTCCAATTTCATTCATGTTAAAGCCATCGCAGGAAGGATTGGTTTTTCTGATGAAACTTGGAAAACAATCCATACTGAGCACTTTGACATCATTTTTTCTGCCAAGCAGCAAGACCTTGGTCTGTACTACGCAAATATCGCTGAAAATGCATACGAAAATTTATCGACTGTTTTCTCCAACAGGCCGTTTCGCACTGTTCTGATTTTAAATGAAACAACAGATATTTCGAATGGTTATGCAACTCGTATTCCTTATGCTCACATTATGGCCTACACAGTGCCCATCGGTGACCACGAGTCTTTATCAGAATCGGGCGAATGGGCCCGCGAGCTGATCACCCATGAGCTGACTCATATCATGCAAATGGAACCCGCTTTGGGTTTTTATAAATATATTCGGCCCATTTTTGGAAATATCGTGACGCCTAATTTACTTTTACCTCTTTGGTGGAAAGAGGGCATGGCTGTTGAAATGGAAACACAATTTTCTCCGCAAGGAAGAACAAGATCAAAATTTCAAGATGCTTCGATACGCGCTTTTGTTTTAGATCGACAACTTTTTCAATACACACTGGCTCAAGCGAACGAAGTTTTACCATCTTGGCCCTATGGCAGCCGCGCCTATTTGTTTGGCTCTGTATTTTGGAGCAGTTTAGTCAGTGATTCGAAATTATCTTCTGTGAATCGAATCACTTCTCGGCAAGCCGAGCGCGTACCTTACTTTGTTGAAGAGCCGATCTATGAGCTGACTGATCGCAGTTACGAAGCTCAATATACAAAAGCACTTTATGAGCACGAAAAAATCGCTCTGGCCCAACTTGACCAGCTTAAAACAGAACCGACGACATCACTTAAAACTATTTCTTTAAAAGGACAAAGTGCAATCGCACCAAAATGGTCTGAAAAAAATCAAATGTTGTGTTACATCGAAAACATCGAAGATGAAGCTGAAATTGCGTGTTTGAACACTGAACTAGAAAAAATAAAATTTAAAAATCCACCACGAGGTAAAATTTCAGGCCTTGATTTTCACCCAAATGATTCTGTTATTGCTTACGCAAAAGTAGACCAGCTGAATTCAAAATACGATGTTTCTGATATTTATTTTTATGATTTAACAAAAAATAAATCTGAACAAATCACATTTAATCAGCATGCCAGAAATATTTCTTATTCCGATGACGGAAAAAACATAGTTTATATCTCGACAGAAAATGGTGAAACACAAATTAAAATTCTACACATAGAAGATCGAAAAATTGAGCTCATCGCAAGTTCAGGCGTCAAAAACCGTTTTCAGTCTCCGATATTTTGGACACCCGAAGAAATTCTTGTCAGTCAACGAAATGAAAACGGAATTCAAAGCCTTTATTCAATCAATATCACAAATCATTCTAAAAGTTCGATTAATTTACCTTTTTCGGATATTCGTTTTCTTAAAAAAATAAACTCTGGAAATCGAAAAGAATTGTATTTCACATCATCTGAAAATGGAGTTCACAATATTTATGTTACTTTGGATTTGAAAACAGCAAAGCCCGTAACAAATTCTTTGACCGGTCTATGGAGCTACGATATCGACCCGCTTCATCAAAAAATCTGGGCGACAGAAATGTCGAACCATGGTTTTCAAGTGGGGTCGGCAGATTTAAAAAAAAGAAATCAAGCCTTGCCCGTTATCGAAAATAAAATTGCAGACAGGTACAAATATAAAGTCAAAAAATTAAATCACAAAGATTACACTGCTGAAGACTATTCAGCAGCGGGATATTTGATTCCGACTTACTGGATTCCCTATATTGCAACCAGCACTTCATCAAAAGGTGTTTTTTTTCAGGCACAAACTTCGGGGCACGATCCGGTTAACATTCACGAATACAGTTTAATCGCCAGCTATGAAACAGATATTCAAAAATTTGGCTTTGTCGGTGCTTATACAAATTCAGCATTTGCTGTTCCCTTTCAAGTGGGTGCTTTGATTCGCAATCAGTCTTTTGGTGACGCGAACACAGTTGTCGAAACTAAAACAAGTTACTTGAGTTTACTTCCAGATCTATTTTGGTTGAATAAAAATTTATTATTTCAAATTGGACTGCAGACTCAAGAAACAAATTTTGCAGGTCTTCAAACTCAACACTGGGGCCCGTTCACTCAAGTTGTTTATCAAAATTATGCGCAAAATATATTTCAGATTTCTCCTGAAAAAGGTTGGGGCGCTTATTTGAAATATGAAAATAATCAAAATCTTAAAAACAGTCGCGAATTCAACAAAGCTTCGGCCAGTGTTGTCGATTATTTTTCGGCATGGCTGCCTAAGCATCATGTATTGATGGCGCGGGCCAGTGGGCTTGCTACATTTGAAACTGTTCCAGCGCGCTTTGGAACAAGCAATAATACTTTATTTTTAAATTCTGATTTAGTGATTCCGCAATTTGTTTTGCGAGGCTACCAACCCAGCCAATTTTACGGACGCAGTATGTGGAATGTGAACACTGAATATCGATTCCCATTAAAAAATATTGAAAGAGGCTCAGGTACGGATGCTTATTTTCTTAAGCGATTATCAGGCGCAATTGTTGTGGATGGTTTAGGTGTCGACGGCGGGTCTATAAAGGAAGATAACTCATTTGAAAAACGATCGATCAATGAAAGCTTTTGGAGTTCGGGCCTCGAGCTCAAACTTGAAACGACAATTGGTTATGTTTTTCCAATTAACTTTGTATTAGGAACTTATTTGCCTTATTCGCCACAGTACAGCTCAAGCGTTCAAACAGGAGTCAGTATCCAAATTGGTGGCTTTTAATATTGACAAGATTCACAGCAATCAAGAAAACTAGACTTTAGGAGAACCCATGGAAATCAATAAAAACGAAAATAAGACGTGGATACGCGAACTTGTTTCTGCCGATGAGCAACTTGAAAAATCGGTGATGATTGATATGAACTTAGGTTTAGATACTCAAAGAATACTTGTAAACGAAAGTATTGCATTGCTTCTTAATTTAAAAGCCGACTTTGCTGAAGCCGCCGCTACTTTCAACGAATTAAAACCCACAGCTTTTGGGAGAATCAAAGTTTACGGCATCGCAAAAACCCACGCTGATTTTATGCTTTTCCGTAACGGCTACAAAATGATTTTCTCAATTAAAAACGCGGGCCTCATCAGCATGCGTTTTCACTACGTCGGAAATTTAGCCATTCCCCAGCCCTCACAAAAAGAAAATGTCACCATCGTGATGGACGAAGAGCTTTTTGAAGCCAAGTGGGGCGCTTTTGAAGAAGTGCTTTGGAATTACAAAGGCCTCAGCTTCAAGACTGAATTTTTAATTCGCCATTATATGACTTTATTTATTAAAGAAAGCTCACGCTAACTAATTCGCCGCACATTTATATTCAAGTTTGATCGTGCGGCCCACGGGCACTGCAGGATTAAAAGTTAAACTGTTATTCTGTAACTGAGTCGTGACTGAGCCTAAAGCTGGCGTGATCGTCACGTTGATGTCACCCACAGGCGTGCACTCAAGTGGTATCGAGGCTAGCGAATTCACGATGCGGTCTTTAAAGTAATAAAGTCCCTGTGAAAAATCGGTTGCGCAAATGCTGGCTGTTCCGCCGTTTGTCAGCTGCGATAACTCGGCGTATTTGTAACCGTAATGGCTTTTTGAACCATCGGCATCTTGAGTCGCCATACAAGCTGTATCACCCGGTTTTACGATGATCGAATTAAAAGTAAATTTTTTATCTGTGCCGAATTTTTGCTTTATTTTATTCACGTAGGACTGTGGCAAATCATCGGTTTCAAGCTCTTTAAGTTCGCCGGTGTAATAAACTTGATTTGCGTCTCCGCCGACGGATCTTTCGTCTTCATCTGAAATCATGATCACCGATAAAGACGCGTCATTGCGATAACATGAATTGTATTGCGCGTACTCGGCACTCCACCAAGCGGCTTTGATTCCGCGCTCGTCGTCAGTTCCGGCCCAACCAGCTCCGATAGCAGAAACTGTATTTGTGAAAATAGCGTACGGGTCAGTTGCTCCGGCTTTTAAAATCCAAGCGGGTGAACCAACATAACCAACCCAGTTGCGCGAAGCTCCCCAGTAAAGGGTGCCATTGCCATTCACATCTTGCGCACGAGTCACGGTCGCACACATTTGCCAATCAATTCCTGAGTTTGTTAAATCACTCACAAAACTTTGCATTTTTTGTGCAAGCTTTGCGTTATCAGGCGCCATTGAATTTGAATCATCAAACACCATCAGCAAATCGACTTTATTATTAGAGGCATTGACCATTTTTTCGTAAACGACACTGCGATAAGGATTGTATGAATTTGCTATCGTTACCACCAACGGAGACGGACTGACATAACTATTATACCCCGCGGCTGAGGCCGTTAAATAAATACTGTAAGTTCCTAAACCCGCCGCAATAAAATTCGGAGTTGAACTGGCTCCGGTAAGGCCCGCGATTGTGATGACGGCTCCGTCTTTCATTACTTTCCAAGTGTGCGTTGCAGTGCTTGGTGTACAACCGGATGTCACCAGTGGATTGACTCCGCTATTGATGGGAACAGTCACAGATACGGCAATATTATTTAATCTTGGAGCACAGTTCAGGGCCATTCCACTTGTGCTGTTATCAACAGTGATCGTTAATGGAGTTGTCGTATTCCACGAAGTTTTCCCCGTTCCACTAGCTGTTAAGTAAATGAGATAAGTTCCGTTTCCTAATCCCAGAAAATTTGGATTCGAGTTCGCACCCATTAAAGTTGGCAAAGCCACTGTGTTTCCATTTTTAGTTACCGACCAAGTGTACTGTACGTCGGTTGGTAAACAGTTCGCACTCATCAGCGGATTCGCCGCCGATGAAGTCAGAGTAAGCGAACTTAAAGATCCATTGATTCGCGGGTTACACTGAATCACAGGATAATTTGGCGCACTGACTTGAGCGATCGTTACTGTTAACGGGGCTGAACTCTGCCAGTGCTGCGAACCAGTCGACGTTGCATATAAAGAAAGTCGATAAGTTCCAAGACCTAAAGCTTTAATATCCGGTGTTGAAGTTGCTCCACTGAGGCCCGGTATCGTTATAGCAACTCCATCTTTTGTGGCTGTCCACATATAAGAGCCCGCAGCGGGGTTGCAATTTGCGCTGACAACCGCATTCATATCGTTTTGGTTAAGAACTAAATTTGTGAATGTTCCATTTAATTTTGGATCACAAGTCAGCCCGTTACCTACACCAGGGACAACGAACTCGAGTGGTGTCGTTGCCGTGAAAGGATTAAAACCTGAACCTGTCTGCGAAGCTGTTAAAAAAACGTAATAGGTTCCAGCTCCCAAAGAAGTGAAATTAACATCTTGAGGATTTTCTCCTGTAAGCCCAGGTATAGTCGTTGAAATCACACTTGAATCAGCTCTTTTTACAATCCAAGTATAAAGATTATTTGTCGAAGGTTCGCAACTTGAACTGATACTTGGAAGCACGCTTGCCGAAGTGTAAGTAAAAGTTGTCAAACTTCCATTGATTTTGGGGCTGCACTTAATTGTGCTGGTATCACAGCCCGTGCCTTCACAAGCGGCCTTAACAATGACATTGTCAGCTTTCGAAAATTTGACTGGTGCACAAGAAAATAAAAAAAACGTAGAAATCAACAAAGCACATAAGACTTTTAACCCATTCATCATCGACTCCCCTATTGAGACAGTATCAGGATAGTCCAATTCTCAGAATGAGCAAAGGGGTCTTTAGTCTGGTTATTCAAAATGAGACACTGGACCTCTTGTGATGGACCAAGATAAGACAGTAAAATAAGAATCTGGAGGACTTACTGTGAATTATTGGTTATTAACCCTATCGTTTCTTAATTTGCTTTTGCTATCAATTTTTCTATTTACTTGGGTCGCCAAAAACAAAAGTAAAGTCGAAGACCATCGCCTAACGAAAGGTCTTCAGCTTTTACAAAATAAAATTTCGATACTGCAAGACCTTTCAGATAAATCTGACGAGCAAGTCAGAAAGTGGGTGCATCTCATCGAAAAAAAATCGGTGGAAGTGCAAAATCAGCTTTCTTTGTCTGACGAAAAAATCATTCAAATAGAAAGTGCTCTTTCTAAAGCCCTAGATGTCTCAAAAATATTCTACGAACAAGTTCCTCACGCTGAAATTGCCGAAAGACAAAAAACCAGTAAATATGTCCAAGCAGCTAAACTGGCCCATCAAGGATTTACATCAGATCAAATCAGCCAAAAGATCGATCTGAGTATTGCGGAAATCGATATGATTATCAAAATGAACCGTGATCACTTGCAATTCTCTGAAGAAAACTTACCGGCTTGGGTCAACACATCGATTCAAGAAACTCCAGACACGAAAGAAATTCCGTCTCAAGAGATTTCAGATTTTGAAGCTCAGCTCAAAAAAATGAACCAGATGATTTCGGCGACGGCTTTTGATATTGATAAGCCTGACTTAACTTCGATGGATCAAATTAAGCAGCAGTTTACCGATTCGCTATCCATTAATTCCACGCTAGTGCCGCAAACTTTTTTGGATGAAAAGACAAACAAAGCGACGACTCAATTAGAAAACGGTAAAACAATCAGACCTTTTGAATTCAAAAAAATTACGATTCCAAAAAGTTAGACTAGATCTTCACCTACACGAACAAGTTGTAAGTCATTTTTGACTTTAATTTCGCAAGGAGACGCTAAGCAAACAGTCGAACCCAGCTTAAATTTTGCGATTTCTTGGCCGGGTTCAATGTAACAGCCAATGTAGATTTCTTTTGCAAGCTCTACGGTGCCAACTCCAAAACCGCCGACCATGGCCAGGTACCACGCGCGATCTTGTTCATCGGTCATTTCAAAAATGACACGCTCGTTTTTAAACGCCGGATAAGAAACATCTTTGCGATTGTAAAACCAAGGTCTTAAAAAAACTAGCTCACCTGAAATATTTTTAATACTCACAATTCGACCCTGAATAGGCGAATGCACTCGATGATAATTGTGATTGTGTAAAAAAATATTTGTGAAGAAGTGCATTTTTGTCATTTTTTCATTTGATTTAAAAATATGATTTAAATTAATTTTTTGACCTTTAACAATCGAATTATTTTTTTCATTGAACCAGCCCCAGTCACACACGTAACCTTCACAGGGCCAAATTTTTTCTGAATTGATTTGTATTGTATTTTTGTACTTGCGATTAAAAAAATCAGAGTAACTTGAATAAGACGATGGCGAGGTCTCGGATTCAAAAAGATCCAAATAGTCATCACCTAATCCAAAGAATAAGCAGTAAGGTAAAATTAAAAACCGCGACACTTTAAGTTCAAACAATAAAGAAAAATAACGAGAAAAAGATTTTTGAAAAAATCCAGGGGTGTAAATCCAAAAAATATTCGCAAATATTTTTAACATAAGATGTTATCTCATATCCAAGATAAGTTGTTTCATTCGCTGAATAGCTTCAAGCATTTTTTCTGATCCAATTGCAAAACTTAATCGCATATAACCCGGGTTACCAAATTCTTCTCCAGGAACGGTCGCAACAAAATATTTTTCAAGCAAAACTTGGCAAAAATCTTTTGATGTTGTAATTTTTTGACCGTTTAAAGTTTTTCCCAAAGCTTTTGTCACGTCGACCCAAAAATAAAAAGCACCTTGAGGTTCAAAAACTTTAAACTGCGGGATTGTTTTGAACTCAGTCATTGCTTTTTGCATTCTTTGCTTCAGAACAATATTTGTTTCTTTAATATTGGGCTCACATTTTTTTAATGCAGATACGGCCGCAGCCTGAGAAATACTGGATGGAGCCCCGGTTGACTGCGAAGCATAGTCGCCAAGTGCTTGAATGATTTTTTGTGGGCCGACAGCCCAACCGATGCGCCAGCCTGTCATCGAATATGCTTTCGAACCCCCATTGATAATGATCGTCCGGTCTTTCAAATCAGGCGCGACTTGCAAAATATGCGGAGCACAGTTTGAGCCATCGAACATCAACCGATTATACATATCGTCGGTGATCACATGCACTTGAGGATAATCTTTTAAAACGTCAGCTATTTTTTGAAGCTCTTCTTTTGTGTACACAAAACCTGTTGGGTTCGAAGGCGAACAAAATAAGAAAATTTTTGTCTTTGAGTTGATATTTTTTTTAAGATCATCAGCCGTAATTTTAAAACCAGATTTTTCGTCGCAAGTGACGATTCGCGGTTTCGCATCGGCTAATTCAGCCATCGTTGGGTAACTAACCCAATAAGGAGAATGAATAATCACTTCATCTTGCGGATTACACAGCACTTGTAATGCTGCAAATATCGCAAACTTTGCTCCACTGGTCACCGCCACTTCATTCACCGCGTATTCAAAGTTTAAATCTGTTTTAAGTCTTTCAAGAATTGCTTTTCTGAGCTCGACCGTACCATTTGCAGGTGTGTATTTCGTGATTCCATTTTGAATCGCCTCAATACCCGCTTGAGCCGCAGCAGGGTAAGTCTCCCAATCAGGCTCACCCACAGTCAGCGATATCACGGGATGCCCTTGCGCTTGTAATTCTTTAGCTTTAGCAACTAAAAATAAAGTAGGAGACGTTTTTAAACTTTTCGCTCTTTCAGAAAGCATCACTTACTCCTTAGCTTTTTAAATAATTCAGGTTCAATAAAAGCGGGTACAAGACCCGAAAGTTGGCCACCGTTACGCGCGACTTCTTTAACAGCTCGTGAAGAGATAAAATAATATTCAGGACGAGAAAAAATCATAAATGTTTCAATTTCAGGAGCTAATCTGCGATTCATGCTGGCCAAAGTTCCTTCGTACTCAAAATCAGCCACAGCACGCAAACCACGAATAATCACATGAGCTTTTCTTTTTCTCATGTACTCAACAGTTAGACCCTGAAAAATATCAACTTCAACTTTTTTATTTTCTTTGGTTGCTTCTTTAAGAAAGGTTGCACGCTCATCCGCAGTAAATAAATATTTCTTTTGGTCAGAGTCTGCGACTAGAACGATAACATGATCAAAAATGATCGAGATTCTTTCAATGATATCAAGATGACCCGTCGTAATCGGATCAAAACTTCCTGGATAAACAGCAATCTTAGACATGTGATCAATCCTGCTCTTTTTTAGTAAAGAAAGAAAGAACTTTGTCTCCGTAATCGTTCATGTCATATCTGAAAAGTTGCTGATAGTTTTCATCGATTCTTTCTTTTTTTTGCGACTCGATTGCAATCAGAGTCTGTGGACTGAAACAGACGCTGTTGTCCAAGGCATGCATCACGTCATGGGCCATTTTTTCTGTAAACGGAGGGTCAGCTAAGATTAAATCATAGGGTTCGCCTTGATATTTTTTTAAAAATGAGATCACGTCAGTTTTTGTGATGGAATATTCAGCGGGGCTGAGCTTAAGAAGCTCAATATTTTTTTTTAAAATAGCAATGGATTTCGAATGCGCCTCAACAAAATCTACATGAGTCGCGCCACGCGAAAGGGCCTCAATTCCTAAACTTCCGGTTCCAGAAAATAAATCTAGAACGCGGGCGCCATCAACATATTGCATCCATTTATTAAAAAGACTTTCTTTCACTCGATTTGTTGTGGGTCGAATGTGATCTTCTTGAAATGAAATCAAAACCCGACCCTTGAACCGGCCTGCAACAATTCTCATATTTTCCTCAACACAAGTTGAACAACATCTGCTACATGATCGAATGGTTTCGAGATATATTCAATCACGCGCGGATCATTTTGAATAAACCCAATATTTGTATCATCCCCTGAAAAAGCAGAGACTATAAAAACTTTAATTTCTTTTTTCATTTCTTGTAAAACTTCATAGCCATTTTTTTCGGGCATAATAACATCAAGCAAAAGCGCATCGTACTGGTTTGAGTTTAACTTCTGAAGAGCTTCAACACCATTTACAGCCTCATCACAAGAGTGTCCTTGGTTAGCAAAAGCTCTGACCAAAGATTTTCGAATTAGGAGCTCGTCATCGGCAATTAAAAATTTCATCGTTTCTCAAAAATCAAAGAAATTTTTGCTCCTGGATTTTGACTTGCTGGCAATGCCTGCGAAATATCGATATCGGCATTCATATTATTCATCAGTTTTTTTGAAAGATAAAGGCCCAAGCCCGTTCCTTCACCCTGTTTTTTTGTTGTCATAAAAGGTTCAAATCTATTTTTTAAAATTTCTTCACTAAATCCAGGCCCGGTATCCTCAATATTAAAATAATGACGGCCGTTTTTTTCTTCATGATATATTTTGATCGATCCTGATTTTGTCATAGCCTGGCAAGAATTCTTAATCAAATTAAATAAGACTTGCTGCAGCTCTTGACTATTCGCCATCACGGCAATTGGCTTTATATCGACAAACAACCGATGAGACCTTAAGACAGATTTCAATAAAGTTAACGCATTATTCAGAACTTCTAAAAAAATAATTTTTTCGAGTTTAGATTCTTTTTTATGACTAAAATCGATGAAATTTTTAATGATGTTTTGGCTGCGTAAGGTCGCTTTTAAAATTTCATTTAAATCTGATTTAATTGTATTCGATAAAGTTGATTGAGGCTCGGCCAACAGAGCTTGCACGTAAGATTTAATTCCAGTTAATGGATTATTCAGCTCGTGCGCTAAGTGGTTTCCTAGACGGCCCAAAGCTGACATTTTCTCTGAATGGATCATCTGACTTTTTAGAAAATGCAACTGAGTCACATCCTCATAAATAACAAAGTAATATTTTTTTTGGTTATAATTAAATTCAGACGAATAAGTTTTAACTCTTATTTTATTTTTAAGATAAAAATCATTATTTTTATTTGTTTTGATCGGGCAATCCGGACAAGGCGATTCCCTTTCGGCTAAAACTTGATAACATTTTTTATTTTTTGTAGATAAAGTGCTTTTTAAATAATTTGACTGATAGACATGATAGTCTTCATCAATCACATGCACAAAACCTGAAAATGAATTAAATGTGCGATGCCATCGATCGACAAGCACTTCGTACTCTTTCTCGATCATCCAGCGATCTAAATACAAACTTAAAACTGTCAGTCGCTCTTTGATATAGTTTTCAAGTTGAATTAAAGACGTTTGCTGATCAATAATTTCTATAAAAAAATGCCCTTGTCTTGAAAATTCAGGCAACGGCCATTTCATTATTCGACCCACAGGTCGCCCCCAAAGCGTCGCCATCTGCGATGCCACGACAAAGACTTCTGAATTTAAGTCTAACGAAACTGTAGCGCTTTGTTCAGTGTAGCCGTCATAACTAAACAAGTTTGATTTTTCTGAATAAGCTTTAAAACAAAAACCAATTTGATAAAGCCGATTTGTTTTTTTTAGATCTTTCCATAGAAACTTAATCAGTAAATTCAAAAAGTCCTCATGGACAGACTCGGATTGAATAAAATCTAAAAAATGCAGCAGACTTTTTTCTTTAATATTTTTCTGAGACTCTTCAAGATGCGACTGCTCGAGTGAAACAATTTGTTTTTCGCTTTCTTGATTTAATAGCTCGTTGAGCTTTTCAAGATTTTTTCTTTTGTTTTGAATTTCTTGTTTGATTGCATTTATTTTTTTATTTTTATCAGAGATCAAAACAATTTGCTCAAGACTATATTCGATCCGATGGAGCTCTGTCGATCTGTAAATTTGAAATATGCTTTTGGGTTTTAATTCTAAAAGTAGACGTCCAACTTGAACTTCATCATCGCTAATCAATAAATAAGAGCTCGATTTTGAGACCTCCACAACAGACTTCAGAAATTCAAAATCTCCTATATAAAGATCAGACTCAAGTTTGTACTTGTTGTGCAAACTTGAAAGACTTGATTTGTACTGAGGTTGAATTTGAATAGGCACATGTTAAAATTATCACATGTTTAAATTTTGTTCTAAATTTTTTTTCATATCTCGATAATTTAAATTGCGTGGATGAGTTAAAATTAATTTTTCTATTTCAGATTCAGCCTCAGACCAAAACTGCATTCGACACAAAATTTGCACGTGACACAAGCTTATTTCTTCATCAAATTCATGCTCGCAGAGGTAAAATCTTACTGAACTCAATGCTTTTGGCCTTTTTTCGAAATCTTTTTGAGCCCAAGTTGCATAAAGTTTAACAGCCGCGTTATTCAGGGGATTGCAGTCCAAAGAATTTTCAAGATTAGCAAAAGCAAGCTCACGATCGCCCATCTCATCATGAAGCAAAGCTAAGCTGACCCAAGCTTGATCATTATGAGGATTTAAATCAATCGCTTTTCTAAAGTTGAATAAAGCTTTGTGCTTATTTTGATTTGCTAAATCAACAAGCCCCTGGGCCCAGCAGATAAAACTACTTTTTGAAATACCAAAGTATTGATCAATCACATCTTGCACGCCATCAAAGTCATTTTCTTCAATATATATTTTCATCAGAAGCTCACTCAGCTGAATTTTCTGATCAGGTAAAATATTTTTTTCTTGAAGTGCCAAACCGATGTCTAAAGATTCGTTGATTTGCCCGTTCTTGTAAAGCAAAGCCATCAACTCAAGTTGATCTGCAGCTTTACTTTCAAGCTTTACAATTTCTTTTAAAGTTTTGATCAACGCCGAACGATCGACGTGTGATTTCAAAATCTTGGCCAGTAATCGCAAATAGACAATATCTTTGCTGTGTGTAATTGAAACCGAAGAAAGTTTTTGTAAGGCGAGTCCGAATTTTTTTTGCAGAATAATTTCTTCAACTTGACCAAAGACTATTAAATGATCTGGCATCATGCCCCCTTCAAATTTAACTTTCATCCTGAAAGCTTTCTTTGAGTTTAAAAGCAAGACAGATGCCACTCTGATTTGATTCTAGTCGTCCTTAAAAACATTTTATAAATTTCGCCAAATTTTTAATGTCCAACCAGTCACCGTTTTGACAAAACTTAAGCCGCGCTTGATTTATATCCAGATAAAGCTTTACGTGCTTTACGAATTCCTTGAAGTTCTTTAATAATTTGAGATTTTGCTGAATCGATCAATCCCAAAACAATCAAGTCCTGATCAAGAATTTTACGCACATACATTTCTTTGATTCTTAAAGAGTCGCGAATCTCTGATCGCTGATCTTCGTCGAATTTAATATTTAAATCTTTATGCGACATATGGGCTTTGTGTATTTCAGAATCGACATACTTTAAAATCTTAAGCAAATCTTCCCTTTGATTATAAAACTTTTCGATTTCATCGAATTGCCCGCTCTCAAGCAGCGCAATTTGCTTTTCGTTCAAAGAGCAAAATTTTTCTAGAAAATGATTTTTCTCGTTTAAAAACTGAATTAATCTCATCATGCGGCCCCGCCTTTTTGTTCGTTGGTTTTTTTCATTTGATCGATGGCTTGTTTCCAGCCATCGTGAAGATTCTCAAGCACTTTCAAACACGAATGCAAGGGCTCTGCAGTCCCCGTGATGTTCGCTTTGGTGTACTGATCCATCATATAAAGATAAAGTGATTCAAGTTGCTGCGGAAGCTCACCCCCAACTTTGTGGTCCAGCGTTGCGTTCAGCTCTAGAATAATATCAAAAGCTTTAATAATATTCTGCCCACGTTCGGCAATCTTTTTTTGCTCGACCGCTTGGATAGCAAGCTTCGTAAATTTAATCGCGCCCTCATAAAGCATAATTAAAATTTGTTCTCGGCTAGCACTTAAGACCGAGGTCTGTTTGTACTTGTTAAACGGATTTGCCATGATTATTTACCTCCTAATCCGGCTAATGAAGCTTGTGCTGAAGCTCCTTGTGATTGAATTCTAGACATTGATTCTTCCATTTTGGAAAACTGATTTCTAAGTTGCTCTTCACGACGAGCCAAAGTTTTTTCTTTTTGCTCAATACGCTTATCCATTTGCGAAACACGGTCTTGATAAGATTTTCTTCGGTTTGTCACAGTACCCACTTGGGGATCGGTGATCTGCGATAATTTTTTTCGCATATTGGTGATGAAGCCCGTACTGATCTGGTCTCCACGCAAAAAACTAACGACGCTTTGCGGATCTGAATTAACTAATTTCGTAAATTTTTCTTGATTGAAATTCAAAGTTCCATTTCGATTAAATTCAACTCCGAGTTCGATGACTCGTCTGAATTTACTTTCTGTCAATGGAGTATCTTGAATGATTGAACGCAACCGACTTTCCGTCATACGCAGCATACTATCGCCACCTAAAGGGCCCAAACGCGGATTTCCAGCTTTATCAGGCGTCAGTTTATTTTGCGTCTGTATAAAACCTAAAGCCGCATTGTAAGAATCTACAAAAGATTTAATTTTGCCAGAAATGACTTCGTAGTTTTCAGTGATGTTGATACGAATTGGCTGTCCCGGCTGAGCTTTTTTTAGATCTAAAGTAACACCGGGAATGATATCATTAACCATGTTTTCGGCCGTTTCGAATTCATGGCCATCTAATTTGAATTTTGCATTTTGTGCTTTAATTTCTGAAACGAACTGAAAATCTCGATTTCCATCAAGCATATAAACTGTGGGAAAACTGACTTCGTGATCATCACCTGTTTTTAAACCTGAAATTTCGAGCTTATAACTATCTTCTTTATCGCTTCGATCGTTCACGACGACGGCTCGAATTCCAAGCCCGGCGTTATTAATTGATTCTGCAATTTTTTCTAAAGTTGAATTGTCTTCTTTAATGTAGACTTCTTTTTCACCATCTTCAGTGTCGAACTTAATGTAGCCGACTCCCATTGTGGTTTTATCTTTATCTGGAAATCCGTTTGTCACGACCGAGGGCTTTCCGGCCAGCTGCATGACTTCAATCGTCCATTCTCCGGCATCGGCTTTTTCGGGATCTAATGTTCCGTTGATAATTTCAGGAAAACTTGAATTCAGCTTTTTATCGACAAAACCTTTTGCGCCGACGATGGCTCCTAAATTTTTATTGATATCGCCAATTTTAGTTTCAAGATCTTGCACGAGTTTGACTTTGTCTTCGATTTTAGTTTTTTGCTCTTGCATATTTTTTACAGGCACACGCTCAGCTTCGATCACTTGATCGACTAAGTTCGGCGGTAGTCCACTAGCTAAACCTGAAATACGTATTCCTGTCATAGGATTATTATTTCAGAGAATATGATAAATACGTGAGTCAATTGATTGGCTTAGACAAAGCTCGAGTAGGCAAAAAAGTTCTGCTGAGTTCTCATAAACTCACACGAAGTCGCTTTTTTTTAGGCTGTTTTTTTTAAAAGCTGGCCTTTTGTCGATTGAGAATGGGGATCGTCAAAAAGTTCCCATAATTCATACTCTATTATTTTTCGTATCGTCTGGTTCAGATGATCTTTTATCCAAGCGTACTTCACTTCATTTTCAGCAAAAGCCTCAACCGACCAATTCATTTCTTTAACAAAGTCTTTTTCTTTTAAAAGTTGTAAAGCTTTTTCAAACTGATCAACGGTCATTTTTTCTTTTTTACGCTGCTGATTAAACGACTGCTGCCCGTTGGCATCACGGTCTTCGTGGGATGACTCTGATTTAATTTGACGCTCTACTTTTCCAACCTGCCCGACAGGTGAAGTTAAAGCATTTGTTCCAGTCAAATTCTTGATATTCATAGCAATCTTATCGGAATAATTTCAAAAGACTTGAAGCTCGACCAGAAACGTGAAAAATCGCAGATCTATTGCTAGACCTGCGACAAGGTTATTTTCTGGATAGGGCGGAGGTCATCGCCCCACCCAAAAAAGTTTTGATCTACTTTACAAAACGAACTGTTATCCAAGTAGCTTAAGAGCTAATTGTGGAAACTGATTAGCTTGCGCTAATGTAGCCGTTGTACCTTGTAACAAAATATTGTTACGAGCTAAATCTGACGTTGAAGCGGCAATATCAGTGTCACGGATTCGTGAATTTGCTGCACTCATATTTTCGTTCATTGTGCCAATGATCTCAACTGTTGAGTTCAAGCGATTTTGCATAGCACCTAAAGTGGCTCTTGATCCATTTACATTTGATTGAGCCGCATCTAAAGATGCTAAACCTGAACGAGCGCCTTCTTTCGAAGAAAAATCTAAATCAGATATCCCTAAATTGTCTGTTTGAACATTTGATACAGAAGAATCAAATGCAATCCAATCAGTTCTTTCATTTGCGCCAACACCGATATGAATATCGTATGTTCCGCCTGTGCCATCTAATAATTTTCGTGATCCAAAAGTTGTTGAATCAGCAACACGTTGAATCTCTGCTTTCATTGCATCAACTTCTTTTTGAATAAATCCACGCTCTTGATCACCAATTGTATCAGAACCTGATTGGATACCCAGTTCGCGCAGTCTTGTAATAATATTTGAAACTTCGCCCATACCTTGCTCAGCAGTCTGAATCATCGAAATACCATCATTCGCATTTCGTGAAGCTTGACCGTATGATCGAATTTGTGCCTTTAAGTTTTCACTGATCGCTAAGCCAGCTGCATCGTCTCCGGCTGTAGTAATGCGCGAACCAGTTGATAATTGCGACATACTTTTTCGCATTTCGCGAGAGTTTGTCATCATACTACGTTGAGCATTTAATGCCGCCACGTTTGTCGTTATTCTCATTCCCATCTTAGACCTCTTTCATTTTTGCGGGAACTTCACCTATTTTAGAAGTTCCCGGTTGTACATGTTGGGACTTCAACTTTTCGATTCTTTCTCTGCAGGCGAAACTTGAAGGACAGTCACTTCACTTCATGTCTCTCGAGTCAGTCTCGTCGAGTATTCGTCGTTGTTTCTGGACAACCTTTCGGCGAGTCTGTAACCAGCTTTAGTCGCGTCTTGCAAAACTAGACCATGGTCTAAAGAAAACTAGACTTTGGTTTTGATAAATGGACTTTGATAATGGGAATTTCAGGACTTTAGTCAGATTGAAACTTAAGTCTGATCACGTCTGTAGTAGACCAATTGATAATAGACAGATGTCTGACTCGACAATCAGAGAGTCGAGCCAAATAAAAAATAAAATGTTAATTAATTTACTTTATGAAGATTAAATTTGTAAGCATCCGCACCCAATGCGTCAATCACAACTTCCACATCAACACCTGCTTCAGAGGATACATTTTCTGGAGTCACATCTGTAATATCGATTTGAACTTGTGTGTGAGGCAAAAAATCAAGCGGGCAAGTCAGATCTGCAAGAAAAGCATTCGCCTCGATGACATAAGTTCCTTCGCAGCCGGGTTCAGGCATCGTGAAATCAGGAGTATTCACTTTAAAATTGATCGTCTTATCTTCGCGAAGAACTAAAAAGGCTTCAATTGTTTTGGTCTCAACATCAACAGCTTTATAATTTCCCGGCTCTACAGTTTTTTCGGCAGCAAAAGCAAAAGTTGATAATAACAATGTGGCTAGAAAAATTTTCATCAGATTTCTCCTTGTTAATGAACCTCATTCTTAACAAAGAGTTTTAATCCTGACTAGTATTTTA